>PMDB01000033.1 GCA_003155495.1 Ignavibacteriota bacterium
GATACACATAGACCGAGGAAAATGAGGTATGTCTTCGGGCATTTGAATCGAAAGGAGAAATACGAACGAGCCGATGCACGCCACTTTCTGCCTTCAGATATCCATATGCATATTTCCCCACAATTTCAATGGTGACACTCTTAATTCCGGCACCTTCACCTTCGAGCATGTCTGCTAAAAATACTTTTAATCCATGACGTTCGCACCATCGAGAATACATGCGTAATAACATTTCAGCCCAGTCTTGCGCTTCTGTGCCACCAGCTCCTGAGTGAATCGTTAAAATCGCATTCTTCCCATCATCCGGACCACTCAACATATTTTTCAATTCGAGGTTTTCGATCTCACTGCGAAGTATTTCGATATCACGCTCAACTTCTTTTTCGAAACTCGCTTCTTGTGCTTCCTCTGCCATCTCGATCAACGACTTTGTATCGCAGTACAATACATTGACCGAATTCCATGCATCACTCCACTCTTTTCGTCCATTGATTTGTTGAATAATCTTCTGTGCTGCTACGTTATCATTCCAAAATCCATCTATGGTTGTTCGTGCTTGCAATTCCCTGAGTTCTTTTTCCTTTGTATCGAGGTCAAAGATACCCCCGAAGTGCGTCGAGACGTTTCCGATGCTCTTCTAATTGTGTTCGTAAATCAGAATAACCCAATGATCCTCCTTAGTAATTGCCTCTGTGCTGTATATCGGAATCCATCTTTCTCCTTTAATAATCTATTTAATCTTGATATGCAATTCATCCAATTGTTTTTCATCCACCGTCGAAGGTGCTTCATCCATCAAAGACATACCGCTCGCTGTTTTCGGGAAAGCAATAACTTCACGAATAGATTTACTTCCGGTTATCAACATCATAATACGATCAAATCCGAATGCAATGCCCCCATGCGGTGGCGCCCCATATTTAAACGCATTAAGCAGGAATCCAAATTTTCGTTGAGCCTCCTCTGTACCAATGCCCATAAGGTTGAACATCTTGCTTTGCACCTCTTGTGTATGAATGCGGATGCTGCCGCCCGCGATTTCGTTTCCGTTGAGAACCAGATCGTATGCCCGTGCTCGCGCCTTACCCGGATCAGTTTCCAGCAGCGGTACATCTTCCGGTTTTGGTGCTGTAAAGGGATGATGAACTGCAACAAACCGCTTTTCTTCTTCACTGAACTCCAACAAAGGGAAATCTGTCACCCAAAGGAAATTCCATTTCCCTTCCTGAATGATATTTAGACGCTGTGCCATTTCAAGGCGCAAAGTTCCGAGTATCGTTAATGCTTTTTGCCAGGCACCAGAGATCAAGAGAATAAGATCTCCCGGTTTCGCCTCGAACTTTTTGGCAATTGCATTGGACTCATCTTCTGTAATGAATTTACTGGCAGAACATTCTATCTTATCCGCATTCACTCGGAGATAAACCAGTCCACCGGCGCCAAGAGACTTCACATAATCCGTTAAGATATCAAGTTGGCTTCTTGTGTATGAAGCAAGGCCGGGAACATTGATCCCTGCAACGATTCCGTTTTTTTTGATTGCATCGCTGAAAACTCGAAATCCTGAGTGTTGCGCAATTTCCGAACAGTTTCCAATTTCCAAACCAAAGCGTGTATCCGGTTTATCACTGCCAAAGCGTTCCATTGCTTCCTTGTATGTCATTCTTGGAAACGGCTGCTGAACATCGGTATCCAAGATCGTTTTGAAAATATCAATGATTGCTCCCTCTGTTATCTGTTGAATATCCTCTTCATCCACGAATGACATTTCAACATCGATTTGTGTAAACTCCGGCTGACGGTCGGCACGCAGATCTTCATCTCGGAAACATTTTACAATTTGAAAGTAGCGGTCAAATCCCGATACCATGAGGATCTGCTTGTACGTTTGAGGTGATTGCGGTAGCGCATAAAATTTTCCGTGATGCAGCCGGCTTGGGACAAGAAAGTCACGTGCACCTTCCGGTGTGCTTTTCATCAGAATTGGTGTTTCAATTTCCAAGAATCCTTTCTGGTCGAAGTAGTGTCTTGTCACTTGATATGCACGGTGCCGCACAATGAGATTATTCTGCGCAGATGGACGGCGTAAATCAAGGTATCGATATTTCAGGCGCAAGTCTTCATTGACATCTCCATAGTCATCCATGGGAAATGGCGGAGTTTCCGATTTATTGAGAATCGTCAATTCATGAATATCGACTTCGATTTCCCCTGTCGTTACTTCTGGATTGCTGGTTTCTTCAGGTCGTGTTCGCACAACACCTGTAGCCGATAGAACATATTCTGAACGTAACGACTTTGCAATTTCATGTGCGCCTTCGTGTCGTTCCGGCGAAAATACAATTTGTGTCTTCCCATATCGATCACGCAGATCGATGAATATCAATCCACCAAGATCACGACGCTTATCCACCCATCCTGTAAGTGTTATGGTCTTCCCGACATGATTCTTTCGTAATTCTCCGCATGTTACAGTTCTTTTTTTGAATGTACTCAAGCCCATCCTCTTCTTTCACTGATTGATGAAAATAAAAAAGCGAGAATTGTTGCTGATGTGCAACGTTCTCGCCCATATCACTTCTCTTGCTTCAATTAAGATGTTTCGATAATTTCTCCACTAACGTCTTCTTGGGTGCCGCACCAATAATTTGCTCTACCACCTTTCCGCCTTTGAACATAAGGAGTGTCGGAATACTGCGAATACCGTATTGCATAGCAATTTTTTGATGGTTATCCACATCCACTTTGCCGATCTTCAACTTGCCTTCGTATTCAGTTGCCAGTTCTTCAACAATTGGTGCTATCATCTTGCAGGGACCGCACCACGCAGCCCAAAAATCGACAAGCACAGGTATCGTCGCTTTTAATACTTCTTGTTCAAAAGATTCCTCTGTCAACTCCACTGGTTTCATGCTCTCTCTTCCTTTTTCTTCTCATCCCCTTAATCGGACTGCATATTGTCCCAACAATTGTTTCACAGCATCGGTAAATTGTCGGCTGGGATCAACCGTATATTTTCTTGTTAAATATATCGAATTGTTAGATAATCCGCTACCGGAGAGATTTAAAAGACACTGACAGCTTCCCTTGTGCCGTTCGATCAGTTTGACCAATTCAAATGCGTCTTTCTCGCTCGTAGTGTCGAGATTAAGATTGATAATGACCCCTTTTGAAAACTTCTTCCGTACTTCTTCGATACCGATAATTTCATTGACAATGACTTTAATCGCTTCCTCATTTCCGTCGTTCTTACCGGCCATCATTACTATGGAACCGACTTGAAGAATGGCTATATATTTTTGAAATGCATCGGCAAAGACAATGCAATCTGCTTTTCCTGTAAAGTCTTCAATCGTAACAAACGCCATCGTCTTGCCACGTTTATCAATTTTCTTTTTGATATCAGAAATGATGCCGCAGACACGCACGAGAGAATTCGGTTTGACGATTTGTGCTTCATCCAACTTGGCCGTTGCCAAACCTTCGATCTCATCACGGTACTTTAAAAGCGGATGGCCCGATACGTAGAACCCTAAAACCGATTTTTCTCGAGAAAGCTTTTCTATCTCAATCCAATCTGCCGCTGTACGTAGCATGGGTCTGTGAAATACTTTTGCGCCGCTAAGGTCGAAAAGATTCGATTGCCCCTTTATGATTTGTTCCTGCATATCCTGTCCGTACGAAATGGCAGGTTCCACATTACTAAACAACTGCGCTCGATTACCATGAAGGGAATCAAACGCTCCGGCTTGAATGAGGCCTTCAAGAGTCTTCTTATTCGCCAGCCGCAAATCAACGCGTACACAGAAGTCAAAGATATCCTTGAATCGCCCCTTTTCACTTCGCGCCTTCACTATCTGCTCTACAGCACCGACACCTACATTTTTGATCGCGCTCAACCCGAAGCGTATTCCTTTTGGCATAACAACAAAATTCACCCCGCTTTCGTTCACGTCAGGGGCAAGGACTTCGATTCCAAGTTTGCGACATTCATCGATGAGCACAACAATCTTATCGGTGTTGTCCATTTCACTCGAAAGCGTTGCTGCCATATATTCCGCTGGATAATGCGCTTTGAGATATGCGGTTTGATACGCAAGTACCGAATATGCAACACTGTGCGATTTGTTAAAACCATAGGATGCAAACTTCTCAATTAAGTCAAATATTTCAGCTGCGACTTTGCGCTCTACTTGCTTTTCGACTGCGCTTTCGACAAATTCCTTTTTTTGCTTCGCCATTAACTCTTTGTCTTTTTTTCCCATAGCTCGACGGAGTAAATCAGCTTGTGCAAGACTTAATCCCCCAATTTCGCTGGCGATTTTTATTACTTGTTCTTGATAGACAATGACACCGTATGTCTCTTTCAGGATCGATTCAAGCTTTGGATGCAAATAGGTAATCTTCTGTTTCCCGCTTTTCCGGTCAATGAAATCAGGGATATTTTCCATTGGTCCCGGTCGATACAATGCGTTCATTGCAACAAGATCATGAATTGAGGATGGTTTTAGCTTCCGTAAATAATCCTGCATGCCTGAACTTTCAAACTGAAACAATGCTACAGTTTGGCCGCGTGAAAACATTTCAAGAGTTTTCGCATCAGCTTCCGGAAGACGATCTAAATCAATCTTAACGCCGTGTCCCTGCTCTATCATTTCCAAAGCATTATCGATTACTGTCAATGTTCTCAGCCCGAGAAAATCCATCTTCAACAAACCGGCATCTTCCAGGTCTTTCATATTGTATTGCGTCATCGAATCTGTCTGTGGTGTTTTATACATCGGGGAATAATCAGTTATGTCTCCCGGTGCAATAACCACACCAGCTGCATGAGTCGATACATTTCTATTCATCCCTTCGAGAACTTTTGCTGTTTCGATCAGAAGTTTTATCTTCTCATCAGGACTCTCGTTGATCCATTGTAGGTCAGAAACCGTTTTCAATGCTTCCTCAATCGGAGTGACCCTTCCTTGAACAACAGGAATTTTCTTTGTTATTGAATCGATAACAGAAAGTTGGATGCCGAGAACGCGTCCAACATCTTTCAATGCAGCACGGGCAGACATTGTTCCAAACGTAACAATCTGCGAGACGGAATTTTCACCGTATTTCTTTTTTACATATTCAATCACTCGCTCGCGTTTGTTATCAGCAAAATCAATGTCTATATCAGGCATAGAGATTCGATCAGGATTGAGGAATCGCTCAAAAAGCAAATCGTATTGCAACGGATCAACATTCGTTATCCCAAGTGCATACGATACAATACTTCCAGCAGCACTCCCTCTTCCTGGCCCTACACGCACTCCCATCTCGCGCGCAGCGTTGATAAAATCTTGAACGATGAGAAAATATCCTGCATATCCCATTTTCTGAATGACACTGATCTCATGGGCAACACGCTTTTCAATTTCCGGAGTGACATGCGAATACCGCTTTCCGATTCCTTCATGCACCAACTTTTCAAAATATTCGTTCGGATCGGCTATACCTGATTCTGCCGGGATGGGAAACGCAGGCATATGGTTCTTCTTTAATTCGATTTGTAGATTGCACTTGTCTGCAATTTCCAGCGTTGATGCAATTGCTTCCGGATAGTCTTTGAAGAGAGCGATCATTTCGCTGGAAGATTTGAAATAAAGTTGATCGGTTTGGTATCTCAACGTTAGATAGTCAGGTATATTGGTACTGCTTGCCTCGGGGATGTAAAGCATGATATTATGCGGGATTGCATGCTCCTGCTTGATGTAATGACAATCATTTGTCGCCACCAACCTGATACCAAGTTCGCGGGCAATCATTGGCGCACCAGCAAGGATCGTTTGTTCGCTTTGTAAACCGTGATTTTGAATTTCGATGTAAAAATCTTCGCCGAAGATATCTCGGTAAATAGTTGCGTATTCCATTGCTTCCTGGAATTCGCCATCGACAAGCTGTTTGCCGATGATACCTCCCGGGCATGCCGAAGTTGCGATGAGTCCTTCCCGATACCGTGAGAGAATTTCCACATCGATACGAGGTTTAAAGTAGTAGCCTTCCGTATGCCCAAGTGTGCAGAGCTTAATAAGATTCTTGTAGCCGATAGAATTTTTTGCGAGAAGAATGATATGATGATAAATTCCCCTGCCCTGCCCTTTGCTTATCCGGTTCGCATCTATCGATTTTTCAAATCGACTTCCTTTTGTTACAATGTAAGCCTCACAGCCGATGATAGGCTTAATGCCGGCTTTCGTGGCGCGTTTGTAGAATTCAATCGCTCCGAAGAGTACGCCATGATCGGTAATCGCCACTGCGGGCATATTATTCGTAACAGCAGCATTTACGAGACTTTGAACAGTTGCCGCACCGTCGAGGAGGCTGTAGTGAGTATGATTATGGAGATGAACAAACTGCATGGAATCCGATTTCAAATTACAAAAGGCAAATAACAAATAAAATTCAAATTCTAAAAACAATTCACCTGTGCAGGTTTAAGAATGAAACTTGTTTGTAATTATTTTCTTAAGATTTGAGTTCTTCTTTACGATTTATTCTGCTAACAACTTTTGTACTTCTGAAACTGCTTCTTCAAGTTTTACCAAAATCCGTTCGCCGGTTCTACGTCGTTTAATTTCGACCTGACCATTTTTTAAACCTTTATCTCCAACAATTACATGAAATGGCATTCCGAGTAAATCTGCATCCTTAAATTTGAAACCAGGTGACACACTTGCACGATCATCAAAAAGCACTTCAATTTGTGCATCAATCATACGATCATAAATCTGATTTGACGCAGTTTCAACATCTTTACTATTCATATTCACGGCAATAAGATGGACTTCGTATGGTGCCAGCGACTTATTCCAGATGATACCATCCTTGTCATTGTTCTGTTCGATATAACATGCAACTATGCGTTCTATTCCAATACCATAGCTCCCCATAATCACCGGTTTCGCCTGGCCATTTTCATCGAGGTAGGTGATATTGAGGGAATCTGAATATTTTGTTCCGAGCTTGAAGATATGGCCGAGTTCAATTGCATTGGATATTTTCAGCGGAGCTGTACATTGCGGGCAAGGCTCCCCTGCTTCAATGGATCGCAAGTCAAAAAAAGCATCAATCTTTGAGTCACGCTCTAGGTCGATGTTCGCAATGTGATAGTCATTCCGATTGGCACCGCTGATAAGTCCGTTTGCACCTTCCAAACGATTATCTGCAATAATACGAAATCCTTTCAGGTTGACAGGACCGATAGATCCGCCATCTGCACCTGTGAGCGCCAAAAGATCCTCTGGTCCGATTGGAGCAAAGTCTCCACCGCCTAATGCGGCAGTCAGCTTAGATTCATTAAGTTGATCGTTTCCCATCATTAAAATAAGCAATGGTTTGCCGTTATAACGATAGACGAGTGACTTCGCAAGACGGGATGGATCTACTTTTAAAAACTCAACAAGATCAGTGATTGTCTTGATATTGGGAGTGTGAATTTCCTTAAGTGGTTCACTCTTCTCAACACGTCCGACTTTTGGGATATTTGAAGTAGCCACTTCTAAGTTTGCTGCATATCCGCATGTTGGACACAAAGCCGTCGTATCTTCACCAGACTCCGACTCAATCATGAATTCCTGCGAGCCCGTACCGCCCATTGCTCCGCTGGAAGCTCCGACAATGAAAAATTTGATGCCGCATCGTGTAAAAATTTTCTTATACGCTTCCGCGTGCAAATCATAATTCTTATCCAAATCTTCCCACGAACGATCTAGAGAATACGCGTCTTTCATTATGAATTGACGTCCCCGAAGCACTCCTGATCTTGGCCTCGGTTCATTCCGGAATTTTGTTTGAATTTGATACCAAATTTGAGGCAGGTCTTTGTAAGACTGAATATGCATACTCGCAATGTAGCCGATGACTTCTTCATGTGTTGGTGCTAGTACCAAATCCCGTTCTTTAATGCTGAGGATAAAATTTGGTATAGTGCGTCTGCCCGATTGTACCCAGAGTGATTCCGGATTTAAAGCCGGTAAAAGTAATTCCTGCCCGCCAATGGCATTCATTTCCTCCCGGACGATGTTCATTGCTTTCATCATTGCGCGATATCCAAGCGGCAGGTAGGAATAAACACCAGAAGTTAATTGGCGCATAAAACCAGCCCGCAGCATCAACTTGTGACTCGGAATAGTCGCATCTGCTGGAACTTCTTTGAGTGTGGGAACAAATGCTTTGCTTAGTCTCATTGTTTTTTCGGAATATATGTGGTTTGAACAGCAATCAGTGATGAGTTATGCTTAATCTTTTGTTGGTAACAAGTAACAAGAGAAGAGAAATTGCTTCTATCAATCTTCAATCTCAATCACCCGACATCATTTTTTCAATCTTCATTCGACAATTTTCAATCTAAAATCTTTTTCGTACCCCCGAGAGGATTCGAACCTCCGACAAACGGTTTAGGAAACCGCTGCTCTATCCATCTGAGCTACGGGGGCGTTGTAAATTCACCTTGAATCAAATATACGACAACATCATAGCTATATCAACTCTGTATTATAACGAGTATTGGTCAGTCCTTCGCCCATTGAGTAAATGATTATATTCATTAATCTGCTTCTTATCGGCGAAAGATAGATCTATATCGACAACTCCTATTGCTGATTCACTTGTTCCAAGCCGACAAAGGATTTTACCGTTGGGTGCCACGATCTCGCTTGTTCCAATGAATTTCAAATCAATACTGCCTCGATTTTCTTCTCCTACCCGGTCAGCTGTGGCAGTAAATATTTTGTTTTCCAAAGCTCGTGTGACCATTCCATCTGGACAGTATGGAAGAACGAGATTAGAAGGATGAGCAATAAGCTGCGCTCCCTTCAATGCAAGTGAACGTGCACTTTCGGGATAGAGCCAATCGAAACAAACCATCATACCTACTTTGCCGATGGGCAAATCGAAAACAGGAAAGCCGAGATTCCCCGGAGCGAAATATAAATTTTCACTGTAAAATAAATGCACCTTTCGATATACTCCAATTAGACCACTATGATCGACAAGGGCTGAGGAATTATATATATAGTCTGCATGTTCAACAAAACCATACACGATATGACAAACATGTTTCTTTGCCCATTCGTTTAAGGTTTTGAATGTCAATCCATCAGCGGGTTCAGCTAATGCTTTCGCTTCCGATTGTTCGACAAAATTGTATCCCGTATTAAATAATTCGGGAAGAACATAGAGATCGGCTTTTGCAGTTTCCATCAAATCCAAAGCATTTTGAATATTCTTTTTAACTTCACCAAATATCGGATTTGTTTGAACAACTGCTATGCGCACCATCATCCTATTTTTCCTATTTATTTCTTTTTGGCGTTTTTCACAATTCTAACCACCTCTTGTATCGACAATTTCTCCGCTTGTTTATCGTAGATTTCTTCTGTAAGACGAAGCTGAAAGATGGATTTTGGCAGTTCTATTATTCGGTGGTTCGGCATTACTAAAATCACAATAACTGAAACAAGAATAAGCACGCAGGCGATAAGTGCAATTATATTTTCTTTTGGATATTGAGCTCAATGTATTCAATAATTTCTATCCCTCGTGTTTGATTTTGAAATCCTTCATCATCCATTTTCGTGCAAGCAACAATAAAATTGGGCTCATAACTGCAATAAACCCGAAGATGAGCCACATTGTTCCGGTATCTTTCTGGCCTTCTGCTGGGCAGTAACGCTCCATTATTTGCCCCGAATAGAGTAATGGGACGAGAAACTTCGTAAGAAACCATGGGAGTTGTGCCACTCCCTGGTATTGTCCCGCTCGATCTGCAGGTGCAATTTCGGTAGCGTATTGAAGAAAACGAGCCGACCACATAGCTTCACCAATTGTCATGAGAATGATGTATGCAATAAGAGTTATGGGTGTTGGTCCAAGTGCCAGAATAAATGCTGAAGAACCCATAACGAACGTTCCCCAGACCATCATATTATATACATTTCTCTTGTACGTGAGTGCCGTAATTACCGGTACAAGTATGAAGATAAGAATAGGATTTGCATTGGATGCGATTTCATAATAATCGCCGATCCACCCGCCAGCGAAAGCCCGGGAAATGTATTGAGGCAAAACAAGCCAATTATATGTGAAAAGTGTCTGCACAGGCATA
Organism: Ignavibacteriota bacterium; assembly: GCA_003155495.1. Classification (GTDB taxonomy): domain Bacteria; phylum Bacteroidota; class Ignavibacteria; order UBA10030; family UBA10030; genus Fen-1298. The sequence goes on from PMDB01000033.1 coordinate 10,142, forward strand.
AGTGCGAAGATAAAGAAAAAGAATCTCGGGTCTGCTAAGGGATGTGCGGCAACCCAGCGAATGACTGGAGTTTTAAAGCGACCCGGTAAGAGTGCGATGATAATAGGAACTGCAATCACAATCGCTTCGAGGATATAACGCCATGGATCAGGAACTCGAAAATTGATCGCTATCAGAATACCTGCAAGAACTATCCACGAAGTGGTTGGGACTTTTAATGGGAGGAGCGGCTTGCCAATGTCAGTTTTCTGTTTTTCTGTTTCAAGTAGTTTGTTATCTGATGCTGTCAAAGCGTTTTCTGCTCTTACACTTGCGAGCGTTTTCTCGACTGTTTTCTTTGATAAAACAAAAATAGTCACAAGCAGCGAAACAAGAGTGAGGACAGTGTAAACCCAAAAAGTTCCATTAATACCAAGGCCTAGAAATTTATCATCACGCAGGAGGAATGCCATCATTGCCAGCGATGAACCGGCGTTCATGAGCGCATAAAGCATCGCATATGCCATAGAAGCTGTTTTAGGCGTGGTAAATTGTCGTACAGCGGCATAAGCGGCAGGTTGATAGACCCCATATCCGATAACGACAAAAATAATCCCTACCATTGTAAGAATGTGCAGGGACGACCAGACTCCATTTGGCATCATCCCAAAGACCGTTGGAGCAGCGGACATCACGATTCTTCCTATCAGGAGAAATACGAATGAAAATATGAGAGCGCGGCGGACTCCCAACTTGTCCGGTACAAAACCTAAGAGGACCATTGCGATTGCGATACCGGCAGTCAGAACCATGACCATCTCGTGGGACCATATATCTGCGTGCTCGACACCTTGGAAGACGAAATCCGAGAAATGAATAGCTAAGTATGTAAGAATCCCAAAGTAGGACAATCCTTC
>PMDB01000069.1 GCA_003155495.1 Ignavibacteriota bacterium
TCGGATGGAAAGAAAGCGCATCAGATTCGAATTACCATTGGTAACGAAAATAATTCACATACCGAAATTCTCGCGGGCTTGAACGGCGATGAAGATGTTATCACAACGGGCCAACAATTTGTTAAAGAAGGTACGACTCTTACTATTCAACAGTAAAACGGTTTACAATTTATGTGGCTTACCAGACTTGCACTTCGTTATCCAATCTCAACGTTTCTCTTTGCGCTGACAATTGTTTTATTGGGATTTGTTTCGTTCTCGCAGCTTCCCATCGATATGCTGCCGAATATTACCATTCCGGTTGTTACCACCGTAACGTATTATACCGGTGCCGGACCACTTGATATGGAGCAGAGTGTAACGCGCCTCATTGAGCGAAGCGTCAGTTCCATTAACGATGTCACTTATGTTCAGTCTTCAACGCGCGAGGGAATTTCATCAGTACGAGTATATTTCAATTGGAATGCGAACACCGATGTCGGCCTCGTGGATTGTGTGCAGCGGGTCAATCGCATCATCAACCAATTACCGACGGGCGTTTCGCAGCCTTCGGTCTTACGGTTCGATATTACGAGCCTTCCGGTATGCGTCGTTGCTGTTGAAGGCGATATGGATCAACGCGATCTCTATGATCTGGCATTCAACATTATTGAACCGCAGATCGAGCATATCGATGGTGTTGCTTCAGCAACTGTTTCAGGTGGAAGAATTCGGGAAATTCATGTTACGCTTGACCGCAATAGAATTCAGGCAATGGGCATTCCTGTCCAATCCGTTTTAACTGCTGTAGCAAATTCCAACCTCATCATTCCGTCAGGTGATCTCAAAACAGGTCCTTTCGATTACACACTGAAAACTGAAAGCCTCTTTAATGTCGTTAAGCCGATGGAAAATATTGTTGTGAAAACGGTCAATGGTGTTCCTATACGACTAAAAGACATCGGTTCTGTTGACGACAGTTATCAGGAACAAACAGAAATTGTGCGTGTCAACGGCAAAGCCGGCGTCGTGATGCGTGTTTTGAAGCTTTCGAGCGCAAACACCGTTGAAGTTGTCGATAATGTGGTGCGCGGTATTCCGAAGCTGACAAGCATTCCTTCCTCCGTAAAAATGACAGTCACGTTCGATCAATCTGTGTACATACGGCAGACGATTTCCGGATTGCAACGAGAAGCGATGCTCGGTGGCATTCTTGCAATGATTATTATCATTATTTTCTTGCGTAATATGCGCGGCACATTGATCATAATTGTTGCTATTCCACTTTCCATCCTTATCACATTTATTTTATTCCGCTTCGGCAATATTACGCTCAATATCATGACCTTTGGCGGACTTGCACTTGCGGTCGGGAGGCTTGTCGATGATTCTATTGTTGAATTAGAAGCAATCTCGCGTCATTATAATATGCGCAAGAAAGGCGAATCACGCCTTGATGCAACCTTAGGTGCAGCAAAGGAAGTTGCCGCGCCGATCTTTATTTCTACATTGACAACGGTTATTGTATTTTTGCCTGTTGTCTTCCTGAGCGGCATTGCAAAGCTTCTCTTTATTCCTCTGACGATAACAATTGCTGTGGCATTATTCGGATCGTTCTTCGTTTCGCGAACGGTTACGCCGCTGATGTGCATGAATTATCTTCCGCCGGAAAAAGAATTAGACAGGATATCAACAAAATTCTCAGACCGTACCAGAGTATACTTTCACGATATGCTTGAGAGTCTCGAATCATTCTATGAAAGATGTCTTCGTTGGACGATGAAGCATCGAAAAACGATTGTCATTAGCATTGTTGTATTCTCGGCATTGTCACTGGGTCTTTTTGCGTTCATCGGCACAGAATTTTTCCCTGATCAAGATGAAAGTAGATTTTCTGCATCCTTTAAACTGCCAGTCGGTTCGCGGTATGAAGAAACGGATTCAGTGGCGCGGCAAATGGAAAAAATCATCCTGTCATCTGTCCCTGAAACGCAGGTTCTTATCACCGATGTTGGCATTACAACAAATGCAAAAGGAGGCGGAGGCATCGGAGGCGGAGGCAATTCGGGCAGCCATGCGGGGAATATTCAGGTCGGTCTTGTGCCTTCAGAAGAACGCCACCGGTCGGTGTTTGAAATTGCTGCTGATGTCCGGCGCAAATTAGCGAAGTTGCCGGGTGTACAGGTATTTTTAAATCCAGGCGGTATCTTGCGTTATCTGCTAAACTTCGGTTCCAACGCTCCTATCGATGTCGAAATACGCGGTTTCGACCTTTCGACCGGAAGTGCGCTGGCGAAAGAGATTGAGCAAATTGTCCGATCGACACCGGGTGCGGCGGATGTTCAAATCTCGCGTGATGACAACTTGCCCGAACTGCATATCAATATCGATCGCGACAAAGCGGGTGTACTGGGAATCGATGTTTCAGGCATTTCCAATACAATCAATACATGTATGAATGGAACTGTCGCATCATTGTACACCGATCCGGTCTCCGGTAATCAATATAATATTCTTGTGCGGCTCGATCAGGATTTCCGAAACCAGATCGAAGACTTAAAACAATTAACGATCACAACGGCAAATGGACAGCAAGTACTGCTGGGAAATATTGCAACGATTGAAAAACGCAGTGGCCCGGTGCAGATCGATAGAAAATATCAACAGCGTCTTGTCGAGGTGACTGCAAATGCCGTAGGTCGGGACCTGGGCAGCGTTTCGAAAGATATTCAGGATAAACTCGATAAATTGAATGTCCCGCAAGGATTTGAAATAAAACAAACGGGCAATGTTGAACAGCAGAAAAAAACATTCAGCGATCTGGGTATGGCATTCTTGCTTGCTATTATTTTAGTATATGTTGTTATGGCATCGCAATTTCAGTCGTTCCTCGATCCATTTATTATCATGTTCACTGTTCCGCTCGGTATCGCCGGTGTTTTGTGGATGTTATTCCTTACACATACAACTCTTTCGGTCACATCGTTCCAGGGAGTGATCGTGATGGTCGGTATCGTTGTGAGCAACGGTATTCTTTTGGTGGATTACACCAATCACCTGCGTATGAACGGTCTTGAATTGCACGAAGCTGTCATACGCGGCGGTAGGACACGCTTGAAACCAATCCTTATGACATCTTTAGCTACTGTACTCGGATTGATTCCGATGGCAATCGGGTTGGGTGGTGAATCGACCCAGGCTCCACTTGCCATTGCTGTTATCGGTGGATTGACATTCTCTACCGTGTTGACGCTCTTCTTTGTTCCCATTCTCTATACCATATTTGAAGAGCGGTTCAAACGAGAGATTCGAACCGATGATGATGTTCAGACTGAAAGTTCGTTGATAACCGATCAGATCGATGCAAATAAGGAAAAACCATCTGTTGGTAAAACGCCATCGACAACAAAAGGCAAAAATTCATAAGGCTCTTTTTCGACAGAACAGTCAGAATAGAATTAAAAAACAATCCTTTTTTCTAAGAACTATACTCGTAGTTGTTCTGCAGGTATGGTTCAGTTTTGTATGTGACCTGTGCCTCATTCCCCAACATTCCGCTTGGTTTTCTCAGTATAAAAGAATAATTTGACGGCGAGTTCATTGCAATCTACTGGAAGTCTTTCTGTACGAAAGGATTTGTAATGCTGAATTACATCTGGCTTTCCCTCATCATCATTGCGCTTGTTGTCGGTGTTGGCAAAGATATCAATGACGAAGTCCGAAATACCTACCGGAATAGCACGCCATTGGAAGTCATGTTCATTTCTTCACAGGTACCGTCAGGAACGGTAACAAGATGCGAAGGTCAAATCTATTTAACGGCAAAACAGTTTAATGATTTCTATGGAACATCATCACAACTTGAAGAAGTGAAACAACAGGTTGTACTTTCATTACTGCAAAACAAAACTGGTAATTTTATTTTCGCCTGCACTGAGGTAACACCAGTGTTATGGAGGGATATGGCTAAATCAGCATCAGGGAGTGATAAGCTGACAGGGAAAGTCGAGAGAATCGAATTTTCAGACGATCATGGATGGGCAAAGGCAACCATTGTTATGGAATCCATTCGATTTGTGAAATTGAAAGCAATTACACAAGCCGCAATTGATTTTGCAAACATCGCGGTAGAAATTGCCATCGGACTTATCGGTGTCATGTCGCTCTGGCTTGGTCTCATCAAAGTGGCGGAAGAAGCTGGATTAGTGAAAGTGCTTACTCGGCTGCTTGCACCTATTACGAAAAGGATATTTCCTGATGTGCCGCCCGATCATCCTGCAATCGGTGCCATTATTATGAATACTGCAGCGAATATGCTCGGCTTGAGTAATGCGGCAACACCGATTGGCTTGAAGGCAATGGAAGAATTGAACAAGCTCAATCCGAAAATCGGAACAGCGACAAACGCAATGGTTACATTTCTCGCTATCAATACCGGTGGATTAATTTTGGTTCCGGCAACGGCGATGGCGGTACGTGCAGCAGTTGGCTCAACGAATATTGGAGTTATTATCGGTACATCGATCTTTGCTGCGGGATGTGCAACAATCACGGGAATTGTTGCATCAAAACTTTTCCAGCGGCTGCCGAGGTATAAACGTGAGTTGATGGACGATACCAAAAAGTCGGTGGAGATGAACCATGGCTGATCTCTTTCGCACTGTTATCAACTTTATTTCTATTCTTGCTATCCCGCTCATGATTGCAACCTTCTTAATCTGGGGTTTTTTCAAGAAAGTTCGTGTCTATGAAGTATTTGTTGAAGGCGCGAAGGATGGATTTCATACCGCCATCCGTATCATCCCGTATCTGGTAGCGATGTTGTTCGCCATCGGAATCTTCCGTGCCAGCGGTGCAATGGATGTATTAATATCGATCATCACACCGCTCACGAATCTCATCGGTATGCCGCCGGATGCTTTACCGATGGCACTGATGCGTCCGCTTTCAGGCAGCGGGTCGCTGGGTATCATGACAGAATTGATGAAAGTGCATGGACCGGATTCGTTTATCGGTGTCCTTGCCTCGACGTTGTACGGCAGCTCAGAAACAACATTCTACATTCTCGCTGTCTATTTCGGATCCGTGAATATTAAAAATACACGACATGCGGTACCAGTTGGACTGCTTGCTGATCTTGCCGGAATGTTGGCAGCGGTCTTTATTTGTCGGATTCTTTTTGGAGTATAGTTCATTGCATAATTATCAATAGGTAGAATTATGAAACCATGAAAACCATATCGAATCTCCTCTTTGCTGTTATATTCATTATCGCTATAGGTAATGGCCAATGGAATAATGTCAGAACAGCAATGACGGGGACAAGTGGAGGTTCGATCCCGGTTGGATTTGGTGCTACTTTTATCGATGGTGAAGCTTTTTATCTGATCAACATAACACCGGAAGTTGCGTTTGGACAGCTTGGTGTGAGTCTTGATCTGAATCTTCGTTTCACTACGAAAGGCAAGCTCAGAACAGGTGATTACAATAAATTCGAGGACTATCTTCGCGTCATCAGGTATGTTCGCTGGGCGCAGAAAGGCGATCCGTTTTATACTCGTGTAGGACAACTTGATTATTCTCTTCTTGGGCATGGCTCTATTATCTATAATTACCGCAATAGTGCGAGTTACGATCTGCGCAGGACAGGTATCGAGCTAGATCTGAATTTTGATACCTTTGGGTTTGAGTCGATGTATAGTGACATTACCGACAGAGGACTGTTGGGTATGCGTGGGTATGTGAAGCCGTTGAAGTTTACAAGTTTTGGGAAAGTTCCTGTGATCAATAATTTTGAGGTTGGCGTGACTTATGCGAGAGATTTAAGTACGGTCGCAGATATAACATCCGCCGATACAAGCGGGAGAGGGCTCACCATAATTGGTTTCGATCTCGGATTGCCCATTCTTTCTTATTCAATTCTCAAATCTACATTATATTTCGATTACGCTCAGATTATACATTATGGACATGGAACATCGGTTGGTGTCAATATGAATTATTCCGGCCTTGGACTTGTGGATTTGAGAGGAAAATATGAATTGCGGTTCAATGGTGTTCACTATATGCCGGCATATTTCGATGCATTGTATGAACATGAAAGGTTCGATCCTGTGAGAAGATTGAGTAAATCCGATATGTTGGATACTGTTGGTGCAAACCGAGGCTACTATGGCGAACTTATTATCAGCATCCTGAATTCATTCAATATTATTGCTGGCTATCAGGCACCGTTTGATTCAAAGAATGAAGGTCTATTGCACGCAGAACTCCGATTACCGGAAGTTTCCGGTATCGTTGTACGAGGGGCATTCGACAAAGCAAAGATAGGTCGAGCCTTTATTTTGGATAATTATTCTCTCCTAAGCGCAGAGATTGGGTATAAACCGGCTAAATATTTACTAGTGTCAATGTTGTATCAACAAACGTACTCGAATAGAAATCCTGATGGTTCTTTTATCAAACAGATTCGTGTAGAACCGAAAGTGAGTCTCGTGTTTGATTTCTAAAATGATAAGTAACTATCGACTCTGATACCTTCCGAGGGTACTTTTTTAGAGTGATGGTCACTATGTTAGCCTTTCAATTCTTGACATAAATACATGAAAGACACGATCATATTTTCAGTATAAACATTAAAGAAAGAAGAAATGGAATATCGCAAATTAGGAAGAACAGGCTGGAACGTATCGGCAATAAGCTTCGGTGCATGGGCGATTGGAAGTGCTTGGGGATCTGTGAATGATAAGGATTCTCTTGCCGCCATTCATACAGCCTTGGATGCAGGTGTCAACTTCTTTGATACAGCCGATGTGTACGGAGACGGACGGAGCGAACGACTTCTTGCTCAAGTAAAACACGAGCGGACTGAAAAATTCTATATTGCAACAAAAGCCGGTAGGCGATTGGATCCTCATACTTCTGCCGGGTACAATAAAAAAAATCTGACGGCGTTCATTGAACGTAGCCTGAAGAATTTGAATACCGACGTAATCGATCTCCTCCAGCTTCATTGTCCACCACCTGGAGTATATTATATGCCGGAAGTATTCGGAATTCTCGATGATCTCGTTCAAATCGGTAAACTCCGATATTATGGGGTGAGTGTTGAAAAGGTTGAAGAGGCACTCAAGGCAATAGAGTTTCCATTTGTCCAGTCTGTCCAGATTATTTATAATATTTTTCGACAGAGGCCTTCAGAATTGCTTTTTGGTGAAGCGGCCAAGCGTAAGGTAGGAATACTCGCCAGACTGCCGCTTTCTTCAGGTATGCTAACAGGCAAGATGTCGAAACGGTCAAAATTTGAAAAGGATGATCATCGTTTATTTAATAGGTATGGTGAGGCATTCGATCGTGGTGAGACTTTTTCCGGTGTTGATTATGATCTGAGTTTGGACTTTGTAGAGAGGCTACGCCCTCTCATACCCGCCGGTATGACAATGACACAATTTGCTCTGAAGTGGATCTTGATGAATCCGGCAGTGACATGTGCAATTCCTGGTGCAAAGAACCCTCGGCAAGCCGAAGAGAATACAAAAGCGGCTGGTCTGCCATCGCTTTCCAATTCTACAATGAAAACAATTAAGGAGTTATATAATCAGAATATCCAACCATTTGTCCATCATTATTGGTAGGCAACGTTATGAGAATATGCAAACTTGTCTTCTATTCGATTTTTGGCAATCTCAACTTTCTTGCCATGTTCCAACAGAGATATTCTACTGGTAGATAGAGATGAAGCCTGCAGTCTCTATTTGACAAAAACAAAAAACTTTTCTATTATTGAGCTGCGCCGTTTCCCCGACGGCGCAAAATAGCCTCCCTAACCCCGGCGTCTGGTAGTGCGTCGGGGTTTTTCTTTTGTATCTCAAGCACATTTTGGCTACATTTCCAAAACATTTGCATAAGAACGACAAGGAAATTTCTATCTTTATAAAAAAAGTTAAAATATGCAATTTCATCGAAAAATATTTTGGCTTTCTCTAACATTTTTATACTTAGGATCTTCATCGCTTTTGGGATTTGAGAGCGACGTCAAGCCGATATCCCCCAACGCTTCGCCAGAAGCTCAAGCGTTATTGAAATTCATATACAACATTTCAGGATATTACACGCTAACCGGCCAACATAATTATCCGAACACAAAAAGTAGGAACTCACAATTTGCAGCAACATATATAGGGAAGGCACCTGTAATATTCAGTACAGATTGGGGATTTGCTAAGGATGGCGATAAAGACTCTTACCTGGCACGACCGGATATAGTGTTTGATCTGGATGTGGAGTGTCGATAGGCCGGTAAAGCCTGAAATGCAGTTCTCAGATTTTTATCCAGGCAACGAATTCCTGGATATTATCTCTTTGGATGTTTACGGGAAAGATTTTAATCAGTCCTATTATGACAGTTTGATTGTTTTATCAAAAGGGAAACCGCTTGTTCTTGCGGAAGTTGGAAATCCGCCATCTCTTGAGATTCTAAAGAGTCAAACGAAGTGGGCATTCTATATTGTTTGGGCTGGAATGGTGCGAAACACTATGAAGAAGACTCATTTGGAACTGGTGAATGATATGCGCATTCTAAGTTTAGAAGATTCTGTGTACCGGAAACTTATTACACCCTACCGCGAAGTGTGCGGGCTTTCTCCTCTTCCCTTGCGGGAGATAAAGTCCGATAGTGTAAACGTTGATTTTTCGGGGAACTGGATTTTTAATGAAGAAAACAGTGTACTCGATAATATGGGCGTCAGCTCTCTTCCTTACAAATTAAAGATTACTCAAAAAGAGAATGGTATAGCCATTCAAAAGACGTACGTCTTAGAATATACCGATGATATGGTTACGGACGAGAATATGACTCTTGATGGCAAAGAATCAATGTCAGAGATGTGGGATTCTCCAAAAACAATGAACGCAATATGGTCTAAGAACTGTGATACATTGAGCATTGAATCGAAGGTCGGATTGAAGAGAGGCGGACAGGCGTACCATGTTGTATCCAAAGAATCATGGAGTTTACAAAAACTTGGTACGGTTTTATCAATAAAACAATATTCCAATTCATTTTGGGGCGAACGAAATATTATTATGATTTATGATAAGAAGTGAATCTAAGAAGAATGAAGGTGCATATTTGAAAAAAATCAAACAACAAATCAAGGGAGTTCCTCCAATGGAAATGAGCAAATTCGCAATAGATTTTGTGATTGCATTTGCGGTTATTCTTATGGTAAGTATGATCGTTACATTTCTGTACAATCTTCTTGTCTATCGAACAAGCATGGTTGATGGAGAATCCAGTTTTCGTCTCGCTCTGATAGTAGGTATTTCTCGTTCACTTCTGCACCAGCGAGATAAAAAATAATTATATCGGATGCTCCCGATCGATAGATGCTTTATTGCGAGCAGATCATCCGCAATCATGGAACCATGCATAAGTAGATCCAGAGTTTTATAAAAGGCTCTTTTCTCAAACCTTGAATCAGACGGATGCAATGCATATCCCTCAATGAATTTCAGAGTCACCGTATGAAGATTTCAGATATACATGGTACTGTTGAATTAAAAAATAGTGTTCCGATGTCGTATTTTGGACTAGGAGTTTTTCAAGTTCATGATGGAGAGGAAGTAAGGCAAGCTGTTACCTACGCCTTATCCTCAGGGTACAAACATATTGATACGGCGTCTCTTTATGGGAATGAACGCGGTGTTGGTCAGGCGGTGAGAGAAAGCGGTGTACCCCGCAAGGAAATATTTGTCACAAGTAAAGTCTGGAACTCCGATCAAGGATATGTTAATACACTGCGTGCCTTTGATGTGAGCATGAAACTGCTGGGTCTCGAGTATCTCGATTTATATCTGGTTCACTGGCTGGTAAAAGATAAATACATCGAAACGTGGAAGGCTCTTGAACAATTATATGCAGAAGGACGTGTGCGTGCCATCGGTGTAAGTAATTTTCTCCGCCATCATCTCGAAGATCTGATGGCACACTGCAAGATAGTACCGATGGTGAACCAAATGGAGTTCCATCCGCGCCTTGTTCAGCAGAAATTGATAGATTTCTGCCATAGTCATATGATCCAATATGAGGCATGGAGTCCGCTTATGCAGGGTAAAATTTTCAATATCAAGGAGCTCCATCCTTTTGCTGGGAAGTATAAAAAAGATATTGCTCAAATAGTGCTGCGGTGGAATCTGCAAAAGGGTATTGTTACAATCCCTAAGTCCATTCGCCAGGAGCGGATTATTTCAAACGCTCAGATTTTCGATTTTAAAATTACGCCGAAGGATATGCAGGCAATCGATCGACTGGATAAGAATGAACGTATTGGTGCAGATCCGGATGATTTCAATTTTTGATGAGGTAAAAAAACATATGTTGCCTTGACGGTGGAAAATAGTAAAATATAATTACGATCGAGGAAGCATGTACTATGCTCAATGATATTATCATTCCGATGATACTTTGTTTTGTTTTCATAATATTATCGATTCCTCTAATACTTCAAAAAGTTCGCCCAAATTGTTTCTATGGGGTTCGGACACGTAAAACAATGTCAGACGAGACTGTGTGGTATAAGGCGAACAAATTCTTTGGATGTGGCATGCTCATTTCAAGCTTGTTTTCTCTCGTTGTGCTTATCGTCGCTGTTTTAATCCCTGACGTCGTTTCAGTAATAGTTGTTAATAATCTCGGAGGGATTGTTGTAGTGCTGCCGATGGGTATTCTTCTTATTATTTCATTTTTCTATTTTCGTAAATTATAGTTGGTATGCTATATATTGTCATTTCTTTTTTTGAAAGGCGGTATCATGAAAAATCCCTTTGTTGCTTTACTTCTTGCCGTTCCGGCAATCATTGTTTCTTTCTCATTTGGCCAATCTCAAAGCACACAAGACCAGCTTGTTGCACATATCGACGCGACGGTAAGACCCGGCGATGATTTTTTCCAATATGCAAACGGCAGATGGTTTAAAGAAAATCCTATTCCCGCCAGCGAAGCGTACAATGGCCTCTTCCAGTTGATTCAAGATACGATCAATGCACAAATTCGCACCATGTGCGAATCCTCCGCTGCATTGACCAATGCCGAAAGTGGAAGCAACAAACAAAAGATTGGCGATTTCTTTTTTACCGGCATGGACAGCCTCACTCTCAATAAAAAAGGGATAACCGATCTTAAAAAAGATTTTAATATGATCGACGACATAAATGATATAAAGGGGATTATACATGCAACGTCGTATATTCATACTGTTGCCGGTTCACCGATGTTTACTTTTGGTGTGGAACAGGATGATAGAATCAGCAGCAAGAATGCGGTCTTTATTTTGCAAGGGGGATTAAGCCTGCCAGATAAGCGCTACTACTTTGATGTCGATTCAGCAGCAATGAAGATTCGAAAGAAATTTGTTGTCCATGTAGGCAGCATATTCAAAATTATAGGGTATGATGATGCAAAAGCAAAATATGCCGCTGATAACCTGATGATGCTGGAGACCGCACTAGCAAAAACTTCGCGCAATCGTGAGGACACACGTGACCCGTTGAAGAATTATAATAAAATGTCATTCAAACAATTGACTGAAATGACTCCCAATCTTGATTGGAGCACCTTTACGGAAAGCGTTGGTTTGCGTAACGTGGATACGGTTATCGTCGGTCAGCCTGAATTTCTTACTGCACTGAATGGGTATCTCAAAACAGTTTCTATCGATACATGGAAAAATTATCTCAGGTACCACCTTGTGCGCGGCATTGCAGCGTACCTTGATGACAAAACATATCTTGAGATATTCAGCTTTTATTCAACGACACTTCGGGGAGTGCAGGAACCGAAGCCGAGATGGAAACGTGTCGTCGAGCGAACCGACGGCTCGCTTGGTGAATTGATCGGGCAGGTGTATATGTCAGAATATTTACCCAAAGGAACAAAAGAAAAACTTCTGGAGATCGGAAATGCCATCAAAGAAGTATATGCAGAACGGATAAAGAAATTGGATTGGATGAGCGAAGTTACAAAAGTGAAGGCACTAAAGAAACTCAGTACGATCATCATGAAGGTTGGTTCTCCGGACAAATGGAAAGATCTCAGCACGATGCAGGTTGATCGTTCTTCCTATGTCCGCAATGTGATGAATGCCAATATATGGGGATTTCATTATATGATTTCCAAATATGGCAAACCGGTCGACCGAACTGAATGGGACATGGAGCCTCAAACCTATAATGCCTATTACAATCCATCAAATAATGAAATCTGCGTACCGGGTTGTAATATTATTATTCCGGGATATGAACGCAAGCTTGCCGACGATGCTTTGCTGTATTCTATCATCGGCGGTTCCACATTCGGGCACGAAATCACGCACGGGTTTGACGATCAAGGAAGCAAGTATGATGAACAGGGGAACTTGAATAATTGGTGGACGAGCGAGGACAGCCTCAAGTTTTACACTAAAACGAAAATGATCGTCAAACAATTTAACGAATATATCGCTGTCGACAGTCTGCACATCAACGGCGAACTGACGCAAGGTGAAAACATCGCCGACCTCGGCGGTGTTATTATGGGATATGAGGCCTTCAAGAAAACTGACCAGTACAAGAACGGAGAGATCATTGCAAGCTTAAATCCACATCAACGTTTTTTCCTCGGCTATGCATTTGCATGGATGGTGAACGAACGGCCGGAAACGATTGCCAATCAAGTGCGTAGCAATGAACATTCACCGGCAAAATTCCGTGTCATCGGTCCATTGTCGAATATGCCAGCATTTTATGCTGCATTCGGAATCAATCAAGGCGATGCCATGTGGCGTGCGGACAGTGCAAGAGTTGTGATTTGGTGATGGATTCCTTTTACCATCCCCGAAAATCTTAGCAAGTCAATGGATTCTTTTGAGAATCTCACGGTTTTAACCGATATTTATCTGTCTCAAACCCTCAAAATTTGAGGGTTTTTTATTGCTTTTCCGAGCCTGTGTGGCTATATTGACACGGATTTGAATTGATATTTCTACAGAAAACGGCCTGCAATAATAGGAAGTTATGCCGATACTGAATCAGCTTATTACGACAGTACTTCCATTCATCCCAAAAACAATAGTTGGTCAGGTGGCAAAGCGGTATATCGCCGGAGTCTATTTAGCCGATGGTGTTCGTGTCGCAAAGAATCTCAACGAAAAGGGATTGTTAGCAACGATGGATTTGTTAGGTGAGGATGTCAAAAATGCCGGCGAGACTGAGCGTGTGAAAAATGGTATTCTTTCTGTCCTCCAATCAATCAATGAGAATAAAATAAATTCTAATGTCTCCATCAAACCGACGCAACTCGGACTGAAGATCGACAAGGAGCTTGGTTATCGTAATCTTAAGACAATTATGAAAGAAGCAGACCGGCTTGGTAACTTTGTCCGGATCGATATGGAAGATGCAACGACGACGGATGATACACTTACGATATACCGGAGACTCCGTGCAGATGGTTTTAAGAATACCGGTGTTGTCATACAAGCATATATGCACAGGAGTGAATCCGATGTTCGTGCACTTGTGAAGGATGGAACGAATATCCGTCTTTGCAAAGGTATCTACAATGAGTTGCCGTCAATTGCATATAAAGAACGGCAGGAAATACGGAATAATTATCTCTCACTTTTAAAAATTATTCTTGAAGCAGGTTCTTATGTTGGTATTGCAACGCACGATGATTATTTGATCGATGGCGCATGTGAGATGATGCAAAAGTACGGGTTGGGAAAAGAGCATTATGAATTTCAAATGCTTCTCGGTGTGCGCGAGAAGCGTCGAGACATGATTGTTCAAGATGGATATCGGTTGAGAGTTTATGTGCCGTTTGGCGAACAGTGGTATGCATATTCTATGCGTCGATTGAAAGAAAATCCGCATATGGCGTGGTATGTTACAAAAGCGATATTTATTCGTTGATTTCATACTTCACTCAAACGTAAGGAGATGTTTATGGTAGATGGAACGAACATAAGCGGCCTGAAAAAATTTATTCCATATGTTCCTATCAATACCAACATGAAAGAATTTACAATCCGCGCGCTCCTCATCGGTTTGGTGATGTGTGTGGTTCTTGGTGCGGCAAATGCCTACCTCGGTTTGAAAGCTGGAATGACAATAGCAGCAACATATCCTGCTGCAGTTATTGGTATGGCTGTACTCAAAATCATGAAGGGATCTATCCTCGAAGAGAATTTTGCCCGAACGGTTGGTTCTATCGGTGAGTCTGTAGCAGCCGGTGCGATATTTACGATCCCTGCGTTTGTGATTCTTCACATTTGGAAGTTTACGCCGGAAAATATGCTGACAGAATATCTTATCGCTGCATCACTCATGATTCTTGGCGGCATACTCGGAATTATGTTCGTAACGATTCTACGGCGCGTGATGGTAGAAGATCAAACGCTGCCATTTCCTGAATCGGTCGCAGCGGCTGAAATTCATAAGGCAGGCCAACGCGGGGCAGATGCTGCTGTTTCGCTGTTCAAAGCGATGGCAGTCGGTGCATTCGTTAAACTGATTGACGGATTGGGAATATTTCATTCATCGAATGATTTTCAAGTCATGGTCGGACATGTGAAAGAATCATTTGTGAAGCTTGGATTGAAACCGGATTCGGAAAAAATTCTCGGCGGCGGCATTACAACAATTTCTGCACCCGCTGCCACACCAGCATACATAGGTGTCGGGTATATTATAGGACCGGAACTCGGAGCCTTAAACTTTGCAGGCGGCGTTCTAGCGTGGGGATTATTTGTTCCCTTGCTTGTGTTTTTCCTGGGGCCTCAATTGATCGACAAATATCTTGTTACAAGCAATGGTGATTCGCTGAGCGCTTGGGGTGCACTCACCGGCCATCTCTATCGCTATATTGTTCGGCCTATCGCTGTCGGAGGAATGCTCGTTGGCGCATGCTACACTCTTTGGAAAATGCGGAAGAACTTAATTCTTGGCATCAAGCGCGGCATCGCTGATGTGAAGAAATCGGCTACTGCAAAAGCTGCAACAGAAAGAACAGAGAAAGATATTTCGTTCAAAGCAGTCATTCTCGGTATCGTCGTTGTCTTTGCATTGATGATCGGGCTTTATTTCTATTTCACAAACATGCTGCTTGGTGCAATTCTTGCCGCTGTCGTTATGCTGGTTGCAGGATTCTTCTTCGCGGCTGTTTCAGGGAATCTTGTCGGCATGATCGGTTCATCCAATAATCCTATATCCGGATTAACACTTGCAACCACTGTCGTGGCTGCACTGACAATGGTAATTATTGGCGTCACAGGGATACAAGGAGTTGCCGCTGTTCTTGGTGTAGCTGCGGTGGTGTGTGTGTCATCGGCAGTTGCCGGAGAAATGCTTCAAGACCTCAAAGTTGGCCACATTCTCGGTGGAACACCATCGAAGATGCAGGTCGGAGATATTATCGGCGTTATCCTTGCCGGATTGGTAATGTTTTTTCCACTCTATGTTCTTCACAATTCCGATCTTGCGAGCAATCCATTGACAGGCGGATTTGGCGGTTCAAAACTTCCTGCACCGCAAGCAGGATTAATGGCTGCGTTATCACAAGGAATAGTCGGCGGTGAAATGGCGTGGCCATTGGTTCTTGTTGGAATCGCACTGGGTATCTCATTGATTTTAATCAAAGTAAAAAGTCCAATGTTATTTTCTGTTGGGATGTATTTGCCGCTCGAAACAACGTTTGCAATATTCATCGGTGGATTGATTCGCGGTTTAGTCGATAAACGAGCTTCACAACGAGGTTATAATGATGCCCAAAAGGCAAGAGTCGAAAACGCTGGAATTTTATCCGCGTCCGGATTAATAGCAGGAGAGGCATTGATGGGATTGTTCATCGCTACTGTTGTATTTGTTCGGGATCGAATGAGCGGTAAGCCGGAATTCTGGACGTTGGAAGGATTTGAATTAATTGCATCGTGGCTGGCGATTCCAATTTTTGTGATACTGGCTTTATATTTAATCTATATTCCATTATCGAAAGCAGGAAGGGCAGACGAACCTGCACCTCCGACTGCGATGATGTAATATTACAAGTTTAAGGCACTTTAAGACAGCGAGAGGTGTTCTATATTTAACAAAATAATTCTCACTCAAATAGTTAGCGATTAAGGTTGATAAGACAGAATTCAAAACCATTAAATTTTTTTGAATTAAAACCTAAACAATTGTATCCATCTGAACTTGTGGAGAAAGGAAAAGTCGTCGTTCTTGTGCCGGAACCACCGCAGAGTAAGCTCGTTGAATGGTTTATGCCGAAAAAGAACAAGACGAATACACGCGTAAAACTTGATATCCTTGGAAGTTTTGTTTGGGATTATTGTGACGGCACTATGACAATAAAGGATATTTCAGATAAAATGAAACAAGAGTATGGCCCAATCGCTGAACCGGTGGACCTGCGGGTAAGCAGATATATACAGCAATTGCATTCACATAGATTTATCGATGTAGGTTTGAAAAACGAACGAAAGTCGCAATTCTATCAAAAAAATAAAAGAGGTTGATATGTCGAATCCATTGGAAGGCTTGAAACCGGAATTGGTGTGGAAGTATTTTGCAGAAATCAGCAAAATTCCACGCGGTTCAAAAAACGAAAAGAGAATTTCTGATTACATCGTCGAGACAGCAAAGAAGCTTGGTCTTGAGGCAAAACGCGATAAGGTGCTCAATGTTCTTGTGCGTAAACCGGCATCCCAGGGACGTGAAAATGTTCCAATGGTCTGCCTGCAAGGGCATCTCGATATGGTCTGTGAGAAAAATAAGGACAAAGTTCACAACTTTGAAAAGGATCCGCTCGAATTAGTTGTAAGCGGTAATTATTTGATGGCCAACGGAACGACGCTGGGCGCGGACAATGGCATTGCCGTGGCGACAAATCTTGCACTGATGGAAGACAAGTCGGCTGTGCATGGCCCGTTGGAATTTCTCTTTACTGTCGACGAAGAAACCGGATTAACCGGAGCGAATAATCTTCAACCCGGATTTGTTGCAGGTAAGATCCTGATGAATCTTGATTCCGAAGAGGAAGGTGAGCTGTATGTCGGATGTTCGGGCGGGAAAAACACAACCGGCACATGGAAAACCGCATACGAATCTATCGGTCCGAAATATGCTCCGGCTCTTGTGAAGGTCAAAGGACTGAAAGGCGGGCATTCGGGATTGGAGATAGACAAAGGACGAGGAAATTCTCTCAAACTTTTAAACCGTGTCTTGATAGAACTTGATAAGCTTGGTGTGCGTATCTCGACGTTGGAAGGAGGAAATAAGAGCAATGCGATTCCCCGCGAAGCCGAAGCTGTCGTATACGTTCCGAATAAAAAATTGAATGACGCGAGCGCAGTTGTTTCGCAATATAATTCCATCCTCCGAGAGGAACTCTCCACCGTTGAACCCGATCTTGCCATTCTCATTGAAGAAGTGAAGGGAAAGAAAAAAGGGAAGGTGTTGAAGAAAACGCTTCAGAAGAAAATCCTTCAAACGCTCGCCGCATTGCCGCACGGTGTCATTAAAATGAGCGCAGATATTCGGGGATTGGTCGAGACCTCCACGAATGTTGCGATCATCAAGACAGATGCGAAAAGCGTTACCCTGATCACCAGTCAGCGAAGTTCTGTTGCGTCTGAGATCGATGAGATTGTTCACACGGTTGCATCAATCCTGCAGCTTGGTGGTGCAGATGCTGAAACATCCGATGGGTATCCGGGCTGGAAACCAAACATGGACTCGAAGATTCTGAAAATTGCAAGAGAGACCTATAAAGATCTCACAGGGAAAAAGCCGGAAGTGAAAGCAATTCATGCCGGACTCGAATGCGGGATCATCGGTGAAAGATATCCGGGAATAGATATGGTGTCATTTGGTCCGACGCTCGAAGGAGTACATTCGCCAGATGAAAAAATGCACATCGATACTGTGGAAAAATTCTGGAATTTCTTGCTGGCAATTCTGAAAAACGTCAAGTAAAGATGGCAGAAGGGAGATGGTAAAAGGTAAAGGGTAGAAAAAGGCGAGGGAGGCAGGATGGAGAAAAGTCATAAACGACTGGATGTATGGCAAAAGAGTTTTACTTTGGCAAAATCGATTTATGAAGTAACGGGAGTTTTCCCACCTGAAGAGAAATATGGATTAATATCACAGATGCGAAGGGCAGCTGTCTCTATTCCCTCAAATATAGCAGAAGGAGCAGCAAGACAAACGAATAAAGACGCAATACATTTTTTTGTTGTTGCATGAGGCTCGCTAAGTGAACTCGACACACAAATAGAACTTTCTCGTTCATTGGATATGATCAATAACGCTGACTACCAACTTTTAACTGAACAGATCAATTCTGTCGATTCATTACTTTCTGGTTTCATCCGATATCGAAGGTTTAGGAATCAGTAATTCAAAGCTTAATAATGTTTCTCTTTTACCATCTCCCATTTTCCATCTAACTCAGAAGGCATAAAATAAAATAAACAACGAATAGAGTAAATGATGACAGATTTAAATAGCAGCCAATCTTCGATTGAAGTAAAAAGACATTATTGGTTCCATCCATCTCGCCGTCCATATCGTTATTCGGTACTTTTTATCGTGAGCCTGTTGACGTTCGGCAGTTATTTTGCATATGACAGCGTCGGTGCCATAGCGCCAACACTCATCGAAGCGCTTGGCATCGGCCGTGAATCGATAGGGCAAATGTACACGCTCTATAGTGTTGCGGCAATTCTTTCTGTGTTCATAGGTGGAATGTTAATTGACCGCATTGGAACACGACGCGCAAGTCTTCTCTTCTCTTTGCTTGTGACTGTCGGCGCGTTGATTGTTGCCGTTGCTCCGAATATCTGGATTCTCTATTTCGGACGTTTCATTTTTGGCTGGGGTTCGGAATCGTTGGTTGTGGCGCAAAGTGCCATCTTTACGCGATGGTTTAAGGGAAAGGAACTGGCGTTTGCGTTTGGAGTAGGGCTCACTATCAGCCGGTTGGGAACACTCTTCAGTTTTAATACGGAAGCTTTGATCGCTGAATACTTTGGCCGTTATAGTGCAGCACTGTGGGCTGCAGTTATATTTTGTTGTCTATCACTTCTTGCAAATGCACTCTACATCATGATGGATAGACGTGGCGAACGGGAACTCAAATTGCAGGAAGAAGGGGGCGGTGATAAAATCGTCCTTGCGGACGTCAAGAAATTTCGTTCTTCCTATTGGTATGTGACGTTGCTCTGTTTGACATTCTACTCAGCCATCTTTCCTTTCACAGCGCTCTCGACAGATTTTTTCAATAGCAAGTGGGGATTGCCGCTCACGGTGGGCTCAGAAGGCGGTTTCCTTACCCAAGTGTTTTACAATGTCATCCACATGTTCAGCACTGCAGGCGGTACCACGACAATTATTATATTCGCCTCGATGGTTTTAGCGCCAATCTTCGGACAATTACTCGATCGCTTTGGCCGCCGGGCAACGATCATGGTTGGCGGATCAATTCTGATGGTTCCGGCTTTTCTTACAATGGCGTTTACGATGATACCACCGGCATTCCCAATGATCGTGCTTGGAGCAGCCTTTGTGATGGTTCCGGCTGCAATGTGGCCGTCGATTCCACTTCTTGTAGAGAAGAATCGAGTCGGAACAGCATTTGGCCTGACAACAATGATCCAAAATTTTGGCCTTGCACTCTTTCCATGGCTTAACGGCCTTCTGAGGGATGCGACGCAGTCATACACAGCAAGTATGGTCATGTTTTCTCTGCTCGGTGTCATTGGTCTCGTGTTTGCACTTCTCTTGCTTCGTGCCGACAAACGTGAAGGTGGAAAATTGGAGAAAGTAGATAGAAGTGTATCGGCATCCGGTGGAGACAGGGAGGTTGCGACCAACAATTGATCGGTAATATGGCTGAGCTGATTCTTTATTTTTCCGAGAAACGGCTGGAGTAGTTTTTCGCGTTTGGCTAATAGTCCCAGCTGGCGCTCGTTTGTAACGAGTGCCATGTAAGCTACTACACTATTTTCGATTTAGTTGGACAACTGCGTATCTCATCAAAAAAGGGCGTTCTTTTTTCTTCAACGCATTTTACGGCATATAGGTAAAGTGCGGCGCTCCAGGTTTGCCAGTCCTGACCCATGGGCTTGCCGTTCTGGGCTTTTAGCCATTCGTTAAATCCAAAATCGACTCTCCTGGTATTGGAAATTTTTATACTATGGGTAAGCGTCACGAGCTTTTCCCTGGCGAGCGTATACCTTTTAGCAGCAACTAAAGCTGCTACATAAAGCCCGCATATAAAAGGCCATATACCTCCATTATGATAATTCCCGGGTTTGTTAAATATATCATATCGCGGTAGCCAGTCAGGATCTTCAGGTTTAATAAAGGGGAAGAAATTGGGTGGCAGATCAACTGCCAATTCTCCTCTTTTTCTCATGCTTGCACACTCCTCTTCAATCCAGGAAATTATTTCATTAGCCCTTGTGGGTGATGCTAATCCGGAGAGAATGGCAAGACTGTTACCGAGCAGGTCGAATCGTTCGCTGCTATAAATTTTATAGGACCAAAAAGCAAAGTAAGGCTTATGTTTTACCGCAAGACCTTCATGGATATGATGGTGTATCATTCCGCCCGTAATCGTAAATCGCCTAATATCGTGGCGCACCCTGGCTGCTTTTTCGTATTTGCCCAGGAGCCGGAGATAACTATAGACCAAGGTGTTTACAAACAGTCCATATCCGGTCACCCATTGTTCATCACGCCAATCACTTGTTGGTTGCTGTGCGACCAGGTACCGGTCCGAAGGGCTTTGATACTCCATCCATGTCAATGCTTTTTCAACTGCTTCATTCAGAAAGTCCGATTCACCTGATACTTTTCTAAAAATTCCAACACCCAGCAAAAACAATGGAGTGGTATCACTTGCCCCACGGTCTTCCTTGTCATGCACCAGCGAAGGGATATGGCCATGTCCTGTCTGATTTTTTGCAAGTGTTTCCAATACTCTCCGAATGCTTTCCAGCAACGTCTGATTTTCAGACACAGCAATTCCCAGAATGGAAAACATCAAATCCCTTGTATACGGCTCCGGATATCCCCAGCCAGCAGTCCGTGGAAGTCCATGGTATGGTCCGTCAGCATTATGAAGCAGCACTTCAAGGGCGGCTTTCTTTGCCTCTTCTATCTCGTGCCTGTTTACGATTTGCATTTTCAAATTACTTTATTCCCAATTTGTCGTTCATTATCTGAACAAACCGTTTTGCAACAACACGGTAATCAAAATTTTTCACTACACGCTCCCTTGCAGCTTTTCCCATTTTTTCGCGTAATGCCGCATTAGTCATAAGATCCATCAGATAATTGGCAATATCATGAACATTGGCACGGTAATCCACCGTCCGTGGCTCTTTAAATACCACTCTATGTTTATCTTCAAAGCCCGATTCATCGCCAAGCGTTAC
>PMDB01000046.1 GCA_003155495.1 Ignavibacteriota bacterium
TCTTTTATTATTGTATTTCTATCATTCGTATTCTTTATGCGCATGGATCTGCTGGCAGTATTTGGACATCGTCTGAATGCTTCTTTTTTTCAAAAGTCCTGGGTAACAAGGGTGCTTGATGGATTTACTCTCTTAAAGCAGCGACAATTGTTTACGACACTTCTCTGCACACTTTGTTTTCATGGGATTCTGGTAGTACAAATGTTCTATTTCATTCAAGCATTCGGTGAGATCACTCTATTCCATGCATTCATAGGAACAAGTGCAATGATGTTTGTGAAATCTTGTCTCCCAATTTCTTTGGGTGATCTTGGCGTTCGGGAGGCAGGATCAATTTTCTTTTTTTCAACATTCGGTATTTCACAAGCAGCCGCTTTGAATGCATCGCTACTGCTCTTTGTTGTCAATGTATTATTTCCAAGCATATGCGGGACCATTTTTTTGAAGCATCAACATGTCACTGCATGGACTATCTTTCAATCGTTGCTCTTTAAATCAAAAACACATCCTCATGATTGAAATTATATTACTCGGCGTACTATCGCTTTCATCGATCTATTACGTATATTTTATTACTCGCGTAGGTATTGGTTTGCTCTCTCTTCGGTCTGCACGACCCAAAAATATGACACGCAAAATAAGCGTTGTGGTGGCAGCACGAAATGAAGAGAATAATATTGGAAAATGCATTCAATCACTTCTTAAGCAAACCTATCCCGCCAATAGCTACGAGATTATCATTGTAGACGATGGATCTACGGATAAGACTGCTTCTATTGTCAAATCCTTCTCGGAACGTTTTGCCAATATTCATCTTCTCTCATTTATGTTTGATGCTGAACAAATAATCGGCCGTAAGCCAATCGCTCTTTCGAAGGGTATTGCTCAGGCAACCGGAGAAATTATTCTGACCACAGACGCCGATTGTATTGTTCCGCCGCATTGGATTGAAATTATGGCCAATCACTTTGAAGAAGGTGTTGTGTTTGTTGCAGGACCCGTTGCAGAACGAGATTCCAATACTTTTTTTGCAAAGATGGAACAATTGGAATTTCTTGGACTTATCACAACAGCAGCCGGATTGATCGGTTCGGGACGTCCGATCATCTGCAACGGAGCTAATCTCGCCTATCGGAAGGATGCATTTGCAGCAATTGACGGTTTTAGCGCGAAGAGCAGTTCCAATGATGACGAATCCTTGATGAATAAAATGGTACACAAGAAAATCGGCAGAGTTGTATTTGCCCCAGAAGCAGATGCAGTGGTAACAACAAGCTCGTCCAACACAATAACAACATTCCTTCGTCAGCGTATCCGATGGGCAAACAAACGCGGTCATTACGAAGATAAGTCAATATTATTCATGCTCGTTGGCCTGTATATATTTTTTGCCAGTATGCTTCTCACAATGGTATTACTTTTCCATGAACCGCAGTTCATCCGACCATTTACAGCAGCATTTGGAGGTAAAATATTGGTGGATTATTTCACGCTTCGCTCCGGAGCACGGTTATTCCGGCAACGCATGCCCATATTCCACTTTCTGATTGCAGAGTTTTTGCACGTTCCGTATATTGTAATTGCCGCTGCTATTGGACAAATTGCTTCAATGCGGTGGAAGGGACGCAGCATTCGACGATGATAGGCGATATTAAATTTTTAAAATTCCTCTTCCCTTCGGTTCTTGTGAAAACAACCGACGCAGGAATTCATCTTACATTCGATGACGGCCCGCATTCAATCGCAACACCGTCCATTCTCGACATTCTCAAAGCACGAAATATTCATGCATCATTTTTTCTCCTCGGGCAGAATATACAACACTATCCAGATATCGCACAGCAAATTGCTTCTGAAGGGCATCAGATCGGGAATCATTCTTACACCCATACAAATTTATTCTTTAAGAACAGGACATTTATCCGAAAAGAAATACTTCAGACTGAAGAGGTTATAGAAGCAACTGTAGGAAAACGAACGCGTTTCTTTCGCCCCCCTTACGGTTCTATGAACGTGACTCTTCTCAACGTCCTGAAAGAGTATGGATTAACATGTGTCTTTTGGACGGCTGATAGTAAGGATTTCCTTCCTCAGAAATCAAGCGATATGGATCATCGGATTTTCCAAAACACATCTTCGGGTTCTATTCTCCTTTTTCATGACAATGAATACACCGCTCTGTCACATCATTCATACCTTCCCAGAATTCTTGATACATTGCTTGAGAAGGGATTTGTTTTTACTCAGTTACCATAATGACTTTCGAAACATTTCTTCTCGTCGTTACAGCTCTTTATCTCTGTCAGGCTGGTTTATTCCTCCTTGGACTGAGGCGTAATCGAGATAATATTTTGAATTCATCAGAACTTTTTGTCTCAGTTATCATAGCCGCGCGAAATGAAGAGACAAACCTTCCGAATTGTCTTGAATCTGCAGCAAACCAAACCTATCCTATATCTCAATACGAAATTATTGTGGTCAATGACGGATCAACTGACAGGACAGAAGCTGTCTGCCAGAACTTCATTCAGCATTATCCACATATCAAATTGGTTCGTGTTCAAGAAGATGTGTATTTGCGAGGCAAAGCAAATGCGTTAGCCCAAGGTATCGATGTGGCCAAAGGGGAGGTAATTCTTATCACCGATGCTGATTGCACCGTATTACCGACATGGGTTGAGCAAACTGCGAAAAGATACACCAATGAGGTCGGATTGATCGGCGGATTCACGCTTCAAAAAGCTGTGACACCATTTGAAGGTATGCAGTCCCTTGATTGGGTGTTCATCCTGGGTATAGCTGCGGCAACCGCAGGCTTTAAGCATCCGCTTGGGAGTATTGGAAACAATCTTTCATTTCGGAAGTCAGCATATGATCAAATTGGCGGATATCGCAAATTGAAATTCAGTGTGACAGAGGATTACACTGTTGTTCAGGCAATTGTTGGCTCCCAAAAGTGGCAATACCATTATCCGATCGATTCAAAACATCTTGTAGAAAGTAAGCCATGTCCGAACTTCCTTACACTTATTCGACAAAAACATCGATGGGGTAAAGGCGGACTCGATATGAAACCGGCCGGATTTGCTATTATGGTTATCGGTTTTTTCATGCATCTTTCCCCCTTTGTTATGTTGTATTGGGGTGGGGTTGTGCAAGCTGCGGCAGCGTTTATGATCAAATTTATTGTTGATTATATATTCCTTTACAAAATACTCAAACAACTTGGTCGGACTGATGAATTACGTTGGTTTTACTGGTTTGAGTTGTACTTCATTATCTATGTCTTAATTCTTCCGTTCTTAGTCTTTTTCGGAGGAAAAGTGAAGTGGAAAGGGCGAGAGTTTTGACCGACCTTCTTCCTTCATTACTGCAAATGTTTCCTGTTTTTCTCTATGCTGAAACACATTATCGGTTTCGATATTTTTTCAGTTTTTTACGGAAGCACGAACCGGAGATCATTGCTGACGCCCCGCACCGATTAGAACCCAATCAACCCCTGCCTATTCTCGTTCTTGTGAAGGATGCTCACCAATTTCCGCTTACATTGGATAAAGTAAGTGTCGTCATCCGAAAAGATGGAAAAACACTTATTGAAAAGAAACTTCTAAAATCTCCTATTGAATTGACTGAAAAATTCTTATGGAGAGTATATGAAGTTCCTTTAGAAGGCATAAATGGCATAATAGAATGCGATGTAATATTTGAGATCAATGATGGAAAAAGACAGTTAACCTATCACAATGACAACTATCGAACTTCATCTCATCACACATTGAAGATTTTCGTTGCACCTCTTCCTCTGCCGCGATTTGAACATCTTCATTTTGGAGAATGCCACTCGCATTCTTCCTACACAGACGATCAAGTCGAGTTCGGTTCGCCAATGGAGGCTTCGATTCAGTTAAGCCTCGCGCTTGGATTATCGTTTTTCTGCGTGACGGACCATTCATACGATTTGGATGACTCAGTCGATAACTATTTAGTGAATGATTCGAATTTGCCAAAATGGAATTTATTACAGCAGGAAGTAGATGATCAAAACTCCAAGAATATGAATTTTGTGATCGTCCGCGGCGAAGAGGTAACCTGCCGTAATTCCAAAGATCAGAATATTCATTTGCTACTTCTCGGGAATCGAAAATTTTTCCACGGCTCAGGAGATGGGGCCGAACTTTGGCTTAAAACATGCAGCGAAAACAGTATTGATGAAATTTTGAATAGTATTGAACCGTCAGTGCTCTCTTTTGCGGCTCATCCGAAAGAACGAGTTTCCATTCTCCAGAGATTGCTCCTACGACGAGGCAAATGGCTGCAGCAGGACTTTATACACCATCAACTAACCGGAATTCAGTTTATCAATGGACATGTATCTGAAGGTTTTTGGCAGGGTTATCAACAATGGATAGAAGCATTATTAGAAGGTAAGCGAATGTTAGTTCTCGCTGGCGATGATGCTCATGGCAACTTTAATCGTTTTCGACAGATTGGTATTCCATTCTTGAAAATTCGAGAGACTGGATACCAATTGTTTGGAAAGATGAGAACTGGGGTCTATCTTCAATCACTTTCTGAAGAGAACATCCTTCGGGCAATTCACTCGGGAAAGGTTATTGTCACAGATGGACCTGCGGTCAATTTGACCATAGATTCTCCAGAACATGGAATCAGTTCCATTGGAGAAATTATCAGTGGGAATAAACACTCGGTTTCGCTTGAAGTTAGATCTTCAAGTGAGTATGGTTCAATTGATTCTATCAAAGTCTTTATAGGTAATACAGGTGCAAAAGAAACGGCGGTCATCTCTGAAAAACTATTTCAGAAATATACTGTAACCAGAAATTTTTCTTTGGGAATCACTAAAAAGAGTTACATCCGTGCAGAGGTGTGGACATTGTCGTCTGACTCGATTGATGCGCAACCTCATTTTTGTTTAACAAACCCTATCTGGTTCACTCCGGCTTCTACTGTATGATAGAAAAGTGAAAATAAGTTTATTTACATTTCATACGTTTTCACAGCAAGGAAATAATGGATACGAATCAAGACAAAACAGTATATATTCATAGGGACAACCGTAAGAGAATCGCCATCGTGTTCCGTTGGTTCTTTCACTTCGGTTTATTTGTACTCACATTTTTTACTACCACTGTTGCAGGTGTCCTATGGCTGAACCGGGACCCATTTGAACTCAGTAACTTTCATCTCGGCATTCCTTACTCCGCCGCCATTTTGTTCATCCTTGCCAGTCATGAATTTGGACACTACTTTGCTTCTCGATACCACAAAGTGGACGCGACATTACCATATTTCATTCCCTTTCCACCGATTCCTGTTTTACTGCAATTATTCTTGAATTTCGGTACGTTTGGTGCGGTCATCCGAACAAAGACCATCGTTCCATCAAAAAAAGGAATGTTTGATATCGGCATTGCAGGACCTATTGCAGGATTTATCGCCTCCCTGTTGGTTCTTATTTATGGTTTTCTTCATCTGCCATCTACGGAATTTATACTCGCTATTCACCCAGATTATAATTTTGCCATCAATGCATCAGCCGGCGCACATGGGATGCCGCTTACATTCGGAAACACACTTCTTTATTCGGGTTTGAAAGACATACTGACGAACCCTTCGCTTCAATTCGTTCCACCCATGAGCGAGATGTACCATTATCCTTTTCTTTGCGCAGGCTGGTTTGGCCTGTTTGTCACAGCTCTGAATCTTATTCCTATGGGACAGTTCGATGGCGGACATGTGATATACGCAATGTTCGGAGAACTCCATCGAAAAATTGCACGTATATCATTCTATGTTCTTCTTGCATGCAGTGTACCATCGCTCTCTGACACACTTCTAAGAATGTTATTTGAATTAGTGTATAAACGTGACGTTGGCCAGATTGTACCTTTCGCTCAATATAGCTGGTCGGCTTGGTTTTTTTGGGCTATGATCGCACGCTACATCGTAAAATTGGACCATCCGCCTGTATCTGACGAGACGCCTCTTGATTCAAGACGAATGGCAATCGGATGGTTCTGCATCGTCATTTTTATTCTTTCTTTTTCATTGAATCCACTCACTATAGGTTTCTAAATATTTGAATTTTTCAATATTATTTTATATCTTAAATACAGTCAATTGAATTTCTTCATTTATAAAGGCTGACTGATAGACGATTGCTATAATTTTTATTTTGCTCACAGAACAGTAAGAAAGCAATCAGTGCGTCAGCTGCTACTCAAAATATTTCTCTTTCCTTTCGTTGTTGGTCTCAGCTTTATCTTCCTTTCAGGTTGTGAGAAGAAATACGACACGGTTATTGATTCCGTCGGTAGCGCACCGATCATATCAGGTGCCAAATTCTCACTTACCAACATCAATACAGACACAATGTATGTTGGACAAGTGCAAACATCTCATGATGTGTTTAACATACGTGCAACGGCATCACTTAAGGTCATTCTTCCCGACGGAAAAGAAAAGATTGCTTCAGTTAATTATTTTTTGGGTGACTACCAATCTTCTATTATTTTAAGTGAAGGTACACTTCATGATGATGGCATACTTCCGGATTTATTCTCAAATGATAATATTTATTCAGGGTATGTGGCATTTCAAATTCAACGAGTTGTTGCGGGGGATTTTATTCTTAAAATGTGGAGTATAAATCAAAAAGGCGACGAGAGTACTATATCCTTTCTCCCCGTTCATATTGGTCGTTTCAATCATGCTCCTGTCATTTCAAACCTCATAGCCCCAGATACATTGTACATCGGTAACCGTCTTTCTTTGACACTGCAAGTAAGTGATTCTGATGGACTTTCCGATGTGTATAAGGTTGGATATCTTTCATTAAAGCCTGATGGTAATTATGCAAATAGTGGAAATCTGATTCAAATGTATGATGATGGGGGTGAACAGCCGCAAAGCGGAGACTTGGTGGAAGGAGATGGCATTTACACCTACACAACGACTGTTCCTTCTGATGCACTGATAGGCACCTATGTGTTTACATTTTCAGCTTTTGATAAACTTCACGTAACAAGCAACACAATAATTCATCGATTGACCATACTTCCTTTCAAAGTCAACGAATGACCATCCTACCTTGAAGAAATTAATAACGATATTTTCTATTTTCTTTTCTCTTACCTCCACAGCAAATTCACAGCTTCCTAAAGTATATCAATTGAACAGCGGCAGAAGCAGTCCATTATCGCTCTCGAACAGCATTAGTGATATATTTGTTCAACAAGATACAGTTTGGTTCGGAACAGAAAAAGGGTTAAGCTTCACCTCCAACGGTGGAACAACCTGGATAAATTTTTCCGGTACTGCCACATTTGACAATAAAGGTATCTCTGCAATTGCGATAAAAGACAACAACATTTGGGTTGCAACAGGGTATACAACAAAATTAGGTGATGAGTCTATTCAAACCGGCGGTGGATTGCATTATTCGATTGACCATGGAGTTACATGGTCTTTTATACCTCAACCTGTGGACGAAGGTACTGTCGATACTTTAATTTATGGAATCAATAAAATTCGTGCTTTGGCTGTCACTGTTCCTCAGCAAAATATCACTTTCGACATCGCTCTGACAAAAAACGCTGTGTGGACTGCAAGCTGGGCTGGTATGCTTCGTAAATCCCGACTCGATAGTATCGGTTTTACTCGTGTCATATTACCACCGGATAGTCTTAATCAGATTTCTCCGTCAGATTCCTTAATTTTTAATCTTTCACCATCAGGTGGAAGGTTAGGGCTCACTGAGAACGATAATCATAAAGTATTCTCCGTCTATGCAAGTAATGACTCAGTCATTTGGGTTGGGACTGCAGGAGGAATAAACAAATCTACAGATGGCGGTGTAAGTTGGCGCAAGTTTTCTCATCAGAATCAGAATTTTGCAATTTCTGGCAATTTCGTCGTCGCTCTTAAAGAGCAAGTCTTGCCCGCTCGCAGGATTATGTGGGCAGCGACTGTGAATGCAAATGATCCAGATGAGACGAAAGGAGTGAGCTATTCTGAAGACGGTGGTGAAACGTGGAAAACCACCTTGCTTGGCGAATGGGCTCATAATATCGCTGTGAAAGATTCTTTGGTGTATATTGCGACTGACAACGGACTCTTCCGGTCATCTGATTTCGGGGAAAGTTGGATTCGAAGTGGATCCATATACGATCCTTCTAATCTCCAACGTTTCGTTGCGACAGATTGCTATGGCGTTGGCATTAAGGGAGATACCGTCTGGTATGGAGGACCTGAAGGAATTGCGTATACTATCGATTCACCTTCTCAACTTTTTGGATCCGCATGGCACATATTCCGTACAGCGGAACAACTTGAGAACAATAAAAAAACATATTCATTCCCCAATCCTTTTTCACCGAACAATGAACCTGTTCGCCTTCACTACAGCCTAGGTAGCACAAATTCTGGTTTCAAAAACATAACTATACGTATTTTTGATTATGCAATGCAACCTGTTCGCACGCTCATACAGAACTCATCGCGTTTGAGCGGAAAAGAATATGATGAAATCTGGAACGGCAAAAATGATAATGGCTCTATAGTGGCAAATGGTGTTTATTTTTATCGCGTTGAAATGAGTGGTCAAGCACCGATATGGGGAAAAATATTGGTACTGAAATGAACTTCTCTTCTCGATATATCGTAACAACTGTCATTCTTTCATTAGTTTTTTGGAATGTCGCCATCAGCCAACTGCAAAGTGGTTCTTCCATTGGAGGACTTGCCGGCGCCCCAATGCGTTTGGGATTTGGCGCACGCGGAATTGCGATGGGAAATGCAATGACTGCTGTTATCAATGGTGACATACAGGCATACTACAATCCTGCAGCATTGCCCTTTGAGCCTACACCAACGGCTGTTGCAGCATATAGTGTCCTTTCTCTCGACCGAAGACTGAACTATCTAAGTTACACACAAAGTTTGAAACCGAATGCAGGGTTCTCATTATCTGTCATCAACGCTGGAGTTGGAGATATTGATGGCAGGGACGGAGATGGTGTTCATACACAAACATATAGTACTTCAGAGAACTCGATTATGTTTAGCTTCGGGTTGCAGCCTGTTCCTAAATTTTCATTTGGCATTACTTTAAAGGTCCTCTATTACAATTTTATTGAAGGTATGAAAAGCACAACAGCAGCATTAGACATTGGTGCGCTCTATCTCCTCACCGATGAATTTACTCTTGGGGC
This sequence comes from Ignavibacteriota bacterium, assembly GCA_003155495.1. Lineage (GTDB taxonomy): Bacteria > Bacteroidota > Ignavibacteria > UBA10030 > UBA10030 > Fen-1298. The sequence continues at coordinate 9,234 of PMDB01000046.1, forward strand.
TGTTGTGCAGGATATCAATTCAAAGTATAAATGGGACTCCTCTCCGTTGTATGGGATAAATGGTAATTCCAGTGTGGAACGATTTCCGTTAAGGAAACGGGTCGGCATAAGTTGGTCTCCCTCAAAATATTCTTTATTGATATCTGGTGAGTTTGAAGCGATTGGCTCTGCAACATTTGCGCGAATTGGCTCGGAAATAGAAATATATGATGGAGTCCAGTTGCGAGGCGGCATAGATCAGATAGCATTGAACGCAGATCTACCTGCAAAACCTACATTAGGCATATCTGTCCAGACAAAACTTTCTATATGGACACCTGCTTTTCAATATGCCTATGTGTTTGAGCCATACAGCCCAAGCGGCATCCATATTCTCTCATTTTCTTTGAGATTCTAATGAAATCAAAAATATTTTTGACATTCATTCTTCTTCCGACAATTGTTCTCTCTCAAGGAACTTCCCGAGGTGTTGCGAGTTTAAAGTTACCGACAACTCCTTTCATTGGAGCCACAGGTGAATCCTTTATCGCTGATCCTACAGCACTTCAATCTATCTTAATTAATCCCGCAAATATCGCCTCGCGCGAATCGTATGGAGTAATGTTTTCCCACACGGAATCAATCCAAGATATCCGAACAGAGTTCTTATCTATCGCTGCCCCATTTCGGTATGGCTCTCTTGCCCTTTCTCTAGCAAATACAAGTGTGGATGGGCTCGAATTACGCACGATACCTGGTCCCCCGATCGGGACATTCAATACTCAATCCACATCCTTCCAGGTAACGTATGGCTTCAAAGTAACAGAATCCATAAGCCTTGGCATAGCACCAAAGTATCTCTATGAAAAAATCTTTGTAGATGAAGCAACCGGATGGGGAATTGATATAGGCACGCTGTATACTCCATCTGTTGAGGGTCTCACTCTTGGATTTGCGCTAACGAATTTGGGTTCTCTTTCTGCATTCCGAAACGAACGAACGGATTTTCCTTCTCAACTTCGACTCGGCGGAACGTATTCATTCTCTTTGGATATAGTCTCTTTCCGAACCGCTGCGGCTTTCTCTTCTGAATTAGGTATATCTGTTAATCATATAAGCATCGGTGCCGAAGCCATATATAATAATGCAGTGACAGTTCGCTTCGGTTATGAAACAGGGTTTGAGTATCGCGATTTCTCTGCTGGTGTTGGACTACAATACAGTATAGCCATGATCGATTATGCTTTTCTTCCCTCTTCATCACAAATGGGAACGACTCATATTATTTCCATAGGTTTCATTCTCTGATGAGAAGCTAAAAGATGAGGGTAGTCGGATTCACATTTGTCCGCAACGGTGTAATCTACGATTACCCTTTTATTGAATCCATCAATTCTCTCCTACCGCTTTGTGATGAAGTAATTGTCGCCGTTGGTCGGTCGGATGATAACACTCTGGAACAGATCAGATCTCTTCAATCCTCCAAAGTCCGAATAATTGAAACAGTATGGGATGATTCTCTCCGTAAAAGCGGGATAATTCTTTCCCAGCAAACGAATCTTGCACTCGATCAAGTCATTGGTGATTGGGCTTTTTATCTTCAAGCTGATGAAGTACTGCACGAAAAAGATTACCCAACCATCAAGAATGCAATGACTCTCTACCAGAACATGAACGAAGTGGAAGGATTACTTTTTCACTATACACATTTTTACGGCAGTTATAAGTACATTGGTGATTCACGGCGCTGGTACCGAAGAGAAATTCGAATCGTGCGACCATCGAGTAAAGTGCGTTCTTGGGGAGATGCCCAAGGATTTAGAATTGATGGACGGAAGATGTGCGTAAAGCTGATCGACGCGACGATTTATCACTATGGATGGGTGAAACGTCCTGATATTCAACAGGTAAAACAAAAATATTTCAACAAGCTTTGGCACTCAGACAGTTGGGTAGATCAACATGTCGGCGAGATAGTTGAATACGATTATTGTCATGGGGGAAGACTAAAATTGTTTGAAGGGATACATCCTGCAGCGATGGGTGAGCGTATACACAAACAGAATTGGCATTTTCGTTATGAGCAGAATAAAGTACAGCAGCCACTAAAGGAAAAGCTTCTTGATTTGATTGAAATGCGATGCGGATGGAGAATCGGAGAATATAAGAACTATAGACTAATTTAAATTACGATGGCATTCTCATGCGCATGATCTGCACCATCGTCATCAGTTTGCATCAAGAGAGCTGTCATCGCTAAAAGAAATACAAACATTATTCGAATCAATATATCAAGAAATCCGCTACCTGTCATTGATGAGATAAAAATTGTGCTCATCCCTACTAATAGTGCAAGTAGTATTTTTTTTTCCTCCTCCTCCCCTCTCATTCTCCGCAATTTGATGAATACTTGGCTATAGATTGTGTAAATAAGCCAAAGAAAGGACATCAGACCGAGAAGTCCGCTTTCTATGCCTACTTGGATGTAATCATTATGCCATCCTCCGATTTGAGCATCCTTTAATTCGTTATGAATTGGAAACACTTCTGTAAAAGTACCAGGTCCATATCCGAGTATAGGATGGCTAAACCAGACCATCGAAGCGCCTTTCCACAGGATATCTCTATCGCTAAGGTTTTCGCTAAAATGTATGATCTGATCAAGCCGCCGACTGATCGATGGTGAAAACAACAGCATAAATCCGAACAAGATTATCATGGTTATCAAAAGCCTCCTTTCTTGGATAATTCCTGTACCAAGAAGAAGAAGGATCATAATTCCCCAATGAATTCTATTCAGCGTTAACATGATTCCTGTCGCGATGACGATGATGAGACCATACCAAATCCATCGTTTCGTATCGAACATTTTCGACTTTCCCAATATTAAAATTATTGCCAAGATTGTCGTAAGAAATGAACCAAAAGTATAATAACCTGAAGTAAGTGATGCCGCCCTGCCCTGGATTCCCAATAAAACGGACATTATTCCATAACAAGAACCGATGACGGCCCCGAAAATGAACATCCCTAAGAGAGATTTCACCAACCGTTCTTGCATGAATGCTCTCTGCTGTGATACAGCATAAAATAAAACATAATATGGTATTTCTGTATGCAAGGTACGCACGCTGACTACTATGTCAACGGAAAAGAAGACAGAAGATATTCTGACGACAATGAAGAGAAGAAAAGGAATATCAAATGGTGTCTTTTCTCTTCTTGGATTTTGTATGAATTGAATTATTGTAAGAATGATGATGACATAAGAAAACAATTGTGCTAACGCAATTGAGAGAATGATGAAAAGAGCACACAAGTGAAAACAGAGAATGAGTAGTTTGTCAATTGTTGTCAGTTGTACGCTCTTAAAATAATCCCTGACAATATAAAAAGGAGATTCCATAATATTAGACTTTTTCTCGAGACTGCAAAATATTTATATTCTTCAATTGCAATGTTGAAATAAATTCTTGCAATGCCGTCATCATATCCCGAACAGGTATTTCTGATGTCGGCTTTCTATTCTCAGACATAACGATTCTATATCTTACCTTATAGGGCAGCCATTCGTGTACATCTTGCATGC
>PMDB01000051.1 GCA_003155495.1 Ignavibacteriota bacterium
GCATATTGAGCCGACTGAAAAGAAAATTGATGCGCTGCACAGACTTTGCACAATGCCTACGGGGCGGATCGTAGAATTGAGCGGTGAGCTTTCAGCATGCAGAGATCGACAGCACATCGTATTTCAAAGAACGAACGAGGAGAAGTCGAACATCCAATATGTGGAGTTCGGCAGAATTTATAAATACCAAGGGTGCCGTATTTCTATCAGCAATCCTGAACCGGTACCAGTGGTTTTATCAGATACGCAAGAGGTGGAATATATCGATGCCGAGCGATTAGGCCGACAGCTTGTTTTGCGCCCGTGGCGTGCAGGCGACTGGTTTATTCCTCTCGGAATGAAAACAAAAAAAAAGCTTAGCGATTTTTTCACGGATCAAAAAGTACCGCGGTTTCAAAAGGCATCAATTCCCGTTCTGGAATCTGACGGCACTATTGTGTGGATTTGCGGGAAGCGGCTGGACAACCGATTTAAATTGACCGAACATACACGAACGGCGATTCGGCTTACATACGAATCGTCATCATGAGTAGAGCATGACAGAGCTTTTGAGAATCAATGGCGACATTTTTGAATCGTTCATCACGGAAGAACAAATCCGAGAGCGGATCAAAGAACTTGCTGTCCGCATTAATACCGATTATGCTGCAAAAGTGCCGATTTTTGTTGGTGTGCTGAATGGATCCTTCATCTTTCTATCTGATCTCATCCGTGAGGTTACCGTTGAATGTGAGATTGATTTCTTCAAACTATCGAGTTACGGGGATGCAAAAATTTCTTCCGGGCAGGTAACGTTGCTGAAAAGTCTGAATTGTCAGGTCTTGGGGCGTGATATCATTGTTGTTGAAGATATCATTGATTCAGGGTTGTCTATCGCATTCATCAAGAAAATCATTGAGAAAGAGAACCCAAAATCCCTGAAGTTTGTTTCATTGTTAATGAAAAAAGGTATTTCGAAGCTCGATTTTCCGGTCGAATATATCGGATTTGAGATTCCGCCGGATTTCGTTATTGGCTATGGCTTGGACTACGCGCAAAAAGTTCGTAACTTGAAGTCGATTTATAGGCTCACTCTGCAAGGAACTGCTAAACCAGAGTAAGTACGTTATTGAAAATGGAGTGTGAAATGAGTAGTGATACACAAAACGAAAACAAGGATGAAAAGGAACAGAACGCATCTCAGAAAAAGCGTTCAACACCCTCCCGTTTCCCCAAACGACCGATGAAACAACAGCGCGAAGAAGATTCGCCATGGGGAAAATTCGGCAAAGTCATTTTGAGTTGGATTGCTATTATTCTTGCAGTGTTCCTTTTTATGTGGGCGTTTCGCACGAATGAGGAAACAGAATACGAGGTCGGTTTTACGACCTTTCAACAATTATTGAATGATCAAAAATTCGGCGATGCAGTGGTTAAGATCAACGGGTACACGATTTTCGATTTCCATGGGAAATTGAAAGAACCGATGGACATCCAGACCGCCAACGGGAAGATGGCCCGCAATGCCACGCGCGTGACACTGACGCTTCCCTATACTAATCTGGATGAATCGCTCGTCAATGCATGGATGGCAAAAGGATTAAAATTCCGGGTCGAGAAAGAAGACAATACATGGTTGAATGCTGCGATCAGTATTCTCCCTTGGATTCTGCTCCTTGGGATTTGGTTAGTCATCTTCCGGCGAATGCAGGGCGGCGCAGGCGGCGGTGCAAAGGGATTATTTTCGTTTGGCAAAAGCCGTGCGAAATTGCTCACGGAAGGGTTGATGCAAATAACATTTGCTGATGTTGCAGGCGCCGACGAAGCGAAAGTAGAGCTGCAGGAGGTCATCGAATTTCTCCGAGAGCCGGGGAAGTTTCAACGGTTGGGTGGAAAAATTCCGAAGGGCGTATTATTGCTCGGACCGCCGGGCACCGGCAAGACCTTGATGGCGCGCGCAGTTGCTGGAGAAGCAGGTGTTCCATTTTTCTCCATTAGCGGTGCGGACTTTGTGGAAATGTTTGTCGGTGTAGGTGCAAGCCGCGTTCGAGATTTATTCGAGCAAGGGAAACGAAGCGCACCATGCATCATTTTCATCGATGAAATTGATGCAGTGGGACGGCACCGCGGTGCCGGAATTGGCGGTGGTCATGACGAACGAGAGCAGACACTCAACCAATTGCTTGTAGAGATGGATGGCTTTGAACAAAATACCGGTGTCATCATTATTGCGGCGACGAACCGTCCAGATGTTCTTGATCCGGCTTTACTTCGGCCAGGGCGATTTGATCGACAAGTAGTGGTTGACCGACCGGATGTGAGAGGGCGCGAAGGAATCTTCCGCGTGCACACCAAGAACATTCCGCTTAATGAGGATGTGCGTCTTGAGGTACTTGCAAAAGGAACTCCGGGATTATCCGGTGCCGATATTGCCAATCTTGTGAACGAAGCTGCGCTGCTTGCCGCCCGGCAGAACAGCAAAGCGGTCGCCATGCATCACTTTGAAGAGGCAAAAGATAAGGTGATGATGGGAACGGAGCGAAAAAGCATGATTATCTCCGACCGTGAAAAGAAAACAACATCGTATCATGAATCGGGTCACGTGCTCGTGGCAAGGTTTTTACCGGAGGCCGATCCTGTGCATAAAGTAACGATCATCCCGCGCGGGCGTGCGCTCGGTGTGACAACATATTTACCGATCGACGAGAAACATTCCTATTCGCGTGAGTATCTCGAAGCGATGATCACCTATATGCTTGGGGGACGCGCAGCAGAAAAGTTGGTTTTCAATCAATTCACCACCGGTGCAGGCAACGATATTGAGCGTGCCACAGAACTTGCACGAAAAATGGTATGCGAATGGGGCATGAGTGAAAAACTCGGTCCGATGTCTTACGGCGCAAAAGAAGAAGAACTCTTCCTCGGTCGTGAGATTACCAAGACTCGGAACTTCAGTGAGAACACTGCCATTGCTATCGATGTTGAAGTACGATTAATTGTTACCAGTGCAATGAAGCGTGCGGACAAGATATTGAAGGACAATATCAAGGTGCTGCATAGATTGTCGAACGCCTTGCTGGAGCGAGAGATATTAGATTCCGAGGAAATCGACAAGATCATTCGCGGTGAAGATCTTCCACCTGTTGATAAACGTGCCAATGGTACACCAGAATCATCAGAAACACCACCGGCAGAGACCCTGTTACAGCCGAAAGCAAGTGTTCCCAAACGGCTGGCATCAAGCGAAGAGAAAAAATCATAGTGCTTCACGCTGACCATGGAGAATATCTGTGTTGCACGGTAGCAACCTGAAGCATCTTGAACAGAACGCGACGATAGACTATCGGTATGAGATCGTACGGAAGGGAATTCACCTTTTTTCTCTTTCCATTCCTACGATCTATTTTTTCATCTCCCAACAATTAGCTCTCTGCCTGCTTCTGCCGATCACGGCGGTGTTCATTGGTATTGATACGGCACGGTATTATATTCCGGCTGTCTCGCGCTGGTTCTATCGGTGGTTCGGCTGGCTTTTGCGGCGGCATGAAACCGATATAAATCGAAAGCAATTGACCGGCGCTTCGAATGTGCTTATCTCAGCTTCCTTGTGCGTTCTTCTCTTTCCTAAGGTGATTGCAATCAATGCATTCGCCATTCTTATTATCTCGGATACAACCTCGGCGCTCGTTGGGCGACGGTTTGGCAGGCATCGGTTCTTTGCGAAAAGCCTTGAAGGGTCAGTTGCATTCTTTATCTCCGCGGTGATTGTGATTCTTATTGCGCCAAAAGTGAGCCGTCTTCCTGCGGAGTACGTAGTCGGCATCATCGCTGCGGCAATAGGCGCTATTGTCGAAGCGCTTCCGATCAGGATCGATGACAATCTTTCGATTCCTCTCACGGTGGGATTTTCCCTCTGGTGGCTTTACTTGCTGCTTCTTCCTGCTCTTGACCTCACGCGGTTGATGTAAAATTCTTTCATGCAAACTTGCATATGACACCTGTCTGAGATGTGAAACACTTTTCATAGTTTTGTCTAAGCGGAGTATCGGTTGTTTTGCTCGAGTCATCAAGATTGAATTCTGTGCATATTTTTTTGATAAAAGGAAAGGCCTTTCCATGGCTTGAGATTTCTCTCAAGGAGGCATTCCATAGAAAGGCCTGGAGGGAGATATCCACTACTATGCGGCTGCGGTTGTTTGACCTAAGTCAATACTCCTTAAAGCTATGGCGATCTGTTCGGGCGTTACCGGTTTATTCAAGATTGCGGTTACGCCGTATTGCTTGAGTGCTTCGCGATTCGAATCTGAATCTTGTCCGGTGACTATTATAATAGGGATGTCACTTGTTGCTGGATCTGCTTTGAGATTGCGGACCAGTTCCAAACCATCGAGATCAGGCATATCGTTATCAGAGATAATCACTTGCGGATTAAACTCGCGCGCAAGCTGGAATGCTTCTGTGCCGTCTGCCGCATGCAACACGTTAGCATTCGGTAACACTCGCTTGATGTACCGGGTATGCAGCAGGCGTACCCCATGTTCGTCATCGACCACAAGAATGTTCTCGCCTGCTTCAGGTTTGCTTTTTGGAAGCGTAATAAGGAAGAGTGTTCCGGTTCCAGATGTGCTCTTCACTGAGATGCTGCCATGATGCTTCTGAACAATTTCATGTACGACCGGAAGACCGAGGCCGGTTCCTTTTTCGCCTTGTAATCCTTTGCGCGTGTACTTCTCTTCAATTTTGAAAAGCTTATGCACATCATCTTCCGGAATGCCGATACCCGTATCGCGCACGCCGATGACCCAGTGATTGCTTTGTTCCTCCATGAGCTCCACCGTGACAGTACCATTAGGTGGTGTGAACTTAAGCGAATTTCCCAGGAGGTTTCCAAATACTTGACTCAGCATATGCTTGTCACCATATACCATCACCTTGGATGGCAAGTTCGTTTGCAGTTTCACTTGTTTCTGAAGGGCAAGTCCCATCAGGGAATTCAAATTCTTCCTTACAATATCGTGCAGATCAAGTTCCACATGTTCCATCCGGATACGGCCCGATTCGAGACGCGACCAATCGAGCAGCTTATTTACGAGTGAAAGTTGGTCTTGCGCTGCCTCTTGTATATATGCCACAAACTGTAAGCGGTCTTCGCCTGTGAGCTGGTCGTTCTCTTTCAACAAGATGTCACAGAATCCCAGGATGCTGCTGAATGGAGAACGAAGGTCGTGTGATAAGATCGAGAAGAGCTTATCTTTTTGTGCGTTCAAATCTGCTAGTGCATTCTTCGATTTCTCTAGCGCCCAGACGTACTCCTGCAATTTCTTTTCCATTGCTTTGCGCGCGGTAATATCCTCCAACACACCTTCGTATCCGATCACTTTCCCATCTTCATCCACCACCGTACGGGCATTTTCCAGAACTGTAATAATTCTGCCGTTCTTTCTCTTCAAGGTAATTTCCGTATTGACCACGTACCCTTTTTGATGCAGCGTTTCTGTTAATGCCTTGCGTTCTTCGGGGTTTGCGTACGTATCGCGGGCAATATCAAGTTCAGCAAGTTCATAGAAGTTGCTGTACCCGAGCAGCTTAAGCATTGCACGGTTAGCGTTGACAAATTTCCCATCCGGACTGCTTTGGAACATCGGCATTACCGAGTTTGCAAATAATCCGCGATATTTCGATTCGCTTTCAGTCAAGGCAGTGTGAGTAATTTTCTCGGCAGTAATGTCGCGGAATTGAGCAAGCATCAGCATATGCCCATCATCCGATGCGACATAGGAATCGCACACTTCAACATCGAGGATTTGGTTGGTCCAGAGCACGAATCTTTTCTCACACTGCGGTTCGGCCGCTCGTTCGTTGAACCGTGATTCATACGCACGCGTCATCTTCTCACGGTTTTCCACGTCGGCATAGACGAACGTGAAGTGCTTGCCGATGAGTTCTTCAATCGTCATTCCCACAAGTCGGCAGTATGACGGATTGACGGAGATGATCGTCCCTTTTTCATCTGTCAGCCTCATCCCTTCATTCGAATTATCCCATATGAAAGAAAGCACCTTTGTGGCGTTTTGCAATCCATTCTCAGAAGATTTCTGTTTCTTTGCTGATTCTATCGGTCTTGCCGTAATGGCTGCTGCCGGATTGAAAGGGATGATGTTGCCACTGATTGCTGCTGATTCCATTATATCCTCCTGGAGACTTTCGTCTCATTCCTATATTCTCTCTCTATACATTGGCACAAGGCTGGTACCGTCAGGCTTATTATCGATTTCCGAGCGGAATAGCAGTTCTTACGTTCTTAATCCGTGCAGATTCTACAAAGAGATAGAGGATAAAAAATGGGTTTAGAGAGAACCAAAATACTGTCGTCATATTCTGATAATGACCAAATGAAAATGGAAGGGAAATAAACGAGGATGGATGGAAATTTCGATCAGAGTGTTGAGATCAGGCTTTTCCGACTTTTTCTGAGCTTCTATTGCAGTGTTTTTTGGGCAATGTGTCAGGTTCGTGAATATATTTTAGAAGAAAATGCTGATGCTAAAGGAACTATGGTGCTTTAGCAGAAGTCCCGTTGATTTTTAGCGGGGATTCTCCTGCGCTAATCCCGATTGATGTAGTCCATCGAGATGGAGGATGAATGCTGGAGCGGCAAAGAATACTTGAGGTCGATTCTTTTCAGCCGGGCGATGTTTTAAAACGTTGATCAAAATCAACAGGAAGAGTTTCTTTGCGAAGTTCGTTCAACTTATTCCACCGTGTCAATTTTAAAATGGTCGACATAATCAACATAATACTGGATGCTATAAAAAATCGTGTGCTGCTGAGAGACCAATACAATAGGAATTACTATCATAGAAGTCTGCTAGAGAAATCCGATCACAACATTAAAGAAATCCCATTTAATATGTGGACTTCCTAATAGATTTTATTAAATAAAACTCTTCTCCTGAAGCCGGTTAAAACAGACATCATGCCAAGTTCATTCAGGTTGAATTAACGGTTTCTTAAATTCAAACTGTCATTAGATGATGAGATTAATAATGTGTTTGAGACCTCTGAATAATCGGTTTTACTATGGTAGTCGCAATCTTCAGATTGCGTTTTTCGATTATTATCGCGGACGAAAGTTCGCGACTAGCGGGATTCCATTAATATTTCAGAGGTCTCGTATTATAGATTTGATAAACTCAAAACAAGTTACAGTATGAAAAAAGATATTAAAATTTGAATAAATATTGGTATAGGATGTGGTTTTATTGGCAAGTTCTTTGTTAATTATATGCGGTAAATACTATCCATCATCTCTTTTGGAGAAAGTAATGAATAAAACAGGAAGTGGTTTAAAAAGTCGTTCGCTCTTACGATATATTTCTTTTCTCACACTCAATGGAGTGTTCATTTTGAATCTTTTTGCTCAACCATCAGCATTTCAACTCGCTCCTTTGTTCCAGGATAATATGGTCCTTCAACAACAGCGGGATGTGCCTATTTGGGGTAAAGGAACTCCCGGTACAAGTATTATCATTAAAGCATCGTGGGGAAAGACAGTCTCTACAATTGTCCGTCCGGATAGTAATTGGATGACCAAGTTGTCTACTCCAAAAGCTGGCGGACCGTTTCAGTTTTCCATTCGGTATGGAAATTCTCTTTTAGTCTTGAGAAATATTTTAGTAGGTGAAGTATGGTTGTGCTCCGGCCAATCCAATATGGAGATGCCGCTTGAAGGATGGCCGCCCTCTGATTCGATATCAAATAGTGCAAACGAAATCGATCAAGCACTCTATCCTTCCATTCGATTGTTTACGGTGATGCATGCATATGAAGCAGCGCCAACCGATATGTGTGTGGGAAGCTGGGTAGAATGCTCTCCAGTTGATGTCCGAAGCTTCAGTGCAACAGCTTTTTATTTCGGCAAGATGCTGTACACCTCACTCAAAGTCCCCATCGGACTTATCAATTCAAGTTTTGGCGGCACATTCGTCGAAGCATGGATGGATAAGGAATCGCTGACCCCGTTTGAAGAATATAAAGGCACACTGAAGAAGCTAGAGGAAAGTCGCGAAAGCTTTCGTTCACTTACACAATGGATTACCAAACATCCAAGCATCACCATTCATGAACAGGACCCGTTGCGCAAGTGGCTTGGATTAAACTTCCAGGACGAATCATGTTCAATGCGAAATTATAACGACAGTGCATGGCAGGAAATGAAATTACCGACATTGTGGGAACAGACTTCTATGGGCGAGTTCGATGGTGTTGTCTGGTTCCGAAAACAAGTCACGATTCCCTCTGCATGGAAAGGGAAGGATGCTATATTGCAGCTCGGCCCTATCGATGATATGGATGAGACGTATGTGAACGGACAGAAGGTCGGTGAGCATATGAGCGATGGCTTTTATAGTGTTAACCGTGTGTATAAAATTCCCGGAACGCTTGTTCAGGATTCATTGCTTCAAATTGCTGTCCGTGTGATTGATTTGCGCGGCGGGGGAGGTCTCTGGGGAAAAGGAACAAAGATGGTTGTGAAACAAGATTCTGTAAGTACTGGAATTTCAATTGAAGGAATTTGGAAATACTTACCGGTTGCGGAATTGCGCTCTAATACATTCTATATGTTTGGAGCAGAGGGAAATGAGTACGTCAAGCGGCCAAAGCTCCATCTCGATTTTTCGCAAGCTACACCGACGTCGCTCTATAATGCTATGATCAACCCACTGATTCCATTCACATTTAAAGGGGTTATCTGGTATCAAGGCGAAAACAATGTCTCCAAGCCGACGATCTATAAGAACCTTTTTTCTTCGCTCATTGACGGCTGGCGGAAAGATTTTCAGAGTGGTGATTTTCCGTTTTATTTTGTTCAGATCGCTCCATATGATTACGGCATGAACTCAAAATCACAGTTCTTGCGTGAAGCACAGCTCCAGACATTATCAGTGAATAATACTGGTATGGCGGTCACACTCGATATTGGAAATCCGAAAAACATCCATCCGTCAGACAAGGTAAATCTTGGGAAGCGGTTAGCACTGTGGGCACTCGCTAAAACGTATGGAAAGAAAATTGCCTATTCCGGTCCAATCTATAAATCCATGAAAGCTGCAAAAGGCAAACTCGTTTTGTCTTTTGACTATGCAAACAAAGGATTAATTCTTAAAGAAAGAAACAAGGAAAACAATTTCTTAATTGCAGGAGAGGAGAAGGTGTTCAAGAAAGCTGTTGTAAAAGTGGATGGATCCAGACTTCTTCTTTCTCATCCTGACATTTTGAAACCTGTTGCTGTGCGCTATGCTTGGAGCAACATCGATGAAGGTACATTATTCAATATAGAAGGATTACCGGCATCGTCGTTTAGAACGGATGATTGGAAAGAATAATGCGTCTGAAATAACTTCAGAATGATGATGAATAATTTATCAACGCCTTAAGAGGAAAATACTATAAAACATTTTTATTTGCTCATGCTTGCAGCACTCACACTGCTTGCCAGTTCACTCTATGCCCAGAAATTTAAAGAATTGGCTCTTACACCGCCTATGGGATGGAATAGCTGGAATACATTTGCATGTAATGTCGATGAAGCATTGATTCACGAAATGGCTGATGCAATGGTGTTCAATGGGTTGAAAGATGCCGGTTATCAATATGTAGTTATAGACGACTGCTGGCATGGTCAACGGGATAGTCTCGGTTTTATTCATCCCGATCCGCAGCGATTTCCTTCCGGAATGAAAGCTCTTGCTGACTATATTCATTCCAAAGGATTAAAATTCGGAATTTATTCTTGTGCAGGTGATAAAACCTGCGGTGGGCGTCCAGGAAGCCGTGGACATGAATATCAAGATGCATTAACATACGCACAATGGGGTGTTGACTATTTAAAATATGATTGGTGTAACAATGCAGGACTCAATTCGGTAGGTGCTTATACAACCATGCGTGATGCATTGTTTGCTGCGGGCAGGCCTATTGTGTTCAGTTTGTGTGAATGGGGCGATACCAAACCGTGGGAGTGGGGCAACGATGTCGGACACTTGTGGCGTACCTCGGGAGATATTACTGATTGCTTTGATTGCGAAGTGAATCATGGCACATGGTCATCTTGGGGAATTATGAAAATTGTTGAAATGCGAAAAGATATACGCCAGTACGCGGGACCAGGTCACTGGAATGATCCGGATATGATGGAAGTGGGCAGAGGAATGTCTTTGAATGAAGACAGGGCGCATTTTTCTCTATGGTGTATGATGGCTTCTCCGCTCGTCGCAGGAAATGATTTACGTGGCATGAAGAAAGAGACGATCGAGATTCTCACAAATAAAGAAATGCTTGCTGTCGATCAGGACTCTCTCGGTGTTCAAGGATACCGATATGATGCAAAAGACAGCCTCGAAGTGTGGGTAAAACCGCTCGTGAAAGGTGACTGGGCGGTGTGTTTCCTCAATCGTTCCGCGAACATACAGAAAATCGATTTCGAATGGTCGAGGAATGTTGTGACTGATACCGTTGCTCATCGGACACTCAATACCAATGAAACAGTGTTTACTCTCCGAAATTTATGGACGAAGAAGAATATCGGCAGTACAAAAAAGAATCTTCAAGCAGTGGTTCCATCACATGATATCCTTGTAGTAAGGTTAGGGAAGAAATAAATACACTTATTTCTTATGATGAAAGTGCTTCCGATGCTTTCATCCAAAGGAAGGACGAATATTCGTTGTATGAGTGAAGAAGTGAATTGCAGAAGAGAACGATAGAATAGAAGACGTGGAATGACAGTCAATAATAAAACATCGGTATTATTTTTCTTGTTTGCAGTAATCTGCCTGGTGATTACTACGCATGCACAACAGGGACAAACAGGAACAAAATATTTCGATTGGTCCAACAGTCAAGATATGAGAATGCCGGTTGAAAATCCCAATACAAAAAAACTTTTGCTCATCAAAGTGAAAGGGAATAAATTTGTCAATGCGCTGGGAGACACGATATTATTTAGAGGCGCCGCGATAGCTGATCCAGATAAATTGGAACAAGAAAAACAATGGGATAGAAATCTATTTCTGCGCATGAAAGAATTTGGCGCCACACTCGTTCGTATTCCAGTTCATCCTGTTCCTTGGCGGATGCGTACTCCTGTAAAATATCTTCAACTTCTTGATCAAGCTGTTGAATGGTGTACAGAACTGGAGATGTATGTCATCATCGATTGGCATTCTATCGGTAATCTCGGAATGGAGTTGTTTCAGGATCCTATGTACTATACAACGCGTCAAGAGACATATGAGTTCTGGCGTACCATTGCCATGCATTTTAGAGGAAACAACACGGTTGTGTTTTACGAACTCTTCAACGAACCGGCATTGTGTAATGGCCAGCTTGGGAGTATGTCATGGAGCGAATGGAAGAAAATAAACGAAAACATTATTCATCTCATTCGAGCATATGATACTGAACGGATCCCGCTGGTTGCAGGTCTTGATTGGGCATACGATTTAACCCCGCTTCGTATTGAGCCAATAGAAGCAGAAGGCGTTGGTTATGTAACACACCCCTATGCAAATAAATGCAGTAGGCCGTATGTTCCAAAGTGGGATGAAGCTTTTGGTTTTGCAGCGAACCGTTATCCCGTCGTTGCAACCGAATTCGGATTTACTATAGGAACACGGGATTGGGAAGATACCGGTGAGTATGGGAAAGAAATCATTGCATATTTGGAAGAACGAGGAATCAGCTGGGTGTGCTGGGTGTTTGATCCGGAATGGCATCCTCGTTTGATTGAGTCTTGGATCCCATTTAAACTTTCAAAAAGCGGTGAATTTTTTAAGCAAGCTCTTCAGAAAAAGATTCAGAAGTAACATTAAAGTTTCTTCGAGATCTTGACATTAGCAGCACCTGTGATTGATTTGCCTGTCCTTGAACCGGTCATCAATGATGAAATGGATATTTCAATAGGGTTATCTGGATAAGATTCAGTATGCGTAGTCTGATATTATTTTTCATTTTAGTAGTAACGTACTCTTTTGTGAAAACAGAGGATAGCATTGTACCAGAGAAAGATAAAGGAAAACGAACAATAGTGAGCCATGTTGGACTCATTCATGTAAAAGGAAATAAGCTTGTTGACCAAAATGATACTCCTGTTGGTTTACATGGTATGAGCTTATTTTGGAGTCAATGGGGAGGAAAGTTTTACAATGCAGACTGTATCCGATGGCTGCGAGATGATTGGAAATGTACCGTTGTCAGAGCTGTTTGCGGTATTCAGTCTGACGGATATCTTGCATATCCGGAAGCAGAACTTGCGAAAATAACAACTGTGATTGATGCGTGTATTGATCTTGGAATATACGTCATTGTCGATTGGCATGATCACAGCGCAGAAAAACACTTGCAGCAGTCAAAAGAATTCTTCCGGAAAATTGCGTATAAATACGGAAGTGCGCCGAATCTCATCTATGAAATATATAATGAACCTCTCAAAGTATCTTGGGAAAATGTGATCAAACCGTATGCGGAAGAGGTTCTCAAGGTAATTCGACAATATGACCCTGATAATCTCGTAATTGTCGGCACGCCTCACTGGTCTCAGGAAGTCGATGTTGCTGCTAGAAAGCCGATCCTTGACACAAATATTGCATATGCTTTCCATTTTTACAGCAGTGATGGTTGGCATAAGCAGAATTTGAGAGATAAGGTGCTGGGGGCAATGAAAAAAGGAGCGCCGATATTTATAACGGAATACGGCTTAAGTGAAGCTGATGGAAATGGTGCTATCGACACTGTGGAAACGGCAAAATGGTTTTCATTCGTTGATGAGTACTCTTTAAGTACTTGTAATTGGTCGATATCGGATAAACCAGAAACATCTGCTGCGTTTGTTCGAGAGGTGGATTCGCTGGGAGGCTGGAAAGATTCGGCCTTAAGTCTCTCCGGGAAAATCATTCGTAATCGAATTCGCAATCTGAATGGACCACTTTTCGAAATACTCAAATCCGCCGGTAAATAATTTACCGATCGCAAAATCAATGATTGCAAGGATTGTCCTATGTAATCGATATTGTTCCTTGTGAATACAGAGTATAGTTGCGTATTTCTACGGCAGGGACTTTTGCTCGCTTGCATTCTCATAGGTCTTGTTTCATGTACTCTCATCGCTGGCACTCCAGTGTTCGAAGATAAAATAGACATCGGCAAGGTGAATCTTCCCGGTTCAATTCAATTTAATACTGATCAAGATATGATCAGAATGACCGGAAGTGGGGAAAATATTTGGGCAACACAAGATGCCTTTTGTTTCATATGGAATAAAGTTGAAGGTGATATATCGTGCAAGACTAGTGTGGCGTGGGGAGGAAAAGGAAAAAATCCACATCGTAAAGCAGACTGGATGATGAGAGACGGTTTAGAACTAGATGCTGCTTACATTGATGCAGTCATTCGATTACCATTGAATGGATTATTATGAAAGTTTTATTTATAGGTGGTACCGGAAATATCAGTGCATCAGTAAGCAGACAAGCTATTGATCGTGGTATAGAGCTTTATCTGCTCAATCGCGGAAAAAGGTTTTCCAAAATTCCGGGCGCTAAATCAATTGTTGGAGATATCAATCGACTTGAGGATATAGATTCTATCTTGAAAGGAAACACATGGGATGCAGTCGTCAATTGGATTGCGTTCACAGAGCAAGATATTAAAAGAGATTACAAATTGTTTCAGGGAAAAACGAAGCAATATGTATTTATTAGCTCTGCATCGGCATATCAGAAACCTCTTACATTTCCTTTTGTCACGGAATCGACACCGCTTGCAAATCCGTTCTGGCAATACTCACGTGATAAAATCGCATGCGAAATGAAGCTCAATTCTTATTATAGGCAAGAACGATTTCCCATCACGATTGTGCGGCCGTCATTAACGTATGATACGGTAATTCCCGTTCCCATCGGAGGCTGGATGGAGTACACGATTGTCGATAGGATAAAAAAAGGAAAGAAAATTATTGTCCATGGTGACGGGACTTCGTTGTTTACTATTACCCATGCAGATGATTTTGCAAAAGGATTTCTCGGACTCCTAGGTCAACAACAAGCAATCGGTGAATCGTTTCATATTACATCCGATGAAATTCTTACTTGGAATCAAATTCATCAAGCCCTTGCAGAAGCGGTTGAGTGTGAAGTTAAGATTGTACATATTCCGTCTGATATTCTGGCAACATTTGACGAAAATTTACGCGGCAGTCTCATCGGTGATAAAGCAACAAGCGTCATTTTTGATAATACAAAGATTAAGAGATTTGTACCAGACTTTACAGCAACAATTCCTTTCACCCAAGGTATTCGAAGGACTATCAAGTGGTTCGATACAGACCCTGCGAGACAAATCATACGAAAAGAAACGAATGTTTGGATGGAGAAGATCATCAATCAATATGAGAAAGCTTTCAATCCTTAAAGAATGTGAATATGATTATTGAAATAATTATAAAATTTCTTAACTATTGATAAGGTCTGATCCATGCATAAGTATATGATTCTCTTCATAGTATTGTCGATTACCTTTTATATTTTATACATTCAAATGAAAGGTCAATCTATCAAAAAGGAGAAAGAACAATTTCAGCCGCTTTCTTATGAACTGGCCGATACAAAGGCCGATTCTGTGTTAGCGTTGATGACACAAGTTGAGAAAGTTGCCATTGTGGAAGGTGATAGGTCGTTTTTTATTAGGCCGATCCCGCGATTAAATCTTCCCGAAGTATATATGACAGATGCGACACAAGGCGTGCATATCAGAGAAAAATTTAAAGATCTTGACCTGGCGATGTACCAATTGGAAAAATCGACCGCTTTTCCATGTCCAATTTTGTTAGCTGCTACTTGGAATTCCGAACTCTCGTACAAGTACGCCGAAGCAGTTGGTGAAGAATGTCGAGCAGGCGGCATCGGAATTTTATTAGGGCCCGGTGTGAATAGTTATCGTATATCTCAGTGCGGCAGGAATTTTGAGTACTTCGGAGAAGATCCTTTTCTCAGAGCGAGAATGGTCGGCGAGTACGTGAAAGGAGTGCAGAGCACAGGAACAATAGCTACCTTAAAACACTTTGTGGCAAATAATACCGACTACTATAGAAGGAAAAGCAATTCCATCATCGACGAGAGAACACTGCATGAGATCTATCTG
Source organism: Ignavibacteriota bacterium (assembly GCA_003155495.1). Classification (GTDB taxonomy): domain Bacteria; phylum Bacteroidota; class Ignavibacteria; order UBA10030; family UBA10030; genus Fen-1298. The sequence continues at coordinate 15,178 of PMDB01000051.1, forward strand.
CCGCCTTTTAAGGCCGGAATTGATGCAGGAGCTCAGGCAGTTATGACATCCTACAATTTGCTGAATGGAGAATGGTGTGGACAAAGCGAATATGTTATCAATGGAATCTTAAAAACACAATTAGGTTTTCGAGGATTAGTTATGACAGACTGGTGGTCTGTGTATGACGGCGAAAAACTTGCAAAGTCTGGTCAGGATTTGGAAATGCCTTATGCTGTCGCTCTGAAAGACGTGCACCAACTTCTCGATGAAGGAAAAATCAAGATTGAAGATATTAATAGGATGGCAAAAAGTATTCTACGAACTTGTTTTATTATGAAACTTGAGGACCGAAAAAAATACCCTTCTGACAACATTCTCTATGAAAACCATGAGTCGGTAGCTTTGCAGGCTGCCCGGGAAGGAATTGTTCTCCTTAAAAATGAAAAGAATATCCTTCCTCTCCAAGAAGACAAAAAGAAAATACTTGTGACTGGTGATTACGTGGAAAAAATTGCGATGGGCAGAGGTTCTGCCGAGGTGAAAGGGTATAATAATAGATTGATGCTTGATGAACTGAAGAAAGAGTTTGGCAGTAGGATAACCTATGTGAAGGATCCGAATTTTGACCAAATAAAGGCTGCAGATGTCGTTTTATGCAATATCGGAACAGAAGACAGTGAAGGATGGGATCGTTCATTTGCGCTGCCCGAGGACCAAGAGAAAAAAGTAGGAGACTGTGTGAATAATAACCCCAATACCGTTGTTATTGTTACTTCCGGGAGTGGTATCAGAATGACGGATTGGAATAATAAAGCGAGAGCAATTCTCTATGCATGGTATGGCGGGCAAATTGGAAACAAAGCGTTAGTGGAAATTATTGCAGGAAAAACAAACCCGTCAGGGAAATTGCCGATGACTATTGAAAAAGAATTTAAAGATTCACCGGGATATGGATATATACCTGAAGGAGAAACATTGTATCAAGGTTGGAATGGAAAAGAAGAAAAAGCCCATCCGGTATATGATGTTCGATATTCAGAAGGAATCTTTGTTGGTTATCGATGGTACGAAAAAAAGAATATCGAACCTTTGTATCCTTTTGGGTTTGGACTATCCTACACTTCATTTGAGTACAGCGATCTTACAATTGGAACTAATATGTTTCAAGAACAAGGGATAGTCAAAGTAAGCTTTGCTGTAAAGAATGTTGGAAATAGAAGAGGTTTAGAAACGGTTCAATTGTATGTTCAAGATGTGGAGTCTGCTGTTCCGCGACCATTGAAAGAGCTCAAGGGATTTACAAAAGTGGATTTAGAACCGGGACAAAGCAAGAACGTTGCGATAGAATTGACAACGAAGGATTTTTCATTTTGGGACCCGGAGACAAAAGATTGGTTTTTTGAAAAAGGGGCATTCATCATTCAGGTCGGTTCATCGTCAAAAGAGATAAAAGTACAGAAGCAAATAGAATTGTGATGATCGCATCTTTTACGAGGGGTTGATGTATCCGCATAAATAAAAACTAAAATTATTGTAATGAAACTGGATTGATATGAAATAAACAACTATTTTACAAAATAGATTCTTTTTAAAATAAATTAAGACGGCTCATATTATTCTGTATGATATTAAAGATAAAAGAGAATGCTTACATCCATATATCGTGTTACCCAGGAGAACCCTATGAGTGAATCGGCAAATACACTACGTTTAAGAGAAAAAATCGGTTACGGATTTGGAGATTTCGCCTCATGTCTTTTCTGGGCGACTATCATGTCGCAGCTGCTTTTCTTTTATACAGATGTATTTGGTTTGACAGGAAAAGCAGCGGGGATAATGTTCTTTGTCTCAAGGATACTGGATGCCTTTTTTGATGTAGTCATTGGGATGACAGCAGACCGAACAAAAAGCCGTTGGGGCAAATTCAGGCCCTATTTGTTATGGGGCGCCGTTCCATTAGCCGTTTCAGCCGTACTGACTTTTACAACACCTGAATTTGGAGAAGTGGGGAAACTTATATACGCCTACATTACGTTTATTCTTTTTATGTTTTTGTATTCAACTGTTAATATTCCTTATACAGCTTTGCTGGGTGTGATCAGCGGGGATCCTGTCGAGAGAACGAGTGCCTCATCATTTAAATTCACCGGCGCATATTTAGCTGGTTTTATCGTTTCCGCTACGGTTCTTCCGCTTGCGTCGTACTTTGGGCATGAGAGTGTCACAAAAGGATGGCAAATGACAATGGGTGTTTATGGCATCGCCGCTGTTGTATTCTTTTTAATAACTTTTATATCGACGCGCGAACGTATTCAACCAATCGCGAAAGAAAAAACATCTATAAAAAATGACCTAAAGGATTTATCGAAGAACGCACCATGGATGCTGCTTTTCGCTGTGACGATACTTTTTATCCTATTCGTCTGCATCCGGTTGAGTGTGACCACGCACTATTTTAAGTATTATATCGGAGAACAGGCCAGTCNNCCAGTCCGCTGCTGACACAGATTTATAATTTCTTCTTACGTTACATACTTAATCCGATATACAGTATTTTCGGAGCACAAGCGGCTCTTTTATTAGACGATACGCATAAGTATGGTTATGAAGTGTTGACATCCATTTTTAATACCTTGGGGCAAGGAATATCATTAGTGGGAGTAC
>PMDB01000101.1 GCA_003155495.1 Ignavibacteriota bacterium
GGCCTTGGATATCAATATAATGCCAATGTAACGGATTCAAAATATGCGGCGGTGGGTTTAGCTGCTCCTGCAGTTGGGTACGATATTTTAAATGGAGTCGCATATAAAACCGGCAATTTTAGCGACTCCGCTGTTGTGAATTTTCAATGGAGGCACGGTTATAAATATTGGAGCGCTAACCCGTTAAGTGCGTACGATTATTTTGCTGCTGGTTCACCGATAAATGATCCTGATGATGGAACATATACTGGAACGCAGCAGTGGTATAACCTTATGCGAGGTGATTTGCCGCGGCCGGGATATCCGAGTGGAATCCCGTACTATTCTTCTTCTACATATGCAAGTGCAAATGGAATAGTAACGAAATATTGTCCGAATGGTGATCCAACAACTGGTACTGGCTGGGTAGATGGATTGGATCTTTCAGCTGGTGACCGTCGAATGGTGAATGTCCATGGACCATTCACACTTAAATTAGGCGATACGGCTGAGGTTGTTATTTCGCTCATTCAAGCGATGGGCTCAGATAATATTGGCAGTGTGAAATTGCTGAGAAATAACAGCTCATTTGCATTACGTGCATTTAAAAATCTTTTTAAATTACCTTCCCCGCCGCCTGCTCCTTCAGTGAGTATTTCCGCATTGGACCAGGAAATAATACTCAATTGGGGTGGACCTCAAAGTGCAAGCGTAGAATCAAGTTTTGATAGGGGTTATGCTTTCGAAGGGTACAACATTTATCAATTTTCATCATCAAGCTCAAAANNCTATTACTAAAGTTTATGAGAATGGTAATGATACAGGATTGAAAAGAGTTATTGACTTAACAAAAGATTATTTAAAACAGCGTCCGTTGGTGGATGGTCAGGCATATTACTTTGCTGTGACGGCATATTCGTATGACCCATACTGGAATGTCGATACATCGCAATATTATTCGCCGGGGTCTCCAACGTTGGAAAGTGATCCACTTATTCTTGTCATAACGCCGCATATACCAAATCCAGGAACGCGGTTAACAGCTCAAAGTGGAAATGCTCTCCAAGTAACACATGCTGTTGTGGACTCAACAAAACCATCGAGTGACGGAAGTGTTACCGTAATAGTCCAACAACCCGATAAGTTGACAGGCGACAACTATAATGTTCAATTCGATAATACAGGAACTACTTGGTCTGTTGTCGATGTCACAAAAAATGTTACAATTGCAACAGGTACCAATCAATCTGGAGACGCCAATTATCCTATTGTTGATGGAATACAAGCTATTATTGTAGGGCCACAACCTGGAATGAAAGAGTGGACAATTCCAAGTGGAACGCGAAGGTTTTCTCCTGTTGGAGGGTGGGCAGGTTTAGGGCTTGAAGGATTTAGTACTGCTGCTAATCCAACTGCATATGATGAAACTGCCGGTACTATAGGTATGGCAGGTCATTTTGCGTTTGGTGGTATAGGAACAACATTAACATCTGCGCAGCAGTATCATACGGTGCTTTTAAAATTGGCAGCTGTAGACCATACAAACCTATGGGATCCCAAAGCTGTACCGACAGATGCGAATTATTCTCTTGCTTATCGTTGGTTGCGTGCGGTTGGTGCTACAAGTACTCCGGCAGATCCATCGTTTGCACCATGGATCATTAATAAAGGTTCTGGTTATCCATACCAAGACTATAATTATGGCGTGCCATTCTCGGCTTGGGATATGTCTACGAACCCGCCGACCCGATTAGCGGTTGGTATGTTTGAAAACAATGTTGCTGGTGCATCTCTTGACGGACGGTACTGGCCGCCCCTAACGACAGGCGACAATACAGTAAACCGGGAGTTTTGTTACATCTTTAGTGCTCCGTATACAACGACACCGGATCCGACATTTGAAAGTAATCTTTCTAATAATGCATCGCTGCCACTTATGTGGGTTATGACGTGCAATAGGCGTGCTGATGCAGATTGGGCTGCCGGTGATCAATTTGAAATTATCGCTGCGAATGTGAACGGATCGAATGATATTTTCAAATTTAAAGCACCATCAGTTATGTACTATGCTGATTCAGCAAAGTTAGACGTTGATAAAATCAATGTATTCCCCAATCCATATTTTGGTACACAATCACGAGAGACAAGTCGTCTTAATAAATTTGTAACATTTAACCATCTGCCTGCAAGTGCGACAATTAGAATATTTAGTTTATCAGGCGTACCGGTTAGAACTATTACCAAAAATGATGCAACACAGTTTACAACTTGGAATCTTTTGAACGACCACAATCTGCCTGTAGCAAGTGGAATCTACATGGTCTATGTCGATATGCCGACACTTGGGAAATCGAAAATACTCAAGTTAGCGCTCATTCAAGAAGAGCAAGTTTTACCGAACTATTAAGATGATCATGATGATTTTATGATGACTCCAACTAAATTCTAAGGAGCGAATTATGAAAAGAAAAGTTTTGTTAATATTAACATTATCGTTTCTGGTACTGAGTGTGTTTACCGTTTCTGCCTTTGCACAGAGCAAAGCAGGAACATCAGCAGCTCCAGAATTGCTTATCCCGCTTGGCGCACCAGAAGTGGCAATGTCGGGTGCTGTTGTCTCTTTTGTTTCCGGACCAAGTGCAATTCCATGGAATCCGGCTGGTCTCGATGTAGGCGATGCCAGTGCAGGCGCGTTATTTTCTCATCGGTCATACATCGGAGATATCGGCATTAATTACGTTGCCGTCGCAGCCAAGATATCTTCATTTGGGACACTAGGATTAACATTGCGTTCATTTAATATCGGCCAAATCTCTGTAACAACAGAGGATCAACCAGATGGAACTGGAGCTGTTATCAATCCGACTTTCTTTACGCTCGGGCTCACATATTCAAAACTGCTTACCGACCATGTAGGTATTGGTGCTACAATGAATATAGTGAATGAAAGCTTCGCAAATGTCAGTGCATCTGGTATTGCATTTGATGCCGGTATTCAATATAGAAATCTTGGAGAAATTGCAGGATTGAGCTTGGGTGTCTGTGTAAACAATATAGGAACATCTATGCAATATGGTGGATCAGATTTGTGGTTACCAGCAACTGCAACAGATCTATCACGAGGCATAACATACTACAAGGTAGAAGCAGTGAGCTCACAGATGCCTTCTATTATCCAAATTGGCTTAGGGTATGATATGAAACTCGATGAAAACACCGGATTGAAGCTTGGGATCGCGTATGAAAATAACAACTATGGTATTGATGAATATAGAATTGGTGCAGAGGTAGGACTTGTGAAATCATTATTCATACGCGGTGGTTATGTTTATAGTACTGATCCTACTGGAGCAAAATCGATTTTCCAAAATTATACATTTGGATTAGGTGTTGATTTGAAGGAGTACGTTGGAGTTCCAATAAGTATTGATTATGCGTACATACCAGTTCAATACTTCAGTACGAACAGTATTTTTGATATTCATATTAATTTTTAATGTAGAATAAATATACAATTTGCCAAAACCGTCAATGTACAGGACATTGGCGGTTTTTTTGTGCTTACTTGAAAAATTAGTATTACATTCTATTTGTAGAATCGAATAACAAGGTTAGATCATACGAGAATCATGCTTAAATGAAAAACATCTTACTTCATATATACTGTGTACTGGCACTATTATTATTAAGCATTGAAGGACAGTCACAAACTATTCATGTCCAAAATCCGTTTATAATAAATGCATCGGTTAATCGGTTTTGGCAAAGTGATTCGACTTCGTTTTTAGAAATTGCAACTGCTTTTTATCCAAGCCAAGTGATGCTGACAAAAGATTCCATTGGATATTATGGGAGCGTTGAGCTGCGAATTACAATCCAAAAGAAATCAAGCGGAACACTTATTCATGCTGATCGGTATGTTGTCCCAGTTCGTATCCTCGATTCAGACTCTGTACTTATAACTAAATCAATTGTAAATAAGATTATCTACCAATTAGAACTTGGTTCATATTCGATTGCTGTGTATGGGTTTAATAGTTTAATTAGATCACGTTGTGACAGCTCTATCTTCGTTGTAAATATTGAAAAAAAACCAAATACAACAGCTCTGAGCGATATAGAGTTATCCGCAAATATTTCCGAATCTTCAGATCGAAAAGATCCTTTTTATAAGAATTCTTACCGTGTCATTCCCAATCCAAGTCTTGTTTTTGGTTCGATTGAATCACCAACTATATTCTCTTATGCTGAACTGTATAATCTAAAAAAAGGATTGGTCTATTTGATAAAAGTACAAGTAGTAGATTCAAAGGATAGAATTCTAAAACATCGAACTCGAGCGCGTCAATTTTCAGTAACCGATGCAGTCGATATCACAACACTCAATATTACTTCTCTAAGTTCTGGAAAATACAAATACCGGTATATTATTTCTGATACGCTTGGCAATGGGGTCGCTCAAACCGAAAAAGTGATATATATCTATAACCCTCAAGTGCAACAAACGTCTGTTGCATCAACTTCTGCAAAAAGCGCTGAATTTTCCGGAATGACAGATGATGAATTAAAAGATGAAATAAAGAAGATTCAATACATTGCAACGAGTGAAAACATCAAGATGTTTTCCAAGTTGACGGAGGTAGAGGCACGACGCAATTTCCTATCAAAATTCTGGGCAAATGTTGAAAGTGGCAACAGAAATATAAACGACTTAACGCGGGCGAAATATCTCCAACGCATTATTTTGGCAAATGAGCGTTTTCGAGTGATGGGCAAAGAGGGATGGAAAACTGATCGTGGTCGGGTATATATATTGTACGCTGAACCGGATGAAATACAGCGGTTTCCAAGTTCAGGCGATAGTAAGCCGTATGAAATATGGAACTATTATAGTATTGAAAGCGGTGTACAATTCATATTTGTTGATAGGAGCGGCTTTGGTAATTATATGCTTGTTCATTCCACAAAACGCGGCGAACTTCAGGATGAAGAATGGGAGCGAAACCTTCGATAATACTCCTTCTGTGTGCATGGACTGTATCAGTGTGTGCTCAGTCGGTGGACTCTGTACCGGTTGAAGAATTTTCTGTCGGTTCATTCGAACGGGCAACACGTATATTCACGAGGACGCAAGGGGCGATCTATGTTCTTGACGCCGATCAGAATAAAATATTTGTCTTTTCGGATATCACACAACCACCGAAGAGCATTGGAGGATTCGGATGGTCGGCAGGGTCATTCGATAAGCCGACAGGCATAGCCACAGACGGCATCAATTTATACGTGTCTGATTATGGCAATCACCGCATCCAGCGATTCGACCGGAATCTCAATTATTTATCTTCGTTCTCAACGCGGGATACTTCCGATGTTGTCTCGCGGTTCGGTTATCCTCTTGATGTTGCCCTGTCTGAATTAGGAGATTTATTTATCCTCGACGGAGAAAATTTGCGCATTCTGAAGTTCAATCCGCAAAATTTCTTTGAGCGTTCGTTCGGCGATATCAACGCCGGAAAAGGGAAGCTCCAGAATCCGATCAGACTTGTTGTTACTACATCGCGAATTTTTGTAGGCGAACAGACACGGATCGTTGTTTTTGATTATTTCGGAAATTATCTCAGTAGTATTGGAGATGGTGTTGTGTCAGCTCTTTCCGGATTCGCACTTTTAGAGAATGGTTTCCTTATCGTGTCGAGTGATACATTGTTATGGTTTTCCCATGATGGAATTTTTCAGAAATCTATTCCGCTCAGTCGCCTCATCACTGGTGAGCGCATTGAACGAATTCAAGATATCGCAAGTATCGGAAATCGACTTTTTATTCTATCGCCGAGGAGAATTCATGTTTTTAAGATGGTCGATTAATTCACCGGATTCATTTCTTGACATTCGTTCCGAATTATCCTAATTTTATTTGCTATTCATTGAAGTTCTGCTGTTCACTTTAAGGAGGGAATTCACATGGCATCAAGAAGCATTAACAAAATTATTCTCATAGGAAACCTTGGACAGGATCCTGAGCTGCGGTACACCAGTAGTGGCGTCGCAGTTGCATCATTTTCGATGGCGACCAGTGAGTCTTGGAAAGATCAGGATGGCAATGTTCAAGAAAAAACTCAATGGCATAAGCTCGTTGCATGGAGAAAACTTGCTGAAATTGTAGGTGAATATTTGAAAAAAGGCAGCAAGGTGTATGTCGAAGGGCGCATTCAATATCGCAGTTATGACGATAAAAACGGCGTCAAGAGGGATATTACAGAAATCGTTGTCGATCAAATGCTGATGTTGGATTCCAAAGGTGCCAGCCATGCAAACGGTTCCTCAGCCAGCACCGCCGCGCCATCAGTGCAACAACCGGCTGAAGAATCTGGGCCGGATAAAGTCGATGATCTGCCGTTTTAAGTTTTTTAGTTGCTGGTATCCTTGTTTTTTCATTTCTTGTTTATTAAGTTAGTATCGTTGTCAATGTTCTTTTTAATTCCAGTTCTGGTGTCCCGATGCACATCGCGTATCGGGATGAAAAGGGAATTTCGTAAACCCCGCCGTTGGCGGAATAATGCGAAAGCTGCCCCGCAACTNNGAATTGAAGATCGGAAGAGCCAGGAGACCTGCCAGAGCTATGTGCCTCATGAACCTTCGAGGGAAGGTGGTTCACGCACGTCTTCTTTGATGAGTGTGAAGCCCCAATCTTTGATGAAGGTTGGGGCTTTTTTCATTCACCATTGTTCAAAGGAGACATACTTTATGCAGCACACATGGAATATTGTTATTTGTTCAACCCTCGTCCTTTTCGCATCGGCTATTGCAGCCGATAATGATACCACGGAAACTTATCATACTGAAGATGTTGTTATCACGGCAACACGGAATGCAATTTCTCCGTCTGATGCACCTTCACCAGTCCAGATTATTTCATCGTCATTCATTCAGCAGATGAATCCAACAACAGTGGCAGATCTTTTGCAGCTGACAAATGGAGTGTATGTAAATTATTATGGAGCAGTTGGGGGTGTAAAGAATCTGACATTTCGAGGACTATCGACAGAGAATTCTCTCATCTTGATTAATGGTAACCCGATCAACGACCCGCAAAATGGTTCTGTAGATCTAAGCTTATTGTCGGTGAACGCTATTGATCGGATGGAAGTTATAAATGGCGGCGGATCGGCGTTGTATGGCAGCGATGCTTTGGGAGGAGTAGTTAATATTATTACTCGCCATGCCTCTGAAGATTTGCATGCACGCGTTCAAGGAGATATAAGCTCTTTCGGTGCAGTGCGTGCACTTGCAGATGTTCAGGGACGTATTGCCGGTATTGGTATGCTTGCCGGTGTTTCCAGAGAATATGGAAACGATGATTACAGTTTTATTTTTCAACGCCAAACAATGAATGATACAACATTGAATCGGAAGGACGCAGATTATCAGCGCACACAATCGTATTGGAATGGTGATTATCAAGCCTTAGATATTATTGACGTCAATGCAGTAGTCCAATATATAAAGTTCGAACGAGGTGTACCGGGTCCAGTTTATTCGGCATCTACGATAAGCGTTGCCCGTCAGAATGACGAAACGTTGCGAGCGATGTTTGGGTCTCATATCCGATTGCAGGATAGCCTATCGATTTCAGTTAATGTAGCTTTCAATCATAACTCTGAAATTTATCGTGATTCATTAGAGCTGTCGGATGCATTATATGAGAGTAAATATTATTCCTTCAATGGCCAAATTGATTGGTCTCCAACAGCATGGGATCATCTTCTTGCGGGCTGTGAGTATGGAGAGGGATACCTCGATGCAAGTGGTGTTTCGTGGGGATCACCATTGATAATGCACCCTGTTCGAGTTCAAAAGTCACTTTATCTTTCAAACGAAAATATGTACCAGACAGAGGCAAAATGGCTTGATCGAATGTCGTTCTACGAATCAATTCGTTATGACTATTACTCCGATGTTATTGAAGATGCTGTCTCACCAAAGCTCGGAATGAATATCCGTATCTATCAGCCATACGATATTCATATACGGAGCAGCTGGGGAAAGAATTTTCGCGTTCCTACATTTAATGATAAGTACTATCCATTATTTGGCAATTCCAATCTGAACCCTGAACGTTCCACAGCCTTCGATATTGGAGTTATTGGAGTGTTAGATTGGTCTGGAAAACAGTCTGTACAAATCACATATTTTGATATTGAGTCAGATAAAAAAATCGCATTTAATGGCTATTTGCCATATAACATTGGAGAAGCTCAGAATTCGGGACTTGAAGTACGATATGATTATCATTCATCTGATAATAAACTTAATGCGTTTTTCGGCTTTTCATTTACGAACGCAATAAAGAAGAATAAATCAGTGCCAATCGATTCATCCTATAATAAACAGTTACCGTATGTTCCGAAGTCCTTAGGAGTGCTCGGAATTTCATTCGATACAGAAATTGGAAAGATATCTGTTAATCAATCAATGGCTGGCCTCCGCTATATAACTGCAAATGAAAGTAAATCGTTGCCCACATATACACTGACAGATGTCAGTTTTATAAAGAAGTTTGAGATGACCAATGTTTCATTGACATTCCATTGTTCTGTCAATAATGTGTTTGATGTTGATTATCAGAGCTTTGAAGGGTATCCAATGCCTGGACGATCGTTTCGAGTAAGTATAAGTGCAGACTATTGATTTGATTCAAACAAAAAAATCCAGTATAATAAATTAATTCATTTCTTGGAGGGTTTATGCGTAATATTCTTATTGGTTCAACTTTAATTCTGGCTGCGGCATTATCCCGGCTTCTTCCACATCCCGATAATTTCACTCCGATAGCTGCGATGGCACTTGCAGGTGGCGTGTACCTTGAAAAACGATTCGCACTCATCATCCCACTTGCTGCGCTTGTGATCAGTGATTTCTTTATTGGATTTCACAACACCATTCTCTTTGTCTATGGGAGCTTTGTGCTCATCGGATTCATGGGGCTATGGCTGAAATCACACAAGAAATTCTTACCTGTCTTGGGAACAGCGCTTCTAAGTTCAATTCTCTTTTTTGTCATCACTAATTTCGGTGTATGGCTCACAGGCGGTGGATGGTTTTACCCGAGGACATGGCAAGGTCTTGTTGAATGCTATGTCATGGCTATTCCATTCTTCCGGAATACGCTAGCAGGAGATTTGGTATTTACAGGAGTATTGTTTGGATTGTTTGAATTGTCTTTGCGTTCTATCCATGCTTCAGAAAAGAAAGCAATTCAAGCAAAATTATAGATATTTTTTCGTTGTGATTTGTTGACGTCAGATTGACTTGAAAAAAGCTCATCTGACGTTTTTATTTTTAAAGAACGGATGAAATTCTGATGGAGGATTTTTAACTATGCATGGAGACCTTGATTCCATTGGATTTTCTTACTTCTTTGAGAGGTACCTAATGAGTGACATATGTCAAAAATGCGAGTGTTGGTTCTTTTCTTCCAATGGCATTTTGTAGAAAAAGCTCTATATTGAACCCCATTAAACTAAAACGCAATCATATGTCCAATAAAATAGAGTTTGCGTTGCGATGTTCCATTCATATCTCCCCGCGTTATTTCTGTTGTACCAGTTTATCTCTGTATAGTATAGTCACTCGTGGAGACATTCTTCGAAAGTTGAAGAAATGAGGTTGCTATGTCCGATTACATCGACAAAATAATGATTCATGTGAAAGCAAAGAATTCCAACGAACCGGAGTTTCATCAAGCGGTAGAAGAAGTGTGCGAGTCTTTGGAGCCGGTGTTTGAGCGTCATCCGGAATACCGTGCTGCAAAAATTCTTGAGCGTATGGTTGAACCCGAACGGATTGTCATCTTTCGTGTTCCTTGGATGGATGATCAGGGTGAAATTCATATTAACCGTGGATTCCGGATTCAGATGAACAGCGCTATTGGTCCATACAAAGGAGGATTGCGCTTCCATCCATCCGTTACACTGAGCATTCTTAAATTTCTTGCATTTGAACAAGTGTTCAAGAATAGCCTTACAACACTTCCAATGGGGGGCGGCAAAGGCGGTTCAGATTTCGACCCAAAAGGGAAGAGTGATAACGAAGTGATGCGGTTTTGTCAAAGTTTCATGACAGAATTATTTCGTCATATTGGTGCAGATACAGACGTTCCGGCTGGAGATATCGGTGTAGGAACACGTGAGATCGGATTCCTCTTCGGTCAATACAAACGACTTACGACAGAATTCACAGGTGTACTGACTGGAAAAGGACTGAACTGGGGCGGTTCCCTTATTCGCCCAGAAGCAACGGGGTTTGGTGTCGTTTATTTTACTGAAGAGATGTTAAAGACGAAAGGTTTGAGTATTGCAGGAAAATCAGTCGCAGTTTCCGGTTTTGGTAATGTTGCTTGGGGCGCAGTCACAAAAGTAAACCAATTGGGAGGGAAAGTGGTGACACTTTCCGGACCTGATGGTTTTGTGTATGATCCGGATGGCATTAAAGGTGAGAAAATACAATATATGCTTGAAATACGTGCAAGTGCGAAAGATGAAGTAAAATCTTTTGCTGATAAATTCAAGGTGCAGTTCTTTCCTGGCAAAAGGCCGTGGAGTGCAAAGGTTGATGTTGCTTTGCCATGTGCTACGCAAAACGAGCTTGACGAAAATGACGCGAAAGAGCTTGTGAAAAACGGGTGCGTTTGCGTGTGCGAAGGAGCGAATATGCCGACAACAATTTCGGGCCTCAAAGTATTTCATTCAGCGGGAATTCTTTATTCTCCCGGCAAAGCGTCGAATGCCGGAGGTGTTGCTACATCCGGATTGGAAATGAGCCAAAACAGCATGCGTTTACCATGGCCGAAAGAAGAAGTTGATGCGAGGTTGCACCAGATCATGAAAAGTATTCATGATACATGTATGCAGACCGCAGAACGGTTTGGTGATCCGGGCAATTATGTCATGGGTGCAAATATCGCTGGATTTTTGAAAGTCGCTAATGCTATGCTCGAACAGGGATTGGTATAGCAGATTCATATCTGAAATTTACTTGTTCAAGATATATTTCAAACCGCTGATGCCAGGGTGGTTTTAAAAGATAGTTCGTAGTGTTTAAAAAATTAGTGTTATGCTCATATGAACCGATTTGTTCAGTTCTCGACAGAAGATATATACGGAAGCCGTATTAAGTCGTTCCAGAAACTGATGCGCATAAAGGTGCGCGACATCTTGCTCGTCGCCAGCCTCTATGATCAGTACCTGTTTGAAGAAGATGGCAGATTATATGAACTGATTCGGCAGGAATTTCAAGTCCTTAATTTGAGTCACCCGCCAGAGATTACGCATGTGACCAGCGGTGAAGAAGCAATCGAGCTTCTTACCTCTGGCGAAAATTTCGATCTTGTCATTACCACATTGCATATTGAAGATATGCATGTTATTCGATTTGCACAAAAAGTGCGACAGACAGGTATCGATATTCCCATGATCCTGTTAGCGTACGACAATAGAGAAAAAAAAGAAATCATCATGAATTACGATACGTCGGTGTTCGATCGTATATTCATCTGGACTGGCGATTACCGTCTCTTGGTCGCGATGATTAAGTATGTTGAAGACAGACTCAATGTTCAAAGCGATACTGCAACGGTTGGTGTGCAAGTTATTATTTTGGTAGAAGATGATATCAGTTTCTACTCCTCATATTTGCCCCTCCTCTATACGCAGATTCTCAACCAATCCCAACGGCTCATTTCAGAAGGCGTCAATCTTACACATAAATTTCTCAGGCTGAGAGCACGTCCGAAGATTTTACTTTGTACAACATATGAAGAAGCTTGGTCGTATTTTGAGAAATACGAAGACTTTGTGCTCGGCGTTATATCGGATATTGACTTCCTTCATGAAGGAGTAAAAGACTCTGAAGCGGGTTTCAAGTTTGCGGAAGCCGTGCGAAAAAAAAAGGAAGACATTCCTATCCTTCTTCAATCAGGCGATGCAAAAGCAGCGGCGAAGGTATTTAAAATCGGGGCTGCGTTCCTGCAAAAGGGTTCACCAACACTATTGCATGACCTGACAAACTTTGTTATGACGCATTTCGGGTTCGGCGATTTCATTTTTCGTATGCCGGACGGAACTGAAGTTGGAAGAGCAACGAACTTAAAACAATTGGAGGAGCATCTTCAAACTGTCCCGGATGAATGCATCCAATATCACGCCAGACACAATCACTTTTCTAATTGGTTGAAGGCAAGAACGGAATTCTGGCTTGCTCATAAGCTCCGTCCGCAAAAGGTTGAAGACTTCCCGAGCACCACCGAATTACGAAACGATTTAATCGGCGCTTTGCGGTTGTATTTAGAAACACGTCAGTTGGGCATCATTACGGAATTCTCCAAGGAGTCGTTTGATCCTCGAAACAGCTTTGCACGAATTGGTACGGGTTCGGTAGGGGGCAAGGCACGCGGATTAGGTTTCATCAATACGCTCATCAACAACTACAACATTCGTAATAGATTTGAAGGAGTGGAAATATCTGTTCCATCGGCGGTGGTTATTGCAACAGATGTTTTTGACAGGTTTTTATTGGAAAATAAACTTGAGAATTTTATTCTAGAATCAAAGAGCGACGAAGAAGTTCTCCAGCGTTTCACCGATGCACCGTACTTTCCACCTGATGTGNNGATTTTCTTGAAATCATGCACGAACCGTTGGCTGTGCGCTCATCCAGTTTGTTGGAAGATTCACAATATCAGCCATTTGCCGGTGTGTATCAAACCTATATGTTGCCGAACAAGAATTCCGATCCCACTATCCGATTACATGAATTGTTGGAAAGCATAAAGCTCGTATATGCCTCTACTTTCAGTAAACAAGCAAAAGATTACATGAAAGCGACCCCTTACCGCCTCGAAGAAGAGAAGATGGCGGTTATTATCCAGCGAATGGTTGGTACATCACATCATAATCGATTTTATCCAGAATTTGCCGGAGTTGCAAAATCCTATAACTTCTATCCTGTCCCACCGCAGAAATCAGAAGACGGTATCGTTCAGGTTGCACTAGGACTAGGATACACCGTAGTAGAAGGACATAACTCAGTTCGTTTTTGTCCCAAATATCCGCGTCACCTCATGCAATTCTTTACGACAAAGGAAACAATTCAGAATGCCCAGCAAGAGTACCTTGCACTCGATCTCACGGCAACGTTCAGCCATGAAAATCATGAGACACCGGATGTGATGATCAAACAATATGATCTGATCACAGCAGAGGAAGACAATACGCTCTTTTATGTAGGATCCACCTATTCCCCGGAAGACGATTCTGTCTATGATGGAGTGTCACGCGCTGGGAAACGTGTTGTCACATTTGCCCCGGTCTTGAAGCATCGGATATTCCCATTACCGGAAATTCTTGATTTAATCTTAGAGATGGGGACATGGGGTATGGGCACACATGTCGAAGTAGAATTTGCAGTCAATATGAATACATTGCAGGGCGAACCGAAAGAGTTTGCAATACTGCAGATTCGTCCCTTAGTCATGAATCTTGAATTTGAAGAACTTGACGTTGATCAATTCGTTCGTGAAAACCTTATTTGTCAGAGCGAACAGGTGCTTGGCAATGGTGCTGTCCAGGGTATTTACGATATAGTTGTGGTGGATTCGGATAAGTTTGACAGATCAAAGAGTAAAGAGACGGCACGTGAAGTAAGTGAAATTAATGCCCGATTGCTTTCAGAACATCGACCATATGTGTTGATTGGAATGGGTCGATGGGGAAGCATGGATCCGTGGCTTGGAATTCCTGTTACATGGGACCAAATCTCAGGTGCGTCAGTGATTGTTGAGTCTGGTTTTAAAGACATCGATGTAACACCGTCACAAGGGTCGCATTTTTTTCAAAACATTACGTCATTTCGTGTCGGTTACTTTACTGTCAATTCCTCGCACAATCTTGGGTTCATCGATTGGGATTGGTTGAAAATACAGCCGGCCTTTCAAGAATTTAATCACGTTCGTCACCTGAGGTTTGATAAACCGTTCAGTGCCAAGATTAACGGACGGAAGAATAAAGGTGTGATTATGAAACCAGGAAAATAGAGTTTAAATATTGAGAAAATCGATGCCAATTTCATATTTTCTTTTGTTATACACAGAAAATAGGAAGTGAAAAGAAAAAAGCAGAAATTAGAGAGAGATTCTTTTATCTCCATCATACATAAATAATTGAGAGTGAATATGGTTGCCTCAAAGCCATTGCGAGTTGTGATTGCAGATGATCAAGAATCGATGAGTGCTATTGTCCGGCGCCAATTGGTGAAGATTGGACATGTTGTAATAGGAAAAGCAACAAATGGACGGCAAGCAGTTGAAATGACGCAGGTGCTGCAACCCGATATTGTACTGATGGATATTGAGATGCCGGAAATGGACGGTCTGGAAGCAGCTCGATTGATTCATGAACAATGTCCTCGGCCCGTTGTGCTCCTTACCGGACATGACGATCCGGAAATGGTACGCAAAGCAAGTCAGGCAGGTGTTGGCGCTTATCTTATGAAACCGCCAAGTGCTCCGGAAATAGAACGGGCTATTATTATTGCAGTCGCACGGTTTGCCGATCTCATAGAACTGCGTCGGTTAAATATTGAATTGCAATTGGCTCTCGACAATGTCAAAGCACTGAACGGGCTTCTTCCTATCTGCGCAAGTTGCAAAAAAATTCGCGACGATAAAGGATACTGGGAAGGTGTAGAGAGCTATATCAAGAAACATGCTGATGTAGAGTTCTCCCATGGACTCTGTCCTGATTGCATAACTCGATTGTATCCGGAGTACAAACCGAAATAAAACTGATATGCCTTGATGCGATTGTGCGCGTTGAACTGGCAGCAATGGTCGTTGGCGTAGCGTGTGTTGCGGAAGCATGTAAGCTGAGGGTCTGAGTGCAAACAATCGATTTGATGCTTCAATTTACCAATTATTCATCGGTTTTTTAGTTACATGAAAGTCGTATAACTCTATTTACTCGTTTTGATAAATTATTTTGAGCTGTCTCCTTGAGCAGAAAATGCTCGTTGTTTATTGTTACTTTCTCTGAATTCTACTACCTTTTATCAGAATAAATTTTCAGCGAATAACATTGGAGCGACACATGTCTACAACTCCTCAAAACTCTCTACCGGACAAGCCATACGCAGTTGAATATTATTATAAAGCTACATGGGGACATGCAGATGAGTTCATTCGGTTGTATAAAAAGAACCATTATCCTGTCTTACAAAAACAAATTGAAATGGGACGAATCCTGAAGATCACCATGGTGAAACCCCGGTTTCATGTAACCGAAGAAGGACGTTGGGACTGGAGGGTAACAATTGTTTGGGCAAATATCCAAGTGACTGATGATGGTTTTAGCGAAGAAGGCCTTAGTCGCCAACTTTATTCCGATCAAGAAACATTTAAGAAAGAAGAACAACGGAGGTTTGAAATATTACTCGGTCATTGGGATGTACCAATCATCAATGTTGATTTGGATAAATGAGAAATGAAGACGTAAGGCAGTTTGATAACGTGCTGTACGTACGAAGGAGGAGAGCCATGGCAAAAACAAAAAAGTCTTTCAAGAAAACCGATAAAAAAACTGTTTTAAAACGAACACCGGCTTCTAAACTGAAACGTGTCGTCAAAATAAAATCTTCTCATAGAATGTCGCAATTCAAAGCAAGCATACTGTCACTCATTAGTGAAACTTCAACAAATCTTCCGCCGGATGTGCGACGTGCACTTACCTGGGCCATTGAGCGTGAGACTCCGGGAAGTCAAGCAGCACTCGCATTGCAGATGATGGCAGTCAATACTGATATGGCATGTGATAATGAAGCTCCGATTTGTCAGGATACCGGTATGCCAACATTCGAAATCAAGACGCCGGCCAGCACGAACCAGATTTTCATGCAGAAAGAAATAAAAGAAGCAATTGTTGAAGCAACAAAGCTTGGCAAGTTGCGTCCGAATGCAGTCGATTCTCTTACAGGAAAGAACAGCGGTACCAATCTTGGAGAGGGTTGTCCGGTGATGCACTTTGAACAGTGGGATGAAAAAGAAATAGAAATAAGGCTTATCCTTAAAGGTGGCGGTTGTGAAAATAAAAACATTCAATATTCGCTGCCATGCGAATTGGAGAATCTTGGCAGAGCCGACCGCACAATGGATGGAATTCGCAAATGTTTGCTTCATGCAGTCTGGCAAGCTCAGGGACAGGGGTGCAGTGTTGGTGTTCTCGGTGTCTCAATCGGCGGTGATCGTGCCTCCGGGTACCATTACGCAAAACAGCAACTCTTCCGTACTCTAGATGATATCAACCCAAATCCGGAACTTGCGGAACTGGAAAACTACATTTTGCAGAATGCTAATAAACTGAACATTGGCACAATGGGCTTTGGCGGGCTGGCAACACTTATTGGTTGCAAGATCGCATCGTATCATCGTTTACCTGCGAGTTTTTTTGTATCGGTGGCATATAACTGCTGGGCTTATAGGCGGCTTGGTGTTATCCTTGATGCAAAGACTGGAGCGGTCAAACGCTGGCTCTACAAAGAAGATACTCCAGTGATTCGCATGGCGAAAGAGGAGAATTTACCTTTAACGGGAAGGGAGATTTCTTTGACATTGCCGCTCTCTGAAGAACATGTGCGCGCGCTGAAGGTGGGCGATGTTTTGTTGCTCAATGGTGTTATGCATATGGGACGAGACGTGTTGCATCATCATTTGATGACACATGATTCACCGGTGAGTCTTGAAGGCGGCGCGATCTATCACTGTGGTCCGGTTGCATTGAAAAAGGGAAACAAGTGGTTTATGAATGCTGCAGGACCAACGACGAGTATACGTGAGGAACCATATCAAGGAGAAATCATTCGGAAGTTCAATGTGCGAGCAGTGATTGGCAAAGGTGGAATGGGGGCAAAAACGCTCACAGCGTTGAAAGATATCGGAGCTGTTTACTTAAGTGCCATTGGCGGTGCGGCACAATATTATGCAAAATGNNAATGGAAACAGTCTCCATGCAGATGTGGAGAAAGAATCGGCAGAGGAACTGGCGAAGTTTGCAGAACCGACAGCGTTGTTACAATAATAAAAGCAAAAGAACTAATGCCAAAAGACGATTATCCCATTACTCCAGTTATCCGTATTTTGCGTGAAAAGAAAATATCTTTCATTCCGTATATTTTTAAATATGAAGAACATGGAGGTACAAGTTTTACAGCGGAAATGATTGGTGTACCAGAGAATCTAGTAGTTAAGACATTAGTAATGGAAACCGATCAGAAAAAACCGCTAATTATTTTGATGCATGGAGACCGTGAGGTTTCAACAAAGCAGATGGCGCGAATCATAGGAGTAAAGCAGGTGACGCCATGCGATGCCAGCACAGCGCAACGATATACCGGCTATCAGTTTGGCGGTACGAGTCCATTCGGTACACGGTATCCATTGCCTGTATATGTGGAAAAGACTATATTGGACTTGAAAAAAATCTATATTAATGGAGGAAAACGCGGCTTCATCATCGAAATCAATCCGCAAGATCTTCGCACGGCGTTTCAGATCGTGGAAGTTGAAGTGGCTATTCTTCCTCATTCATGAGCAAGTGAGCATATGGCATTAGGTACGATCGAATGGACTATTCAGCTGCGATTTATTGTTGCTCTTGCGCTTGGTTTTCTTGTCGGCCTTGAGCGTGAAAGCATCAAGGTTGATCGGAAACTAATTTTCGGTGGTGTCCGCATACACCCTATTATCAGTATGTTCGGATTTGGGTGTGCATGGTTGTATCAAGTTGGTGTGGCTTTCATGCTGCCGGCAGGATTGTTGGCAATCGCCACACTCACAGGCATTGGTTATGTCGCCAAGATTCGATCTGATCGTTTCGGATCAACAAGTGAAATCTCTGCTTTATTAACGTTTATCGTAGGTGCATTGGCAATGCTGGTGGATGTTTGGATTGCTATGGCGATGGGCATTGTCAATACCATGCTTCTTTCAGAAAAAGCGATGCTTGAATCGTACGTGGAACGGTTGAGCAAAGTGGAATTTCTGGCGACAGTCAAATTCCTCTTGGTGACGCTTATTATTTTACCGGTTTTACCGAATCAGGAGTTCACGTCTTTTCATATCAACCCAACAAAAGTATGGCAGATCGTTATCATTGTATCTACTCTCGGATTTGTTGGATATTTGTTAGAAAAGAAATTTGGTGCAAAAGTCGGATTGTGGTTATCTGGAATTCTAGGCGGTATTGTGTCAAGTACGGCTGTGACACTTTCTGTCGGAAGAATGGCACAGAGCAATCCTGCCCGAGGCAGCACTGCATTGCAGGCGGCATTGCTTGCAAGCAGCGTGATGTACCTGCGTGTAATAGTGCTTATATGGTTTATCAATGCATCATTTCTCCCAAACCTTTGGTACCGTCTTGTTATTCTTGCTGGAGTTGGTGTGATTCTATCGCTCAGGATGTTTCGGAAAGAATTACCAACGGGAAAGTCAGAAACACCGGAATTGCAAAACCCATTTGAGATTCGCCCAGCAATAGGATTTGCACTGTTGTTTGTCATTCTTTCTGTTGTAACGGGATTTGTAAAATCCACATTAGGCAGTTCAGGGTTACTGGGTTTGTCAGCGATTGTCGGTGTTTCGGATATTGATCCCTTTATTCTCTCGTTAGTTCAAGGATCGGATGGAACGATACATATTTTTACCTCAGCGATTATTCTCGCGATGATGAGTAATACGATTGCAAAAGCAATATATTTTGGAAGTCTTTCTCCAACAACAAGGAAAGAGACTGCATTGAAGTTCTCTATTTTCGCGATGGTGCATGTTCCTTTTATTATTTGGTAAATGTCCTCAAAATGATTTAAAAAATGGAATGAGGAAAATCGATGAAAAGTATTATTATTCTGAAATGGAGCGTTTTATCTCTCAGTGTGCTGCTTTCCTTGTCTTGTTCTTCAACCTCCTATCGAGAAGTATATCCTATACTGGCAGACGGAAAGTATGATTCAGAGTTTCCGTATCGCGGATGTTCCGCACAACTCGAAAAGATTTCGGAATCCGTTCGGATGATTAGTTGTATCGCATATTATAAGAGTTATATTTTTTCATCGGAAGCGAAGATTCGCCTCAGGGATCTCCAAGACCCGCTGCTGAAAGAGAAGGCGATCAAAGAAGTATTCTTGAACAGAACATCATCAGGTAGTGCAACGACAATATTCTATGAAAATAAACGGATAGCCTTTCTCACGTGTGCCCATGTAGTCGTTTTTTCCGATACGATTATTACATACTATCGAAAAGAAGATAGGAAGGAAACCGAATTCATTCAAAGTTTTGCTGTGAAAGACCGTCAGTCAAACTATGCGGTAGCCATTCATGGTGCGCGCGATCTTGAGATATTAGCTATTGACAAGGGAAGCGACTTGGCTGTTGTTGGACAGAGGATGTATGAGCAGCCGGCTCAAAATGTACCTGTATTCAATTATCCATTCGGCAAGGCTAAAGAGCTTGAATGGGGAACGTTTGTGTACTTGTTTGGTTATCCGGCTGGATATCAAATGATTACCAAAGGTATTGTGAGTAGTCCTAATCGAGATAGGCAAGGTTCATTTCTTACTGATGCAGTGTCTAATAGGGGTTTCAGCGGCGGAATCGTTCTTGCCATCCGTGATGGTGTTCCAAATTTTGAACTCGTTGGTATGGCAACACTCGTACCGGCACGTCAACAATACTTTATGACTCCATTCAAGGAAGGAGAAATCGCCGATTTTCAATCGGACATACCTTTCAAGGGAGACGTCTACGTTGAGAGCCACACTGACATTATTTATGGTATAGCTCCAGCGATTTCTTCAGAAGTAATTGTAGATTTTCTGGAAAAAAATCAAGAACAGCTCCAAGAGAAAGGGTACGATTTACGTTCATTTCTTGAACGCCAACCCACACTCAAACAAGAACCCCGGTAAATATTGGTGAGTGTACTGATGAGAGAAATAGTTTAAGTACCTTCCTCCCATCGAGAACTTTTTCCTACAATTATCGTAATACTATGCATCAGTAAAAGATCGGCTATTAAAATCATGGTTTTCTGAATGACTCATTTCTTCCATAATCTGCGTGAAATCCTCATCCGTGATTTGACTTGGAATGACCTCAATAAGTCTCTCAACGAAGATATGCGTGAAATGTACGAATTTTATGCGAGGAACATGAAATCTGTTGAGGAAAATCCGAACAGAATAAAGCGGTCGGTTAAGCTTTTATGGCTTCTCTTTATTGCTTTCCTCTTGAAACTCACCCCGACCCGACGACTTATGTATGCAATCTCTTTGGTTTTTATTTTTGTTGCAGCTTCTCAAGAGAAAATAACACCAGCAGTCTATTCTTTTATTATCGTTAGCATTCTTTTGGCGATGGAGCTTGCCGAAAAGTTGGTTACAAAGGACGAGCTGAGCGTTGCACGAGACATTCAATTAAGTCTTCAACCGGTCAGCAGTGCGAAGCTTCCAGGATATGAACTTGCCGCACACAGTGAAGTAGCGAGAGAGGTAGGTGGCGACTATTACGATATACTCACTTTGCCGGATGGCAACACACTTATTGTTATTGGGGATGTTTCCGGAAAAGGTATTTCCTCGGCGCTCTATGTTGTGAAGTTGCAGACTGCGCTCCAATTGTTTGCGACCGAGACAAGTGACTTGCGAGAATTGCTCATTCGCCTCAATTCGCATATGTACGGTCAACTTAAACGAAACTATTTCCTTTCTCTTTTCTTGGTTAAGCTTCACTCCGATGGAAAAATAGAACTCTGCCGTGCAGGTCATCCGCCGGCGTTACTCTACGATACATTAGAAAAAAGTGTCTCCTGGCTGAGGCCGAATGGGTTTGCTGTGGGAATGGCAGCTTCGACGAACGACGATGCATCGATAGACCAGAAAATAAACATTGATTTCGGATGTTCACTTGAAACCAAAGCTCTTCAACTGCAACAAGGCGATATACTGTTTCTCTTTACCGACGGTGTAAGTGAATCAGTGAATGCAGATGGAAAGGAATATGGGCAAGAAAGAATTGCTGGATTGATAAAAACATTCAACAGTGAAACTGTCGAACAACTCCGAGAACGCATCAATAATGAACTCATCCATTTTCGTGCAGGGACAGACCTGAGAGACGATACAACATTTGTGTTGTTGAAGCGTTCTTAGAAAATTATCGGTTCTTCTTTTTGATGAAAGAATCATTTGAAGAGCCTTGTACCGCAAGCAAATCGCTAGCCTTTACAAAAACAAATCCTTTGCGTCGAAGCGTTTGGATGATTTCAGGTAGCGCTTCCGCGGTATGCCAGCCGCGTCCATTCACATGCATCACAATGATGGAACCATTTCGTACGTGAGAGACAACGTACCGAATAAGACGCTCTCGCGAAATTGTAGAATCGGGATCACCGGAAGCGAGGTCATACATCACTGTTACAAGTCCAAGGTTCTGCGCGATACGCTTGATTCTTGCATCTGTCTCTGCGTATGGTGGACGAAATAAACGTAAAGAAGTTTTAGAAATGTTCTTTAACAATAATTCTGTCCGTTGTAATTCATGCTGAACACTGTCGTCTGAAATATTCATGCAATGAGGATGTGAATAGGTATGGTTTCCTAATTCAAAGTTCGGAACGGATGCAAGCATTTTTGTTTCCCGCTGATGCTTCATGATCCACTTTCCGCTTAAGAAAAATGTTGCTGGCACACCGGAATCGACAAGTGTTTGAACGATGCTTGAATCATATCCACCGTGTGTAGAAGATGGACAAGCGTCAAATGTTAACGCAATCTTCTTCTCGGTTCTTGAACCATGGAATAGGGCAAGTGTGTCTGTTTGATCGGGCTGTACAAGAGCACTGATAAAAAGAAAGAGAATTTGAACTATGGTCATCATTTCTATAGGATTTATCGGCTAGTATAAAAAAGCCTCTCGGAAATCGAAAGGCTAAGTGTAAGTTCATTTTACATTTGAATTCAATGGAACGAATGCCCTCCGCGAACGTGGCCGGCGTTAACGCTTATGATAATGCGTTGTCGCCTTGTACTTTGATCTTTGAACCTTGATTTTAGAACACTCGTTCCAATTTTTCTTTGTATCGTTTTATTTGCTTTGAGCTCTTTTGGCAGTGGGACGTTAGCAGGTTTCATAAGATCCTCCTTACGTTGGTTGATAAAAAAACTAACTACAGAGTTTATTGCTCTGAGAGATGATACAGAGTAACATCTCAATTGTCAAGTGTCTATGCCACAAAATCCTGTTGCTCTGAGGGGACTTTTTGTCTATATTTTAACATGTGTAATGAAAATAGTGAAGTAGCTCAGTGATAGAGCAATCACGATAATTTCTTGCTGGTGTAGCTCAGTGGTAGAGCAGCGGTTTCGTAAACCTCTCCATTCATCGAAAAACCCCTCCATTCAATTACTTTCTGTATAGCTTGGCACTATTCTTGGCACTCCGGTTCTATTTTTCACCTCTCGAAAGTGAGGTGCAAGATGTTCCTGTCAAAGATTGGTGAGGTTTATTATCTCTTCTTCTCAGATGAAACCGGAACAAGGCACAAGGTTTCTACTAAGCACCGGAAGAAATCTGAGGCACTTTCATTCCTTCACCAATTCAAGCGGAATGAATTTGAGATCCGGAAGAAGCTGAAAACAATTTCCTTCTCCGATTTTATAGAGCAATTCCTGGAATATTCTTCCGGTGTCCATTCTCCGAAAACACAGAGAACCAATGCTACTGCATTCAAAGAGTTCCTTCGTGTTGAGGGAAATAGACCATTGCATTCTGTCGGAATTCGGGAGATAGAGCATTTTCTAAGCGTGAAGAAGATGGAAGCCAGCGAGTGGACGGCAAGAAAATACTACGGATCGCTTGCTTCAGCATTCGAGAAAGCGGTGCAGTGGAATTATCTTGAATCGAATCTCTTCCGGAAAGTGCCAAAACCACAAGGGAGAGAGATGCTACCGGCCTTTCTTAATGAATCGGAGTTTCGTATTTTTCTATCGTGTATTGAGGATAAGGACTTTCGGGAAATGTGCGTCACTGCACTTCTTACCGGACTTCGGCTTTCTGAATTGCTTTCTCTTCAATGGAATGATATTGATTTCACTTCAAAGGTTATCCTGGTAAGGAATACTGTGACATTCACAACAAAGACACGAAAGAACCGGATCGTTCCAATGAGTGAAGAACTGTTCCGATTGCTGAAGGATCGGAAAGAGGCTATCCGTTTTGAATGTGAAGTTGTGTTCCATAACAAAAACGGCGGGAAGCTTATAGATACCTCCGTATCTCAAAAATTTAAGAAATATATCCGGCTTTCCAAACTCAATGACAAGCTTCACTTTCATTCCCTCCGGCACTCGTTCGCCTCTGCGCTTGTTACCTCCGGCGTGTCTCTCTATGCAGTTCAAAAACTGCTTGGACACTCAACATCAAAGACAACGGAAATCTATTCACACTTACTCCCTCAACAGTTACATAGAGAGGTCAACAGGGGAATGCACATATTCGGGGAACCACTTCACAACGACTTACAAAACGAGGTGAAAAATGACACAGAATAAACGTGGTAGAACCAAAGCAATGAGAACCAATACATATATAGGTTTTGAGAATGTAAAGGAAGGGGAAAAGGAAATAGCATTAATATCCAACAAAGATAGAGCTATCATTCAGCATTTAAGAAGCATGAATATTGATTCTCCTGAGAAGTTGGAGAAATTCATTTTCTTCAGAATGTGGCTTAAACTGAGGTGTTTCTCCATAGCGTTAGGGAAGATGATTTGTTTGAGTTGAAAGAGAATCGGTTCTCTGTTACATTGGTATAGATGAAAGTAGATTCAGTTGCCATACGAACTATTCATTGAGAAGGAGGGTCATTCGATGCGATATTCAATATTAATTCTTATCAGTTGTTTTGTTTTTTCTTCAGTAAAAATATTTTCTCAATCATCTCCACCAGATATTGACGGATGGAATAAGGCAAAATGGGGAATGTCCGAAAAACAAATTGATAGTCTTTTCGGTGGAAATCTGAAAAAGGTGACACTCCAATACAAATCTAAATCTGCACAGACTGTCCATCTAACAGGTTCACCAATGATGATTTTTAATTATGAGTTTATTCCAACTTTCATTTTTGACTCTACCGGACACCTTACTGCCATTAATCTTCATGCTTCAAATGAATCTTCAGTGGCTGTTCAGGATATATTTAATCTTGTCAAGAATGAATTGATCCGGAAATATGGTGTTCCTTCATCAAGTTCCAAAAGTTTCTATAACAGTAAAAGTCTTAATTGGATTTTCAAGAGTGGCAATATAGTTTTGAATTTAATGGGAACTCCAGATCGTTCAATAGCTTGGCTCGATGTAAGATATCAAATAGCCGATAAGAAATTAGATGATAAGCTATGATTTTTTGACACTAATACGTTAATATAGTCCAAGATTTAGATTCGCCGGAAATCGCTACTCCGAAAGATTCATTTCCTCAGAAATGAGGAAACAATATCCCTCATCGCTTAGTAGCTTGTAGCGAGCTTCCGGCAGCGGTGAGGGATTTCTGTTTTCTATAGGTGAACTATGGACATAATAGAACGAGAAAAGAAAATTCAGGAACTGGAAGAGTTATGCAAGAAGTTAAGGGGAGAGCATGCTGAATCTTATGACCAAGAGCGAATGTGGAAAAATTATGAAGATACTTGGGAAAGTAAAACAAAAGATTGGAGTGAGGAAGATAAGAAAGGATTATGGGTTTCTCCGGATAAGAGAAAAAAACTAATTGCAGAAAGCAAAAAGAAGGGTGCAGAAGTATTTAAGCGTCTTTACGATTTAGAGAAGCATCTTGAAGAGCTAAAAGCAATGGTTCCGGAAAAGGGAAATAACAACGAGAAAGCTATGCAGCAAGGAAATGGAAACCAAAAATTTATAGACCTTGCGAAAGCCGTAAAAAAATGTAGGGAAAAATGGTGCAGGCAGGAATTGAAAAGAAGGAAGATGGATCCTACGGGTAAGCCTATTTCAATGAGTAAGGTTTGTCAAGATTTCCTTGTGAAATCTAAAATCAGAGGTAAGCTTGGTTACAATCCTAAGAAGCTTGAAAGTAGAATAGCAACAGAACGTCAAAATGATGGAAGGCAAATCGAAAAAGACTTAAAAGTGGAATGAATTTATCATGAATTCATCATGAGTTATTTAGTAAAACTCTCATGATACATTGTAGGCAAGAAATATGAAAACTCTTGCCCACAATCCGAATAAATTATTTGGCCGAATGAAGGTTCCTGGCAAGAGTTACCTTCATCGGCCTTTTTTATTTATGGAGGTATAGAATGCAAACATCAAATTTATGGGTTACTTCAAATGAAAGGGTTATGCTTCAACTCTCACCTGACAAACCGGCTTTTGAAATTGGATGGTTTACAGATAGGAGGTCAATCTTTCACTGTCAACGCAGACCGAACCATATTTTCAAGAATCCCCCAAGCTTAGGGTTCAATTATCAATTGCTTCATCAGTATGACATTGAACGGATAGTAGTCCATCTTCTTCCGGAGGGAAAGGAACTTTTAACTACACCTTTACGGATTCGAGAAAAGGGAAAAATCCGCAAGTGTTGGGGAAAGGGGTATGAGTTACAATATATTCTTCCTATTTCTGAATTCGGTATGGCAAAAGCACGAGAGACAGAAGCGAGGATTGACGAATTGACCAATAAACTATTTTTATTGTGTAAATCTGAAGGAATATCCGCTGAGATAGGCCGTTTTCCGACTTCTGATTCTCTCAAAAAAGAAATTGAATCTATCGAAAATGCTATCGCCATGAGAGAGGGGGAATAGAGTGATGAAATCAATGAAAAGAAAACAGAATCAAGAAAGGATGTGCGACTCCTATGTCAAGAATGAACGGTAGAAACCGGAAGCATTTGTATCAGATTATCTCGGCAAGAGACGGTGAGTTTTGTGCAATGTGTGGGATCGTAGGTAGCATTAAAAGCCTCTGCATAGACCATAGAGACAACAACAACAGAAATAATGACCCTGATAATTTGCAGTTGTTATGCCGGAGCTGCAACACGAAAAAGAATCCACGAGGCAAGGCAAAACCGGAGAACGAAAGTGCTGAGGTAGAGACACCAAGACAGAGTGAAGAAGTCCGGTTGAAGAAAAAGTATGAGCCAATGTTCCGGAAGTGGATTGATATCCAAGTGCAACGGTACGGAAGGATACTTCTGCAAGATGCAGTTGAATCCGGTGCAGAGGTTACCGGTGCAAGTATTCAAACGATAGAACGGTATTTCCGGAAGATGTGCAGCTTATCCGGCAAGCTGAAGGTTGTTGAAGTTGAAGGCAAGAAATATGTTGAGTTCAAAGAGTGGTGGAAAAAGTAAAGTTCAATGTCCGAATGTGTGAACATACCGGTTGCATTGCTGAAGGATGAACGGCTATCGCTGAGTGATGTGAAAGTTTATGCAGCGCTTTCACTCTTGGCAGATGAAAGCCGGAGGTGTGTTTCTACCAGGAATGAGATTCAAAAAGCTTCCGGAGTGAAGCGGGTTTCGAGATACACACAAAACCTTCTCCGGTGTGGACACGTACGCATCGAGAAAGCCGGAGATAGAAACAAGAACACGTACGCAATTCTTACCGGAGATGAAATGAATAAACCTCAACAAGTTACATTGGAAGAATTCAAGAAGGAATTCCTTGAATATTCTTCCGGTGTGCATTCAAAGAAAACAATCCGGACTCACCGGACGGCCTTCAGAGAGTTCCTTCGTGTTGAGGGAAATAAACCGTTGCACTCTATCGGTATTCGAGAGATTGAACATTTCCTCAGCGTGAAGAAGAGGGAAGCTTCTGAATGGACTGCACGGAAATACTACGGATCCCTTGCCTCTGCATTCGAGAAAGCCGTTCAATGGGAACTTATCAAAGTGAATCCGTTCCGGAAGGTGAAGAAACCGAAACCTCCGGAAGTTATGCCTCTGTTCTTTTCGGGAGATGAATTCAATACCTTGCTTTCCGGTGTGCAGAGTAGAGACTTTCGGGAATTGTGCATCACTGCACTTCTCACCGGACTCCGGCTTGGTGAGTTGCTTTCCCTTCGATGGACTGAAATTGATTTCACTTCGAAGGTTATCCAAGTGAAGAATAGTGAGACCTTCACCACGAAATCAAAAAAGAACCGGACTGTTCCAATGTCTGAAGAACTGTTCCGGTTGCTGAGGGAGAGGAAAGAGAATGTCCGGAATGAATGTGCCTTTGTGTTCCATAATGAAAAAGGGAAACCGTTGAAGGAACAAACGGTGTCACAGCAATTCAAGAAATGTGTCCGGAGTGCTGGACTCAATGACAAGCTTCACTTTCATTCCATACGGCACTCATTTGCTACGCACTTAGTAAAGAAAAGTGTCCCTTTGTTCGCTATCCAAAAGCTTCTTGGACATTCAACAAGCAAAACAACGGAAATCTATTCACATTTACTCCCTCAACAACTACATAGAGAAGTGAATGTATTAGCCGGTGTGTTCAATCTGAAGAGTGGTAGCACGAATTGAAGGCAGAATGAAGTTCCAAGAACTGGAAGATGTGTGGGTTGAATTCAATGATGCACTTATGCAAACGATAGCAGAGAAAGAAAGTGCCGGTGAAATAGAACTGCATATCGTACTAGAAATCTATTTCCGGCTTTCATCACTTGGGAAACAGATTGAAGAGTTGAGAAGTATGTTGAGAAAGGAAACCATTGATATATAAGCTCTTTCTTCACGTTGAGTGGGTCCTTCCGGAGTGATTCATTGCGGGTATCAAGGAAGCGCAAGATATGTTTAGCTGCAATGCAAAAAAATGGTAGTTCTATTCTATTTGAAAAATATTGCATAGCTTCACATTGTTTTATATCTTATCATTGCAATTGATTCATTCAAAACTTCCGGACATCGAAACGAGTATTGATACAATTGCCTTTTGTGAATTGCACGGCATCGGAAGTGCCGGAATGACACGAAGGGCATTTGTATTTATAGGTGAACGGTAGAACGGGATTTGGCACTCAACTTGGCACTATTAAGGCCAGACTTGGCACAATAGAAAATGAGTTGAATGTTGCGAGTGCTGAAATCAGAAGAAAATTTGAATGCTGGTGTAGCTCAGTGGTAGAGCAGCGGTTTCGTAAACCGCAGGTCGTCGGTTCAAGTCCGACCACCAGCTCAGAAAGACAATGGAAATTATCAGGATAAACAGCAAGTCGGAGAAAAGTTCTCAGCCGAAGGCTGAACCGCCTCTGGCGAAAACTCCCATCTTCAACTCAGAAGCCAGTTTTTGTGTTTAATCCGCCATTGTGCGGATTTTTTTTATCTTTTACTGTTAACAGAAAATAAATAATGTCATTTCTTGAAGTTTTTCTCATTGCACTCGGTTTAGCTTCGGATGCATTTGCAATTTCCATTAGTGCAGGATCAACTGGCGTAACGACAGAACCGCGGGCTATGCTGCGGTTATCCTTTCATTTTGGACTTTTCCAATTTTTAATGCCCATCCTCGGCTGGCTTGCAGGTTTAAGCATTGAACGCTATATCCAATTATTTGCTCACTGGATTGCGTTCGGACTACTTCTGTGGGTTGCTGTGCATATAATTCGATCTGCCCAAGTTGGTAACGAACGTACCGTCCAGCAAGATCCAAGCCGGGGGATGATGTTGGTTATTCTCTCTGTTGCGACAAGTTTGGATGCGTTAGCGATTGGATTGAGTTTAGCGCTATTGCAAGTATCCATCTGGTATCCTGCTGTTGTTATCGGTATCGTCACAGGCGTTGTGTCATTTATCGGCATTTTGCTTGGTCGGCGGTTTTCCAAGAAAATTGGTAAGCGGGCAGCTGTAGCGGGAGGTGTTCTACTCGTTCTTATAGCCGTCAGAATTTTCTTGGCTCACCTTCTTCCTCTTTAAGAGTTGTCACCCAAAGTGAATAGGAAAAAATGATTGATTGTGGCGGCATCTTTTCATAATTTACTTAAGTTTGTAAAAACGTTAGTCTCTGAAAGGATTATATGAACGAAGGTAAAATCATCCAAGTGATTGGACCAGTGGTTGATATCGACTTTTCGGGTGGCAAGTTGCCCGAAATAATGAATGCAGTTCGAATTCCAAGAAAGAATGTTGAAGGAATAGATGAAGACTTAATCGTTGAAGTTCAACAACAATTGGGTGAAGATCGCGTGCGCACAGTGGCAATGGATTCCACGGACGGTCTGGTAAGAGGGATGCTCGCTTATGACACGAGTGCTTCTATCACTGTTCCTGTCGGTCCCGCTGTGCTCGGACGCTTAATCAATGTTCTTGGCGCCGGTATTGATGGGCTTCCACCTATCCAAGCAAAAACGCATTATCCTATCCATCGTCAAGCTCCAAGTTTTGATCAACTCACGACGAAAAAGGAAATGTTTGAAACCGGAATTAAAGTCATCGATCTTCTTGAACCGTACACAAAAGGTGGGAAGACGGGACTTTTCGGCGGAGCCGGTGTGGGCAAGACTGTTATTATTCAAGAACTTATTCATAACATAGCCACCCATCACGGCGGATATTCTGTATTTGCTGGAGTGGGAGAGCGCACGCGTGAAGGCAATGATCTTTGGCTCGAGATGAAAGAATCTGGCGTGCTTGCTAAGACAGCGCTCATATTCGGACAGATGAATGAACCTCCCGGTGCACGTCAGCGTGTTGGCCTCACGGCCCTGACGATGGCGGAGTACTTCCGTGACGAGGAAGGAAAAGATGTTCTTCTGTTCATCGATAATATTTTTAGATTCGTGCAAGCTGGTTCAGAGGTCTCTGCACTTCTAGGACGAATGCCATCTGCCGTCGGATATCAACCCACTCTTGGAACGGAAATGGGTGAGCTTCAGGAACGCATCACATCGACCAAAAAGGGTTCTATCACATCTGTGCAGGCGATTTACGTTCCTGCAGATGATTTGACCGATCCGGCACCTGCAACGACTTTCTCTCATCTGGATGCAACAACCGTGTTGAGCCGACAGATTGTTGATAAGGGAATTTATCCGGCAGTCGATCCGCTGGATTCTACGTCACGTATTCTCGATCCGAATATCCTCGATGCAGAGCATTATAATGTAGCAAAACGAGTGAAAGAGGTTTTGCAGGCCTATAAAGACCTTCAAGACATCATCAGTATTCTTGGTATGGATGAACTTTCTGATGAAGATAAGCAGACTGTNNCGGTTTCAAAGGTATTCTCGATGGTGAATATGACAACCTCCCTGAGAATGCATTCTTGATGGTGGGTACGATTGAAGAAGCAGTCGAGAAAGCGAAACAATTACAAACAGCATAGGCATGGCAGATAAAATTCTTCAGCTGGAAATCGTGACACCCAAGCGTGTTGTTTTCAAAGGTGAAGTGACAAGTTTGACCGCTCCAGGTGTGGTGGGTGGATTTCAAGTCCTTTTTAATCATGCGCCATTGCTTTCATCGTTGAAGATTGGCGAGGTTAAAATCAAAGAAGCAAGTGGCACTGAATTCCATTATGCCATTTCAGGCGGTTTTGTTGAAGTACGTGAGAATCATATCCTTTTACTAGCTGAAACAGCAGAACGAACTGATGAAATCGATGCAGAACGAGCAAAAGCCTCTCGTGATCGTGCTCAGAAACGTATGGCGGAGAAAAAATCAGACATAGACTTTGAACGTGCACGGCTTGCACTCTATCGTGCCTTAAACCGTTTAAAGATTGTAGGCGTGGTTTCATAGGGAGCCACTGTACGACTACAGTGGGTTTTGCATTTCTGGAGGTATTCATTGACAATCAAGGCGCGAAGGGTTATATTCATCCGAGTCGTTTTCTCTTAAAGTCATTCATCATTTGAAGCAGCGTTCATAAGTGCAGAAAGCCACTAATTCCACTATCGTAGTTGTTAACCTTGGTGCAGTCGGTTTTCAGCTTCGCGATAGTTGCACACACGTTAGACCAGACGCAAAAATCATAATAGTGAAGTGCAGTATGATGTGCCCTTCGATATATGTCTGCATCCCCTCGAGAGTTTTTATGCAGTGCCATCTTGTGTTCCACGAATAAATAGGAATGTATGAACCGCTCTCAGAAATACATCTCCATTCTCCTCGAGCGTCTACCAAAATGGGAACTTCGCTCGTACGAACATCAAACCAGTCTTGATCGGATTCGAGATAGGGTCACCTCTGCTTCGGATATTCATGCAGAACTCAATTCTCTCTATCAAGTAAATGGTTTCGCTGAATTTGCTCTGAGCTTGATGTGGATTGCAGATAAGGTGGAAAAAGATACCACACTGGATGAATCAACGCTTGCCGAAGAAACTATCGTGTTTGAAAAGTTACGCTATGCGTTGGGAGATATTTCTGCATCAACACAAGCACTGACTTCTGCTTCAGAGACGGTCGATCTTCCGTCTTCACCAGGCTTTGAATCGACCTCGTCGCCTGCTCTTGAAGGGATGTCAATGTCACCATCAGAACCTCTGCGTGAACTGACGCCATCGCCTGTGCTGGAAGCTACACCGGAAGTGTTGCTCGATTCGTGGGGGAAAGAACCGCAAGTTCCTACACAGACACTATCGATGAGCGGTAGCCCAGCAATGGGAAGAGAACAGGAACATGGTTTTGCCACCTTGCTGGAACGTTTTTTGGAATCCGTACAAAGCGGAAACGATGATCGAACGACATTGTTATCCGATGTCATCAATGAATGCAATACGGTGGTCACCGCTGATTCGGTGCCGGAAGATTATAAACAGTTCTGTCAATTGCTTGTGGAATTTCTCCAGTATATTTCAGACAATCAGTACCTAGATGATATTCGTGTTATGAATATTGTCTCAAACGTTCAAGATCCAGTGAATCAGTGGGCACGAAGTGAACAAAACAATCGAACCGGTTTGTTGGATCCGGCAATTGAAATTCTCCGAGATTTTAAAACTATGTTTGAATGACGAGTATAAATCAACAAAATATTTACGCAGTAATCATGGCGGGCGGTGTCGGATCACGGTTCTGGCCGAGAAGTCGTGAGCGGTCACCAAAGCAAGTGCTGGAAATTGTCGGTTCCGGATCGATGATTTTTAATACTGTCATTCGTATCCAGCCGCTGATTCCATTTGACAAAGCGATGGTAGTAACGAACAAGCTTCAAAAAGATATCATCCGTGAGCAGGTACCCGCACTCCCATCGCAAAATGTACTCATGGAGCCGCTCGGAAGAAATACGGCGCCGTGCATCGGACTGGCAGCGAAGTGGATACATCATTACGATCCTGAAGCCATCATGGTCGTTCTACCGGCCGATCATATTATCGGCAATACGGAAGAATTTTTACATGTCATTCAACGCGCTGCGCATGTAGCGACAGAGAATGATGCATTAGTCACAATCGGGATCAAACCGACACATCCGGAAACCGGATATGGGTACATCCAATTCGAAGATACTCCAGAACAGAATCCATATTTAGCAGATAGCATCTTCCGCGTGAAAACATTTGCCGAGAAACCAAATCTTGAGACAGCCGAAAAATTTTTAAAGAGTGGAGATTTTCTCTGGAACAGCGGGATGTTTATCTGGAAAGCTCGCGTCATTTTACAGGAAATTGAAAATTATCTTCCGGAACTTGGCGAGCAGTTGGCAAAGCTGGGACCCGTCATCGGCACCGATGCGTATCAATCAACATTAGAACTTGTCTATGGCGTCATTCGTAGTATCTCTATCGATTATGGCGTGATGGAAAAAGCATCGAAAGTTTTTGTGGCAAAGGGAGATTTTGGATGGAGCGATGTTGGCTCATGGGATGAAGTAATGCGTCTCACTCCGAAGAATGGAGACGGCAACGCCTTGCGCGGAACGGTGATTGTGAAAGATTCGCATCGAAATTATATCGATGCAGGTAACAGAGTTGTTGCAATGATTGGTGTTGATGATATGATCGTCGTTACGACTGATGATGCGGTTTTAATCTGTAAAAAAGGGCGCTCACAAGACGTTAAGGAAGTTGTTGATTACCTCCGCCGCAAACAGATGAATGAATTGCTCTAACAGACAGGCAATATGGGGAATAGTTCTAATTTCGCTCCTCGGTTGTACATCATCGCCGAGGTTTGCGGAGCGAGGTAGTCATTCCAAAGAAACCAAAACACCGCAAAAGATAGATCAATCCGGGAAGCATATATCCGGAAAAGTTCTACTGACACTCGAAGGTATTGTTTCCTACTATGCAGATGATTTTCATGGCAAACAGACTTCAAGCGGTGAGACGTACGATATGCATGCGCTCACAGCTGCTCATCGAACTTTTCCATTTGGAACGAAAGTGCATATTACAAACTTGGAGAACAATAAAACTGTTATCGTACGAGTAAATGACCGGGGACCCTTTAAGGAAGGGCGCATTATGGATCTATCGATGGGTGCAGCGAAGGAAATTGACTTGATCCTTAATGGTACCGCTCGTGCACGGTTAGAAGTACTTGAGTGGGGAAATGGAAAATAGCTGCCCAGAATATGGCTTATGGTTGTAGAACGAAATTTAAGACTTATCATTCGATTATAAACCACAAGTATGATTCGTCAGACAACAAAGCAAAGCCGCACGGATTTTTTAGTGTGGCTTTTTCATTCATAAGAGAACATGAAACTTACGGTTAAAGTAAAACCCAATTCAAGGAAAAATGAGGTAAAACGTACTGAAGACGGAAAATTTACCATTTTCGTAACTGATTCACCTTTCGAGGGGAAGGCGAATGCAAAATTAATTGAACTCCTATCCGAATATCTAGAAAAACCGAAACGATGTATTTCTATTGTGGCAGGATTCAAGAGTAGGAATAAAATTGTCGAAATTGATTAAAAAACTCAAATACAATGTGGCAAAATTGCCTAAAAAAAGCGTATCAATACAAAAAAAGTCATTCCTTCATTGATTTCTTGAAGGAAATTAGCTAAATTGTTATAACAATAGAATGTAGAGAAACGGAACGTACATAGAAATTTGAGTGTTCTAAAGATAACTGATGTTGAACCATTTTGAGGTTTCATGAATATTGTTGATAATGGGAAATGGCTACAAAGGGGTAGTCATTTTGCAGTGATTTTACTTATTTTTAGTTCTTTAATTATACAGGGATGTTCTCAGCAAATTACAGGGGCGTCTTTTGTTCAAAAAACCAATAGTTCAAATGATGTTTTGATCGAGGGGGCATTCCCAGAGCAACCTTCACCGTTTGTATCAATGAACACAGCAGGTCTTGATCGGTACCTTCCTTTAGTAAAAAAGTATGCACAAGAATATAGAATAGACTGGGTTTTGATACTTGCAATGATGAAACAGGAATCAAGATTTAACCATGAGGCGGTAAGTTATAAAGGTGCCTATGGATTGATGCAGATTATGCCGGTCACACAGATTGAACTGGCAGAGAAATTGGGTGTAGAAGAAACAATAACTCCACGTAATAATATCAAAGCGGGCATTTATCATCTCAAGTCGCTTTATACGATATTCGAAAACATGCAAGAAGAAGACAGAACTTGTCTTTCACTTGCCGCATATAATGCAGGACTTGGACGTGTTCTAGACGCTCAGAAAATTGCTTCGTATATGGGAAATGACCCTCATCGATGGTCTTCCGTCCGAGAGGCATTTCCGTTTTTAACCAAAAAGAATTATACGTTACATAGCCGTATTTGGAATGATGGCTGTCCGCCCAGCGGATATTTCCGAAATCCTAGACAAACAGTGGATTATGTTGATAATATCATGATATCCTATGAGCGATATAGTTTATCACTGAAATAGTATAGTTCAATGGAAACATCTCTTCAAATTTCTTTCGAGGCTATTGAATAAATAAACACTGCTTTCATGCCGAATAGCAATTTCTTGTTATTACTGCCTGAGAAGAATCTGCTTGACATTGAAGGATTGTAGGTTTATATTTTCCGGAGATTTATAAGGAATAATTACGGTGGATAAACCACTTTTATGTAATAAATACATATACTAACTTAACAGGAGCTATACAATGAAAAAACTTTTCTTAGTTCTGGTTGCAATTGCTTTGGTCGCCTCGTTTGCAAATGCACAGCAATTTTGGGGTAAAGGCAAGATGTCATGGGGCGGTGGAGCAGAACTTTCCTTACCAATGGGGAATCTTGGAGATGTATCCGGATTTGGATTTGGTCCGTTTGGCAAGTTTCAATATGGGATGAATGACGATATTCTTCTTATGGGTTCTCTCGGGTATACATATTGGACGAAGAAGAATGATTTAACCAGTGCAAGTGCTGTTACATTTTTGGTTGGTGGCAAATACAACCTGAGTTCTCAAGTTGGGAAAGGCTTTTATGGACAAGCCGAGATAGGTCTATATTTCACCTCAATTACTGAGTCAATTCCCTCGGTTTCCTACTTAGGTTATACATACGGCGGAGGAACAGCAACCGGTTCAGAAACAAATTTTGTGTTTGCTCCCGGCTTCGGCTACGAAGTGGGCAACCTTGATTTTTCCGTGAAGTTTGTTCTTGGCACCGACGCGACAAATCTTGCAGCACGCGTTGCCTACCAAGTGCCAATTCAATAAGTTGTTTTGTTGAGATACTAAAAGGAGAAAATCTGAAAGGATTTTCTCCTTTTTTATTTCCCATATTATCTTATTTAAGGTTACAATGTTTAATCAAAGAAACCTTGACAAAGTTGTTGAGATTTCGGGAATCTTTTTTCCATTCTTGTAAGCCCGATTTTTTTTTCGTACCTTATAACAAGATGAAAGAGTTTGCACATGTAGAAGGAAAGCCGCGCTGCCATTGCGGCGTTTTCGGAGTGTTTGGTCATCCAGAAGCTTCCGTCATGTGTTACTACGGCTTACACGCGCTACAGCATCGAGGCCAAGAGGCAGCTGGTATTGTCACAAATGAATGGCTTGAAGATAAGAAAAAATGGCGCTTCAATATCCAAAAAGGAGAAGGACTCGTCTCTGATGTCTTCAAGCATGCCGAGATCTTCAAAGAAAAATTAAAGGGAAATTCGGCAATCGGGCATAATCGTTACTCAACCACCGGTTCAGCAGATAACAAGTCGAATATCCAGCCTTTTGTAGTCAATTATAGATCGGGAAACCTTGCACTCGGACACAATGGCAACCTGACAAATTATCGAACGCTGCGCCATTCGCTTCAAGAAGATGGAACAATTTTCCAATCTACATCCGACAGCGAGATTATCTTGCATCTTGCCGCACGGAGCAAGCAGAAGGTCCAAATTTTACAGATCAAAGAGGCACTGGATACGGTCGATGGTGCTTTTTCACTTGTCATCTTAACAGACAACAGCCTGATCGCCGCCCGCGATTGGCATGGGTTCCGTCCGCTCGCTCTCGGTAAGGTGGAAGGCGCATATGTTGTTGCCTCTGAGACATGCGCGTTTGATATTATCGGTGCAGAGTACATCCGCGACATCGCTCCGGGTGAAATTGTGGTTATTGATAACAATGTGCTGAAGACAGGAAAGATACAATCTTATTGGATTACGAAGAAATCTTCGCTACCGCATCACTGTATCTTTGAGTACATCTATTTCTCCCGTCCGGACAGCAAAATCTTCGGCATCAACGTTGATAAAGTGCGCCGCAAACTTGGAAAATTGCTTGCCAATGAAAATCCGGTTATTCCGAAATCACCAGATGATAAAGTTATTGTTATCAATGTTCCGGATTCCAGCAACACTTGCACATTAGGCTATGTTACTGAAAGCAACAAACAAGGGCGCGATGTTCGTCTTGAGCTCGGTTTGATTCGTAGCCACTATGTTGGTCGTACATTTATCCAGCCCCAACAGAATCATCGCGAACTCAAAGTGAAGACGAAATTCAACACGGTCAAAGGAGTGTTGAAAGATAGAATAGTCATCATTGTCGATGATTCCATTGTGCGCGGAACGACATCAAAACAATTAGTGAAACTGATTAAAGAAGCAGGCCCGAAAGAAGTGCACTTCCGCGTTTCGTGTCCTCCCATTAAATTCCCATGTTACTATGGAATGGATTTCCCCAGTCGTGAAGAATTGATTGCAAATCGCTTCAACGGTGATATCGAGGCGATCGGAAAAGAATTGGGTGTTGAGAGTCTCTCATATCTGCCGATGGAAAAACTTCTCGCTTCGGCTCCTATGGATGATGGCAGGAATTATTGTACTGCTTGTTTCGATGGTAAATATCCTGTTCCAATCGATCTAGAGGCTGCAAAGAACGAAAACGACCAGTAATGACGCACCGTTATCTTACTGTTTCCAATTTCATCAGTACCAGTCGAATCATCATAGTTATTCCAATGGGCTACTGCCTCGTAACGGAATTCCCTCATCATAGGTTATGGACAGTCGGAGTTATCCTGGTTGCAGTTATGACGGATTTTCTTGATGGATTTCTTGCAAGAAAATTGCACCAAGTAACGGATATTGGCAAGATCATCGATCCACTGGCAGATAAGATTGGTATTGGAGCATATGCCATCTTACTTGCCATGACCGGTGATGTACCTCTTTGGTTTGTCTTGTTCGTATTGTTGCGCGACCTTCTTATTTTTTCTGGTGGCCTCTATATCCATCGAAATAAAAAAATTATTCCTCAATCTAATTGGCCCGGGAAAATTTCAGTAAGTGGTGTTGCCGTTACTTTTCTCTTAGCGACACTGCGGATGGATGCGTTGAACCACATCTTGACTTATTCCCTCTGGGGAAGTGTTGTCTTGATGGTATGGTCATCGTGGAGTTATGCTCAAAGACTTTTTATCGGAAGAAACATTGATAGAACGAAGTGATTCTATGGCATTTTTTGAAACACTTACTAAACTTAAAGCTGGACTTGCGAAGACAAGGGATTCCATCATCAATAAGGTGCAGCAGCTTGCAGTATCAAAGAGTAAAATTGATGATGAGCTTTTGAATCAGCTAGAAGAAATCCTTATCGCTGGTGATATCGGTGTGGAGACTACAAACATCATTCTCACGAACCTGAAGCAGCGAGTCAAAGAAAATAAATTTGAGTCGACGACTCAACTTGTTTTATTGCTCAAAGAAGAAGTTGCAGCAATTCTTCATGTGGATGATGATGAGGAACCATCATTGACAACATTGCCGACAACTTCAAAACCCTATGTTGTGATGGTTGTTGGCGTGAATGGTGTTGGAAAGACAACAACGATTGGAAAGATGGCGTATCAGTACCGGCAGGCAGGGCATAAGGTTATCATCGGTGCAGCTGATACGTACCGCGCTGCGGCAAACGAGCAGCTTGAGATCTGGGCACAGCGTGCTAGGGTGGATATTGTTCAACAGTCGCGCGGTTCAGACCCGGCAGCCGTGGCATTTGATGCGCTCAACTCTGCTCTCTCCCGGCAATCCGATATTGTCCTCATCGATACTGCAGGACGGCTTCACACAAAAACGAANNTGATGGAAGAACTAAAAAAAATTAAAAGGGTGATAGAAAAACGATTGCCAGGTGCACCACACGAGGTGCTGTTAGTTCTTGATGCGTCGACCGGGCAGAACGGGCTGCAGCAAGTCAAATCCTTTACGAATGCTGTTGGTGTAACCGGAATTGTGTTAACAAAACTCGATGGCTCGGCGAAAGGTGGTATAGTTCTTGCTATTAGTAATGAATTGAAAATGCCGGTAAAATTTATCGGTGTTGGTGAATGTATTGATGACCTCCAGCCATTCGATCGCCGCGCGTTCGTTGATGCGCTGTTTGAGGGCAGTGAAATCGTAATTAATTAACCCATGTCTTCTAAAATTCACATACTGACTCCTGAATTATCAAACAAGATTGCTGCTGGCGAAGTTGTGCAGCGCCCTGCCTCGGTAGTGAAGGAGTTGATTGAGAACTCGCTCGATGCCAAGGCAACGCACATCAGTATTATGGTAAAAGATGCAGGAAAAGCATTGATCCAAGTTGTCGATGATGGCGAGGGAATGTCGGAACAAGACGCGTCTCTATCATTTCGAAGACATGCGACAAGTAAAATTCATTCGGCCCGCGATTTAGAAGAGATTCAAACGCTCGGTTTTCGCGGAGAGGCACTGGCATCGATTACGGCTGTTGCGCAAGTGGAACTCAAAACACGTTCTGAATCGGATGACCTTGCCACGTTTCTCCGTATTGAGGGTGATGAAGTTAAAGAAAAAACTAAGTCAGCGCTTGAATGTGGAACAAGCATCACAGTCCGCAATCTTTTTTATAATACTCCGGCTCGCCGCAACTTCCTCAAAACCCGGTACACAGAATTAAAGAATATCACCGATGCTATAGTGCGGATGGCCGTCGCTTATCCAGAAGTTGAATGGTTCTATACAAGCGACGATGAAGTGATGCTCGATTTGAAGTCGAACTCGACCGAAGGAAGAGTGTCTGCTATTTTTGGGAAAGCCCTCTACCAATCTATAATAAAATTTGAAGATACGAGTGACCTTATGACGGTCAGTGGATTCCTTGGCAAGCCGGACTTTGCACGCAAGAGTCGCGCTGAACAATTGGTATTTATGAATCGACGATTTATCTTTAGTAAGATGATTCATCATGCTGTCTTTCAAGCGTATGAACATTTGCTGGAAAAAGGGTCTTTCCCGTTCTTTATTCTAAATCTTAATCTTGATCCGCGAAAAGTTGATGTCAACGTTCACCCGACAAAAATGGAAGTAAAATTTGAGAATGAATCGAACATCTATCGAATGATCCTGTCGGTTGTGCGAAGAGCGCTTGCAGAGAATGACTTAGTGCCATCGGTGTCGTTCAAAGATGGAAATGCAATATCATCAATTGGTGCCAAGCTCGAATTTGATAGTCAGGTATGGAAAAAGGCAATAGAGACTCAGACGAGTGCACCCGTCTTTCCTATCGGAACTATTGCGCGTCCCGGTGAACCTAAAACACCGATGACACCGAACATTATCGGCCTCGATGAATTGGTGCCGACCGTATCAAGTTCCGAAGCATCCTTACCATTCAATGTCTCTTCATCAGCGAACAATCGAATTCTTTCTCAGCGTACGGCATATGATCCATCCCCAATGCAAGAAAGCAAACCCATTTGGCAGGCGCACAACAAATACATTATCTCTCAGATTCGCAATGGATTGATGATTATAGATCAACACGTTGCCCACGAGCGAATTCTCTATGAACGTGTGCTGTCGAATTTCGAAAATAGCTTGCCTTCAATCCAGCAGTTATTATTTCCTGAAACGATTGAGGTAAGCACAAGCGACTATTCTCTGGTGAAAGAACTGCAAGTACACCTTGAACGGCTCGGTTTTGATATAAAATTATTCGGTAAAAATACAGTAGTGATTGAAGGGATTCCAGCTGATGTTCGCATTGGGAATGAAAGGAAAATCTTGCAGGATGTGTTAGATGAATTTAAAAACAACGAACACACCGGTATATCCGATGTACGCGATAATCTGGCAAAATCATTCGCATGCAAGGCAGCGATCAAAGCAGGTGATAAGCTGAATATTACTGAGATGGTAGTATTGATCGAACATCTGTTTCTCACGAAGATGCCATTTGTTTGTCCGCATGGCAGACCGGTGATCGTAAAGATTCCACTCGAAGAACTTGACAAACGATTTGGACGAACGTGATTTTGTCGTTTGTAAAAAGAGAATTACTTTACCGAGAGGAGAAGGGGCAATGAAGAAAAATATTATCAATGCCTTCAAAATAATACGCCCAATCCAATGGCTAAAAAATGCATTTCTTTTTGCACCACTGATTTTTGCGAAACATCTTTTCGATTTACCATATATTTGGCGGGAAATGCTTGCCTTTAGCGGATTCTGTCTTGTCTCGAGTACCATCTATGTTGTCAATGATATTTTTGATCGCGAAGCGGACAAGCTTCACCCGATTAAGCGGAATCGTCCGCTCGCGTCCGGTGCTATCGGCATGCCAGGGGCTTTTATAATTATTGGTATTCTTCTGGTGTTAATAGTTTGCATGGTACCGTATCTCAACTTGCATTTTTGGTATACGGTCGTCTTATATGGGTTTCTGAATCTAGCGTATTCTTTCGGATTAAAACGAGTGGTCTTAGTGGATGTCTTCATTATTGCCGCGGGATTTATGCTGCGTGTAGTCGCCGGTGTGTTTGCCATCGAAGTAGAGATTTCCTCTTGGTTGATTCTGTGTACGCTTTTTGTTTCAGTATTTCTTGCGGTTTCTAAACGGCGTGGTGAGTTAATGTTTAGCTCAACTAACGAGTCCTTTGATACAAGGCCCGTTCTCAAACAATATAGCCTCGCGTTTATGGATCAAATTATGACTATAGCGGCATCCGGAATG
This sequence comes from Ignavibacteriota bacterium, assembly GCA_003155495.1. GTDB lineage: Bacteria > Bacteroidota > Ignavibacteria > UBA10030 > UBA10030 > Fen-1298. The sequence continues at coordinate 41,463 of PMDB01000101.1, forward strand.
GCAATCTCCTATGCATTATATTCAGTCGCTGATCGTACAGTAAAAACCTTTAAAACAGAGAACCTTATTTTTACGACGGTGTTTGTCTTGTTTGGCATTTTTCGGTACATTTTCATCATGCGAGACAAAAAAACCGATGATAATCCATTGCATTTACTCTTGAGCGATGCACCAACGATTGTGAACATTATGGTATGGTTCCTTGTGTGTGTTGTTATTATTTATTCTCATAATTAAGCAATATGGATATACTCAAGTGAAGCTGCCCGAACCAAGATCACCCCAAAAAATCATAGGTCTGCCAACAAGTTCTTCCAAGGTTGCAGTTGTCAAAACAAGTCCAAGAACAGTACTGGAAGACATACAACGTGCCATGGAAATGGCTGGAATAAAGAACGCTCTCAAATCCGATGTAACGACAATACTTAAGGATAATATCTCATGGCATTTTCCATTTCCTGGAGCGAACACAACACCATGGCAGCTTGAAGGTGCTGTTCTCGGTCTGAAAAGAAACGGCTTTCAAGATGTCGTGTGTGTACAGAATAAAACCGTTGTGACTGACGCGTTCAAAGGTGAGGATTTAAATAAATACACACCGATATTTAAAAAGTATCAGATTCCTGTCTTGTTCAACTTTCACAAAAAGGACATGACATGGGTTGAATTCAAGCCAAAGGCTCCGTTGCTTGTGCTTGATCAGATATTTTATGAAGGAATTTTCATACCAAACTATTTCTTCGGCAAAAACATTGTCCATTTACCGACCATCAAATGTCATATCCATACAACGACAACAGGTGCGATGAAGAATGCGTTTGGCGGATTGCTGAGCACGCATCGGCATTATACTCATACATGGATCCATGAGACACTGGTAGATCTACTAGTGATACAGAAAGAAATTCATTCAGGAATTTTCGCTGTTATGGACGGCACGACTGCTGGTAACGGCCCAGGTCCACGGACTATGTATCCGGAAGAAAAGAATATAATCCTTGCAAGCGCTGACCAAGTAGCGATTGATGCAGTAGCAGCAAAGATGATGGGATTTGATCCTCTTTCGATTCGGTATATTAATTTGGCTCATCAAGCCGGATTAGGATGCGGTGATCCGAGAGAAATAGAAATCGTTGGAGAAGATGTGTCACATGTGAATTGGAATTTCTCGGTAGGAACAAATGCTATCAAGTTTGCCGCAAAAATATTCTGGTTCGGCCCGTTAAAGAATATGCAGAGCTTCTTCTTCCGGACACCGTTCGTCCATTTGTTTATATTTGCATCAGAGATTTATCATGATTATTATCGGTGGCTCTTGAAAGACCGGCCGGTATTTAGGAAATGGCTCAGACAGACCCAGTGGGGAAAACTCTTCGCTTCATATCCTCCTATCGAATAGTCGTTGTTTGACGATATGCAAATGACTCTTCGTACTCGTGCAGAATTATATTTGCTTTCCATTACGGTTGTTTGGGGAAGCACATTTGTTCTGACGAAGTTTGTTCTAGAGGATGCATCTCCCTTTGCGTATATATCCATTCGTTTCACTATTGCTTCGATATTATTCGCAGTAGTATTCTTTCGAAGATTGCGGGTAATCTCAAAGGATGCAATCGCGAAGGGTATTGTTCTTGGTGTCTTGCTCTTTGTTGGTTTTGCACTGCAAACTGTGGGATTGAAATACACAACAGCTTCGAAATCGGCATTTGTTACAGGCCTCATGGTTGTGTTCACACCTTTGTTTCAATTGATCATTGAGCGAAAATCACCCAAACTTGGAAATATCATTGGTATTGTTTTGGTTGCGATTGGTTTGTTTTTTTTAACCTCACCCAAAGGATCAGAGTTCAATATCGGAGATACGCTCACTCTTATGTGTGCAGTACTATTTAGTCTCTATACAGTNNACAGCGTACATGAATATCAACGGTAATTTTCTCATACTTATTGCCTATCTAGCCGTCATGCCAACATTCGTAGCATTGTACGTCATGGCGAAGTATCAAAAAAATACAACACCAACACGGAGCGCGGTCATTTATTCAATGGAACCGCCACTTGCAGCGCTATTTGCCTTTTTAGTTATTGGTGAACATATAGGAATGGTTGGAATTGTTGGTGGGGTATTGATTCTATTGGGGTTGATCATTTCGGAATTAGCGGATGTCATTTTTAAGCGAAAACCGAAGAAATGACGCAAACAAAACATAATCCTGAAATAGCGGTTCTTGTGATCGTGTCAAGAGCCATTTATGGTATTTTCGAGAGAAAAAAAATGATTCAATTAGCACTTGCGGAATTCAAAACCAAAAACTATATTAAACATAGATGAAATTGGGGCAAAAAAATATTTTCACAATAGCTTTTCTGTTTCTCATTGCATGTGGAGTTGGTTCAGCTCAGACTATTAGTCTAAGAGATCCACAACCTCAAAGCGATGGTACAATAATGATAAGTTGGACGGTTGACTCGGAAACTGGAGTTGATCACTATGAAATCTACAGAAGTACCAGCAATGTTGGTCAGTTTCTAAAAATTGGTGATCAAAAATGTGGAGTATTCGAATTCAAGGATACAGGTTTATTCAAAACCTCAGTTAAATATTTTTGCTATAGAGTAATAGCTATGGGTACAGATGAAACTTTCCGAAGCCAAAGTGCTATTGTAGGTACGTTGTATAACGACGGTACCAGTTCTGCCGCGAAACGAACATGGGGAAGTATTAAAGCGATGTTCCGATAAGATAATGTATTTATAGAGATTCTTGAATAAGCGAGCATTATGCGTCGCTTTTTTTGTTTTTGGATGTCCTAATGAGACCTTTGATTCTTGCATCTCAATCACCGCGTAGAAAAATTCTACTGAAACAGATTGGGTTGAAGTTTCGTGTTATCCCGAGTCATGTCTCGGAAGTGTTGTCTCGGAACGAATCACCCGGTGATAATGCAAAACGCATTGCAATCGATAAGGCTACTGAGGTAGCCGCCCGTCTGAAAAAAGGGATTGTGATTGGTGCAGATACAATTGTTGTGCTCGATCACCATGTCCTCGGCAAACCGATATCCAAAGATGATGCGAAACGGATGTTGAAACTGTTGAGTGGCCGTGAGCATTCGGTATACACCGGTTTTGCTTTGATCGATGTGGAATCGAAGAAACACGTAGCAGGAGTGGAAGAAACGAAAGTACGATTCCGCAAGTTGGATGATAAAGAAATTGTTTCCTATGTCGAGTCAGGATCGCCGATGGATAAGGCGGGATCATATGGAATTCAAGATGATTTTGGAGCCGTCTTCGTCGAAAAAGTGAATGGATGTTTCTATAATGTTGTGGGCTTTCCTCTTGCTCGTTTTTATTCGACGTTACAACGATTTATTACTTACTTGGAATTACAGAGTAAAACGAAAACATAACGATGAAACAAAAGATACGAGTTCTTATTGCCAAGGCAGGATTGGATGGCCATGATCGTGGAGCGAAGGTTGTCGCTGCGGCAATGCGGGATGCCGGCTTTGAAGTGATTTACACGGGACTTCGTAAAACTGCGGAAGCGATCGTGGAATCCGCATTGCAGGAAGATGTCGATGCGATCGGTGTGAGCCTGCTGAGCGGCGCACATATGACGATCTTTCCCAAAATACTGCAGATGATGAAAATAAAAGGGATGGAGGATGTGCTTCTATTCGGCGGCGGGATCATTCCTCAAAAAGACATTCAAGAATTGAGGAGTATGGGAGTGGGTGAGATCTTCACACCGGGGACTACAACCGAAGACATCATTTGTTATTTGCGTACATGGATCATAGACCACGATCGTTAATCATCGCATCACTTTGTACATAAAAAACCCGTCGAGAAAAATCCTTGACGGGTTTTGCAGCGTAAAAGATCTCTTAAGTGATCTTTACGACTTTAACGGCCTGCAAGCCTTTTTGTCCCGTTTCAACTTCAAATTCAACTTTGTCGCCTTCCTTGAGCGTCCTGTAGCCGTCTCCGCTGATGGACTTGTAATGCACGAATACGTCTTCACCAGTCTCTCGTTTGATGAAACCGAATCCTTTTGAATTATTAAACCACTTGACTGTACCTTGTTCCATACGGGCTCGTCCCCTTGATACATTGAACATCACACCGCTGCTTTGTCGTTCAACGAAAAAGGTGCATTGCATGCTGCACCTTATTTGCTCAACCCTAACACACATCTCAAGTGAACCGACTCATTTGAGCCACATGAACAAATTCACCAATGCCAATGTGATAGTGAAAAAACAAATTACAATGAAACAAAACCGGTGCATTAAATTACTTCAGAATATTACAATTTGGTAAATTAAAATGCAAGTGTCGACGGTGGGTTTTTCATTTTATCGAATTATTCTCCTTCAGCCAGCCAAATACCGTAATCCTCGGTATCTGATTTACTCTCTGCTGTTTCCGGTGCGACTTTACGCTCGAGAATACGGATACCTTCATCGGAAAAACCGAATATATCGTCTAAAGATAGAATGCGATCGAGTGCGGTCGGTTCAAAAAATTCTCGGAACTTATTGACTGCTTCATGGAGCTTTGCAAAGTAGTAAGCGACGTTTTCATCAGCTTCCAGGATGTCCCAGTCTTCAACCAAACGTGAAGAACGAGCGACATCGACATCCGTCTCAGTTCCAGAGATATAGTACGAGAGCTTGGTATTTGCTTTGACAAAGAGACTTGACCGTACCGCTGCTTCCAATGCTGGTGAAGGATTGATCCGACCAGCAGCTATTTCTTTCTGATATGTCTCTGTATCCATACGTAAAAATTCTGTTTTACAGAAATCTATAGGAATCCAATTGTGTTTTACAATCTGAGTATAAGCGGTTGCGTATGTATGATGTAATCGTGTAAGATCGTTCATAAGTATACATTCAATGAATCGCTGGATAAACATTCTCAAATAGCGTTCCATGCCGCGTGATATGAGACTATTACCTTTAATGAGGACATTGTTGTTTTGATCAAGTACTGCATAGTTACTTTTCCTATAACTGAGTATCTTTTTGTAGTGATGTGACGGCATAAGAATGATGCCACTGGGGAGGGTGTTCGAGAGCCGACTTATGAAATTATTCCGGTTTTCCTCACCGATGATATTATCCGGCAAGAGGAGAAAGAATCCTCGATCGTCAGATTGAATGATGGTGGCATTAAAGAGTTCGATTTGATGTATGATCTCTTTCAGAATTTCTCGGCTTACAGTAAGTACGATTTCGGCTTGATCGGGATCGTTATAAAGGCCTTTTGCGGAACCAAGGGAGAGATGAAAAGAATCGAGCACGCGTTTCAGTGAATTCAACCGGGCATCCGGATTTGTGCCTCGCGATTGGATTGCATGCTTTTGGTCGAGGATTTTTTTTTGCAATGAAGTGAGACATGTCAGGAGCGAGAGAAATACATTGAGATCATCTGTTCTGGGTTTGATGTTTTGACGGAGGATCATAGAGGGATATAATCCCTCGAATTCAATATAGAAGACGTCGGAAAAAACACCGATGTGATAAATCTCTGCCGGGATATTGATATTGCGAGAACCTTCCATGGGTTTGGGAACCGAATGTTTTTGCCGCACATATTCTCTCAATATGAACGACTCGATGCGTGAAGCCGCGCTTGTATGGATGAGCATTCTGAAGTTGAATGGGCACATCTGAGCAAGATAAAAGAGTGGAGGCAGAAGCAAGTTGCTGAGCTCACGTACCATGAGGGCATTTTGCAGAGATTGAACCGCCGCGTGCTTCGGGGTACGTTTCCGTTCTTTCATCACCCGATGGGATGAGAGAGCATGTTCTGTATCAATAGGAATACCAAAATGTTTGGCTAATGAAATCAAACTGAATGATTGCTCAACTCTCTTGGTGTTCATTTCTGTTTCTGCAATCATTATAGTGTCCACGAGGTGTCTGCCGAAAATATCATATGAAAACCACTCGCTTTCTCCGAGTCCGGCAGTGCTAAACCCGCTTGGTGTCCGCATATCGCTGCCGCTTCTGCCGACTGCAAATGTTATTTGCTGTCGTTCGCAGGCTCGACCGAGAGCCGGAAGGATCGTTCCGAATAAATCATATCCCTCAATAACGTCGGGGTCAATTTCGTTGATGTGCTGGATGCATTGCTTTAAGACAACCTGTTCATTTTGTTTGGGCGTTTTCAGGATATATCTGTCCCCATCACTTGTGAGAAGTGTGATGACGAGAATTTGTTCTTCAATGCTCTTACTGCTTCGTTTCTTTCCGGTTGCAGGTGCACATTGGACATCGATATGAAGACGCACAAGATCTTTAAAATCCATCCCTTTGAACAATGTTATTCCGGATTGCAAGAGGAATTGGCGAACTGGATCAGCACGAACCAGGATTTCTTTTAACTCCTGATACGATGAGATACGCGGCGAATGGCTTTTATTGTATTGTCGAAGAATGAAGTGAACCGCTTCCCACATTTCGCTCCAGCGGGAGAATGCCGCAATGAACTGATAGAAGTTGTTCCCGGCAAGCTTCTTCAACCAGAATTTTTTTGGGAATTCCTTGATAAGCGCTTCGTCCGTCAGAAAAAAGAAGGGGAAGAATTCCACATCTTTGTGTAGAATCTTCCCCTCAACTCGCTTGAACAACCTTATCGTCTGATCGTTCAACTGCTGGACGGCAACAATGCGCTCTTCAGGATTATGTCCGTAGAGCAATGAGTCCATTCATCATTTCTTAGGCTTATCTAAATTCAAAAACGGCGTCAATAAATCGATTGGCACGGGAAAGATTGTAGTGGAATTATTTTCCGTGGCGATCTCACGAAGCGTTTGCAGATAACGTAGTGTCAATGCACTGGGTTGTTCGCTTAGAACTTTTGCTGCATCGGATAAACGTTGCGATGCCTGGAATTCTCCTTCTGCTGCGATAACTTTCGCGCGGCGTTCGCGCTCGGCTTCTGCCTGTTTCGCCATTGCCCGCTGCATCTCTTGCGGCAGGTCGATCTGTTTCACTTCAACATTGGATACCTTTACACCCCACGGTTCTGTGTGGTTGTCGATAATTTGCTGAAGCTTCTGGTTGATCTTGTCGCGCTGTGAAAGAAGATCGTCTAATTCGGATTGTCCTAGCACGCTTCGCAATGTTGTCTGCGAAAGCTGGGATGTAGCGAACAAATAATTTTCAACCGAGACAACAGCTTTTTCCGGCTGCATCACACGGAAGTACACGACAGCATTCACTTTAAGCGAAACGTTGTCCTGTGTGATAATATCCTGCGGCGGAACATCCATCACGACCGTTCGCAGGCTCACTTTCACCATTCTATCAATACCGGGCCATAACCAGACTACTCCGGGTCCCTTGACTCCTAAAAGCCGTCCTAAGCGGAATATGACGCCGCGATCATATTCACGCATAATTTTAATTGAATTGACTGCGAGAAGAAAAATGGCAAATCCCAAAAGAAAAATATATATAAATCCTGATTCCATGGTCACTCCTTTGATATTGTGAATGGTTCGACTAATAATTTTAATCCGTTGATTTTAACAACTCGTATACGGCTTCCTTTTTTAATTGTTCCTGACAATGATTCTGCATTCCAGAGTTCTCCCTGCACACGAACGATACCATCTGGTTCTAGCGTTTCGATAACATCTCCGCTTTCTCCAGTGAATCCTTCAACGCCTGTTGTTGGTTTTCGGCGTTGAGCTTTCACTCCCAATCCGATGATAACGACAAAAAAGAATGTGGAGATAATGACCGATGCAAGGATGACCGACCAGGATATTTCTACAAACTCAAGAACACTTGAAGTGCGAATAAGCATAATTGATCCTAGAAAAGTTGAGACAGCCCCGCCGATTGCCAGCATGCCGTGGCTGATGATTTTTATCTCCAAGAGGAAGAGAATAATGCCGAAGATGATAAGCGCAAGCCCGGCATAGTTAATTGGCAGAGTGTGCATAGAATAAAAGGCAAGTACCAAACTGATGACACCGACGATACCGGGAAAGATAGAACCCGGATTATACAACTCGAGTATCAAACCGATAGTGCCGAGTTGAAAAAGAATGAGGGCGATATTCGGATTGCTCAAGANNATCCAATAATTTTTCCGCCCATCCCATTTCCATCTGTTCGATCCGTGCGCCTTTCGTATGTAATGTCACAATCCCATCCACTGTTTTGACTTGTTTCCCGTCAATCTGAGAGAGCAGACTATCAAGATTCTTCGCAATGAGATCGATAACATTTGTGCTAAGCGCTTCTGTTTCCGTAATAGCCTGGCTTTTACGGACAGCATCTTCTGCCCATTTCAAGTTGCGGTTTCTTTTTTCGGCGATCGTGCGGATGAACGCTGCGGCATCGTTGGTTACTTTTTCGCTCATCACAGAATCCATTTTTCCTTCCATTTCCACTGGATGGGCAGCGCCGATGTTTGTCCCGGGCGCCATTGCAGCAATGTGCGCCGCCATAGTGATAAACACACCGGCAGAACCTGCCTGAGCGCCCCCGGGCGAAACATAAACGACGATAGGAATCTTTGATTCGAGAAATGAACTGACTATTACGCGGGTTGATTTGAGCAAGCCGCCGGGAGTATCCATCTGTATGATGAGGCATTCGGCATTCTTCTCGCGGGCATGTTCAATACCCCGTTCGATAAACGCTGCTGCTGCCGGATTGATAACACCGTCGATTTTTATCACAACAACGCTCTGTGACAGTACGATACCGGCACAAATGATACTGAGAATAACGAGATAAAGAGAGCGGCGGAGCATAAGAGAATCCTCTAACCGAGATGAATGTTCGTTAAGCCTGTTTTATGAAGATGAAGAACGGATGTCTTTGTAAATCTCCGATTCGTTAGAAAGATAAAGAAAGAGCAGGCAAATAGCAAAAAGTGCGAATGGGTGTGTCATTTACGAAGAAATTAATAGAATATGCTGATGAATCTGGCGTGGAAATAATTATCAAAGTTTCAACTATAATCCGAGCTTGACTGTCCCCCATGCCTTTGCGTTGTAAATGTCCCGTTGTTTTGGAGCGGAATATTCGAGGTATATCCTGAAATGTTATTCATCTGGGATCGAGTGTGTATGCTGGATTTATGATGATGACCTGGAACGTTCTGGATTTTTAAGTCCTGTGTCTAATTTATTTTGCACCTCGCGCTTAACACGTGATGCAAGAAGATTCAAATATCTATTGAGAAATTTGTCAACTGCCGTGCGATCTCGCTTGCTCAGTTCTCGGAGAGACCAGGAAAGCGCTTTGACAACCATATCATCTCGGTCTTTGACAAGCAGACGGCAAATCTTGAGTGTTCGGGAAGTGTCACCTGTACCTCCACGAGCTCGATTGTTCAATGGTACTGTGCTTACCAGTGCAGCGCGTCTCCACCAACGATTCTGGGAATGTGCCCAGCGACATACTACACTATCTGGTATTCTTCGTTCGCGCCAAGCTGGACCTGCAACATACGATGCAAAGCAATCAACTTCCGCCCAACTGTTCATACCGCGTCCAAGCACGGCGATATCGGTTGACCGCAAATCCTGTTGCGCCTCTCTATGATACAGGATAATCTCGTAGGCCATTATCCTTTCCCAGAAACCAAAAGGAACGAGATATCGGGCCAGCAATATGATTGCTTTGCCTGGACTGTTCTGTAATTGCTTAGACCACGCGCGTCGCAGAATACGGAATGAAGTCGCGTTTTTCGTTTTAATTGCAGAAAGGGAACGATGTATTTCCAGTGCGATCTTCTTCATATTTCTTTTGTACCAGGCGTGCGCCCTAATGGTGCCGATCCCGATAATTCAAAGCCTGAGCCGAAATGCTTCGTATTGTATGCCTTCCGCTTTCTTGTCGCGAGATGCGAATGGTTTGGTTTATTTGGCGATAATAAATATGCCAACAGTGATCATAACTAATCCGGCAACTTGGTTAATCCTTTTTTGCCATCCTCTGCCCATATGTACTTTCTTTGATAAACTTGCGATATAACAATATGTTCCTAATACGCTAAATGATACTATTGCAATGAGCGCCGTCATCATCAGAATATCAAGAGGCCTCACTTCATTAAAATTGATTATAGTAGGAAGCACACTTGCATAAAATAGTATTGGTTTTGGATTACCCAACGTAACAAGTAAACCGCTCATGAATGTTTGAAATCTATTTTTATTATTCTTAGCATCAATATCTATTTGAATTTGAATACTTACATAGATCTTAATACCAAGATACATCAAATAGATGCCTCCAATAATCTTGATAAGTAAAAAAATCCCTCCCCATATTTTTGCAATAGCTGCCAACCCAAACAATGCCAGGAGAAGAAATATGATATCGCCTGTCACTAAACCGCCAATAAGATAGAGCGACGCTTTAAATCCTTCAGAAATTGCCTTGGCCATCGATGCAAATACTCCGGGACCAGGAGTTGCGGCAAGTATGATCATCCCAATTAAAAAAGCAATGAGTAAATTGATATTCATAATTTCCCCAAAATCTATCGCTCCCGATGTATCAAAACTTGAGCCGCTCGATTAAGCAGCACTTTTCTTCACAAAGCCATAATTTTTTAAGAAATCTTTTTCTATTAAGATTCTTGCTTCATTATAAGCTGGTTCATTGTTAAATGCAGGCTCAAACATAACAAAGATAGTGCCTTCGGGAGAAGATTGATATTTGAGAGATGGACCATATCGAGCGATCATGTCTTTTTCACTACCGACAAAAACAACGTGAACCTTCTCTCCATTTGTTCTGTTAACATAATACTCGTCTTCCTTGGCTGAATTGCAACCAAAAAGAATTAAAAAGATTGAAAGGATTAGCAAGATAAGTTGAAATCGAGTTTTCATGGTTATCCTTTTAATGTATAAGCTAAAGTCCGTGCCACCGAACGATGGCAGATAAACTGCGGCAAAGTATATATTTTAATACATCAAATCAACAGAAAGATTAAGACTTTTCAATTCCTTGTTGCTCTTAGCCAGCAGGGTCATTTTTGAAAAATCATTTTTTTAGATTCATAATAGTTACCGGCTCTCATGCTGTAAAGATACACTCCACTTGCCAAATTCCTAGGAATCCAGTGAAGTTCATTTGTACCTGCTGGAGCAGTCGTATCGACGATTGTATCGATCATTTGACCCATCATATTATATATACGAATTGTCACATGTCCCGATTGAGGAACATGAAATTTTATCGAAGTCGAAGGATTAAATGGATTGGGAAAATTTTGACATAACTGATAAGATTCCGGATATGCTGACACATGCCGTGAAGGTACAGATACAAGGTGTGCACCGTCGCCGACAACTTCTATTTCACTCAGAAGGTTTGTCCCCATTCCTCTTTGATTAAGCAAGTATAAGTGGTTGTCACAGTAACCGCGATCTTCATTTGGCGGTTCCGGAAGTTTTAACTGAGTGGCTTCCGGATCAAGACCCATAAAATGTGCTGCAATGCTGTCTGTAGCAACTGGATCCTTCCCTGCAAAGAGAATATTATCTGCAGTTGGAATCCATACAGGATTCCAGTCACCTTCCGACCCATGTGCATTCATCACCCCATCAATAATGGCAAGATGAACAGGCCGGGCGAGATTAAGATCGCAAATAGATTCAGGAAGATACGTGTGGACAGCAGGCTGGTCATTATCCTTCTGGTGAAGAGCAGACCTGTAGCTTGTATTACCCGAGAGCGTGTATAATTGTTTTGGCGTAGAGCCGATTTGATTCTTCAAAGAACCGGTGAAACCGGCCTCATAATGTTGTTTCAATTTAGGTATTGAGACATAGACGTCGATATCAGAAAGAATTTGATTCTGGGTGAAAGAATCAAAATTAATATATTTATTACCTACACTTCTCGTTATAAAGCTTGTATATGGAGCGGGTTTGTTCAAATCCACTGTGTTCACTCCAAGGCTATTGAATACGGTCTTATAATCGGAGGGCCAATCTGCCCAAAGTGCTTCAACAACATAGATGTCTGATTTATTGACACCTTGAGCAATTATCAATTCAGTGACGGCTCGTAGTACCTCTGGATTTGTACACATATGATCGGTATCAGTATTTCCACCCGTGAGATTCACCTTGATGCCCACTTTTTTCCCTGCACTGAAAATATTCCCGATACCTCCAATGGAATCAAAAAGGTGTTTAACCTTTTGCTTAATCAAAGTTCTATCGTAGCTCGTTGCTTGAGTTACGGCTACTTGTGTTACGTATGAAGATAAGCCATTCAACTCGCGGCCAAAAAGTTTTGTAGAATCCAAAGAAGGAGCAATCAAGAGACCTGCTGTTGTTGCACCAAGAGTGCTGATAAATTTACGTCGCGATAATCCGCTCATAGTGTTTTTTTTCATTATCTGTATCGTTCTTTTTCAAGTTATTCTCCTCATATTTTAAAATCCCAGTATTAGAAAATAAGTTACGAAAATCTTATTTCATTCTCTTTTATATGAAGCACTGCTGCCATGCTGTCTGAATACTGCGAGCTTTCAATTTTCATTTCCTGCCCTCTTTTCCTGTGTTCATTCACGGGGTTATTCCGTCGTCTTGATGAGGCAGCCAGTAGGCTAATCATAAATATCTATTTTTGCAGTAGAGGATATTTGTGCATAGAGTTTGCCGGATACACTATCTATTATCTTTGCCGATAACTCATAGTCATTGACCTTATTATATACGAACACCTCTGTCAATAAGCTTTTTTTAAAATATTTTGAACGGATTTTCCAGAGTTTTCCGTTGACGGCAATGCACGTACCGAATGCACTCCTTCCGTATTTCTCAATGAGCCCATTCTGCATCAATCCCGGCAACGTATCTGCCGAGAAATGATTCGCTATCCTTTGTTCGTCCGGCTTGCATTCCTTCTTTGAAAGAAATGGGCATGCACCGAGAGATTGTTGTTTATCTTTATGAACCGGAATTGACTTCTTATCCTGCCAGATGATGATAAGCACAATTGAAAGTAAAACAATTAGTGGTTCATAAAGATACATTCTTTTCCCCAGTTTGAACTTTATTCTTTCTTTTGTCATGATAGATCACCTCATAAAATGGTTGTAGCCCAACGTCATGAATCCTCCCGGACTGGCCATGCTTGTCTGTCCCGCTGTAGTGTTGGGCGGGAGTGCCTGGTTAGCTGGCCCGATGACGCACAACTCTCATAAGATAAATGAAAACAAGGAGATTAAGTAACAATGTAAACACTCGTGAATATGTGAATTTTCTGTAGACTTCATACAATTCCAATGGCAGCAAAGAACCTGTTGCAATAACAGTTAGGTACTCGGCCCATCGCTTTTCAAACCACAGTCCTATCCCTTCGACCGTAAAGAGAATAGCGTAGAGGAATGCACCGATTCCCAAAGCTTCCAATTGGATCGACTTTAGCCCAGTGAGCTTTGTCAGACCGGACATTACAAAATCTCGATTGTAATTCCATGCAAAAGAACCCACCCAATGAGTAAGCCTTTGGCCAACAACTGGGTTAAGAAGTCTAAAAGCCCCGAATCCTAAACAAGTCAGAAGTACGGCCTTGAACAATTTGAAAACCGCAATAACCCTAATGAGCCGACTTGTGCCCTTCTTTGAAGGACTTGAAGATTTAAATACGAGCACTGGAGTCCTTGATTGGTTTGATGGTCTGTGGGCGCTGCCGCGCCGCCTAACGGATGGGTGCTCCGCCAAACAACCGGCGGACAAGTAAGTTTATCCCCAAATGCTTTTGTTGGGGACTGCGGCACTGATAATTTTTGCGCCAGAGGCGCGTGCCCCTTTCGCGCACAATATATACAAAACAGGCGGAGCTCTGTAACTGTAACACGCGGAGCGTGTTTCCACTTCTATTGTTCATTATAATTACTTTCAAATTAAAACTAAGCCTCTGTTTGCTATGAATTTTGCAGTGTGCTTCTTGGTAACTTTAATTTCTAGATTTTTAGAAGTTGTATTGCACTTTATACAATGACATTCTTGAAGAATGTCTGTGTAATTATTGGTGCACACTCTCGTGTGTATCATTCACACGCGGCCTCCGGCTGGGTGATTCGATTATCTGAACAAGCCGAGCTTGCTTGCCCGCCGTCTTTTGGGCGGGAGCGCCTGGTTAGGGCACAAACAGAAATAGATTTTATAAAATCAGCTCCCAATAGCCAACATCGACCCATTTGCCTAATTTGTAACCCACTTCTTTAAGATGAGCAACCTTTTCAAATCCAAATTTTTCACACAATGCAATACTTGCTGGATTCGGTAATGCAATTCCACAGACTACGCTATGAATCGATTTTTCTTTCAATGCTTTCAATAATTCTGTTTTCAGGATAGTACCGATACCTTTTCCAACATAGCTAGAATCGAGATATGTACCAGTTTCAACTGAATACCGATATGCTGACCTTTCTTTCCATTTACTTGCATATGTATAGCCAATTACTTTTCCATTTTCTTCATAGACCAACCATGGATAATTCTGGGTTATATTTTTGATTCGCGAAACCATTTCATCGGCATGTAAAGGTGTTTCCTCAAATGTAATTGTTGTTCCCGCAATATAGTTATTATAGATGCGACACAATGCTTCTGCATCAGATTCTTTTACCTCTCGTACCATTATATCCTCGATAATTTGTCAAACATTGGTTTGCACCCTAACGGATGGCGGCTAAGCTGCCGCACTGATAATTTTCGTAATGCAACAAACGAAACAAGTTCATGCTGAAAACCAAATTGATAAATACAAAAGTTATAGGTACTAAAAACTGAATAATAAAAACCTCAACCCACCATTAGCCATGAATTTCGCACCATGCCTGCCCCTCTGTTTTCTAGAGGGGAGCGCCTGGTTAGGCCGCCGACATCAATGATCTTATCAAATACTTCTTGAGTTTTCTTTGATTGAAAGCCAACCTGTTTATAGAACATTCTCGTTTTTTCTCGTAAGACATTTGTACGAACACGAAGATGGTAGCACTTTTTCTTACGAGCCCAACTTTCGGCAAACGCGATAAGTTGTGTCCCGATTCCTGAACCACGATACGATTCTGCTACAACAAGTCCGCATATTTCTACAAAAGCATTACTTTCTAGTGTCTGAATAAGAGCGACATGAATCCAACCTACGATAGAATCAAGTTCAGCTACATAAATACCATTGTCGGATCCCGAGATCAATTTATCGAAACGACCTTCCATTTCTGCCTGTGTTGTAGGATAGCCGAGCTCTCCAGAAAGTTTAGCAAGTGCGATAGCATCGCCCTTTTGGGCTTCACGAATATTTAGGGTTTGATTCATATGCACATTATACTTTTAGGCGGCCTAACGGATCGGCGCTCCCGTAAAAAGCACGGGATAAATAAGCTGCGGCGCTGATAATTTTCAATATGCTGAAAACGAAACAAGTTCATGCTGATAACCAAATTAAATATTCCCCAACCAACGAGGTACTGAAAAGTTAATAATAAAAACTTAAATCCACCAACAGCCATGCAATTTGCAGTGAGCTCACTCCGTCAGCTTGTGCGTTTTTTGCATCCCTCTGTTTTCTAGAGGGAAGCGACTGGTTAGGCGGCAAGCTATAATTTATAAAGATAAAATAAAACATCTTTCTCTTGCTCAATCATTTCATCACTGTTTGATGGTCAATGCAACGAGAGTGCTGCCAACTGACGGTAATATGACCCGCTCCAATCAGTATTGCAGATGTTAGCAACCATCCAGAACTAAGAAGTACAGATGCCGAGATAAAGTAGACAACTGGCATAATAGCCATTGGCAAAGGTAATCCAAACATCGATTTGTAGAACAATCCCTCATTGCGACCTTTCACAAGATACCGTGTCCAACCTACATAATATAAAACAAGCGCACCACTCATGATTATAAGCATTGTTGTATCTAAAATGATTGAATATTTTAACTGATAAAAGAAAGGAATAGTGAAAGATCCAATCTGACCAACTCTCTCGAAAATATTCATGGCCTGTGATAGTCTATCAACTCTTACAGAAACATTCGCCTGTTTAAGGTTCGGTGGATAAAATACAACCAAGAGATTCGGCAAAATAATTGCAATTGCTATAATCCCACCAAGAGGAATTGTTTCCATCATTCAAACTTTCATGTTCTGGTCGCTTGCCGCCTGGCGGACTGGCGCTGGTCCCGATTCGACAAATTTGATGTTGTCCAATCAAATTGTGGTCGAATCGAGGATCCCATAAAACGGGAGCTGCCACGCTGATAACTTACAATATGCACTAAACGAAACAAGTTCATGCTGATAACCAAAATAATTAACAATCAACCAACGAGGTACTGAAATGTTAATAATAAAAACGTAAACCCACCACACGCCATGCTTAACGTACTCACGCTCATTTCGTCAGCTTGTCCCTTCCAAAGGAATGGAGTTTGTGTAAAAAGTAATTATTGTTACTCTGAGCGTAGCGAAGAGTCTCGTTTTTAATTCAGATTCTTCACTTCGTTCAGAATGACGAAGGCTTTTAAATAGTTTTTGCACAGTCTCAATGCCTTCGGCAAAAGGAAATCCCCCAAAGGGGCAGGCCTTCGGGAAGCGCCTGGTTAGGCGGGCGATTTAATTTTCTTAGCAAGTTGTCTTTGGCTGAAAAAGCCACCAACAAACCCCAAACCGACAATAATTAAAAAGAAAATATATATACGATAATTAAACTGATCACCAAAACCTATTTTCATCATGGTACTAAAGAATCCTGCAAGTATGCCTATTAGAAGACCATGAATAGAAACATTATTCATTGTTTTCTTGGTGCTGATAAACGAAATAACAAAAGTGAAGAATAATTCAAACAACGGCATCATCCACCGGCTAATTGAAGAAGCGAAATGATTAATTGCAGCTTGGTCGGGTTTACCATGAGCTTCAAATGCTAATATAAAGGCATAGCCGGCAGTTATTAGTGTGACCACGAGGAAGCTTGATAAAACAATTAAGAGTGAAGAGACAACAACACGAAGCCATCGGATATTTGTTAAAAGTAATTTCATTTATGTACAACCTTCCTGTTCGCCCGCCTAACGGATGGGCACTAAGCTGCGGCGCTGATAATTTTCAAGTTGCTGATAATGAAACAAGTGCATGCTGAAAAGTTTATTATTAAACATCTAAACCTCTATAGGCCATGCTTAACGTACCCATTTATCCCGTGTTTTTTATGGGACGCTCATTCCGTCAGCTTGTGCGTTTTTTGCACCCCTCTGTTTTCTAGAGGGGAGCGCCTGGTTAGGGCGCGCGCTTATCAATATCAGAGTCAAAAATATATTCTACAATAGTGCCACGAAAGCCACCATATATACCACCAGCAAAGATACCAGAAAATAAGATATAACCATCAGAACCGAGGTTACTCCAATTAGAATTATTAGGCCTTAGTGCCTCGCGAATTACGACAGCTATTTCACCACATAAGAAACCAAGAAACACGCCGCCAAATGCTCCGTCAAAATGAAGACGTCTTTCAATTTTCTTAATGGCAGCAAGAGGTATTGAGTTTTGCTTCAAATCGGGAAGAATAGTAAAGGTAGCCGTGTCTTTGGAAAGCGTAACATTTTCAGCTTGAACTTGCTGATTATCTCGTAGGATAATATTGACTGTTTTATCCTGAAGCATCTGCTCAAGTTGATTAATAGTTATTGTATCTCTCTGAGTCTGAAGTGAATGCGTTGCAACAAAATATGTGTTAGTGCAACCGATATAGAATGCACTGCTAAATAATAAAAGAATATTGAAGTAATATTTTTTCATTTTTCACGCGCCCTAACGGATCGGCTCCCGATAAATCGGGATGCGNNCACAAAACGAAACAAGTTCATGATAAAAAGTTTATTATTAAGAACTGAAACCTATGCACGCCATGCTTAACGTACCACGCTCATTCCGTCAGCTTGTGCGTTTTTTGCATCCCTCTGTTTTTGCCAAAGGCATCCCTTCGGGACTAGAGGGAAGCGCCTGGTTAGGCATACGCCGCTTGTTCTTAAATAATTTTGTTTTAATACGCCAATAAATAGAAAGATAAGAAAATGAATATTCAACAATTATCTGGAACGGATTTTGAAAAAGCATACTCTGCAATTCTTCCAAAAACAGAGAATAATAATATCATACTTCAAATCAAATCAATTCGGTATCCAAGAAGCATGGAATATGCGATTGTTACTTATCGTGTATCCCTGAAGAAGGGCGAGGTGGCACAATCACAACCTTAATTCCATCTATAACGCTTGGATATGTTTTGACAAACATTTTTATCAATGATTCTGATTTACGTTTTTCAACAGACTTAACTTCACATTTACAAGCTAAACCAGTAAGTGTAGTGAAAGCATCAGAAAGGATTGCATCCATTTTATTAAGATCGTATTGCGCCAATGGTTGTGAAGGCATTCCCTCTAAATCAGGAACAACGGGAATATCTATGATTTTCTTTCCTGTGTTGTTTTCATCCATTGAGATTTCCTTCATTTATTGGTGCAAAAATTATTTACGGCGTATGCCTAACGGACCGGCTCCCGATAAATCGGGATGCGGCGCTGATAATTTTCGATATACACAAAACGAAACAAGTTCATGCTACCAACTTTCAATTAAACACTTAACTTATGCTCGCCATGCAAATTGCAGCGAGCTCATTCATATTTAGTATCGCGCCTTGCGCGATTCAATTATCTGGACAATCCGAGCTTGCCTGCCCCGTTGTATTTTTTCGGGGAGCGCCTGGTTAGGCGCAATTGTGTCAACGCAATAAAACTAATTTTTTCGTTTCTGTATACGAACCTGCTTCCAAACGATAAAAATAAATACCACTTGATATATTCGATGGATTCCATTTTTGAGTATGATTGCCTGCAAACATTTCCCCGTTAACGAGTATTGCAATTTCTCTCCCCATAATATCAAATACTTTTAAGGTAACATGCGATTTTGATGGAAGGGTAAATGAAATAGTTGTACTTGGGTTAAATGGATTAGGATAGTTTTGTTGAAGGCTATAATGAGTCGGGAAGTTACTATTCTCTTCTTTTACGGATGTGACCATCTCTGATAAAGGACGCCGCCATAAACCACCACACGTTCCAGCAAAAAGATAAGTGTCACAAACAACGAGAGAATACACTCCTGAAGAAAGTAATCCTTCAGCAACATCGGTCCAATGTGCACCGCTATCCGATGTAAGTAAGACATCAGAAGTACCCACATTTGTACCTGCAAAAAGCTTGGTATTATTGACGAGCAGGGGACCGATATAGGGGTTGGTTGACCCAGGTTGGACTGATGTCCAACTTGTACCATTATTAGTTGACAGATAAATACCAAAATCAAATGTTCCAGCGAAGATATTATTGCCAATAGCAGCAAGTGAAGTAATATAGGTGTCAGGCAAACCAGAATTGACTGAAGTCCAGCTTGTACCACTATTAGTTGAAAGATAGACCTTATCATAATTTACATGTGGGTTATAAAGATCAACTCCAGCAAATAGATTAGCACCAACATTGACAAGACAAAAAACATCCAAATTTTTTATTCCAGAATTAACGGCGACCCAATTTGTGCCCTCATCGCTAGAAAGAAAAACTCCTCCATACGTTCCCGCAAATAAATTACTTCCTCCTCCTTCGTTGGGTACAGCAATAAAACAACTCACACTATACCCCATCAATCCATTGATTGGCGTCCACAATTTTCCATTGTTTGTAGAACGAAAAACACCACCTGCCTGCGTTCCTGCAAATAGATATTTATCATTTACAAAAAGTGAATATATACAAAGATTTGTTAGACCGGAATCGACCGGAGTCCAAACTGATCCATTATCAGTCGAAACAAATACACCGTGGTAATATGTCCCTACAAAAATATTATTATTTTTTACAGCCAGAGATTGAAAATACTCTCCAGTACCATCGGGAGCTTTTAGCTGAAGTCCGGTTTGTATCCACTGAGCAAAAGATTGGGGATGCATAATAAGTAATCCACACCAAAAACAAAATATGAGTCGTATTTTTCTCATTAGGTTTTCTTTTTTAAATAAAGAAACAATTGCACCTAACATGTGATTAGATATGCCAAAGGCATCCCTTCGGGAGACTTAGTCTATAATTTGCTAAAATACAGACAAACCCTTCGTAGAAGAATTAGAAAATAGCACCAATATTGCTTGACCTTATACGAAAGATAACACCTCAGCCTCCGCACAGAATATTCCTATAACAAATGGATCATACAATAATTTCTGTTTCACAAAAAAAGGCATCCGATGGCGTTGGGTGAAAACGAGGTACGATAACTCCTCACATACCTCACATATCGGAAATATGCGTCGTTCTCTACTTAAAAGCAAGATCTCTCGTGTTCTTTTGATAATATTCTGTTTCTGCTCAACCGCAGTTTTACTCATATTTTTCTTCAGTCTTGACTTTTTCTGCCGCTCTCTTTTTCTAATTATTGTGAGCGGCATGGCGCCAAAGGCGCTCATTTGGTTCTTTCCTCTTGAGTCAAGACAAAAGAAAGAACGATACCTTTGCGCCCAAAGAAAACGGCGAATAAATACTCCATTCCTTGGACAAATATACGCACAACAAACCACATGATATTGGTTCTTTGCCACAGCGCACACGGGAGTTTTGTATTCTGGATTCCCACTTTCGCCTGCCTCGCCGGCAGGAGGCCGGGAATAACAAAATAAAAAAGCCGAACCAACCAATGATTCGGCTTTTCTGTTTTACACTCTGGTGTAATATTACTTTATGGTGTTTTACTTCTTACTGAAAGTTAGCGATAAGGTCGTTACGGAATTAGCGGGAATCTTCAATGGAGCCCGCTTATCATAGTTGCCTACAAGAACGCAATTTTCCTTTTGACTGGTTCTGTAAATATCACCTTTGGAAATAGAGAAATCCTTAATAGAGAGATTGAGTGATATGTTAGTGCTATCTGTGGTATTGATAATGACCGCTGACAGTTTTTTATTATCCGGACTGATATACGCTGAAATCCTTATACCGGTATTATCGGTCGACGCCTCCACACGCTGCCAGTCTGCATCGATGAAAGCTGAATATTGTTTAAATGTATAGTAGGTCGGCTTGATCGTGTATGAAGATGAATCGTTCATGCTGACCAGAGCAGTCCCCGGGCCCCAGAATAAATCCCAGTATAAATAAGCGGATACTTTTTCCACAGTCAAAGCATTATGCATGACAAGCGCCGTATTGATTGCATTCGCCCACGTGCCGGACCCGTCTTCGAACTCTGTTTGGAATATGGGTTTCTTTGTATGTTGCATAATAAAATTGTTATAACTGCTCATACTAGGAATGAACCGGTCGGGAGCCGAGCCGCACCCGCTGCAATCGTAAAGATGTGTCGCATACCCATAGATGTGAGATGAGCTCTCTATAGATTCTATATATTTTTTGGAATTACCTAAACTGGATGTTTCCGGAGCAAGCATTTTAGGCATGTTCGGACCCATTGAAGCATTCAGTTTTCGCCAGACGGCTTCAAAAGCTTTATTATAAGCGGCAATATTGGTATCAACGGTTTCTGAAGCCATAAATAAGCATGATTCCCACGGCGCTTCATAGTCTGGTTCATTTTGTATGTTTATGTAGTCAACTTTAACGCCCGCTTTGGTACAAGCAGCCACACTGTTAGACCACCACTCTGCAAAATCATCATATACAAATTTTCCATTGATCTTTTTCAAAGTACCACCAATTTTTTTCCCGCTGTTTTTCATGGAAGGAGGTGGAGTCCAAGATGTTATCATGATCTTTAAGTTCCGATTGAGTACGGTTTCACCGAGTTTTGCTATTTCTAATGAATTATTGAAGGCACTCGAATCCACTTCATAGTAGTTGCCCATACGGAATATATCGAGGCCAAGATCTTTAAAAAGCAGATTGAAGAGCTCGTCTCTTTTTTTGTGGTTCACTAAATCCTTAATGTACCATGCACCTGAAGCGCCAAAGCCTTCCATTTTTTGGTATCGTGTATTGACATCAATCATACCTTTCCCAACGGGATTAGCGGGTATTACCTTTGGAGCATCGACCTCAGGGCCGTATACCTTCGCATCATCGACGTAAAAATTTATACCAGGTGCAGGACCTTCAAAGTACATGTCTAATACCGACAAAGTGCCCGTAACTTTCAATGTGAATTCGCCGGATATCAAAGTCCAATTACTGTCAGTTGCAACAGCCCGTGCGACACCAATATACTTTGTGCCACTGTCATCCTGCTGTTCGACAGATATAGCGACTGTATCGTGCTTTGCGTTGTCGAGTCTTACCCATCCTGATACCTTATAGACTTTTCCTTCAATTATTTTACCGAATATCGACTGTTTCACTCCCTGCCAATTCATCAGTCTGCTAATGACTTTAATAGCACCGGTACCGCTGTGAACAGGTGATGAAACAGCTTCAATTGCACAGGTCCGATCGAACCAGCCGCTTTTTCCTCTTTCAAAACCCGGATTGGAAAGAACATTATTATCGCCATAAGCGCATGTACATAACATAATAATCAGGACGAACAAAACACTGCAAAGACTTTTACAAGGCATACAAATTCTCCTTTGTTTCGATATGTTCGAAAGAAAACATTCCAGTGTAGTTTCTTGTAATTGAAAATTAGCAAATAATCAGCTGATCTCCAATTTCAAGTTATGGATTGTTCTCAATTCATTTACTTTGAAATAGTAATCGATTTCTTACTGAATTTCTGGAAATACTGAAGGCATGTATCCCGCCAGATCGCAGCATCGGTTTTTTGCGTTTCTAATTTTGTTTGAACATGCACGTAGATTTCAGGATCGATAGATGGTTTGAGAGACAACCATTGACTAATCATCCCGTCAACATACTTAGTTCCTGAATAATATTTTTTACAAAGTTCATCCCAAAGAGTATTGCCGGATTTCATTTTGTAATCCCATGAAACATGATGGAACCAGAGAAGATATTTTTCCGGACACGTGTTGACATCATCAAATGTTTCCCGCAGAGGCGAGAAATATTGATGTACCGCATCACTTCCAGTCGAACTACGATTGTAACCGAGCCCGACGGTATCTGCACGATGATAGTAGGTAGATCTCCAGTCTTCTCTTCCTTTATTATTGCTGGGCTGTGGTCTGTAAGGAAAACCTTCTTGCATGATATGATGCAGACCGAGAGGAGTTGTATAATTGATACGGGCTTCCTATGAACCGATCAACATAGAATGAATTGTTTTTAATGAATCCGGATTCTTGTTCTGTTTCAATATAGCAATGCTTTCAACAAGCATGGGCTGGAAACTGCACTTCTTGTTGGCGCGACTTTTCTGTTTTTGGGGGAGTTCTGAGATAATTATTTTTTCTTTTTCCCCGTTTCCACGATAGAGAAGAATGCCGGTTTGGGCTTATAATTTCTATCGAAGAGCAGGGGATAATTGGTCCTACCTCTAACAGGCCAATTATTTAACCATGAAGTCCGGTCAGAAACTCCCCAAAGAGTAACCCTGGAAATTTTTCCCGGTTTGTCAAGCAGCATAGAAAACAATTCCGCATAGCGATCGGCAAGCTGTTTCTGTTTTTCATCCGGCAATCCATCTATAAATGGATTCAGCTCTTTTTTCATCTTTGCAGTCATACTGATATCAGCGCCTCTGTATCCAAATGCACTCGGTAAAATATCCACGTCAAGTTCAGTGATCATAATTTTTACGCCCAACGCTGAAATTGAATCCACGAACGCATTAAATTCACTGCGCACAGGATAATCTAGTCCGCAGTGCCATTGAATACCGACACCGTCGATTCTCAAACCTTTGGACTGCAGCTTTCTGATGAGCCGAACTGTTCCGTCCCGTTTTGTGGGTCTATCTATCAGGAAATCGTTATAATATAATTCTGCATTTGGATCGGCTTCATGTGCGAATTCGAAAGCTTTTTCTATAAAATCTTCTCCGATAGTCTCGACCCATTTTGTCTTATTGATATTTCCGCTATCGTCAAGTGCTTCGTTGACGACATCCCATCCTTTTATTTTTCCTTTATAGCGACCGACGACTGTATATATGTGTTCTTTCATACGTTCAAGCATCGATTGCCTGTCCAGGAGTTTTCCTGCGCTGTCCATAAATGTCCGTTGACTGATTTGCCAGTGCCAGATAAGAGTATGACCTACTATGAACATTTTGTGTTTAATGCCATAATCGACGAACCTGTCTGCAGCTTCAAAATTGTATTTTCCCTGTTCAGGGTGGATCAGCTGCCACTTCATTACATTCTCGGGAGTTATTGTGTTGAAATGTTTTTGAACCACGTCAGAGGCTTCCTGATCTTTGCCGGAGACAATGTTGTCGTTGAGAGCAGCCCCTATGAGGAAGTTATTTTTGAATACTTCTTTCAGAGTCGGTTGATTTTGTTCATCGGTATTATTGCCTGCGCCTATCAGAATTATAGGAAGGCATATTAAGAATATTCTTGCGGTTTTAATTTTGGGCTCCTTAATTTTTGTTAAAGATATAGAAATAGGCTTGAAATAGCAAAGGACTTATTATGATCAAGGAAGATGCAAATAAAACTGTAATGCAGCTTGTATGGAAGGTGTCCTTTCGTATATCGAACATTGCCGCGATTATGATGATCTACGCACTGATCGATGTTCTCTGCCGAGCCGTAGTAATAAGTTTCGTCTTGTAGGCTCCGTAGAATATATGTATAGTACACAGTGCGGAGAGAGTGGGATTCTCCCGAAGGGATCCCTCAAAAACCTTTCAGGTTTTTGAGGGAGAACCCACGATCATTTGATAATCCGTTCATTCCTCAACCATCGGTAACCTGCAATTGACTTGAAAAATTTCTCGCGCTGAATAGCTTCGGTCTTTGATGAGAATTTTTCGTTGTAATGCAATTCGTACGGAAGATGTCCCTTAGTGTACCGAACTTTTCCGCGGTTATGTTGGTCAAGACGCTTTGTGATGTTTGCTGTAGAGCCGTAGTAATAAGTTTCGTCTTGTAGGCTCCGTAGAATATATGTATAGTACACAGGGCGGAGAGAGTGGGATTCGAACCCACGGTACCCTTACGGATACACTACCTTTCCAGGGTAGCCAATTCAACCACTCTTGCATCTCTCCAGTTGAATCAATATCCTAATCTATTGATTAAAATCCAAAAACAAAAAATGATACTTTCTTTTGCTATAGAAGCGGAAGGGGAGGGATTCGAACCCTCGATAGCCTTGCGGCTATTCCGGTTTTCGAGACCGGTCGATTCAACCACTCTCGCACCCTTCCAAGTTTGGTTTCTACGGTTCAAATATACAGATAAAGAGTAAGGAATTCAAAAATGAACGATTGAAACCTTCAGACGTGATCAAGTGTTATTATATTTGAACTCACAATAAAATATGGAGGAGATCAATACCATGGCAATTCAAGTTGGAAATAAAGCACCGGAATTCACTTTGTTTGATGTAGAGAAGAAATCTCGTTCACTTTCTGAGTTTCACGGAAAGAAGGTTGTACTCGCATTCTATCCGGGTGCGTTCACTGGAGTGTGTACGAAAGAAATGTGCACAATCCGTGATATGATGGCAAAATTTAATGAATTCAATGCGCAAGTTGTCGGCATTAGTGTAGATTCGCCGTTTGCAAATAAAGTATTTGCGACGCAGAATAATCTGCAATTTCCGCTCTTGAGTGACTTTTCTCGTGAAGTGATCAGGCAGTACTGCGGTGTGAATGAGGATTTTGCCGGTTTGAAGGGCTACACTGTTTCGAAGCGTGCAGTGTTTATCGTCGATGGGAACGGCATCGTGAAGTATGCGTGGATATCGGAAAATGCCGGTGTGGAACCGGATTACGATGCAATCTCCAAGGCACTGAAATAGAAACCAGCCAAAATCTCTTTTGAATTTCAAAGAGATTATTCATATTCTATATCTAAGGAATTTTTATGCTTAAAATTGGAAAGAAAGCCCCTGACTTCAATTTGTTATCAGGTGATGGAAAAAAGTTCAGCTTGAAAGATTTTTCAGGCAGGAAATTAGTGCTCTATTTTTATCCGAGGGACAATACTTCTGGTTGTACGGAAGAAGCCCGTTCTTTTGAAAAAAAGCGAGGGGCAATGAAAAAGAATGGCGCAATTGTCGTTGGAGTGAGTACGGACAGTGTAGATTCGCATGCAAAGTTTGCGAGTAAATATGGATTGACATTTCCACTCCTCAGCGATGAGAAAAAAAGTGCCATCAAGGTATACGGTGTATGGAAAGAGAAATCGATGTATGGCAAAAAGTACTTCGGTATTGAGCGCACGACCGTTGTGATTGATGAAAAGGGAATTATCCGGCATATCTTTCATCGTGTCAAAGTGGAAGGTCATGCTGATGAAGTCCTGAACGTTCTGAAAAAGGAAAAGTGATTCATGCCGAAGATGTATATAACACGGAGGGAAGTTTTCAGCGCTTCACATCGGCTTTGGAATTCCGATCTATCGGAAGAGCAAAACATTGAACTGTTTGATAAATGTGCTAATCCAAACGGGCATGGTCACAATTTTGTTCTTGAAGTTACAGTCGTTGGGGATATAAAAAACGAATCGGGGTATGTCGTAGATCTCAAGAAACTCAAAAACATTATCCGGGAAGAAATTATTTCAAAAGTTGATCATAAGCATCTGAACTATGATGTCGATTTCCTGAAAGATAAAATTCCCACTGCAGAAAACATCGTACGTGCATTCTGGCGAATCCTGGAAACGAAAATCAATGAGGCAAAGCTCTCAGCGATCCGCCTCCATGAGACGGAGAATAATATTGTAGAGTATCGAGGTGAAGAATGACTACCGGAAATGAAGGTCGAAAAGAAGCGATCATAAAAAATTTTCTTTCCGAGCTTGGCGAAGACCCACAACGTGAAGGGCTTCGTAAGACTCCGGATCGTGTGGCACGGATGTATGAATTCCTGACCAAGGGCTACAAACAAAATATTGAAGAGGTTATGAACAGTGCTGTCTTTGAGGAAAAATACAGCGAAATGGTCATCGTCAAAAACGTCGATTTCTTTTCATTGTGCGAACATCATCTCGTGCCATTTTTCGGAAAGTGTCATATTGCATATATTCCGAATGGACGAATCATTGGTCTGAGCAAAATGCCTCGGCTTGTGGAAGTGTTTGCACGAAGATTGCAGGTTCAAGAGCGATTAACGCAGCAAATAGCTGATACGCTGTATCAGCATATTCAACCGCTGGGAGTTGCAGTTGTGATGGAAGCACAACATCTCTGCATGATCATGCGCGGAGTTGAGAAATTGAATTCTGTAGCAACAACAAGTGCAATGCTGGGTGCGTTCCGAAATGATGAAAAAACACGGAGCGAATTTCTTACACTCATCGGAAGAAAGCCGTAGCATCTCATGGAAACCAAGAAACCGCGAGTCACCTGGATTACCGGAGCGAGTACGGGAATCGGGAGAGCTCTTGCAGAAGTCTTCACTTCACACGGCGATACCGTTATTGCAAGCGCAAGAACTGAATCGAAGTTGAACGAACTGTGCCGACGGATTTCTACTGCCCATGGTACGTGCGAAGCCATGAAGTGTGATGTGCAAAACGAAGCTTCCGTGTTCGAAGCCGTAAAGAATATTTTGGTGCTGCATGGACATATTGACGTGCTTATCAATAACGCAGGGGTTACATACTTCAAAGATTTCATCGATACATCTATAGAAGAGTTCGATCATGTCATCAATACCAATCTCCGCGGAACATTCCTCACGACGAAAGCCGTTCTCCCTACGATGCTTCAGAATCAGAATGGATTAGTGCTTAATATTCTATCGTATGTAGTAAAAGAAGTGTACGCAAAATCTGCCGCTTACTCTTCCTCGAAAGCGGGCATTGAAGCGATGATGAATGTCCTTCGCTCTGAAGTTCGGCGTCATAGTATCAATATTGTGAATGTCTATCCTGGCGCTGTCTCCACTCCGATCTGGCGTCAAAACCAACTCGAGAAATATGGAAATCAAATGTTGACACCGGAACATGTTGCAGAGATGCTCTATCAGGTATCGATCCAGCCGCCATCGCTCATGGTGGAAGAAATTGTTCTCCGGCCGCAAGGTGGAGATCTACAGCTATCATGATTCCCCCCATACTTCAGGACTGAATGCCTTTTTGCTACTGCTCTGCCGATTGAAACACATGACTCCACGTTGAAGACTGTTATAGCTTCAGCGAGCTGTGATGTGAGAAAATCAGCGGAGAGTTTTCTTACATCTTGATACACAGTCCACCATTTGATATATTGGAGGTATCGATGAAACGTACACTGTACATCCGAATGACCCTCAGTAGTGTCTGTTTGGTGATCGTATTTCTTTTTGACGGGTGTTCTATTTTCGGGCCCGTGGGACATGCGATTTCACAGGGATATGAAAATTCCATATCGTACTTCAACGGATACTATAATGCAAAGTGGTTGTTTGATGAGGCAGAAGATGAAATCCGATCAGATGCTTTAACAAAACGCGGCCAAGGTAGTTCAACGGCAACAGCTGATCAAATTCCCGCAAGTGCAAAAGAGAAACTTCTCAAAGTCATTGATAAATGTTCATATATTCTTACGTTTCACTCTACAAGCACATTGGTAGACGATGCGCTTATTCTCATTGGAAAATCCTTTTATTATCAAGCAGAATATCTTAAAGCAGAACGAAAATTTTCGGAGTTATTAGCCCAGTATCCTAAGAGCCCATTGGTATTAGAGACCCAGATTTGGTATGCTCGAACGGAAGAAAAATTAAAGAAAATTGAAGCAGGGATTCGTATGTGCGAGTCTACAATTACTGCCGCACAAGCGAGCGATGATAGTAAAATCGAGACTCAAGCACACCATATTCTCGGCAGACTCTATCTGCAGGAAAAGCAAACCGATAGTGCCGTGGTGGAATATGAAAAAGAGATTGCGCTCTCAAACGATGACAATGCAAAAGTCGAAGCGCAAATGAATCTTGGAAGTATTTATTTTTCTGGAGGTCAGTACGAAAAGGCAGCAGAAGCATATCTCCGAGTTGCAAACTATACATCCGATATTTACTCAAACTATTACAGCAAGGTGCAAGCGGCTATTGCGTATCGCGAGATCAAGGAATATGAAAAAGGATTAACTCTGGTTGCCGCAATGATTGAGAATTTTCGGTATAAAGCGTATTTACCTGACCTGCTTTTTGAACGAGCCAATAATTACGCGGCCAGCGGAAAGAAAAATGAGGCGATCGTCGAATATATCTATGTTGATACAACATATGCAAAAACGGAATACGCTCTCCGCTCTGCGTATGAGCTTGGAATACTGTATGAAAAAGAAATCGGTGATTATCAATTAGCTTTGAAGTATTATACGGAAGTGAACTCAGCCGCAGGGCTTAATTTCGTGGCTGATGGTCGTCTGAAATTTACGGCTCTCACAAAATATCTTGATATTCGAAAGAAATTGGAAATGGCGGATAGTCTCTTGTTCGTTATTACAGATACAACGAAAAAATCAATTTCAGATACGCTTACAACGATGCTCTCTGATACTGCAAAGTATAAGGGTGTACAGGTTTTATCTCAATTAAATCCATCGATTCCCGATTCGGTTCGATCGGTGTCCGATAGTACAAAGGCCAAAATTGGATCGGTCGCTTCTCGACAAACAAACGCTCGGGTTGATTCTCTTAAGATGCTTCGCGTTTTATTGGATTCAACACAACGTACAATTGCTCAAGATTCATCGCTACACTCGCATATCGGAGCTGATTCATTGACTGTGTTGAAATTTGTTACAGATTCAATACAACACAAAATATTTCTGATTTCTTCTCAACTTGCGGATTCGCTTAATGTGCTTAAATCTATTGCTGCACAAGACTTGGGAGATATCTTCTATTCAGAAATAGGAGTGCCGGACTCTGCTTCCTACTGGTATGAAAAATCTCTTGCTTTGGACTATTCTCCTATCCGAAGCCCGCGTATTCTTTACATTCTTGCAGAACTTTCTAGGATGAATACCGGGAAAAAATATCATACTCCTGAAGAATACTACATACGTCTCGATCGTGATTTTCCGGAATCCATCTATGCAGAAGAAGCACGGCGATTTCTTGGAAAAGAAAGTTCTGTAAAGGAAACCGATAGCGCAGCGGTTTATTATGAGCAGGCCGAGAAACAGATCGATACAAAACAGCACAAAAATGCGATTAAAATGCTTCGCAACATCGCACAAGTATATCCCAAATCGCCATTAGCTGCTAAAAGTGAATATGCGATTGGGTGGATTTATGAAAACCATCTCGAGCAGCCGGAAAGTGCTCTCGTGCAGTATAAACACGTTGTAAAGAATTATGACGGAACGAAGTACGCAATCGCAGCGGCGAACCGGTCAGCACACATTGGGCAATCTGAAAACATGAAACTAGATACGGCAAAGACTAAAGATGTTAAGATGGATACATCAAAGATTCATAGCACAGTGATAGATTCAACGAAGATAAATGCTGTGAAGAAAGACACGGTAAAAACCGATAAAAGAAAAATAGATACATCAAAGATTGAAAAGATAGATACATCCGAATCTAACGCTGTGAAGATAGACACATCCAAGATGAAGGCAACAAAGATAGATACATCTGAGATAGATTCCAATCCGGTACATCAGAAAGCTCAAAATCCGGTGGGTGCCAGGAAAGATTCGCTGGTCTCAGGGAAGAAAATAATCGAATAAGAATCGATGGCTGCGAAAGAAAAAATGAAAAATGAACGAAGAAAAATGTTCATCGTAGCACGAAAGAATCTATTGAGAGCAGAGAAACAATAATGTGCGGAATGGTACAACAATTGTGTAAGGTAGAATCTTGCGATGAAGTTGCAGCAAAGACATTTCTCCTTCGGTTCGCTTCTTCTGAAATTACTGCTTCAGCACAACCGGGTCAATTCGTCAATGTGCTTGCGGCAGAGGCCGGCGAAGGCCCGTTATTGCGCAGACCATTCAGTATTGCGCGTGTTGACGGTGATATCGTTGAGTTGTTCTTTCATGCTATTGGAACGGGCACGCTCCTTCTTTCTCGAAAGCGGCATGGCGAAACGATCGATGTTTTGGGTCCACTCGGCCAGTCTTTTCGTGTCGATGCCGACTATGACACAGCGCTTATTGTTGCCGGTGGAATCGGTGTGGCACCATTTCCATTTCTTACCGCAGATTTACTCAAGCGATGCAAACGTATCGAGACATTTGTCGGATATAGAAATGCCGGACAAATTCTTACTTCCCATCTGCAAAATATTCACATAGCGACGGATGACGGTAGTAAAGGATTTCATGGAAATGTTGTGCAGTTATTCGAACCATTTCTTGATCGGACAGATCTCGGAAAAGCAAAAATATTTGCCTGCGGTCCGACTGTTATGCTCAAAGCTCTCTCAGAACTCGCAAAACGTAAAAACATCTGTTGCGAAGTATCGTTAGAGGGGCATATGGCGTGTGGAGTCGGACTTTGTCAAGGATGTCCTGTGGAACGCACCGGCGACGGATCGAAGTACGCTCTTGTGTGTAAAGACGGACCGATATTCCTTACAACGGATATAATTCTGTAATGACCGCATCGATAAAAAATAAAATAAAAACATCGTTTACTCTTCGCGGAATTGAATTCAAAAACCGTGTTTTTGTTGCTTCGGGGACATTTGGATATGGAGATGAGGTTCGCAAATTGGTAGATGTGAGTCGACTTGGAGGCATTTTTACAAAATCGCTTTCGTGGAAACCGCGTGCTGGCAACCCACCGCAGCGTATTGTCGAAACAGCCAGTGGTATGCTGAATTCCATCGGGCTTGCCAATATCGGTGTTCATACGTTTATTGAACAAAAACTACCATACCTTCGTAAACTTGATACGAGAATCATACCGAACATTGCTGCAAGTTCTCTCCAGGAATACTGCGATGTTCTTGAATTGCTGGAAGAGCAAGAGGGAATTGCTGCTTACGAGATCAATGTCTCGTGTCCGAACGTAAAGGAGGGCGGACTGAATTTCGGTACTGATTGTTCGATGACAGGAAAAATCACGGCGAGCCTTCGCAAGCTGACGAACAAAACACTCATCATAAAATTGACGCCTAATGTAACGCACATTTCTGAATTTGCCCGCACTGTTGAAGCGGAAGGCGCTGATGCGGTTTCTGTTATAAACACGCTTATCGGAATGGCTATAGACATCAAGACACGAAAGCCAAAACTCTCTACGGTCACTGGCGGCCTCTCTGGTCCGGCCATCAAACCCGTTGCATTGGCAAAAGTGTATGAAGTTGCCAAGTCAGTGAAAATCCCGGTCTTTGGGGTTGGCGGAATTGCCAGCGCTGAAGATGCAATTGAGTTCTTGTTGGCAGGAGCAACAGCAGTGCAAATTGGTACGATGAACTTTGTCGACCCTGTAATTTCGGTGAAGATCGCCGATGGTTTGGAAATCTATGCCCGTGAGCATGGAATTTTAGATATGGGAACGCTTGTCGGTGCCTTGGATGCAGACTTGAAGTTCTCGGTTCTTCAATCCTGGCTGTGACATTTTTGAAAATCGCTTTTCTCTTTCCATCTTTGATACTACGTTGACTTATACTGAATCTATCAAGTTCCTCTACAATCTCCAGAAGTTCGGAATGAAATTCGGGTTACAGGGAATCCGGACACTGCTCCGTTCCCTCGATCATCCGGAACAGAAATTTCCTTCTATCCACATCGCTGGTACGAACGGCAAGGGCTCTACGGCTTCGATGATTGCGGCAGTCTTTACAGTTGCCGGTTATAAAACGGGTTTGTACACTTCTCCACATCTCATACGCTTCAATGAACGGATCAGAATCAACGGCAAGCCGATTCCCTCGCGCACAGTAGCACGACTTGTATCGGTCCTTCGACCGGAAGTTGAAAAAAATGCTTGCACTTTCTTCGAAGCAGTAACAGCAATAGCATTCAAGTACTTTGCGGAGTCCAAAGTGGACATTGCAATTGTTGAAACCGGTTTGGGAGGAAGGTTGGATGCAACCAATATTCTTCGGCCGCTTGTTTCTGTTATTACCACGATTGGATTGGAACATACTCAGATTCTTGGTACGAGTATCACAGATATTGCTTTCGAGAAAGGAGGCATTATTAAGAAAGGAATTCCATGTGTAACTGGAACAAAATCGCAAAGGGCAGTTCAAATTCTGCGAAATATCTGTGATCAAAGAAAATCACCATTGGTTCATATTCATCCTAGAGGAATTCATGCAAAGCATTTTTCTCTTCAAGGAATTGTGTCGGATTTCATCGTTGCAGGACGCAAAATGAAGAATGTGCATGTGTCGCTGGCAGGCGAGCATCAAGCGATGAATACATCTCTTGCATTAAATACTATTGAAGCGGTGATCCAGCAAAGCGATTTCAATATTAGCGAACAATCTATTCGGAAAGGATTAAGAAATATCCAAAAATATTCCGGACTTCAGGCTCGATTATCGATTGTTCGACAAAACCCTCTCGTTCTTGCCGATGTTGCACATAATCCAGAGGCTGTCCGTACGCTTTGTAGTTCACTCCGGAAATTACGTCTCGGGAAAGTCTACATGGTGTTTGGTCTCATGGAGGATAAAGACTATAAGCAGATTGTGAAAATGTTTAATGAAATTACACAGGCTGTCTTTGTTGTGGAAGCGAGTACAGATCGATCTCGTCGTGCAGCAGAGTTAGCAAAGGAGTTTCGTCGATTTGAAGCACATGTCGAAGAATTTACTGACGTCAAGAGTGGTATTGCGGAGGTTCTTCGAAAACACGATGGCGTCCCGATACTCATTACCGGTTCGCATTTTGTTGTGGGTGAAGCACTTGCCTTTCTCAGAAAAGAAAAATACTTGACAATCAATCAATAATCGTGTATACTAAAAGAGGAAGATCATAGAAAAGTTTCTTTACCGGTTCATCCGACCAGGATTACTTCAAAAAAATTTGTTTCGTTCCAATCTAATTATTTATCAAAGAAAATTGTCTGATATTTGACGATGTTTTTAAAATTTTCAATCCCCTTCTCTCACTATCATAGGTATATTTTCCATGCCAATGGATATCACTGAATTAAAGTCTAAAAAAATCGCCGAGTTAAACGCGATTGCCAAAGAACTCAACATCACAGCCTATAGCGATCTTCGTAAGCAAGATCTCATTTTTAAAATTCTCGAAGCGCAAACCCAGAAAGACGGTCTGGGATTCAGTAAAGGTGTGCTTGAGGTTCTCCCCGACGGGTACGGATTTCTTCGATCGGTCGATTACAATTACCTGCCGTCGCCGGACGATATTTATGTGTCGCCGTCGCAGATCAAGAAATTCGGATTGCGTACGGGCGATACCGTGAACGGTCAGGTCCGACCGCCGAAAGAAGGCGAACGGTTTTTTGCGCTCTTGCGTGTAGAGGCAGTGAACGATGACCATCCNNAAGCTGGAAACCATTCCCGGTGAATATGCAATGCGTATTCTCGACCTTCTTGCACCGGTTGGGAAAGGCCAGCGTGGTATGATCGTTTCGCCGCCTAAAGCGGGAAAAACCATTCTTTTACAAAAAATGGCAAACAGTATAACCAGAAATCATCCGGAAGTGAAGTTGATAGTGCTGCTCATTGACGAGCGCCCTGAAGAAGTAACGGATATGGAACGGTCTGTTAGTGCTGAAGTTGTCAGTTCCACATTTGATGAACCACCTGAGCGTCACGTCCAAGTTTCTGATATGGTGCTGGAAAAAGCAAAAAGATTGGTTGAATCGAAGAAAGACGTTATCATTCTTCTTGATAGCATCACGCGTCTTGCCCGGGCACATAACACCGTTGTCCCGCATAGCGGAAAAATCCTCTCCGGCGGTGTCGATGCGAATGCATTGCATCGGCCAAAACGATTCTTTGGTGCTGCCCGAAATATTGAAGAGGGCGGAAGTCTTACAATCATTGCAACGGCATTGGTAGAAACCGGCAGTCGGATGGATGAAGTGATCTTTGAAGAGTTTAAAGGTACCGGGAATATGGAAATTGTACTCGATCGCGGCTTGAGCGATAAACGTATTTTCCCGGCAATCAATGTGAATCGTTCCGGAACACGCAAAGAAGAAATGCTGCTTGAACCGGACGATTTGAATCGCGTGTGGATTCTTCGCAAGTTTATGAGTGATTTGGAACCCAGCGAAGCAATGGAACTCCTGCTTGATAAAATGAGGGGTACCAAGACGAACAAAGAATTCCTCAAAGTAATGAATAGTTGATATGCGAGTCACGATAATCGAGAGAGAGAATCGTGGCAACATTTCACTAACATCGAAAGGGAATATCTAAAAACTCGAAATCACACATAGCAAACAAATTTCATAACTACTCAGCGAATACTTTTTTTTGATGGTGAAACTCCTCTGGAGTTCTAAATAAGAATAATGGTTTTCTAAAACTACAAACGTTCAATCCCTTTGGGATTGACATGGTCAAGAATATTTCCGAAAGGACTCCGTAGGAGTCGTCCGTTTGTATCATCAACAAAAATAAAAATAAGGAACTCCGTTAGGAGTTCAACGATTGTAAAATGAGCTGAGGAAGCGCAAAATTCCAATGATACATAACTGAACACAAAAAAATATTTTTGATTATTTAACTTTTAGGATTTGTTCATTGTTTGAAATTTGATGTTTGTCCCAAAGGGACTCCTTTGGAGGAACTTGGGTAATGAGAGATGTCTCTAAGGAATAAAACTCTCTTGTTTTAAGAAGAATTGCTATTGCCTATGAAGGGGGCCGAAAGACTGCGAAATATCAATCAGTGGCCGCTGGCCACAGACGTCTTGATAGCTCTCAGCACTCGTCCACTCCAGACTTTTCAATCAGATATTTTACAAAGTGATTTTTTTTGTCGACGAGGATGTTGATGGGTTTCTTGGGCCGATCAGAGATCTGAAACGACATTATAATAACTTCATCGCCTTTGTGTACAAGATGCGCAGCAGCTCCGTTTATCCCTATAACACCAGAATTCTTTTTCCCTTTTATGATATAGGTTTCGAGCCGGTTACCATTCGTGTTGTCGACAATAAGGACTTTTTCATACTCGGAAAGTCCGACAAGTTTCATCAGGCGTTCGTCGATTGTAATAGAGCCAACATAATGGAGGTTTGCTTCGGTAATGGTAGCTTTATGGATTTTCGACCGAAGATAGATCCGCATAATACTGTTCCTGTCCTATTGTCAATACATAAAGTACTCACAAGTCATTGGATATGCAAAGGAATCGCTGCTTGTATACTTTGCGTTGATTTGCCATCCTCTTTGTTCTCTATAACGTGTTGATGCTATATGGAATCAAATATTTGTAAAATACACAAGAGGAAATGCAAAATCAGGTTGGTACAGGGAACGTATTTTAGTAGATATTGGCGCAGTCTCCTGCAGAATGTACTTTTACATTTTATTTTGGATTAGGGAAGAGTTGTTTTTGGTATGAAGTTTTGGTACCATGCCATCAGATTTAAGCTCAACCTGCCTTCGGCGGGTCAATCGTGGCAAATATGAATTTATTCAGTCGAGCATTTGTTCTTTGTCTTCTTCCGGGATTCCTATGGTTTCAGCACAGATGGGATGATAGCGCGACAGTCATTTTTGCGGGTGATCTTAATTTTGCGGCAGATTTTGAATATACTGCGCAACACCGACCCATCAACGTTTTTGCTCATTGGAAACGAATCGGTACGTACGATTTGATGATGATCAATCTGGAAAATGCTGTAACGCAATCTGTGGACAGTATAGAGAAAGAGTTTGTCTTCAAAATGAAGCCGGAATATCTTTCTCAGTTATGCGGCGCCGGAATTTCGATAGTTAACTGTGCCAACAATCATACAGCAGATTTTGGTGTAGAAGGAATTCTGGAAACAATCCAGCAACTGGATTCGGTTGGGATCCGGCATACGGGCATCGGACGAAATCTTGCAGAAGCACGAAAGCCGGTTGTTCTCCATGTGAATGGAATTCGAATCGGTTTCTTGGGATACGGCGGTGAGGGAACATTCATTGCATCAAGAAAACAGCCTGGTACAACATCGCGCAACCAATGGCTTATTCTTGATGATATCAAAAGATTGAGGCCGCGTGTCGATTATATCGTCATCAATCTTCATTGGGGGGATGAATTGGAAACAAGACCTGATAGCAGTCAGATTATTCTTGCGCATAGAATAATCGAAGGCGGTGCCGATTTGATCGTAGGACATCATCCGCATGTACTGCAAGGAATTGAGCGATATCGAGGAAAAATCATTGCCTACTCTTTAGGTAATTTTGTGTTTGGCGGGAATTCAAGAAGCGCAAATAGTGAAACAGCTGTATTGAAGGTTCGATTTGCGAAAGATACCTTGGAAGTTCAAGCAATTCCAGTGTCTGTTCGCAACTGGCAGCCGGCACCCGCAGATAAGGTTGCAGCGCATCGAGTGCTACAGTGTTTGCAGGAACGATCGCAAGTTTTTTTGGAAACGATTTCTTTTACATCTTTAGGAGTTCAGCATGAATAAGGGATTGATTATTACTCTTTCGATTATTGGCGGATTGCTCTTGGTGCTTCTTCTTACGGTCGCATGGGGAGTCGGTATCTACAATAAAATTGTCGCGAAAGATGAAGGCGTGAAGAGTGCGTGGAGTCAAGTAGAGAACCAGTACCAGCGCCGCTATGATCTGATACCAAATCTTGTCGAAACAGTGAAGGGTTTTGCGAAGCAGGAAAAAGAAGTGCTCATTGGTGTTACAGAAGCACGCGCAAGCGTTGGACAAATGAAAGTGACACCGGAAGTGCTGCGCGATCCGCAGGCATTCCAGAATTTTCAAAAAGCACAAGATGGATTAAGCTCGGCATTGTCACGATTAATGGTTGTTGTGGAAAAATATCCTGAATTAAAATCCAATCAAAATTTTCTCGAGCTCCAATCACAATTGGAAGGCACCGAGAATCGCATTGCTGTCGAGCGCCGCCGATTTAATGAAACAGTACAAGAGTTCAATATTATGATCCGCCGCTTCCCGGCATCAATGATTGCGAGTTTCAGCGGGTTCCGTGAAGCACAATATTTTAAAT
>PMDB01000019.1 GCA_003155495.1 Ignavibacteriota bacterium
TACTGGTTCTCCCCATTCAATCAGGATGCCTAGTGTCCGCGTAAAATCCGGTGCTTCGGATGCATAGGAAAGATAAGCGGATCCGAAAAAATGCTGAAGTTTATCTCGATCCCCTTCCGGAATGGTCGGTGAATCTGAGTAGACTTGTGTTGGAAGATGCTTGATGCGAGCAGAAAAGATACTATCCTTTTCGAACGTGAGAGGCACTTTCAACGAGCTGACAATTGGCACTTTGACTTCAACTTTTCCATGTTCCAATACCGCCATAAAGGAAAGAAAAAGGGCACGTGCAATGTTGTAGTCTGCAATTGTAAGCGACTTCAGATATATGGCATCGATAGTACGCAAATCGCCGTATCGATTCCGCAAAACCTGAAACCGCTCATCGAGTACATATTGCCGAATATGCTTGGTGTCAATTATTATCTGCGGCGTGAATATTTCTGAGAGAACTGTGCCAATGGAAAAACCTTCACTTTTCTCTTCATCGAAATCCCACGAAGTTACGTTTGCTGAATTAGAATCGATATGTTGCGCGCGCGCATCGAAAAACAGCAGTAATAAAAAAATGCATATACTTATACAACCGTTTTTCAATTTGAATATTTCACTCTTCAATGATACGTATTAAATATAATTTTTGCATGAAATGGTAACACAATCTCTTTTATATGAAATTGCAAAAACAAACCGATCACTTTGATTTTAAAGAATCCAAACCTCTTATCCATAAATCATTAAACAAATCTTTGGCTTCATCATTGTGTGGATTGACTTTGACTGCTTGAAAGGCACTGCTTACTGCGCGGGCTCTCTTACCTATCCGACTATAGCATATTGCGAGCCTGTACAATACTACATCATCTAGAATATTAGGATCACATTGATATTTCTCTCGAATTATCATAGTCCGATTGTAGTACTCCACAGCCTTGACATATTGTTGCATGCCATAGTAGAGATCGGCTAAGCGCAGATTATATACATCCACAGTATCAGCCGATAGATTAATACTCTTATGTAACATATCTTCACATGCTTTGATATCAATATGTGTCAAAATGTTCGCAAGCGGTCGCTCAAATGTGTATTTACGCCATGCGTAATTTTCCAATGCTTTCGGATTGTTAGGTTGAAGTTCGACAAGCATATTGCTATATGCAACTGCTTCTTCATTACGATTAAGAGTTGAAGCAATATTTGCTAATCGTTCAAGAAGCACAGCATCTTTTGGAAATTTATTCTGAATCTCACGCAGAACGGAAAACCCAAAAAGCACAGATCCATTATTTCGATCGGTATGATAAAATCCAATATTTCGTAATTCCTCATTCGTCAATTGATTGTTCTCCATCAGTCTTTTAAGTTGGAGAGGCACACTATCGCATTGCAAGCGTTCATCGAATCCAGCGAGTCGTGATACACCTGTGTTCACGAAAAATGCTCCTGGAGCACCATATTCCAAACGAGGATGATCCTCTGTGTTTAAATCACCTACACCAACATATCGAAATACCGATTTAGACGAAAGCATTTCAAGCGAGAGCAATGTTGCAGCATCAGGTATATGGATTCTCTGAACATCTTCTTGAACATCCTTTGCGCTCATTGTGGCTCGAATTTTGTCGTAATCGATGGACAATGGCTGGTCCGATCCGACCATAATGATGTCCGCCCACAAAGACTGCCATATCGATACATGGGTGAAGTTCGATTGAAAAGTTCGCACAACCATTTTGAAGAGATCATCATTCATTTCATATAGATGAAACCATTGAACCATCAAACCGCCTGTATTCATCTTACGTTTACATTCTTTAAAAAAATCCGTTGTGTACAAATTGCCGATGCCGGCGATCCAAGGATTAGACGGCTCGCTGACAATAATATCATACGTACGCGGAGTAATTTTAAGAAATGCAAGCGCATCTTCGATGAACAGATTTGTGCGTGGATCGCTCAATGGACGATGATTTACTTCGTTAAAATAAGACGATGCCTCGATGACTTCTCGAGAAATCTCAACACAATCAACACGCTTCACATGATGCGTTAAAATGCTACCGACAGTAACTCCACTGCCCAATCCAATCACTAAAGCATTCTGTGGATTTTGATGAAGCAAGCATGGGAGTTGTCCAAGCAGTACTTGTGTCGGTAAATCGCCCTTGGATGATGCATCCGACTTGCCATTGACAATGAGAATACTCTGAGTTTCATTTCCGAACGAACCTTCTATAACACCAATGGTTGCTGTTGTCCCTTCCTGATAATAGAGTACCTTCGAAGATGCTGATTGCTTAATAAAATCCTCATAGCTGGCTGGCGGTGCAACATTTGCAATCGTGCGTCGAAAAACGCCAGCAAGCATGGCATTTTTATTCCAATTGGGGACGAAAAGATAATAAGTAGTTAGAGTGATAAGCATAATTGGTAAAGCTATGAACATTTGACGACGTGAAACAGAGTTCACAAATAGAAAAATGAGTATGCTCGCTGTCAAATTACACGCAATACCAATCTCGATTGTATGTTTGACTCCTACGAGCGGAATGAGCACCAAACCTGCCATTAACGAGCCAATAACTGTACCAAGAGTGTTTATTGCAAAAACATTTCCTACCGATTTACCGAGAACATTAATACCTCGAGCAGCAATGCGTGTCGCTACAGGAAGCGACATGCCGAGGAAAACAGTAGGTACAATCATCAGTACAAAACCGAAAAGAAATTGAATGCTTAAGTAAATTGGATATGTAGTATCGCTACGTGTGAGAATAGATGCCGCCTTCCAAAACTCGTACGGTATGCGCGCATACAATGGAAGTGTTGCAAGCATCGAAAGTACGATAGCAACCTGGCACCAAGCCAGCATAGCGGATAAATTCTTCACTCGTTGAACAAGTGAAGCAACAATGAGGCTTCCAATCGTAATACCGGAAATAAACGCTACCAACATGAGTGAGAATGAATAGGTAGAAGAACCTATCACGGGAATCAACATTCGCACCCAGGTTACTTCATAGATCATTGCAGCGAGACCGGAAATTCCGGCAACCATAGTAGCAAGAATGACTTCGCGGCGAGGATAGATGTGCTCGGATTCTTGTAACTCTTCGACAACTTCTTTATTATGAGAAGGTATCTTCCACAGTGACAACAGAAGTGCAAAAACACCAATGAGAAGATTGAAAACTGCCGCCATATACACCGTTGTACTCAATCCAAGAATCCGAATAAAAAAGAACCCGGCTAACAATGAACCCATGACAGCGCCAAAGCTGTTGAGAAAATAAAGCACCGCAATATTTCTGCCCGATTCTTCTAACTTGTGAGAGATAAAGCGAACGAGTACTGGTAGTGTTCCGCCCATGAGAATGGTTGGAACCAACAATGAGCATAGGCTCGTAAGAAACTTGAGAAGAAGCACAGCGGTTCCGTCGCTTGGAAGTTGCAATGAAATAACAATCGAAATAAAAACACTTTTTAGAAATTCGAGGAACTTCGGATAAATCAGGCAGTAGATGCCAATGCCCAATTCCAGAAATGCATAAAGCTGGAGTGGTTTCGGCGTACGATCTACTGTTCTTCCCCACCATGCCGAACCAATAGCGAGTCCTCCCATAAACGTGGCCAATACAATCGTCTGTGCATATGTTGTGTTACCGAGAAAAAGCGAAAGATATTTAAACCACACAATCTGATAAATGAGACCGAGTCCGCCAGAAATGACAAACAAAAGTCCGATGATGGAATGAAGTGTTTGACGGGATAGAGGTTTCATAGGTACATACCTACCTTATGGATGTTTAAGAAGAATGAGCTCTTGGGCTACATCATACGGTGTAAGAGATCGGGAAAATACGTGTTCAATTTGCTCTGTTAAATAAACAGCACGCTCGGAAGTCCAAAAATCAAAATGCCACTGTTCATTGACAATTTCACAAATACGCTCCTTTAATTGTATTTTACGCTGTTCAACAAGTGCATTGGAAGTTTGGAGAAAACTGCGATGTTGATCGATCATCGTAACAACTTCAGCAACACCTTTACCTTCCTGGGCTTGTGTTTTTACAATGCGTACTAGCCAATCTTGTCCGCTGTGCGGTCGGAGTCCAAGAATAAACTCAATAGAAGTCATCGCCTGATCAGCACCTGGACGATCCGCTTTGTTCATCACAAATAGATCGGCAATCTCCATCAATCCCGCTTTCATCGCCTGAATACCATCGCCGGATTCAGGGACCAGAACTACAACAGTCGTGTCAACAGCACGCGCAATATCAAGCTCCGATTGGCCCACGCCGACAGTTTCCATCAGGATGATATTATACCCCGCGGCATCGAGAATATCTGCTGCCTCTTTTGCTTTCTTGCTTATTCCGCCGAGGCTTCCGCGAGACGCCATACTGCGGATGAACACACCCTCATCCAATTCAACATCAGACATACGCACACGATCACCTAAGAGTGCTCCGCCCGTAAAAGGACTTGTCGGATCAACGGCGATAATACCTACTTTATGGTTCTGTATTCGAAAGCATTTCGCGAGTTTATTTGTCAGCGTGCTTTTGCCTGCGCCAGGCGGACCGGTAATACCTATTCGATATGCATTGCCGGTTCGGGGAAACAGGGCGCGTAGAACCTCGGTAGACACTTTTGCATCGTTCTCAACAAGCGAGATTACTTGAGCAACGGTACGTAGATCACAGTGTGTGATCCGATCAACCATATCATCGGTTGAAATCACTTCGGTTGGGAAATCTTCTTCTTGAAATATTCTGCCGTCAGCCGCAAACCTTCATCTAACTGGACAGTAGGATGCCAGCCGAGTTCTTGCTCAATTTTTTTAAAGCTGATTACACTACGCTGTTGCTCACCAGCTTTCGCCGGAGCATGTTGTTCAGGGCAGGATGGATTGAGATGATTTCGTAGCTCGTAAAACAGTTTGTTCACATCGCTTTCTATGCTCGTGCCAACATTATAGATAGCAGACTTGTCAAGCTTCAATGCTAACAGATTAGCTTTCACAACATCACCAACGAAAGTGTAGTCGCGAGTCTGTTTTCCATTGCCATTGATAATAGGCTTTTCGCCCTTCAGCATTTTATTGCAGAAAATGGCCACAACACCAGCTTCACCATGTGGGTTCTGTCGCGGCCCATACACGTTGGCATAGCGCAGAATGACGTGATCGATTCCATAAACTGCCTTGTAGAAGAACAGGTATTTCTCGGTACAGAGTTTTGTAATGCCGTACGGAGAAAGCGGACGCATGGGATGTGCTTCATCGGCCGGAAAATAATCTTGCTCACCATAAATGGCGCCGCCAGTAGAAGAAAAAATAATCTTCTTAACTCTATGCTTGCGTGCAGATTCGAAAAGATTAAGTCCGCCAAGAACGTTGACGGAGGCATCAAATTTCGGGTCATCAACCGACCGACGTACATCCATTTGCGCGGCAAGGTGGTTTACGACATCAATCTT
The DNA here is from genome assembly GCA_003155495.1 of Ignavibacteriota bacterium. Taxonomy (GTDB): domain Bacteria; phylum Bacteroidota; class Ignavibacteria; order UBA10030; family UBA10030; genus Fen-1298. Next base: position 5,488 of record PMDB01000019.1, read on the forward strand.
TTCTTTCTGAAACACGTCTTCTAACTTTTCGCTTCGGACATCAAGTTGATAGAACTTAGCCTTCGGATTGATATTTTCCAGAACACCTCCTGATAAGTTATCAACAATAACAACATTGTGCTCTTCGGCGATGTACGCATCCACGATATGCGATCCAATAAATCCTGCTCCACCCGTGATAAGAACATTCATAGTGATTCCTTATTGTTTATTCTTTGTTCCGTTGCATATAAATACTTGAGTGCTTTCTTGCCGATGTCGCTACGATAATAGGCACCATCGAACGTAATTTTTTCAACTGCATGGTATGCGTTTCGAATCGTTTGGTCCAGTTCGTTATTAAAACCGATCGCCGTTACGCCAAGAACACGTCCACCGGAAGTAACGATTTTATCGCCGTCTTTCCGAGTACCGGCGTGAAACACCATAACGCCATCTTCCATCTTGATGTTTTCGAGTCCTGAAATTTGTTTGCCAGACTCGTATTGATCCGGATATCCTAGCGAAGCCATCACGACACACACAGCGGCTGCTTGATGCATTTTCACTTTCGATGGATCGAGCCGGCGTTCCGCGACAGAGAGAAATATCTCTGCTAAATCTCCATCAATAAGGGGAACAACAACCTGCGTTTCCGGATCGCCAAAACGGCAATTATATTCGAGCACTTTAGGTCCATCGGCTGTCATCATTAATCCAATATAAAGACACCCGCAATAGGGAGAGCCTTCATGCTTCATGCCGCCAAGTGTTGGACGAATAACTTCATGTATCACTCGTTGGAGAATTTCTTCGGTCACTACAGGTGCTGGAGCGTATGCTCCCATACCACCGGTATTTTTTCCAAGATCGCCATCGAGAATGCGTTTGTGATCTTGTGCAGATGAAAGTGTGACAAAACGCTCGCCATCTGTGAGAACAAAAATGGACGCTTCTTCACCAACGAGAAATTCCTCTACGACAATTTGACTACCGGCGTCACCAAAAGCTCGGTGTAGGACGATATCATCCAGCGCAACGAGTGCTTCCTGCCGATCTTTACAGATAATGACTCCTTTGCCAGCTGCAAGGCCGTCAGCCTTCACTACCATCGGCGGATCAAGTGTGTTGATATAGCTTTTCGCTTCATCATATGCAGTCGCCGAAAAGTTTCGGTACTGGGCGGTTGGAATGTGATTCCGCGTCATAAAATCCTTGGAGAAAACTTTACTTCCTTCCAATTGCGCGGCAGATTTGCTTGGACCGAAGACTTTGAATCCGTATTCTTCAAAAGTATCTACGAGTCCTTCAACAAGGGGATGTTCAGAACCGACTACCGTCAGATCTATCTTTTTTTCTTTTGCTAATTTTAGCAACCCCTTGACATCTGTCGGTTTTAATTGTACAAGTGTGGCATGTTGTCCGATGCCGGCATTACCGGGGGCACAAAATATAGTTTTTACTTGAGGACTCTGACGAAGCTTCCACACAAGCGCATGTTCTCTTCCTCCTGAACCAACGACAAGAATATTCATGCAGATTGTTCCTTCATAGTGATAATACCGGCATGATCATAATCCATCAATGATTCGAACTGTTTTGCCAATTCGCCGGTCAGCACAAGTCGATTGAATTTTGAAGAAAAGGCATTCGGTATTCGTTCCAATTTTTTATGTTCGAATCGATTGAACTGCTCAAGAATAGCTTGTTCATGCGCTGCAACCTCTTTCAGTGGAACACACATTGCTGCACCGCATTCCTGAATAAGCTGCTTTGTGTATCCCTCAACCACAGACGCAATCATGGGTTTACATGTACCAAAATATTCATATAGTTTTCCAGGCGTTTGATAATCATTATCGATAATAAACCAGAGGAGGTCAGACTCGGAAAGGTACTTAACACAATCACGATGTGGAAGATAGCCAAGAAAATTTACCGTATCCTGCAAATCCAAACGCTTCACAAGTCGTTTTTCTTCTTCACGTGCATTACCAATCAGATTTATCTCAATACGTCCCCGAATTCTTGGATTCGCGCGCAAAACGTTTGCAAGCGCCTGTAAAAAAACTTCAGGGCTCCTCCTGGCGTAAAATGTACCGGCGTGTGCAATCTTCATTCGCACCGGTCGAATCCGCCTCTCACTGACCGTCGATGGAAAATCTTCTGGATCAAATCCTTGCGATATGATGTTCACTTCGTTGTACCTAACAAATGGATATCGCCGAAGAATGCTCTCCTTTACTCGCCTATGCGTTACGATCACACAGTCGGCTGCTTTCAACACTCGTTTTTCCAAATGCTTGTGCCAAAAACGGTGTAATGGTGTGGGAAAATATTTAAATGGATACTCCAGCCATGCATCCCGATAATCCACAATAAGCGGAATTTCAAACTTCCGTTTTAATGCAACACCAATCAAAAAGTCTGTTTGCGGCGGTGCAGTTGCGAAAATCAAATCGAACTGCTCCTGCTTGAGCAATTCAGATGCTGCTTTCATAGCATTAATTTTCCAGCCTATTTTAGTATCTGGAATAAAGAATAAATCACCGAAGAATTGCAATATCTTTCGCATTCGTTCGGATGGCATTTTAACGATTCCTCGCTTCTTGAACAAGTGGTTGGCATCGTATGAATGTGTACGGATAATCTTCACACCGGCTTCTTCTACTTCCTTTAGCAGCGTATCATCAAATGCGTAATATCCTGTCGGTTCAACTGTGAGCACGGTTGGTTTCCAACCGTATTGAGGCAGGAACTTCGCAAACTTCACCGTTCGCTGCACACCACTTAATCCCATCGGAGGGAAATAATAAGCAATAAGCAGGACTTTTCTAAATCCGTCGTTCATCATAATTCACACTATAATTAATTCTTTGGGAGATGTTGTCAGCACATCACAGTTATCTTCGCGCACAACAATATCGTCCTCAATCCGCACACCGCCGATTTCTGGAATATAAATTCCCGGTTCTATTGTCACCACATTGCCCGTTTGAAGTATTGCTGTGCTGAGCGCAGAAAGTCGCAAGGGTTCGTGGACATGAATGCCAAGTCCGTGACCAAGTGAGTGAATAAAATATCGTCCATAACCAGCTAGCCGAATATGTTTCCGTGCAACTGCATCAACCAACCAAGCCTCAACTCCATGACGTACAGTATCGATCGCTTTCTTCTGTGCCTCAACCACAATTTTGTATATCTTTTTCATTTCGGCCGATGGTTTCCCAACAGCGATAGTTCGTGTAAGATCGCTATGGTAGCCGCAATAGCGGCAACCGAAATCCAATACTACCATTTCACCGCGTCGGATGATTTTATCAGATGCCCTTGCGTGGGGTAGTGCACCGCGTTCGCCGCTTGCCACGATGGGATCGAAGGCATCACACTCTGCGCCGTACTTTCGATGCCAGTAGCTGATTTCTGCAGCAATATCACATTCGCGTATACCAGGCCGGATCAGCGCCAATATTTTCTTGAAGACCTTATCGGTAATTTTCGCAGCATATCGGATGAGTGCTATTTCCCCATCATCTTTTAACGCAGTTACAGTTTCGAGAATCTTCGTTGTTGGTGCAAAGTGTCGACCAGGCAATAGTTTTTTCAAACTCTTCAAATCTGCCATCGAAACATACTCACTTTCGAACCCGGTTCGTGCCTGTTTCGGAATCAGCGATTTTTCCGTGATGAGTGGAAAGAGATTCTGCTTCGCGATGATAATGGTGAAGCCGTCAACTTCTTGTGGCGCTTGAGATTTATATCGCCTATCCGTGACAAAAAATTGTTTTTCCGGAGTAATCACACATAACCCGTTGGAGCCGGAGAAACCTGTCAGATAACGAACGTGAGCCATCTCGGTTACAAGAAATGCTTGAAGCCGAATTTTTGTCATTGCTATGCGAACTGCGGTAAGCCGCCGGTGAATCATCGAGAGATTAGAGATGGTAATTCGGTGCCTCTTTTGTAATGGAAATATTGTGCGGATGGCTCTCGCGCAGTCCGGCTTCCGTCATTCGTATGAATTGCGCCTTCTTTTTCATTTCAGCAATAGTGCGGCACCCGCAATATCCCATGGCAGCACGCAATCCTCCCATCATCTGATAAACGGTATCAGCAAGATTTCCTTTGAAAGGTACGCGTCCTTCAATTCCTTCAGGTACCAATTTTTGGATGTCGTCTTCTGCATCCTGGAAATAGCGGTCTTTGCTTCCCTTTTTCATTGCCTCAAGCGATCCCATACCGCGGTACATTTTATAACTACGTCCTTCATAGAGCACTTTTTCACCGGGACTTTCTTCTATACCTGCGAACAACCCGCCGATCATCACCGTATCTGCACCGGCAGCAAGAGCTTTAGCAATATCACCGGTCTGTCTGATCCCGCCATCCGCAATGATCGGAATCTTTGCCTTTGCCGCTGCTTTTGCACATTCCATAATTGCTGTCACTTGCGGAACACCAACGCCTGCCACAACGCGCGTTGTGCAGATGGATCCCGGTCCAATGCCAATCTTTACTGCATCTACACCTACACGGATAAGATCTTTCGTCCCTTCAGCTGTACCGACATTACCGGCAATCAACTCTACATCAAATTTTGATCGCACGCGTTTCACTATTTCGATAACACCTCTCGAGTGCCCATGAGAAGTATCCACGACTATAACATCTACGCCGGCAGCGACGAGCGCCGCAACTCGTTCAAGTGTATCAGCTGTTATTCCTACTGCTGCGCCAACGCGCAAACGGCCAAGTTTATCTTTACATGCATTCGGATTGCTTTTTTTCTTCTGAATATCTTTGAATGTTATGAGACCGCGCAACTTCCCGTTTTTGTCAACAACAGGTAATTTTTCTATGCGATGTTTTTGGAGAATCACTTCCGCTTCTTCCAATGTCGTACCTACCGGCACAGTAATCAAATCACCCGTAGTCATCACTTTTGAGATAATGAGATCAAGGTTTGGTTGAAATCGCAAATCGCGATTCGTAAGAATGCCTACGAGATTTTCTTGATTAACGATAGGAATACCTGAGATGCTGTATTTTCGCATCACTTCCAATGCTTCGCGGACGGTTTGATGAGGTGAGAGCGTAATGGGTTTTTGAATCATGCCGCTTTCGGAACGCTTTACACGATCTACTTCCTCCGCCTGACGCTCGATTGTCATATTCTTATGGAGAATACCGATACCGCCTTCGCGGGCCATGGCAATTGCCATCTCGGCTTCCGTCACCGTATCCATTGCCGCACTGAGGAGAGGAATATTAAGTTCGATATTTCGGGTCAGCTTTGTGCAAAGATTTGTTTCGCGCGGGAGAACCGACGATTTTGCAGGCACGAGCAGAACGTCGTCGTAGGTTATCGCTTCACCAATGATTTTTTTGTTAGGCATAGTAATCAGGTTATATGTTTATTAAAATAGAATGATAAAATTCCTGTTCTAAATTTCATAACAGAAACTTCCTTGGAAGGATAAATGATGTCCCACCTGCAATAATCAAACATCAGCGCGATTAATTTTGCTGAAAAAATTAGGCAATATTCGACGCAAAAGCAAGAAACCGATGGATGGTATAAATATAAAAAAGCCGGCTTCTCGATCAACCCCACCATGAGTGATCAATGGCCGGCTCCATAAGAAGGAGTTTTGGGAATCTTGAGTTTATTCCCAATTATTGTTACGAATTATGAAATAGAAGGTTGCACAATAGATGAGATTTTTTACAAAGAGAATCTATTCGGGGAGATCCCATCGCGGCACTTGAATGTTATATCGCTTGATCTTAAGATAGAGCGTTTTTGGTGTAATGCCCAACGCTTTTGCAGTTTTGACACGATTCCAATGGAAATGTTTCAATATACGTTCGATATGAAGTTTTTCAAGATCCTCAATGGTGATGAGAATCTCTGCCTGTGGCAATTCAGAGAGAGCTGTGGACTGAGGAGATGCGGCACTCAATGCAACATTCATCCATAAATCTTTTGGTTCCACCACATCGGTATGGCTGAGAGCAATTGCACCTTCAATGACATGTTCAAGTTCACGAACATTACCAGGCCAATCATAGGTCATCAACACTTGCAACGCTTCAGGGCTGAGGTGTTTCGTTTTTGTTTTTCGGGTAAGAAAACTTTCTACAAGAAGCGGAATATCTTCTTTCCGTTCTTTGAGATTAGGCAAGCGGAGACTTACGACATTCAATCGATAGAGTAAATCCTCGCGGAACCGATTTTCTTTTACTTCTTCCTGTAAATTTTTATTTGTTGCCGATATGACACGAACATCCACCGTTCGAGTGTTGGTTCCTCCGACTCGGCGAAACTCACCTGTTTCAAGAAAGCGAAGAAGTTTTGGCTGAGTAGTTATACTGATATCGCCAACTTCATCCAGGAATAACGTGCCACCATCAGCAACTTCAACAAGTCCCTGTTTTGTCTTAATAGCACTTGTGAAAGATCCTTTTTCATGTCCGAACAGTTCACTTTCCAAGAGCTGGTCCGGCATCGCAGCACAGTTGACTGCGATAAACGCTTGATTCTTCCGCATACTATTCTGATGAACAAGCCGTGCAAAAAGTTCTTTGCCAGTGCCGCTCGCTCCTTGAATCAATACAAATGCTTCACTCGATGCCAACTTGATTGCTTTGTTAACTATATCTTTGAATATTTGGCACTCACCAATCAATTCAACCGGACGGGCGAGCTGATTCACTTCCTTTTCGATGAGAAGTTGTTTGTGTTCGAGTGCACGTCGGACTGTCGCAACAAGTTCAACCGTTTCGTACGGTTTGCTGACAAAATCGTACGCTCCAAGTTTTGTTGTCTCAATGGCAGTTTTAACATCCACGATATTCGTCAGCATAATGACTTGTGTAGCCGGAGCATGTTCTTTGATATGCTTCAGTACTTCAACTCCGCTGATGCGTGGCATCTTGACGTCGAGCAAGACAACATCGTACACTTTTGCTTGTATAAGATTGATGGCGTCTGAGCCGCTCAGCACGGTATCAACTTCGAATTCCGGCAGATCTTCCAACTCAGTTTTGACAAGATAGGTTATCGATTCTTCGTCATCAACGACTAGAATCCGATGTTTTTTTGACATAGCGGCAAGGCTCCCTTGCCAGCTTTATGCACTAGTAAGGACTCTTTCGACTGTGGTAAGCAGATCGACGAGATCGTAGGGTTTACTTACGAAATCCTCTGCGCCAAGTTTTTTCGACTCGATCGCATTCTTGAGGTCAGCAAAACCTGTCAACATAACAACCTTGGTTTTGGGCCAACGGTCCTTGACAAATTTTAAAACTTCAAATCCATCAACATTGGGCATCTTAATGTCCAAGAGGATAAGATCAAAACCTTTTGTTGTTAAAATATTGATAGCATCTTGCCCGTCGGCGGCACTGGTGACTTGATACCCTTCGCCTTCTAATTCTGCACTCAGGACAACACGAAGCGCTTCTTCATCATCAACAACCATAATTCTGTTTTTTGCAGGCATAACCAAGCTCCTTGCGGAATGTCTGTTTTTGATTAGGAAACCGATATCATCATTGGTTCTTAATCGATATTCGCTCTGCTGATTATATGAAGAATACTTTTGAAAAGCAACTTCTACAATGAGAAAGCTTTGATATTTCATATTTAAGAAAATTTCACCCCTGCATTGACAAATATGTGTTTGAATATTATGAGAACTTATTGTACAATGAGTCTGTATGAGTACTGTTGATTCGAATAACGGGTCAAATCCCGTGCGCATCCTTATGGTGGATGACGACGTTGCGTTTTCCAGGGTTGTCCGGGCTATTCTTCAACTCTACCGCCAGCGTACATTCATCATCACTTGGAAGGATTCCGTCGAAAGCGCACTTGCTGAAATCGAACAAAATCAAGACATAGATCTCATTCTCACAGATTATTACTTCCCAACTTCTAACGGCTTGGAATTCTGCTTGCAACTGGACCAAATGGGGCGCTCCATTCCCATTATCTTTTTGACTAACGCTCGTGATTTCAAACTCGCCGTGGAAGCAATGAAACTCGGAGTTGAAGATTACCTGCTGAAAGATGACTTGGATCAAGCCTATTTACCGCGAACCATCCTTAGCATTCTTGACCGCGTACTCTTGCGTAGACATAAACTCTCAATCGAAAAAAGAATTGCAATGGCTGAGAGCCGTGCCCAAGTCATTCGCGAGTTGGTTGTTACGGTCTGCCATGAGTTCAACAACCCACTGGCGGCAATTAAAATCAGCTTCGACCTCCTTCAACGTCAAACCATGGAGACAGTTACGCCAGACATGTTGAAGTCTTTTGAGAGCCGTTTTAATACCATTGATTCAGAAATCAAACAGTTGCGCGATTTGAACTTCGAGAGAATTGATTTCCATGAGACTAAGACCTCCAACTCCAAAGAGATTCTGTAAATCTTGCATCTCTGCCTATTTTTCGCTATACTTTGAGCAGTTCAATGGAATAGAATGAATCCTTACCAGTGGTTGTAACACAGATCGAGATGCTTGCAAATAAGAAATTAATAATCGCTCTTCCTGCAAATAAAAAACATAGAGAGTTTTAGAAAGTGTCCCGCCCAATAAGCGGGACACTTTTTTTTGTATATGAGCTTACATGTCATTGATATTGTACAAGCGTTTGAAGAATGGGCGCCGAGGTGGGTGGCATGGGAGAGAGATAATGTAGGCCTGCAAGTTGGAGACCAACTGCAAAATGTCACAAAAATTTTAATTACACTTGACGTAACGAAGCAAACCGTTACCGAGGCAATCGCAAGAAAAACTGAACTGATCATTTCACATCACCCGCTTCTCTTCCGACCGCCATCGTCAATCACAACGAGCGATACTGTTGGTGAGTTAATTTTGCAGCTTGCTGAACACAAGATTTCCCTTTTTTCTGCGCACACCAATTTAGATTTTACACAAGACGGAGTAAGCTTCGCACTTGCCGAAACACTCGGATTGGAAAACATTCGATTTCTTTCACCATTAAAAAATTCACTGGCAAAAATTGCTGTCTTTATTCCGGAAGGTCATGTTGAGCACGTGATGCACGCGATGACACAGGCAGGAGGCGGTATTATAGGTAAATATTCATCATGCTCATTCGGTACAAAAGGCACAGGAAGTTTCCGCGGCTCTCCATCATCCAATCCTTTTAGAGGAAAACGCCAACAACTGGAATTTGCCAAAGAGACACGGCTGGAGATGGTCACGCCGCGCGCACGCGTGAACGGAGTGATCGCTGCCATGAAAACAGTGCATCCCTATGAAGAAATTGCATACGACATCTATTATGTTGAAAATCCGAATCCCAACTTTGGAATGGGTGCATTCGGCACATTGTTAAAGCCACAACCGCTAGGAACATTTTTAAAGTTTGTCAAGCGAACACTGGGCAGCGGAATGTTGCGTTTCACAGGAAGAACAACAAATGAAGTTCAGAACATAGCGGTCTGTGGCGGGGCGGGCTCAGACCTTCTGTCCGATGCCATTGCTGCAAAGGCAGATGTATTTGTCACAGCAGACGTGCGATATCATGCGTTTCACACAGCGGGAGGCAACATTGCCCTTGTAGATGCAGGCCACTGGGAAACTGAACAAATTGTTTTAAAACCTATTGCGGATCGGATTCGCTCTGTCGCCCGAAAGGCGAACGAGCCTTTAACCGTATGGATCACCAAACATATAACGAACCCGATTCAAACGATGTAAGTTGTTAGATTACTGAGAGGAGTAACCGTTGGAAAATCGATTACAATTGTTGTACTCATTACAGTTGGTTGATTCCAATCTTGATGAGCTCCAGGAAATGAAAGGCGATTTACCGAAAATCGTAGCTGAATTATCGGAGACCATAAAAGGCAAACTTGTACAAAAGAAGGAACTTGATGACATCTTAAAGAAATCGATCATCAATCGAGACAAAGCAGATGTAGACATACTGTCTCTCAAAGAGAAGATCGAGAAATATAAAAGCCAGCAGTTTCAAGTGAAAACCAATAAACAATACGATATGTTGGCGAGAGAGGTCGATCACGCTCAGGAGAAGATCACAAAACTCCAAAGAGAGATGGACGATCTGGAAGGTAAAGCTGAATTTGCTAAGGAGGATGCAGAGAAACTTCGACCTGAGATTGAAACATTGCAAGCAGAATTAGCAGATCGCAAGAAAGAACTCGCTGCCGTCAACAAAGAACACGAAGACGAAGAGTTGAAANNCAGATGTACGACCGAATCCGTAAGGCAAAAGAAGGACGTGCCATTGTTCCTTTACAGCGAAATTCATGCGGCGGATGCTTTAACCGCGTGACACCGCAGAGAGTACTGGAACTGCGGAAAAATTCAATTCTCATCACATGTGAACGATGCGGCCGCATACTCGTTTCGGATGGGATAGTCGAAAGTGCAAAGAAATCTATATGACCATACTCGCCTACACGGATGGCGCATCACGCGGTAATCCTGGTGAAAGTGGAGTTGGCATCGTGCTGAAGGACGAACTTGGCAATATAATTGGATCACATTTTGGCTACATTGGACAAGCAACAAATAACACTGCCGAGTACACGGCTCTTGCTACTTGTCTAAAGCTCGTAAAAGAAATAGAATGCGACTACCTTGTCGTTCACTCCGACAGTGAGTTGATGGTGCGTCAACTAAATGGCCAATACAAAGTGAAAGATGAAGGATTGAAGAAACATTTCCTACATATCCAAAAAATTCTTACGGCATCGCCATTTCAATTTGCAATTAAACATGTACCACGAGAAGAAAATCGTGAGGCAGACCAATTGGCGAATCGCGGTATTGATACGAAAAAACGTTTGAACGTGTGAGTTTCTATTTTGCAAAGCTCGTCGTACTTTTGGCAAAGTGTTGTTGAGAAGGCTGGACGTTGGGTCCAGAAGCAGAAGCTGGTGCGTCAGGCAGTCGCCCTATTCTGGTTATACAGGATAGGGAGGAAAGTCCGAACACCACAAGGCAAGGCGCCTCGCGTGTACGCTTAGGGCGTAGAAAGCGAGGGTCCGGCAGGCAACATCCTGCAGGAACGGAGAGTATCACAGAAAAAACACGTCCCGATTTCTTCGATAAGAAGAAGCCGAGAAAAGGTGAAAAGGTGGTGTAAGAGACCACCGCATCGTCAGTAATGACGATGGTCGNNGCAAGACCATGTAGATCCCGTTTCCGATTCGGCGAAAGCTAAGTCGGGATAGAGTTGCCCGCTCCAGTTCACGCAAGTGAAGACGGGATGGGTAGGTCGCCAAGAGAAATGGCTGCCTCGTTTCGTCGGTTGCTTCGGCAATCAACGGAATTAGACAGAATTCGGCTTATCGACCAACCACTTCATGCTTCTGGATGTATTGATAAGCATACATCCGGCCATACGCATCCGCCTTCTTACTATAATTTTCAATCATTGTACTGAAAGATACTGGTGACACCAAATCGGGAATATCGCTGGACGTTTCGCAAAGATTCAGATTTAACAGCAGAAGATGTTCAGATTGCACAATCCTTAGCACAGGAGCTTTCAATCTCCCCCATTCTGACAAAGATACTTGTCAGTCGGCGCATTGATACATTCGAGAAAGCTCGGGCTTACTTCCGGCCAAGCATGGAAGACCTCCATGATCCATTTACAATGGAACAAATGGATGTAGCAGTGGAACGAATCACGCGGGCAATATCGAGTAATGAGCACATAGTGATCTTTGGTGATTATGATGTTGATGGAACAGACAGCACTGCAATGTTGTGGAAATTTCTGAAAGATATAGGATCACACATTGACTATTTTATTCCCGATCGGATTAAAGATGGTTATGGTATTTCTCTTGCAGGCATCGACCATATACGCGATATGGGGGCAACTCTTCTCATTGCGGTAGATTGCGGCATCACTGCAGTACAACAAGTGGAGTATGCACGTTCGCAGGGAATCGATGTTGTGATAAGCGATCATCATGAACCCGGGAGCGAAATTCCAAATGCTTCGGCAGTTCTCGATACATTGAAGCCATCATGTACGTATCCATTTAAATTTCTCTGCGGATGCGGTGTTGCATTTAAACTCATTCAAGCTTTAGCATTATCCGAACCGATACGAAGTCAACTGGGTGAAGATGGTCCAAAACGATTGCTCGATTATCTCCAATATGTCACATTAGCAACCACAGCAGACATCGTCCCCCTTGTCAATGAAAACCGTATCATGGTGAAGTTGGGGTTGGAACTCATCAACTCTATTCCTGTTCCGGGAATTCGTGCGCTTATTGAAACCTCCGGATTATCACCGGGCAAAATTTCTTCCGGACAGATCGTCTTTGTGCTTGCACCGCGCATCAATGCGGTTGGCCGCCTAGGCGATGCCAACCGGGCAGTTGAAATGCTCGCCAGCGATTCATTCGACCGCGCAGTTCAAATCGCCAAGGTTATGGAAGATGAAAACTTCCAACGACGGAAGATTGATGAGGAGACATTCATTCAAGCGCAAGAAATTGTGGAACGCTATTTAAATGCCGACAACGACAGCGCAATTGTCTTGCATCAAGAAACATGGCATCCAGGAGTTATCGGCATCGTTGCTTCACGATTGGTGGAACGGTACTATCGTCCCACGATCATGATGACGACGGTGGATGGAGTTGCCAAAGGATCAGCACGCAGCGTATCCGGCTTCAACATTCATGAGGCATTGAAGCGATGCGAAGATAAACTCATCCAATTTGGCGGACATAAGTACGCAGCAGGCCTCACAGTGGAGCTTGACAGGCTGGATGAATTCCGCGATGCGTTCAAACAGGTTGCCGCCGAACTTCTTACAGAAGAATTACTCACACCGGAAATCCATATCGATGCGGAAATACAACTTTCCGATCTGACGCCAAAATTCATTCAAATACTAAGCCAATTCGCTCCATTCGGCCCCGAGAATATGCGTCCCGTGTTCACAATACATGGCATAGAGGTACTTGGTCAACCGCGTATCGTTGGGAAAAACCATCTTCGTTTCAAGGTACGGAGCAACACTCATGTTGTCGATGCTATTGGATTTAATTTGGGTCATTTGCTCAACCGTGTGCAGAGCAGCAAAAAAGTTGATGTTGCTTTTTCACTCGATGAAGGCGAATTTGCAGGAGAAACAGTCCCGCAATTGAAAATTCGAGATATAAAGTAAGTAACAGTGTATGATAGTCTCTCACTTATTGAGTCATGAAGCACACACGCAAGAACAGTCCACTCGACACTCCATAGTCTAAGGAGAGAAACATTGTCAGGGCACAGCAAATGGTCCACGATCAAGAGAAAGAAAGCTGTCACTGATGCACGGCGCGGAAAAATTTTTACGCAAGTCATCAGAGAAATTACCGTCGCTGCAAAAATGGGCGGTAATAGTTCAGAAACCAATGCGCGTCTTCGCTTTGCCATCGATAAAGCAAAAGCATGCAATATGCCTGCAGACAATATTAAGCGCGCCATTCAGAAAGGTACCGGCGAGCTTCCAGGGGTCAATTATGAAGATGCCGTGTACGAAGCATATGGTCCAGGTGGCGTTGCTATCATTATTGAAACGGTGACAGATAATAAGAATCGAACAATCTCGGACATTCGACATATTCTTGAACGAAACAATAGCAAAATTGCCGTGTCCGGATCGGTGGTGTTCCAATTTCACAAGAAAGGTGTTATTCTTGTTCCAAAGTCCATTGTACCGGAAGACGACCTCCTCTCTATTATTCTCGATGCCGGCGCAGAAGACATGAAAACCGAAGGCGATGAATACTACATCATGTGCACTCCAGAGAATTTTGAGACAGTAAAGCAAGCTATCGAAACAAAAAGCATCAAGGTTGAATCAGCGGAAATTCATCTTGTCGCTGACAACACTGTGAAAGTAGAAGGAAAAGATGCAGAAAATGTACTGAAGCTGATGGAAGCACTCGAAGAACACGACGACGTTCAGAAAGTGCATGCGAACTTTGATATTGACGATAAGGAATTAGTGCGCCTGGGAACCGGAAGTTAGTCCATCGGTGAGTACAAAATTGCCAAACCCACAACGCACAAATAAATCAATCACAAATTATAAATTGATATGATCATTCTCGGTGTGGATCCAGGAACTCTCATCACCGGCTTCGGCATTATCGAAGTAGAGCATGGTACGTACTCTGTGCTCACGTATGATGTAGTCAAGAACGCCAGTGATCGTTCCATGCCCATCCGGTTGAAACAGATCTATGACAGAATCTGCAAGATTATTAATCAGTACCATCCGGATGAATTTGCCATCGAGACCGCATTCTACGGTAAAAATGCTCAATCGGCACTGAAGCTAGGCCACGCACGCGGTGTGTCGATTTTGGCCGCAGTGAATTTTCAAATTCCCACAACAGAGTATTCTCCGCGCGAAGTCAAGAAAGCAGTTACCGGAAACGGTGCAGCTTCCAAGCAACAGGTTCAATTTATGGTGAAATCACAATTGAAACTCCGCGAAGCACCAAAATTTTTCGATGCCTCGGATGCGTTGGCGATCGCCTTGTGTCACTCATTCCGGATAATGGAAGGCAAAACAAAATCACTGCAAATACGAACGCCAGGGCTAAAATCGCATCGTGCCTGGTCGGACTTCATTCACGCACATCCAGAACGAGTAGTGAGGAACAAATGATTGCTACTCTTACAGGTATCCTCAAATTTAAGAGTCCAACGGAAATTCTTGTTGAGGTACACGGCATTGGATACACTATCAGCATTCCGCTCTCGACATATGAAAAACTGGGCGACCTCGGCTCTTCCGTTTCCCTGTTAACGCATTTTCATGTGCGTGAAGATGCTATGCTGTTATTCGGATTCTCCACAGAAGAGGAGCGGCGCCTTTTTAAGCTCCTGATTTCAGTATCTGGCATCGGTCCAAAGATCGCACAAAGCACGTTATCCGGAATGAATGTCGAGGAATTGAAATCGCACATCGTTGGTGGGAATGTGAATGCACTTATGGCTATTCCGGGAGTTGGCAGAAAAACCGCCGAACGTCTCATCGTGGAATTGCGTGACAAAGCCGGCAAAACCCTCACTGATTCCGAACCAATTTCTGTCATCGGAATGGCAACCGCCTCGATGCGAATCGAGGCGCTTCAGGCGCTTACATCGCTTGGTTACAACCAACAAATTGCCGAGAAAGCCATCCGGCTTGTCGTGAAAGAAGCTGAAGGATCGACAATTTCTCTTGAAGAATTAATTAAACGGGCGCTCCGCCACACGAACGCCCGATAAAGCATACACAACAAACAACGAACCATTTTCCTATGTTGTGTTGCTATTCTCTGCGGTTCTTGGTAATATTGTACTTGTGAGGCAGTCCAATTTGACAAATCCGGAACGACAAGAGCAGGAAACTGACCTTGACCAAACGTTGCGTCCATCGGCGTTAACTGAATTTGTAGGTCAAGAAAAAATTGTCGGAAACCTCAAAGTATTCATATTGGCAGCACGCCAACGATGTGAACCGCTTGATCATGTCCTTCTGACCGGACCTCCGGGACTAGGAAAAACGACACTTGCCCACATTGTTGCAAATGAAATGGGCACAGGATTAAAAATGACATCTGGGCCTGCACTGGAAAAACCAGGCGATCTCGCGGGCATTTTGACTTCATTAGAAAAATCTGAAGTACTCTTCATCGATGAAATCCATCGTGTACCGGCAAGGATTGAGGAATACTTGTATTCGGCAATGGAGGATTTTCGTGTAGACATTATTATCGATAGCGGGCCGGGAGCAAAAACCATCCAGCTTGGTCTTCAGCCGTTCACCCTGATCGGTGCCACAACACGGGCAGGGTTGTTGAGTTCGCCATTGCGCTCACGTTTCGGAATCACAAATCGTTTGGATTATTATTCCCATAGTCAGTTAGAGCGTATCATCCGACGCTCAGCAGAAATTCTATCAATTACATCAGAGCCGGATGCAATAATGGAAATTGCCAAACGTTCGCGTGGAACTCCACGCATCGCCAATCGTCTACTGAAACGATGCCGCGATTTTGCCGAGGCTGATAAACGCTTATCGCAATATGACGGTGTCATCGCAAAAGAAGTTGCTGAGTTTTCGCTTAAAGCGTTGGAAGTAGATGAACACGGATTTGATGAGATGGACAAACGCATTCTGCATACGATCATCGATAAATATGATGGCGGTCCTGTCGGAGTCAGCACGCTTGCCGTTGCAGTTGGAGAAGAACCGGGAACATTGGAAGAAGTTTATGAACCGTATCTCATTCAAGAAGGATTTTTGAAACGGACTCCGCGTGGAAGAGAAGCAACAGAACTTGCTTATACCCACTTTGGAGGATCATTAAAACGACGATTCCCGAACAAAACACAACTTGAGTTGGGTAACTGATACCGGAACATGAGAAAGAATACTTTGCAAAAACACAATTGGAAGATCATTTTGCTGCTGGTCGTCGTCTGTTCTGTGATCAGCATTGCCAGTTGGGAATTTCTTTTCTCCCAGAACGACCCCTCAGATGGAATTGTCTTTCGCGCAGTAGCGTTTGCTGATGCGAAAACAGTAATCGCCGTCGGGGATAGCGGAACCGTTGCACGTTCAACGGATCAAGGCGGTACATGGTCTATATCGCATAATATAAATCGCCTCACGACACCCTTGAACGGAATCTGTTTTACAGATCCGACACATGGATTTGTGGTTGGTGCAAATGGCACCCTCCTTATGACGACGAATGGCGGAATAACTTGGATCAATAAACCTGTGGGCACGAGTGCAAATTTCCGATCCATCTTTTTCAGCGATGCAAAAACAGGTACGATCGTTGGCAACAATGGTTTTATTTTTCGAACTCTCGACGGTGGAAGTACATGGCTCACACAAGCAAGCAACATTCGCCTGAACCTTAACAACGTCTCTTTCGTAGACAATGAAACAGGCATCATCGTCGGCGATCGGGGAACTATCCTCCGCACAACAGACGGTGGAGAGAATTGGAGAAATTTTTCATCTTCATTTATTATGTATAATTTTTATTCAATTTCTTTTTCCGAATTGAATAATGCTATTATCGTAGGAGCGAATGGAACCATCATATATACAACCAACGGCGGTGAAAATTGGACATTAGAACCCAGCGGTACCACAGAAACACTTTTCTGTAACGTCTTCCCCTCTACAAATTTTTCCGCTGTAGTAGGCAATGCTGCCACGATTCTCGTTTCCTATACAAAAGGGACGAATTGGCTGCGGCAAAAGAGTAGTACTCGCAAAGCACTTCTTTCGGCAGCGTTCACTGATGCAAAAATCGGGGTTGCCGTCGGAGCAAATCAAACTATCATTCGGACAACAGACGGCGCAATTTCTTGGGAAGCTTCTACACTTATTCTCGAAAAGTCTATCGAGCTTTCAATCGCTGAGTTACTTCCCCGGGACAGGTATCCCAAAAATAATATTGCAGTCGCCGTCGGAGCGAACGGCACTCTTTTTCAATCTAAAGATTTCGGTGCAAATTGGATAAAGATGACTGGCAAGAGTGAGAATACTCTGATGTCTGTTACATCCATAGATCAGACGAGTATGATTGCTGTAGGAAACGGTGGTGTCGTTCTCCGGTCGGACGATGCAGGAACGACATGGACCCCACAGATAAGCACTACCTCTCGCCCACTTTTCCGCGCTTGTTTTACCTATAACGATTCTGGCATTATTGTGGGTGATTATGGAATTATGTTAAAAACGACCAACGGTGGAACAACATGGTCGAAAATTTCCTCAGGAACGATCAACCATCTACGTGATATAGTATTTACTGATAACCAAACCGGAATTGCAGTCGGAGCAATGGGAACCATATTGATTACAACAGATAGAGGAACGACCTGGACATCACAGGTAAGTGGAACGTCCAGTTGGCTTAATGCAGTCTCGCCAGTCGATAAATCTACATTTATCACTGTCGGTGCCGATGGCACCATCCTTCGGACAACCAATAAAGGTACAACGTGGACGGCACAACCCAGCGGAACAACGAAGGAATTGTTAAATGTGTCCTTCTCCGACACAGCAAACGGATTTGTAGTGGGAATAGAAGGAACAATTTTACGCACGCAAAATGGAGGCACCAAGTGGACTGCTCTTGAAATCGAATCCACAAATGATTTGCGGGCGGTTCAGTTCTTTGATAAACAGCAAGGGATCATCGTTGGAACGAACGGCACGATCCTGAGAACAATAGACGGCGGAACGAGTTGGCAAAAAGTAGAGACAGACTTTCCATTGACTCTCTTTGGTTTAGCAATAAATTGAGATCTGATCATTTTTTATCATCGCGTTTTATACTTACGCAGAGCTTTAAGTACCGCTTCCATATCTTTCGGTAATGGCGCCTCTATCACGATATTCTCTCTTGTTACCGGATGACTGAATGAAAGAGAGAATGCATGAAGTGCTGTTCGCCTTAATAGTGGTTGTTCTTCCTCTTTCCCTTGATAGTTCCGTTTAATAGCTGATAGAAAGAATCCTCGCCCGTCACCATACAAAGAGTCTGCAAGAATCGGCAAACCGATGGCACTCAAGTGAACACGGATTTGATGTGTACGTCCGGTATGAGGCCGTGCCTCAACAAGTATATATCCATCAAACCTTTCCATCACCGCATAATCCGTGCGAGATTCCTTTCCCTTTTTCGTATCAATCTTCATCTTCCTGATACCATGCTCGTTTTCTATTATTGGCAAAATGATAGAGTCACTGTCTGTGTGCGAGGTTCCGGCAACAATTGCACGATATTTTTTCTCCACTTGCCGCTGTTCAAATGCAGTACTCAATTGAGCATGTGCTTCGGCGGTCTTAGCAAAGAGCACAACACCGCTCGTCTCTCTGTCAATCCGGTGTACCACAAAAATAGTTCCGAATATTTCTTTCAACAGATCATAGAGATTGAGTAAGGTATGATCATATCGGTCGGGTAAGACAAGCAAACCTGTCGGTTTGTTGATTGCAAGAACAGCGTCATCTTCTAACAGGATGCCGCCGCCGCCTTTCTTTAAAATATGTTCAAGTTTCCATCGCATAGTAACCCGCTTCCAATGTAGAATCGCATTTGTTGAAAAACAAGAGTTAGATAGTGTTTCAACTTGACATAGTCGGTTAGTGGTGTCAGTCCCACAAAGCAGGATCCTTGACACGCACAAGGAATGTTGAACTCCCGATGGAGTTCCAAATATCTTTTTTTGTTTATTGGTACAAACGTACGACTCCTATGGAGTCGTTTTGGGAATATTTATTATCATATTAATCCCGTAGAGATTAAACGTTTTTAATACTGACTAACCAAGATTATTGAGAACTCCAGAAGAGTTCCACTACCAAAAGATATCCGCTGAGTAGTTACAAAACAAGAGTTAGATGAATTGATTGTCATAGAAAATCAATTTACATTCATCATAGTATTTATCATTAAAAAATATTGAATAACAACGCTGATTATTGAAACCACTTTCTCGTTCCTATTATCTCCGACCCACGCTTCAAATCGCACAAGAACTTCTCGGCAAGTACTTCATTCGTCGGATTGGCAAGAATCTGCTGATCGGCAAAATAGTCGAAGTTGAAGCGTATCGCAGCAACGATCCGGCGTCTCACTCCTTTCGTGGAAAAACGAACCGAAACAGCGTGATGTTTTGCGAAGGCGGACATCTCTATGTCTATTTCACCTACGGTATGCATTTCTGTGTAAATATTGTCACTGGAAAGGAAGGAATTGGCGAAGCAGTGCTCATTCGTGCTGTCGAACCTTTGGTCGGTATTGAAATGATGAAAACAAATCGATATGGTTCTAACAAATCACTAAATCTTCACTCTCTCAATCGCAAATCGCTTATCAATCTCACAAACGGTCCCGCAAAATTCTGTCAGGCATTCGGTATTGCACGTCAAGAGAATGGCCTGGATTTACTCGAAAGTGAAATCAGTATCACCGACGGCGACCACATTCCTCCAAAGCTTATAAAGCGTTCTTCGCGAATCGGAATCCAGCAGGGAGTAGAAAAGAAGTGGCGTTTTTTTATAAAAGGAAATCCATGGGTTTCAAAATAAAGGAATCCGGCTTCATCCCTAAAAAGACAAAACCGGACTTCTCTATCAGAGACCTTTTCAAGGTTTCTAAGTTCAAACCGAGAGACCTTGAAAAGGTTACTCAGTTACTTTATCACCAGCATTTTCTTCACCTGTATCAATTTTCCGGCGGTAAGACGATAAAAATAAACACCGCTCGCTAGATTACTCGCATTCCATTGCCGTGTATACCTACCTGCTGATAACTCTTCAGATACAATTGTCGCCACTTCTCTTCCCAACAAATCAAAAACTTTAAGCGATACAAATGATTTTGCCGGAATGTTAAATGTAAAATTTGTTAAAGGATTAAAAGGATTTGGATAATTCTGAAATAAAGCAAATGCTTCTGGAATATTTTTGCTTAGTATTTCTTTGACTGAAACTAAACCCTCTCCATTATAAACCGCTAAACCGCCTTTAGCAGTTCCGATCCACTTATTCCCTGAAACGTCTATCGCTATTGAATTGATATAGTTATCAGGCAAGCCTGAATTCGAAGTAGTATAAACGTTCCAATTTGTGCCGTCAAATTTAGCCAGTCCACTATAAGTCCCGATCCACTTATTCCCTGAACCATCTATCGCTATTGAAAAGACAGTGTTAATAGGCAAACCAGAATTTGAACTAGTGTAAATCGTCCAATTTGTGCTGTCAAATTTAATAAGACCAGCATAAGTCCCAATCCACTTACTCCCTGAATCGTCCATCGCTATTGAATAGACATAGTTAGCAGGCAAACTCGAATTTGAAGTAGTATAAACAGTCCAGTTTGTATCGTCAAATTTGGCAAGCCCACCACCAAGATTAGAATGTATGTCAGAAAAAGTTCCAATCCACTTGTCACCTGATTTATCTATAACTATTGACCCCACATAATTAGAAGGTAAGCCCGAATTTGAAGTTGTATAAACCTTCCAGTTTTTACCGTCAAATTTGACAAGCCCACCACCATAAGTCCCGATCCACACATCACCCTGTCTATCAACGGCCACCACATAAACGTTAAGCGATGGTAAACCATCGGATTTTTGGTAAAGCAACCAAGTTTGAGTTGCTTCCCCCCCAACGGAGAAGTTCGCGATATAGCTCGTTGTACTATCCGGGATAGTAATGTAATGCGATTGCGCTCCGCCATCACTCCATGAGAGCAAATCGTATCTTCTGCCATTGAGCGCTTGCGGTGTCACAACAGAAATTTCCACTTGCGATCCCCTGCCCCATGGAAATTCTTGTGGAGACACACTCTGCACTTCTTGAACAGAGATCAGAAGTCCAGACGGGTTCGTCTCCATAATGTACCGAGGGACTTCAGTAATCCACCCAATGTGAGCAGGTGTGAAGGCACAGAGTGTATAGCTATTGTGTTTCATCATGCAGTCTACAGAATTCACATTTGATACTTCACAGTTGCCATTTGGAAACCCGCTTTTTGTACCAGTAGCTCCTTCGCCACAACCACTATAGCCAGATATATAGTACTCATCAGGAGCCCAAAAGATGTGACCACACTCATGCGCAACAGTCGCGTCACTAAACCATGTGAAGAGTATTTGTGTATAAGGTCCACCTAAATAGGCATATCCACCATAACCATCCTTGAAAGCATTTGAGCTAGGGGAAGGGTTGTAAGCAATGAAAATGGAGTATGCCCAATCGGTGCTGTATGTCGAGCGCAGCCAAGTATTATACGCTTCTACTCTTGAAAAATGATCGCCTGTCTGAAACCCTGACTTACTCATAATAGAATCTATCCATAAGTTATCTTCGAATGCGTAATGAAGAATTGGCTCATAAGGTTGTTGGCATGTAGAATCGGTATGATAATGTGGAATTATGTTAAATGAGACAGCCTTCCCATATTTCTCTGCCATGCTTGACCACCAACTTAAACCCTCCAAGGTAAGTTGATACATGTAATCTTCATCTGTTGAACTCCAAGTGTAGAGATTTGGGTCGATCGCTCCGTTGCTTTCTACAAAGAATACGGCAACAGCGACTGTTCCAACCATTACATCGCTGTTTCCAGCAAGCACTGATCCGTCTGCTTTGAACTCGAGCAACTGATTTTTCTTTTTCAGGCCTTGTGTGTTAAGTTTTTTCTGTTCCAGGTTCTTGAGGTAGTCATCATAAGATATAGCGGGGTGTGGAAGATCGTCAAAGTAATCCAATTTTTTTACTGGTTTATCTTTTTCGTCAAGCAATCGTTTTTCCAAAGCACCTGAAGTGGCAGAATTGAAAAATGCTACAGTTTGAAGAGTTTGCCGATCGCTTGTTGTCAATGTGTTTAAATCTATTGGTTCATAGTGGATCGCTGTGATGCCATAGTGCCCAACGAGTTGGCTAGCTATTGATGGGTCAATCCATCCGAGCATCACGTTCTTCGAGCCGATTATTGCGACACTGCCACCCTGCTTCAGAATAAAATTACGTGCAGCTGCAACCTCACAATAATCTTTGCACTCCGTGAGGATCATGGTGTAACCTCTCAGGTGCTCAATCCCGGTTTCCTTGCCGGTGAATGCCTGTCCACAGAAGACTAAATTGGAAAAGAGGATTGCGAAAAGAATCAAACGTTGCATAACTACACCTCCTACAAAGCAGCATAACTGACTGTTGGGTTTCGTGGGGTCATTCCAAACTGATCTATAATACCAGGATATACATAGAAATGAGAGATAAAGCATGGATGCGGTTCTTCACGCAAATATTTTTTTGAGATATTCACCCGTGTACGACCGCTCATTCTTTGCGATTTGCTCCGGTGTCCCTTCGGCAACAATCTCTCCGCCTTCATCTCCTCCTTCAGGACCTAAATCTATTACCCAATCTGCCGTTTTGATGACGTCGAGATTATGTTCGATCACAATAACGGTATTTCCTTTATCGACCAATCGATTGAGGACGAGCAGAAGCATCCGGATATCTTCAAAATGCAACCCTGTCGTCGGTTCATCCAGAATGTACAGTGTTTTTCCAGTACCGATTTTCGAAAGTTCAGTCGAAAGTTTTACACGCTGTGCTTCACCGCCGGATACTGTTGTCGCTTGCTGGCCGAGGCGGATATACCCCATTCCAACATCATGGAGCGTTTGTAAATGTCTCTGGATGCGCGGCAGCTCACTGAACAATATCATCGCCTCATCGACGGTCATATTCAGCACATCGGCAATCGATTTTCCCTTGTAATGCACTTCAAGCGTTTCTCGATTATATCGTTTGCCCATACAAACATCGCAGAGAACATAGACATCCGGCAAAAAATTCATCTCGATTTTCCGAACCCCATCGCCTTCACAATTTTCGCATCTGCCGCCTTTCACGTTGAAACTGAATCGTCCTGCTTTATAACCACGTATTTGCGCTTCCGGCAATTTTGTATATAGATCCCTTATCAGCGTGAACAGTCCGGTATAAGTTGCCGGATTTGAACGCGGCGTTCTGCCAATGGGCGATTGATCGATGTCGATGATCTTGTCGATGTGCTGCATTCCATCCACGGATTTATACGGAAGAGGAACAAGCTTAGACTTGTAAAACTTTCTGGAAAGAATCGGAAAGAGAGTCTCATTGATGATCGTGGATTTACCGGATCCACTGACACCGGTGACACAGACGAACGTACCAAGTTGAATCTGCAGCGACAGATTTTTTAGGTTATTACCCGTTGCCCCCTTTAGTATGAGCGATTTGCCATTTCCCTGACGACGCGCAGGCGGAATTTCTATCTTATGTTCACCTCGAAGATATGCGGCGGTGAGAGATTGATGATTTGAGATTTCAGATTGGAAATTCGAGTCTCCATATCCAACTCTTCCATTTTCCTTTTTCCTTTTTCCTTTTTCCTTTTTTAATTGTTCCGGCGTTCCAGTGACTACAATCCTGCCGCCGTGTTCCCCGGCACGCGGTCCAAGATCAACCACATAATCCGCGCTTTCAATCATCTCCTTGTCATGCTCGACCACAATGACGGTATTGCCAAGATCGCGAAGCGACTTGAGTGATTCGATCAACTTAATATTGTCGCGCTGGTGCAAACCAATACTTGGCTCATCAAGAATGTAAAGAACACCGACCAGCTGTGTTCCAATCTGCGTTGCTAATCGAATACGCTGTCCTTCACCGCCGGAAAGAGTGCGGGCAGGACGATTCAACGTGAGATAATGTAATCCGACATTCAATAAAAAATCGAGACGCTGTCGGATTTCTTTTACTATCTGATGGGCTATGTCTATCTGACGAGGTGTTAATGAGATATCCTCAAACAATTGCTTCGCCTGTGTGATAGACAATTGCACAATATCATGAATATTTGTTTGCTTGCCGGTTTTCACATCTTCCAAACAAATGGCAAGACTTTCTTTGCGCAATCGTCCGCCATGGCATGCATCACAAGGACTCGTTGTCATAAACGACTCTACCCAATCATGCACTTGATTTGAAGAGCTGTCTTCATACCACCTTTCCAGCATTTTCAGAAGTCCTTCGAAACGATGCTTATAGATTTGCACTCGCCCGGTGCTGTGCTCGTATTCGATTTCCAATTTCTCCCCATGCGACCCATGAAATAAAACCTCACATGCATCTTGAGAAATCTTTTTCATAGGTGTATCAAAATCAAATCCATATTTTTTCGCGACTGCCTGAATCTGACTGAACATCCATGTCGAACGCGGTTTCCCCATCGGTGCAAGCCCTTGTTGATTGATGGAAAGGTTTTCATCCGGAAGAATCAATTTCATATCGAATGACCGCAGTTCACCGAGACCTTCACACTTCGGACAATAGCCGGCCGGTGTATTGAACGAGAATGAGCTTGGTGCCGGTTCCTCGTAGCTTATGCCGCACTCATGACAAGAAGATTTCTGGCTGAAGAGCTGGTCTTTCTCGCCGTCATTGACGATGAGAACGCCCGTCCCGAATCGAAGCGCAAGCTCAATCGAGTCTGCCACACGCGGACGCATTTCCTTCTTCAATACAATTCTATCGATAACAATTTCAATTGTATGGACCTTGTATCGGTCGACTTTCAATCCTTTTTCAATTTGCTTCACTTGCCCGTCGATACGAACGCGGAGAAATCCGTCTTTCAGAATGCTTTCAAATAATTCTCGATAATGCCCTTTGCGGCCTTTCACCACCGGAGCAAGGATTTGGAGCTTCGCACCCTTCGGATACTCCAGGATCGTCTCGATGATTTGATCGACCGATTGCCTTTGAACTTTACGTCCGCAGGAATAGCAGAACTGCGTGCCGATCCGCGCAAAGAGCAAGCGGAGATAGTCATATATTTCTGTTACTGTACCAACTGTGGAGCGCGGATTGGTGCTAATGGTTTTCTGTTCGATAGAAATTGATGGACTGAGCCCTTCGATGAGGTCAACATCCGGACGCTCCATGACATCAAGAAATTGACGTGCGTATGCTGAAAGACTTTCAACATAACGGCGTTGTCCTTCGGCATAGATCGTGTCAAAAGCCAAACTCGACTTGCCGGATCCGGAAAGTCCGGTAATAACGGTCAGGGAATCACGCGGAATATCAACGTCGATATTCTTGAGATTGTGAACACGCGCACCGCGAACTATAATCTTATCTTCAGCCAAGATATGAAAGATTGGAGATTAGAGATTGGAATTGATTAGTTAATTCTCAGACATCTATAGATCTCAATAACTCAACTACTCAACGACTTAATAGTTTCACTCAATTCATTCTCTTTCGTTTATTCAGATACTCGAACAGCGCTTTATCAAAGGGTGTGTTGGTATCCAACAATACATAATCAATATTGTTGTCTCTGCATTGCCGCTTATAAAAATCGAGAAACTCATGCATGGATTGCTGATATGCTTTTTGAATATGCCATGGCTGTGTCATCAACTCTTCTTGTGTTTCTAAATCTTTGAAGATCGCATCACCGCCAAACGCAAAGGATCGTTCCAACGGATCCAGGACTTGCATAAGAACGACTTCATTTCCTTTATGGCGAAAATGCTTCAAAGCCGTCATCACCGATTCCGGTTTATCGAAACAATCACTTACAACAATGACCAGTCCGCGCCGCTTCATTTGCTCGGCAATGAGATGCAGTGCTGCTGCAGTTCCGGTTTTATTTGCAGGCCGGGCAGATTCCAATTCTTTTAATAATTCTTTTAAGTACGAACGTGTCGCCCTGGGAGGGAGTGACACACGTACTACTTCATCGAACAATGTCAATCCGACAGCATCTCGCTGCTCGATCATTAAATATGATAACGCAGCAGCGATGTAGGAAGCATATTCGAATTTCTTAATATTTCCTTTTGACGCATAATCCATCGACCGGCTTGCATCAACGATGAGATACGATTTGAGATTGGTTTCTTCCTCAAATTGTTTAATGTAGAAGCGATCCGTCTTACCATACGCTTTCCAATCAATATGCTTGATTTCATCTCCAGGCATATATTGGCGATGTTCGGTAAACTCAACACTGAAACCATGGTAAGGACTTTTATGCAGGCCCGTGATAAATCCCTCTACGACCAAACGCGCCCGCAATTCCATATTCGCAAGCTGTGCTACCACAGCAGGTTGAAGATATTTGAGAGATTCTTGCATGAAAGCTATCAGTTCTAAACGGTTAACAATAACAAATTAAAAATACATCCAATATTAGCTCAATGATTCAACTACTTTTTTTTCTTCTTCGCCGGCTTCGTTTCTTCTTGCGCTACCTGTGCCTGTACTTTTAGAATTTCAGCCGGATCTTTTCCGAGATTACTCAGCTCAAATTGCGCCGATGCAACGAGCTGGTTCGTAGGATACCGTTTGATAAAATCTTCGTACGCAATGCGCGCCGAGTCGATATTCTTCAAATCATTATTGTAAATGAAGCCTATGAGAAACGATGCGCTGGGCGAAGTGGCATGGTCTGGATACTTATTAACAAGCTGTCGAAATTTATGAATCGCCAGGTGATATGAGTGCTTATAATTCTGATAAATTGTTGCCATGGCATAATAAGCTTCCGGTGTGCGGGTACTGTCCGGATATGCCCTGATCAATTCTCGGTACGAATCAATGGCAGCATCGTACTGTTCGGCTTTCTGTGCCTCTACTCCTTTATTGAACATCTCCTCAGCGCTGGGTTTCGAGCAACCAATGAGAGCAAACATCAGTATCAAAGTGAACAAGATAAATTTCATTGCACAATCCTTTCTTTTGTATTATCTAAATCATCAACCCTTATATCGAACAACTGAATATTGACGGCTGATAACTGCCGTATAGTATCAAAACATCTCTGGAGAATCAACGAACCATCTGCTTCTTCAGAACCGCACAAAAGAATCCATCAGTTTTGTGACTATGCGGAAAAAGCTTAAAGAATAAATCTGTTGAAGTTCCTCCCACACTTTTCACCAGCGGTATATCTGCATTGAGCTTGACAATAGTGAATTCAGGATGCAGCATCAAGAATTCTTCAATCACCTCTTCGTTTTCTTGTCTCAGCAGTGTACACGTCGCATACACCAATCTTCCTTCCGGTTTCACAAGTGGTACGGATGAATGCAGAATGGCTTTCTGTTTTTCTGAAAGTTCCTTGACAGTCTGCTCCGTCACCATCCATTTCATTCCAGGATTGCGGCGAATCGTTCCCAATCCGGAGCATGGTGCATCCACAAACACGATATCGAAAAAATCCTTGTAACGATCCACAAGATCTTCTATTGTTTCAATTTCCTGCACACGGACATTCTGCACACCTGCGCGTTTGGTACGCTTACGAAGTTCTTCAAGACGGAATCCATTGATGTCCGTTGCGAATATTTCTCCGCGGTTTTTCATGAGTGCCGCTAGTTCCAAGGTCTTTCCCCCTGCCCCTGCACAAACATCCAATACTTTTGCATTCGGTTTCGGATCAAGAAGAATAGGCACGAGCTGGCTTCCTTCATCCTGGACTTCAAACCATCCATCTCGAAACACCGGAAGTGAAAATACATTTATCCGTTTTGTGAGATTGAGACCAACCGGCGACAGAGAAGTCCTCGTTGTCTCTACTCCTTGTTTCTGTAATTCTTCCTGACATTGTTCGACACTTGCCTTCAGTATGTTGACACGCAAAGTCAATGGAGCTTGCTCATTGAGACTTGAACAAATCTTTTCTGCTTCACTCTCTCCATATTGTTGAATAAATCTCTCCACCATCCAATCGGGGAATGAATACTCTATCCCAATCCTTTGAATGACGGATTCCGAGGGAATTGTTGCCGGTTTCATCAGATTTGTTAAAAGAAGTGCAACATTCTCTTTCGTTTGCGTGCCTGTAAGTCTTGGTAAAAGTATTTCAGGGATTATTTCTTGAATTTTTCCTTCAAAAGATAAATAAGCAACGATAAGGAGAACTATTTTATCATCATTCTGAAGATTGTCGCTGACTCCTGCAAGTGCAGTGGTAAGACGATACTCGCACTTCCGCATATGGCGTAATGTGCCATACGTCGTCTCCGCGATGAATCGCCGATCATGCGAACCAAGATACTTACGCGATCTGAAGTACGTATCAATCAGACTATCGGCAGGCCGGTTCGACTTGAATATAATGCCAAGCAATTCTTGCGTATGTCCGAGCAAAGATGAGATGTGCATATGTCTAAAAAGAGAATCCTTCCTCTCCGGTTACTCGGCGTGGAAGGATTCAGCATCAATGATTTTTAATATTTTCGAACGATTAATTATTAAGATTTAGCCATATCACTTCGCTTTTGTAGTATCTTCACTGTACTTTTTTTCCGGTTTCACATCCAGAGTAGGAGGCACTACCGGGTGTACGACTTCTGGTTGGTCTATTTGCGCTGGTGGAGATGGTGGTGCAGGTACCGTTGATTGTAATGGTTGAGTCGGCAGTGTCTGCGGTACAACAACCGGTTGTGCTGGTTGCGCCGGTGGAGACGGCGGCGCAGGTACCGTTGATTGTGATGGTTGAGTCGGCAGTGTCTGCGGCACAACAACCGATTGTATTGGCGGCGTAGGTGGTACTACCGGTGCAACGGCCTGTTGTGCCGGTTGTTCTGCCGTTGTTGAATCTTGCGTTTGAGCAAGCGCTAATCCAACAGCGAAACCAACTATTACAAATAACACAAAAATTCGTTTCATAGTGTTTACTCCACAGAAGACGGATAAAAATTGGATCGTTTATAAAATATAAGACATTTTACGGTAAAAAACTTAGCCTGTCTTTAGTTATTACTTTACTCTATTAGGCTTTACTTTCGTCACAAATTCAATCATTCCGCGATGATCGGTGCCAATTTTTACCGTCTCTCCTTCGCTGATCTCTCCGGCAAGTATTTTCTCAGACAGAATATTGATGACATACTTTTGGATAACCCTCTTGAGCGGACGTGCGCCATAACTGGGATCGTATCCAATGGTTGCCAACCGGGATTTTGCTTCCTCTGTGAATGTGAGTGTGATATTTTTATCTGTTAACAATTTCTGTACCTGTCGCAATTGTAATTCTACAATCTGCGCTAACTCCGACATTGTCAGAGGTTTGAAAACGATGATCTCATCGATGCGGTTAAGAAATTCCGGGCGGATGGATTGTTTTAACATCTCGAATAATTTCACACGCAGCTCACCCATCAATTCATCGCGATTTTCTTCCGTCAGCGTTTCCATCTTTTCTTGAATCAGATGCGACCCGAGATTCGATGTCATAATAACGATGGTGTTTTTAAAGTTCACCGTTCGTCCTTTACTATCTGTGAGCCTGCCTTCATCGAGCAATTGCAACAGGATATTAAACACTTCCGGATGCGCTTTCTCGATTTCATCCAGCAGCACTATGGAATATGGTTTCCTTCGGATGGCCTCTGTGAGTTGCCCGCCTTCTTCATACCCGACATAACCCGGCGGCGCACCGATGAGACGCGATACCGAGAATTTTTCCATATACTCGCTCATATCAATACGGACAACTGCGTTTTCATCGTTGAAAAGAAACTCTGCTAATGCTTTCGCAAGCTCTGTTTTTCCAACACCGGTGCTGCCAAGAAAAATAAATGAACCGATTGGTTTCCGCTCATCCTGCAATCCGGCACGACTTCGGCGTATAGCATCCGCAACGGCTTTTACTGCATCTTCCTGATCGACAAGCCGTTCGTGAATTCTGTCTTCAAGATGCAACAATTTCGCACGCTCGCCTTCTAACATCCGCTGAACAGGAATGCCTGTCCACTTCGCCACTATTTCCGCAATATCCTCCGCATCAACTTCCTCTTTGAGCATTTTCTGATCTTTCTGAACATCGACCAGCTTCTTCGATGCTTCCTTCAGGTTCTTCTCCAATCCCACAATCACACCATAACGCAGTTCTGCTACGCGCTCAAGTTCACCTTGCCGTTCTTTCTGATCCGATTCGTTTTTTGCATTCTCAATTTCTTCCTTCATTTTACGGATGGATTGGATTAAATCTTTTTCAAGCATCCAGTGAGCTTTCAAACCGGAACGTGTTTGGTTCAACTCGGCAAGCTCCCGCTCGATTTCCCCCAAACGCGACTTGGATTCATCATCTTTTTCCCGTTTCACTGCTTCACGTTCGATCTCAAGCTGCTTGATGCGCCGCTCTATGCCATCTAATTCTTCCGGCATCGAATCGATCTCGATACGAAGTTTTGACGCGGCTTCATCGACCAAATCGATCGCTTTATCCGGCAGAAAGCGGTCTGAGATATAACGATGACTCAATTGCGCCGCCGCCACGATCGCCCCGTCAGTAATGCGAACACCATGATGAACTTCATATCGTTCCTTCAATCCACGCAAAATAGAAATCGTGTCTTCCACACTTGGCTCATCTACCATGACGGGTTGAAACCGCCGCTCTAATGCCGGATCTTTCTCGATATATTTCCGATACTCGTCTATCGTGGTTGCGCCAATAGCACGCAAATCACCTCGTGCTAATGCAGGCTTCAACATATTCGCCGCATCGACGGAACCTTGTGCCGCACCGGCACCAACGAGTGTATGAAGTTCATCGATGAATAAAATAATCTCACCGTTGGATTCGGTGACTTCTTTCAAAACTGCTTTGAGCCGTTCTTCAAACTGTCCACGGAAACTTGTTCCCGCAACAAGCGTGCCCATATCGAGAGCAACGATCCGCTTCGTTTTTAGACTCTCCGGTACATCGCCTGAGACAATGCGATGTGCAATCCCTTCCGCTATAGCGGTCTTGCCGACACCCGGATCACCGATAAGCACGGGATTATTTTTCGTGCGACGCGAGAGCACTTGTAACACGCGCCGGATTTCATCCTCACGCCCGATAACCGGATCGAGTTTCCCTTTGCGAGCCAAATCGTTCAGATCGCGGCCAAAGCGCTGGAGGGATTGATATTTATCTTCCGGCGTCTGGTCGATCACCCGTTGACTGCCGCGAACTTCCTTGAGCGCTTTATAAATGCCATCTTTTGTCACCCCTTGATCGGCAAGAAGTTTTCCAGCCGTCGACTGAGCTTGGAGTACCGCTAAAAGTAAATGCTCTGTGCTGATGTATTCGTCTTTGAGCTGCTGCGCTTCTTGCTGTGCAGACTCAAAGAGTTTGCCGAGGGCTGGAGAAAGATTTTGATTACCAAGTCCGGAGCCCTGTACTTTGGGCAGCTTCTCAACTGCCTCATTAATTTTTATTTTTAGATAGTTGACATTGACACCAAGCTTCTGAAGAAGCGGTACCACAACTCCTTCGCTATCCTGCACGAGCGCTGCGAGCAAATGTTCCGGTTCAATGATCTGATTACTGTAGCTCGATGCAATCTCCTGCGCATTTTGTACAGCTTCCTGCGATTTTATTGTGAATTTGTTGAAGTTCATACGTTCCTTTGCAAAATCTATGACAGCTATTAGCATTCAGCTGTCAGCACACAAACATTTATAAATGTTTATTCAATACAAGTGATTCTTCAAGACCATTAGAATAAGTGAATTTCTTATTTTCGTAATCGAATTCTGCTTTAGTTATTTCTATCATTCTATGATGGTTAGGACAAACAACCACGATATTCTTTGGATCGTCCTCTTTGACTTGAGAAAATGGAATGATATGATGCGGTTCAGCATAACTGATTCCGAATTTTTCTTTGAAATCATTCCCGCAGATTTGACACTTGAAATTATAGAGCTTTTTCAACCCGTTTGTTATTCTGTGATCCCTAATTAACCTTTCAGCTAAATAAGTCTTTCCTGCTTTTTTCACTTTTTCTAGAAGATTCGAAAAATCCTCATCAGTATAACTTGGAACTGTATCTAGAATTATGCCAAGCTGTTTTGCTTCAATGTTGACGACCTGCAATTCTCTTTCAATCACAATAGTTGGTTTTAAAGGATTAGAATTATCCAATAATAAAATAATTATCTCGCCGGCACTAAATGGAGAGTTCTTACCAAAAAGATCTCCATTGCTAATTGAGATTCTCTTATTCTTTTCGCTAATCTTCGATTTCACAACCTTATTCTGATAGCGGAGCCAAATATTCTTGCCAATATACTGGCCAAATGCCTGCTTAAAACGAGTAATGTGCTCCTTATCCTGAAATATGAGCCCTTTATATGAGCGGACCTGAAATGGTTTTACATCATATTTAAATTCGACCATTTATTCCCTCGCAAAATAATGTAATTAATTAAATCAAAACATTTTATCGGTCTACTTCTTTCGAGATGCATCATAACTTCCACCGTGTCCTTCTTTTTCCTATTGAAGTTTTTCTATGGTAGATAGTATGTTCTTTGAATGTGTATCATCAGGATCATTTTCTAAGACTTTCTTGAAACAGAAAGCTGACTCTCTAAGATCACCCTTATCAACATAACATTCACCTCGGCGTCGATAAACATTCGATAAAAAGGTATCTGAATATTCTTCTCCTTCATGTATTGCTTTATGCAAGAGCAGAAGACAGAAATCCGTATGATGTTTTGGGAAATAATCATCATACAAAGAGAGATAAATATTTTGAATTAATTTATTCCCACCATATTTCGACAAATCTCGATTTTCTTCACCGTTTTCAAAAGCGACCTCTCTTGCACGTGAAAGGTTGATTGCCGCATTTTCATATTCACCCAATTCAAGATAAAGAAGTCCAAGCGATTCTTTTATTCCCAAGTCATCCTCATTTGAGTCAAACAATCCTAATGCCTTTTCTAAATAGGATTTTGCTTTAACAAAGTCCTTTCGACGTAAATAAAAACTACCCAGATTACCATACCAAATATATGACGGATCATATATAAGATGAGTCTTGCGTGCCACCTCAGACATTTCGATCTTTCCAGCATTTTCCAAGTCTATAGCGATTGAGTCCAATAGAAGAATATAATCTCCAAATTCATTATAAATTTTATCATGTTCTTCTGCTGATAGATTTTCTATAAATGGAATGAGTTGGTTATAACACATAAGAGATTCAAGTGTCTTGCCACCATTGTATAGTTCCTTGGCTATTTTTACAGTAAAGCTAAAATAATCTTTACTTAGAACTTCATCCATAAATCCCACCAATAAGTTTTCCACTTATTCTGTAGCCATCAAGAGCATCTCTATCTATATATAAAAAGGTGTACTTTCTAGCGGGAAGCCCGAAATAAGTCGAAAAACTGCATATTCGCTTAAAATTTAGGTGTATGACATTTCAGTTATCTTTTCCTTTCCCGCTCTCCTGCTCTTCCCACTTCTTTTCTGCCTGCTGTTCAATGACAGTCTCGATGGCGTTTTGTTTTTCCTTCGACTGCATATCATGGAACGCTGCCATCGAAGCAAAACTTCCGGAACACTGAACATTCTTTTGTCTTATTGCATAGATAATTCCCGCCAATAAAAAAACAATAATGCCGATAAATAGTAAAAGTGCAATTGTTGAGTTGGACATGAAAGGACTCTCCTTCTCTTTTTAATTGTCATTCCCAGCCGGAGGCGTAAAACTGAATCACACGAAGTGTGATACATTATCAGGCTTCCAGCTATCGGGAATCCAGAATTGAGGAAACCGAGACCTGGATGCCCGTGTAGAAAATAAGACACAGGCATTGCCTGTGTCAGTTACAGGCCTCCGGCTGCGGGCATGACAGATGAAATTTAATATTCAAAACGAAAGGCGAGGGGTTGCCTCGCCTTTCATCATCGCATCAGAACGGTGAGTGTTCACCATATCTTCTGTTATCTTTTACTCATTTACTCATCTGCACATTTGCTCATCTGCTTTACGCTCATCGACTTATTTATCGTCAACCACCTCAAAGTCCGCGTTCTCGACTTTTTTACCGCCCTGATCACCACCTGGTGGCTGCTGTTGCTGCTGTTCTCCGCCCGGCTGTCCTCCTGGGAACGGCCCTTGCTGCGGTCCACCAGCTCCCGGCGGTGGCTGCTGATTTTTTGCCGATTCGTACATTTTCGTCGAGGCTTCGTTCCATGTATTGTTCAAAGTTTCCATTTTCGCTTTGATCTCGGAAGCATTGTTACTCTTTATCGCTTCTTCAAGAGCGTTTGCGGCAGCTTCAACTTTAGACTTTGTATCGGCATCCATCTTATCGGCAAGGTCTTTCAACTGCTTGCGCGTTTGGAATACAAGATTATCTGCCTGGTTTTTTGTCTCTATTTCTTCTTTTCGTTTCTTATCTTCCGATGCGTGCGACTGCGCATCGTTCTTCATCTTTTCCACTTCTTCCTTGCTCAATCCGCTAGACGAAGTAATACGGATGGACTGTTCTTTATTTGTCGCCTTGTCTTTTGCGGAAACGTGCAGCATACCGTTCGCATCGATATCGAATGTCACTTCGATCTGGGGAACGCCGCGTGGTGCAGGCGGAATACCGTCAAGATGGAATCGTCCGAGTGTGCGGTTATCCACTGCCAGCGGCCGTTCGCCTTGAAGAACATTAATCTCCACCGAAGGCTGGCTATCCGACGCTGTCGAATAGATTTCACTCTTCTTTGTCGGAATGGTTGTGTTCGCTTGAATCATTTGAGTCATCACACCGCCAAGTGTTTCAATACCGAGCGTTAACGGTGTAACATCCAGCAAGAGAACATCGGTCACATCGCCGGAGAGCACTCCGCCTTGAATCGCAGCGCCAACCGCGACAACTTCATCCGGGTTCACTCCTTTATGCCCTTCTTTACCAAAAATATCTTTCACAAGCTTCTGCACACGCGGCATACGTGTCATACCGCCAACGAGAATGATTTCATCAATTTGATTCGGCATGACGCCGGCATCTTTCAGTGCCTTCTCAACCGGTGGAACGCACCGCTGAACAAGATCTTCCACGAGCTGCTCGAACTTTGTGCGGGTGAGCGTCATGTTCAAGTGTTTCGGACCATCCGCCGTGGCGGTGATGAACGGCAGGTTGATTTCCGTTTGCATCAGTTGCGAAAGTTCCATTTTCGCCTTTTCAGCCGCTTCGCGCAACCGCTGGAGCGCCATTGGGTCTTTTCGTAAATCAATCCCTTCTGTTTTCTTGAACTCATCGGCTATGTATTCCAATACACGCATATCGAAATTATCGCCGCCAAGATGTGTATCGCCATTCGTGGACTTCACTTCGAAAACACCGTCGCCAAGCTCAAGAACAGAAATATCAAATGTACCGCCGCCAAGATCGAAGACGGCAACTTTTGAATCCTTGTGCTTCTTATCAAGGCCGTAGGCAAGCGCTGCTGCTGTTGGCTCGTTGATAATACGGCGAACATTCAGTCCCGCAACCTCGCCTGCTTCTTTTGTTGCCTGACGCTGTGCATCGTTAAAATATGCCGGCACCGTAATGACCGCTTCTGTGATCTTGGTTCCAAGATAATCTTCTGCCGTCTGTTTCATTTTTTGAAGAATCATTGCAGAAATTTCCGGGGGTGAATAGACACGGTCGCCAATCTGCACGCGCGCTGTGTTGTTGTCGCCTTGCACAACTTTATAAGGAACAAGCTTCATCTCTTCGTTCACTTCGTTGAAGAAACGGCCCATAAACCGCTTGATAGAAAACACGGTGTTTTGCGAATTTGTCACTGCCTGCCGTTTTGCAGCCGCACCGATAAGCCGCTCTCCTGATTTCGGAAATCCGACAACCGACGGAGTTGTGCGCGCCCCTTCGATATTAGCGATCACAACCGGATCGTTTCCTTCCATCACTGCTACGACCGAATTGGTGGTTCCGAGGTCGATGCCGATGATTTTTCCTGAATTTGCTGACATTGTTAATACCCTTTCTATAATGCGGCTTACGCCGTTGTTTGGTGGTTTTGTATTTTCCCTTTGTAACTACACTGTATGCTCTTCTATAATACTATTCTTTGATTGGTTTCCTCCCCTCTTAGGGGAGGACTAAGGGGGGTCATTTCTTTTGGTCTTTGACCTCACCCTAACCCTCTCCTATGAGGAGAGGGAATGATTTTTCTATATTCTAACTAGAATATTCTGAGCAGTTACTTCCTTTTTACTATTCTCAGTCTAACATTAAACAATTGTTCACTGCTTGACTCGGACCAGTAATTTTGAAAATCAGAAAAGGCCGGGTCATCCCACCAGACAACCCGACCGATTATTGCAGGAGTAAATAATTATATACGCCTGCGAAGATTATTTTACTTTTACTTCGATCTGTTTCGGCTTTGCTTCTTCTGTTTTCGGCAAAGTTATTGTTAAGACACCATCACTCATTTCTGCGGAGATCTTGGCCGCATCGATTTGATATCCGAACTTAACAGAGCGATCAAAACCCGAGTTACGGATTTCTTTCAACAGAACGGTATCCTTCTCCGAAACCTCGGAAGGTTTCTGTTCGCTGCTCAGAGTCAGAATATTATTTTCAAAAGTGATTTTAACATCTTCCTTCTTGACGCCCGGTAATTCTGCATTGACAACGATCTCGTTTTCTTTTTCAACGATGTCCAAAGCCGGTACCGTGCAACGGTTTGGCAGCACATCAGATGAAAAGAAATTCTCGATCAGATTATCGTAAGTTCTTGGTGAATCGAATCGTACTAACATTGTTGTATCTCCTTTTTATATTTTTATTTGTGATCTGCTATATCTACATCAAGCGACGTGCCAGGCAGAAAAGTGCTGATTATGGTTGATTTTAAGAGGTTGGGAAACATCGTTTTAGCATTCTGGCAGGTTGTCTGCCAATGTTTCGGATAAAGCAAGCTTGTTATGGCAGGATGATAGGAAAAAAAGGCATATAGTTCGTGGACAGGATTTAAGTTTATATGCCAGATAAATAAAGGGAAGTTAATCCAGAAACCAAAAAATGAAGTTCTAATCAGATAATGATACGCTGACTATCGGATGGCATATCCGGCAATCCGCCCAGAATATGGCGGACGCGTAAACCGCGAAAGACGGTGGAAAAGTAGGTCCGTGGCGCTTTTTGCGGCACGCGATCGTGTTCCGTTTAAAAGTCGGAACGGACTGTTGCACTGAAAACTTTCACATCTTAAATATGAACTCGGCATCTACTTCATTCGATGAAGCGAAAGTATTCTGTCTACTTGACTCTTTTCTTTTTCGAATGGTTAGGCCGCACGATTACATCTGATCAGCCAATATTCCTACATAGTCCAGGGTTCGGCATGGATATCGAGTTCATCCGACCACTTGTACTGAAGAGTTTTAATTTCCCTGATAATGTTCTCGGGAAGTGGTTCAATAGTATCTTTTACAGAAAGGAACTCATTCAGGTTTTCAATTTTACTCGTTGAACCCACAGTAGCCTTCACCTGAGGGAAGCTGTGTGCAAACCGAATGCAGAATTCCGTCCAGCTTTTTATTCCGGATTTTTCAAATATCGGGGCTACTTCAACTGCACGTTTTTGTAGATACTCTTTCCAGGCGTAGCCCGGTACGTCACGCAGTCTGTGGACTGGCCCTCCAGAGACAGTCCGCATGGCAATGATTGATTGCTTCCTTTCAACAATTTCATCCCAAAGCGCGTTAGAGGCAAATCGCTGCAGCGGATTGAGGTAAAAGATGAATCCATCAACAATGCCCTCGGTATAACCAGCGCGAAGGGCTTTTAATGGCGGCTCTGATGTCCAGGGGAATGCTTCGACAACATAACCTTGCACAAGTCCTTCATCTTTCAAATCCTGGAACACCCTGTAGCAGTGCCCACCATGAGCAAAATCATTTGCGAGTTCTCCGCCAAGGCATAGTTGTCCAAGCTGCATTCCGTCCCGCCCAAGAGGTTTAAGATTTTCTTCGATTACGCCCCTGAGTTGGTTAACATTGTCCCATCCAATTTTAATGATGAGCTTGGGTACTTTCATTGGCTCTTCTGCAAAAGCTTCGCCAAGTACTTCAAGGGCATCCCCATACATCCTGGATGTATGGAACCATACACCGGTATTCATTGCAGCACGGGCAACTTTCATCCTCTGCTCACGCGGGATAGCATCATCACCAAGCCGCGTTGTACCATATATGTAAGGTGTAATTTCGTTTAATGCCGATCTGCTATTTGACATGGCAAGAGCCTTTCAATAATTATTTTTTATTCTCAAAATTCTATTCGTTAACATTACCATGCTGGTGTGAGCATCTATAAGCACCACGATATTGATTATCCTTGTAGATTTTCAACAATGCCGGCTAACGGATGGCTACAAATTTGCAGTCTTCCAGATGATGTATAAGTCCACGGCGTATTTAGCGCCACGCGATCGCGATCCAGCAAAGTTGGAAAGGACTACGCCGTTGGAAACTATCAAATTATACTAAACGAAACAAGTTCATTCTCATTATTTTCAAATCTGCAATACACCTCTGCTCTTTATGATTTATTATAGTGCGCTTCTTGATAAATGCTATATCACACTCTTTATAATACATTTTCCCGAACAATCTATAGGGACGTTCTGCTCTGTTTCGCTTAGTAAACCTTGTTTTGCGGATTGCCCGCCTGACCGTCGGGCAGGCTTCATTCTCCCGACAAGTCGGGATCACTCGCAATGACTGTCTCTTTGTTTTTTAGACGGCCTCTCGGTTCACCTTGCATTTCACACGCTTTTTAGCGTATCTTTTCTATCACCTTTTGTTAAGGAACCAATATGCGTCGGCTGTTTTTACTTCTGCCATTTTTCTCTGTACTAGTATACGCGCAAGCCATCGATCCGGCCTCGAAGACCGGTTATAAATCCATCAATGATGCCAACCTTAAAGTAAACCTTACCATTCTCGCTTCCGATAGCCTTGAAGGACGCGAGACTTCCTTCCCAGGCCAGAAGAAAGCCGCACTATATATTGCCGGTATTTTTAAGAAACTCAATTTGGAACCTATCGGTGATGATGGAACATATTTCCAACATTTTGATATCGAAATATCACGCGTTCATCCGGAGACAAAGATTGTTATAGAAATTGGCGGCAAGAAGAAAAGTTACCTCTGGGGTACAGATTTCATATCAGAAGGAGCAAGAGACACGACGGTAACAGGCCCCGCAGCATTTGTGGGATTCACCGATGCGGAATTAGATTCTGCGACTCAAGCGAAACTTGTCGGACGTGTCGTATTCGCCTTTATCGGCACGAAGGATTATGCCAATGATACAACAAAGGCGGCGACGTTGCGACGACTCTATGCGATTCGCCATGATGTTGGAGCGATTGCTACGCTGATGATTCCGGATGAAGAAGGGCCTGCCACATTCCAACATGCACAGCAAATGATGCGCGACTTTGGCACAGATAAGGGAATCATGCGGATGAAGAACAATATGCCTCATGTACAACCGTCCGGTATTCATTTTCTTGTATCGCCGGCTTTGGCGGAGGAAGTGCTGAGATCATCGGGCAAATCACTCAAACAGTTAAAAAATGAAGCGCTGCAAATCAAGGAATTCACGCCGATATTCATCGACAACGCAAACGTAACCATTGAGGCAAAGGTTATTCGAGAAACGAAACAAACAGAGAACGTCCTTGGCTTTCTACCAGGAGGTTATCCTGATCTCAAGACGCAGGTTGTTGCTTTTACTGCTCACTATGACCATTTAGGAAAGAACCGAGATGGTGTTGTTTATCCTGGTGCGGATGATGATGGCAGTGGTACAACTGCTGTTTTGGAACTTGCGGAGGCATTCGCGAAAAATCCCATTAGACCAAAACGCAGTATGCTCTTCTTGACAGTAGCAGGTGAAGAGAAAGGATTGTTAGGTTCGCAATATTATGTGAATCATCCCATCATTCCTCTGAATCAGACAATTGCCGACCTGAATATGGATATGATTGGGCGTATTGATACTGTACACCAGGCATACAAAGACACCAATTATATATACGTTATTGGATCTGACAAGATAAGTCTTGAGCTTGACAGTCTGCTTCAAGCAGCGAACGCAGAATCGGAACAGTTGAAGCTTGATTATAAATATAATGACGAACAAGATCCTGAACGATTCTATTACCGGAGCGATCATTATCAATTTGCAAAGAATGGAGTACCAATCGTTTTTTTCTTTGACGGTATCCATGCCGACTATCACAAACCAACCGACACCGTCGATAAAATACTATTTCAACGAATGGGAAAGATATGTCGAATGATTTATGATCTTGGATGGAAACTCGGGAATTTTAACCGGCTGCTTATAAAAAAATCTACCAAAGAATAGGATATCGCGCGAATGTATTCAAAGGAAGAGCTTCAAAGCGGACTGAACACACGCATCTTTGGAAAAAAGATATTCACGTATGATTCCATTGACTCAACGAATGCTTGCGCGAAAACGCTTGCAGGCACCGGTGCTGAGGAAGGAACTGTGGTCATAGCTGACCATCAAACAGCGGGACGCGGCCGGCTTGGAAGAACATGGCAAGCGGAATCTGGAAGCAACTTATTGTTCTCGGCAATCATCCGCCCGAAACTCGAAATCAACAGGATTGGGCTGCTTCCATTCTTTGCTGCCGCAGGAGTTGCACTTGCCCTTGAGAATATTACCGGTTCGCGCTGCGAATGCAAATGGCCGAACGATGTACTCTTGAATGGGAAGAAGTGCTGCGGTATTCTTATGGAAAGTTCATTCCAACATAATGTACTCGACTATGCGATCATCGGTATCGGAGTGAATGTGAATCAGAAACTCTTCAGCGAAGACCTCAAAGACCGGGCAACGTCACTCAGCCAAGAATACGGCATGGAATTTGACCGAAGGAAAATATTTCAGCAGATCATGAAATCATTAGAATTACTTTATGGAGAAATAAAATCAGGCAAGTTCGAGGTAACGCTTCATGAATGGAAAGCTCGAACGAAAATGTTCGGAAAACAGGTTACGCTTACCCAGGCAGGCGAACACCTGCACGGGCGCGCAATGAGTCTTTCCGCTGATGGAGGACTGGTTCTTGCAACAACCGATGGCCAGCGAGTGTGTTATGCCGGTGATGTTACTTTCACAATGCAAAGTTAAGAAGTATATTTAAAGGAGAACGGGAAGACACAATGTTCATCGCAATCGATATCGGGAATACACATACGGTCATCGGTGCATACGAGGAAGAGACATTTAAAGCTGATTTGCGCATTCCGAGTACCATCCAACGAACAGATGATGAGATCCGTGCACAAGCACTAACCATGTTTACGAAAAAAGGGATCGACACGGAGAAAATCGACGGCGTCGGTATCTCGTCAGTCGTACCCCATCTCACTGATATATATGTCTCTCTGTCCAAAAAGTTTCTTCATCAGGAACCACTGATCGTGAATGCAAATGTAGATTTAGGAATAACTATTCATTATGATAATCCGAAATCGGTTGGCGCCGACAGGCTCTGCAACGCCATTGCCGGGTATGCAAAATATGGCGGACCACTCATCATTATTGATTTCGGAACAGCAACCACATACGACATTGTGGCTTCAAACGGCGATTATCTTGGTGGTGTCATTGCTCCCGGCATTGAAACATCTGCTTCAGATTTACACAAACGAACGGCAAGATTGCCAAAGGTCGACCTGTATCTTCCAAATAGTATTATCGGTACTGATACTGTGAGCAGTATGCAGACAGGAATTCTCTGGGGTACGGTCGATGCAATGACAGGTATGGTGCATCGTATTCAAAGCGAATTGCAACATGTTGAAGCGAAGAAAGCTTTGGTCATCGCTACAGGCGGTTTTTCGAAATTTGTTGCAGACCATTCACAGCTCATTCAGCACGTGGAAACATCTCTTGTACTGGATGGAATTCGTTTAATATACGACCGAGTACATCGCAAAGGGAAAAAACCAGCATAAATCAGACCGACGCGACCTTCTCTTCAATTTCCCGTTTTAACCGATCGAGTTCCCGTGCTTCTGCATGGTGAGCGTACAGCATTCGATATAACCCAAGCAATCCACGTACGGAAGTCTCTAAGGTTACTGCTTCATGTTGAAGCCTTTTTAAAAAATCATGGAGCTGTTCGCGTTGCGGTGAAGGCAACTGCGTGCAAAGCTCTTCACCCTGCGTTTCGATATCTCCATTCATATTCGCAAGAGCCGAGTTGAGTGTAGGTGTTATAGCATTGAGGACATCGCGCACCTTATCTGTCGCCAGCTTGTTCAATTTGATTTCCCGCGCACGCTCTTCTTCAAAGGATTGTGTAACGCGGAATTGGTGGCGTTCAATCGTTGCATTGATGACAACGCCGAGGTGTGTAAGGTCGAGTTGTTCTTTCCGCACGTAATCGTATGCTCCAAGTTTCATCGCATCAACAGCAACGAGATCCGATCCTACAGCCGTTAACATAACCACGGGTGTCTCAATATGATTATCGTACATCCATTGTAAAAGATCAAGCCCGTTCATCTCCGGCATATAGTAATCGGTGAGAATGATATCAAAATGGGAACTGCTGTTTTCAAGCAATTCCTTCGCCAGGCGGCCGCTTCGTGCAATAGTTACGCGATGTTTTAACTCGTCCTGGAGTTGACCTGCGACAATATCTGCAAAGAATTCATCATCATCGACAAGAAGAATGTCTAAAGTTTGCTGGTCCAATGATTCCTCCCAACTGAAGATTTCAACGTTTTCAATCGTGGCTAATCTAATGAAATCTCAACACACAAACAAATATCCTGCGTCACAAAACACAAACGCCTCTCAAGGACATTGAGAAGCGTTCGCAATAGAAATATTACCGAAATTCAACGAATACCGAACATTTGCACCGATGCATTTGCCAAGTCTACCAGCGGACCAAAGTATAACCCAAACAAGAGTGTCGGTATAACAAGAACCAGAAGAATAATCGCTTCTGAACGATCTAAGGTGATCGAACTCGTTTGTCCTTCCGGATCGCGAAGGAACATATAGCGAAGAACTCGGGCATAGTAATAGAGAGAAATGACACTGTTCACAGCGCCCACAACGGCAAGCCATATCCATCTTGTTTCCAGCAACGCAGCAAAGAGATACAATTTTCCAATGAAGCCGGCAGTAGGAGGCAAGCCTGTCAGTGAAACAAGGAATATTGCCATTGCCACGCCGATGAGCGGTGCTCGATACCCAAGTCCTCTGTACGCACTAATGTCTTCGCTTCCTGTCTTGTTGGCAACCATCATGACCACAAAGAACGCTCCGAGATTCATAAAGAGGTACATCATAAAATATATGAGAACTGCAGCAATACCCTGATTACTCAAAACAACAACACCCATCAGCATATAGCCGGCATGTGCGATACTGGAATATGCAAGAAGCCTCTTGAGATTATCCTGCCAAACGGCAACAAGATTGCCGAGTGTCATAGTCAAAACAGAAAGGATTGCCAGCAATTTATTCCATTCAAATCCATACAGCGAAGTCCACATACCGGCAGGGACAGCCAAGATTGTTGTATCGATGAAGATGACTTTAAAGAACCGAATCATCATTGCAAAACCGGCCGCCTTCGATGCAACGGATAGAAAAGCAGTGATGGTAATCGGTGCGCCTTCGTATACATCCGGAGTCCAGAAGTGGAACGGCACAGCAGAAATCTTATATCCAAATCCAACAACAATAAAGATTGTCGCTGTCAACAATGCAAAATAATTCGGTGCATGTAATATGAGCG
Source organism: Ignavibacteriota bacterium (assembly GCA_003155495.1). Taxonomy (GTDB): domain Bacteria; phylum Bacteroidota; class Ignavibacteria; order UBA10030; family UBA10030; genus Fen-1298. The sequence continues at coordinate 49,708 of PMDB01000019.1, forward strand.
AGTGATTGATACCGGCATAATCCATTGCTCCGGTTAATCCGAAGAGAATGGAAATACCATACAACATAACACCGGAAGAGACTGCACCATAAATAATGTATTTTAATGACGCTTCACTCGAATCCGCTGCTTCCTTTGTATATCCTGCCAAAATATAGGATGAAAGACTCGTTAATTCCATAGCAAGCACCATCATCAAAACATTTGTAGCGCCGGCCATCAGGAACATACCGAGTGTCATAGCAACAAGCAACGAATAGTATTCTGCCATTCGCTTGACTGTTGTTTGAACTTCAGATGAAAAGATGGAGAACAAGAAGATGGTCAGCGTGCAAATCGCTGCCAGAGATTTGAAGAATACGGCAAACGGGTCGACTGCTATCATACCGGAGAAAATTTGCTGCGAGATTCCACCCTGCATAATAGCAAAGAACAATGCCGTTCCAACTCCGATGAATACAAGCCAAGCAACGACCTTAGGAGTTTTTCTGAAGATGAGTCCAGCCAGTATTGCCAGGCAGAAGGTTACAACCAATGCCGATTCCGGCAGGAAGCATGTCAAATTTTGTTGGACTTGTTGAACGAATATATTCATTATTAATTTCTATTCTGCAATTTCTAATATCGAAGCAATGCGGCAGCCGATCCATTCTGCGCGATAAGATTTACTAAATGATTCACCGATGATGTCATGACATTCAGCATAAATGATGGATAAATACCGAGTACAAGAATAATGATCGCTAACGGCACAAGCATAAAAATCTCTCGTGCATCGACATCCGGTAATATGCCCCACTTTTCGTTCACCTTGCCGAGGAACACACGCTGGAGCGTCCACAGCATATATGCGGCCGTCAGCACGATGCCAAGAGTCGATGCAATCGTGATGATACGAAGCTTATCGACCTGAAATGCTCCCAAGAACGAGAATGCTTCGGAAATAAATCCGCTCAAGCCTGGCAATCCAAGTGCAGCAAAGAATGCAACCGTTACAATGCCTGTATATTTAGGCATCGTCAAAGCCAAACCACCGAAGGCGTCAAGGTCGCGTGTGTGTGTACGGTCGTAAATCACGCCGACGATTAAGAAGAGCATTGCTGTGATTGTGCCGTGATTGAACATTTGGAACACCGCACCCATCATTCCTTGCGTATTCAACGCTGTCATGCCGAGCAAAACAATTCCCATATGACTTATACTTGAGTAAGCAACGAGTTTCTTGAAATCCTTTTGCGCCATCGCACACAATGCGCCATAGACAATATTGATGAAAGCAAGAATTGCCAATGCGAATGCATATTTCTGCGCCATCTCCGGAAAGATCGGAAAGCTGATACGAATCAGTCCATACGTTCCCATCTTTAATAGAACTCCGGCAAGAATAACACTGATAGCAGTTGGAGCTTCAACGTGCGCATCGGGCAGCCATGTATGGAACGGGAAGATCGGGACTTTAATAGCAAAGCCGATAAAGAGCGCTAAATAGGCAAATGCGCGCATTTGAGTTCCGAATCCAGCAAGCAGCGAATCCGGTTGAAAGTTTGCAGGATTCATCATTGCCAGCAAATTAAATGTGTGAATCTTCTCGCCCGTCGCCGGATCAGCAATCGTAACACTGAAATACAACGCAATCATCGCAAGCAGCATCAGTACACTGCCGGCAAGAGTATAGAGAAAGAACTTGATAGCGGCATACTCGCGACGTGGTCCACCCCAAATACCAATGAGAAAATACATCGGCAACAACATCAGTTCCCAGAATACATAGAAGAGGAAGAAATCGAGCGACACAAATACACCCATCATACCTGTATCGAGTAACAGCAGCATCACCATATATCCTTTAAGCGCCTTATCAATCTTCCATGATGCGAAGACAGCGATAAAACTGATGAGTGCCGTCAGGATCACCATCGGCACACTTATGCCGTCAACACCGAGAAAATATTCGATCCGCAGATGGCCAAACCACGAGACACCCTGAATGTCGATCCATTTTGCTTTCTCGACAAACTGCATCCCCTCTTGCGTGTTGATGCCGCTCAGATTGTAATTGAAGTTCAAGTAAATCAACACGGCAATCACGACTTGAAGAAATGTAATGCCGACCGCCGTCCATTTCATCGCGCTGCGTGCTTCNNAATGATAGGCCATGTATTTCAACTCCTCTTAAAAACTTTTTTCAATATTCCATAAAACAAAATCCAGATAACTTCTGGTTATCTGAACCACAAGAAAAACACCATCACACCGAACAACACAAAGGCTAAATAGGTCTGCACTTTGCCCGTCTGAAGTTTTCTCATTAACAACCCAAGAAAACCTCCAAGATATGCAATAAGATTTACCATTCCGTCAACAATTTTATTATCGAATCCACCAACACCGACATAGAAAAGGAAAAAGGTCAAAGCCGAAACGCCTAAACCAAGCAAACCACATTCGATTTTTGCAACGATACCTGCACCCTGTATCAACAATCCTATGGCAACTTGCCAGCCGATAAACAATGACAGCATTGCAAACACAGTTAAATAGAAGATAGACCCCACCCTGCCTTCTTCCCAAGTATGCTTCACGCCGTATGTAATGCCAATAGTCCACTTTGCCGTACCATTCACAAAACCGTCTATAATGATATTGTCGAACCAGCGATAGGCCGCTGCGAGAGAATCGGTTCCATTTACAAATATTACCTGATACAGCTCATCGAAGTACCATTTGTTTAAGAAAAATTTATAGAGCCATTTCAAAACCGGTGCATGGGCAACTGCATCAGCGTTGATCTTTTTCCAGTAGTATGTTGAAAATGCAACATAGATACCGATACCAGCAACTGTTAGTGAGAGTAACATCGCCCATAGGTGAACGTGATGAAGCGTTGCTTCAAATGCTTCATTGTTCGCTGCTGCAACTGCAAACGGTACGACAGATTCAGGCCGTTCGACGGCATGAAAGAACCATCCGGACGCAGCACCGATGGGATTCCAACTATAGAATGCGAAGAATGACAACACTGCAAATACTATCAATGGAATCGTCATCACTTTCGGAGATTCATGAATTGCGTCGAAGCGATGATGATCTTTATGTTCTCCGAGGAATGTGAGAATTACTAAACGGAACATATAAAACGCCGTCAATCCGGCAACGAAAAATCCGACAATTGGAATGATCCAATGACCTGTCAGCTCTCCATAGGCAAGTGTACCTGCAAGAATTTCATCCTTGCTGAGGAAGCCCGAAGTGAATGGTATACCGGAAATTGCCAGTGTGTACATCAAAAATGTCCAGAATGTGATAGGCATCTTTGTACGCAGTCCGCCCATATTACGGATGTCCTGGGCGTCGGTCTGGTGGTCATTCGCATGATGCAAAGCATTATGCATTGCGTAAATGACAGAACCGGAACCGAGGAAGAGTCCGGCTTTGAACATTGCGTGTGTCGTGAGATGGAAAAATCCCGCGCTGTAAGCACCAACACCAAGTCCCATTACCATATACCCAAGCTGGCTCACTGTTGAGTACGCGAGTACTTTCTTAATATCGTTTTGTGCAATTGCAATGGTCGCAGAAATAAAAGCTGTAATCGCGCCGATGTACGCAATAACCATCAACGCATCGGCTGTCATCATCGCGAATGTACGCGTTATTAAATACACACCGGCGGCAACCATCGTTGCGGCATGGATCAGCGCGCTGACGGGTGTGGGGCCCTCCATTGCATCCGGCAGCCAGACATGCAGAGGAAACTGTGCCGATTTACCTATCGCTCCGCAAAAAATAAGAATTCCGGCAGCAGTCAACCAAGATTCGCTTCCGAACGGAATAGTACCAGAATTGATCGATTCAAAAATGACATCAAAACTGAATGTGTGGAATGTTGCATAGAGAATTAAGATTCCAATAAACATTCCGACATCCCCAACACGATTGACAATAAATGCTTTCTTTCCTGCATCCGCTGCAGCCTTTTTCTCAAACCAGTGTCCGATTAACAGGTATGAACTCAATCCAACCAATTCCCACGATACATACATAAGAAAGAAGTTGTTGGTGAGCACGATACCAAACATCGAGAAAGTAAAGAGTCCGAGGTAAGCGAAATAACGTCCGTAACGCACATCGCCATGCATATAGCCGATAGAGAAGAGATGCACGAGCGCACTCACGATGGAAACAACAACGAGCATAATTGCTGCCACATTGTCGATCATCAATCCAAGTTCCATTTTCATCTCGCCGACACCGGGCACATTGCCGAAATTCACCCAGGTGAACGCAGTTTGCAAAGTTCGATCGTGATATGCGCAAAGCTTTACAAAAAGAATTGTAAACGATATCACGAGTGCGGCAAAGAGAATCGAAGTACCGACCCAATCGCCGGAACGCAGTATGCGCTTGTTCAAGAAAATGAGAACAATAAAATCCAGCAACGGTAAGAGCCAGACAACAACAGCAAGTATGAGTAAGGTTTCTTGAGACATAAGTCCTATGCGAAATTCAAAATTCTAATCTTTTAATTGATTGATTTCGTCGACATTCACAGTGTTGAAGTTTTGATAGATATTCAACACGATGGCAAGAAGAATAGCTGCTTCAGCCGCTGCAAGAATGATCACAAACACTGCAACGATATGTCCATCAAGTGTTGCGGTCACATAACGGGAAAATGCAACGAAATTGATGTTGGCGGCATTGAGCATTAATTCGATTCCCATCAACACCATAATGGCATTACGACGCGATAAGATAGCGAACAGTCCCAGTGAAAAGAGCAACCCGCTGAGAATCAGGAAGTGCGTCAATCCGGGATGCTGAAGCCAATTGATAAATTCTTGCATTATGAAAAGTCTCTTTAGTCTTTAGGTTTCTTTTCTCGTCGTGCTATCATCGCCGCACCGATAAGTGCCACCAGTAATACAACCGAAGCAATTTCAAACGGTAATAAGTATTTCGTAAGCAGCAGTTCACCGATCTGCGGAGCCGTTTTGTCCATTATCTCCAATTGCGGATTCACATTCCAATTGGTTGACCAGAAGATACCAATGAGTGTTCCTGCCAACGCCGCAACAATCATAACTGCTGGCAACGTTTGCACCGTCCCGGTCTTTGCATCCACATGAATTTGGTGACTCGTAAGCATCACACCAAAGAGAATTAAGACTAAAATGCCTCCGACATAAATAAGCAATTGAGTGATGGCGATAAAATCAGCGAGAAGGAACACATAAATTCCTGCTACTCCAAAGAAGGCAAACAACAAAGCGAATGCCGCCCGCACAATGTTTCGCGAAAACACCACAATACATGCCGCACCAAGCGTAATCAATGCAAAGATGTAAAAAATTATTGTATAGAGATCCATTGAGATCAAGTTAAAAGTTAAAAGAACACGCCGTTAGCTTGCAGATGATTCCGGTTTCGACGATGGAGGTGTTATTGGAGCCGCAGCTTTTACCGCTGCTTTCTTTGCGGCTTGCTCCTCGTCATATTTCTTCAAACGCTCTTGTGCACCGGCAATTTCATCCGTTGACATGTTGCTAAAACTGTAAATCAATTTTTTTCTATCGAATTCTGAAAATTCGTACACATCCGTCATCACAATGCAATCGGTCGGACATGGCCATACGCACAACCCGCAGTAACAGCACTTTGCAATATCAATATCAAAACGCGGAACATAAAGGCGTTTCTTTGTATTCTTCGATGTCAACCCGAGATCAACATCCGGCGTCGATTTAATTGTGTCGATAGTAATGCAATCAACCGGACATGCCATAGAGCATTGATCGCATCCGATACAGTCGTCAATATTGACATACAAGCGGTTGCGCGCCCGTTCGGGAATTTTCATCTTGACGGTTGGATATTGCACCGTCGCCGAATGCGTGAAGAGATGCTTGATCGTGATCTTCATTCCTACTATTACAGTGTAGAGGGAATGAAAGATATTATAAAAATATGTTCCGACAGCAGGCATTTAATAAATTTTCAATCGACGATTGAATGATATACGATTTACTCTTTCCATCATAAAACCAATATTAAACCGACCGAGAGAAGACATACAAACAACCACGGCGTCAAGACTTTCCATGAGACATACATCAATTGATCTACGCGCAAACGAGGAAGCGTCCAACGCACCCAAATTTGTACTAGCACAAATATATATGCCTTCGCAACAAACCAAAAGATTCCCCACACCGGCCCAGACATAAAAGTGCCAAACGGACTTGACCAGCCACCGAGAAAAAGCGCTATACCTACAGCTGAAACTGTGAATAAGTTTGCGTATTCAGAAAGATAGAACATCGCAAAACGCATGCCGCTGTATTCAGTGTTAAATCCTTGCACCAACTCAGATTCAGCTTCTGGTAAATCAAACGGTGTGCGATTCACTTCGGCAATGGAGGAAACAAACAGAATGAAGAATGTAATGATCGTAAACGGCATCAGCATGAGCTTCTGAAGCCATGGCGATGGACCGCCAAACACTACCCAATTACCAATGCCGCCATCCTGAAACTTCGTGACATCTTGCAGGTTGAGCGAACCGGTTATCATCACGACGATGATGATGGCAATTGCAGTCGGAATTTCGTAGCTGATCATTTGCGCTGCTGAGCGAACACCTCCGAAGAGAGACCATTTGTTGTTCGATGCCCATCCAGCCATCAGAATGCCAACGACAACGAGTGAGCCAACCGCTACCAAGAAGAATGCTCCAAGATTGATGTTGGATCCAATATAGATGCTGCTGAACGGAAGGACTGCATATGCAGCATATGTTCCAACAAATGCAATAATCGGCGCCAAACGGAAAAGGAGTTTATCTGCTTTGTCAGGAATGATGTCTTCTTTTTGTAAAAGCTTCAGCATGTCGGCAATGGGCTGCAACAAACCATGCCAACCGGTACGCATATAGGCAACTCGATCTTGAATATGCGCCGCGACCTTCATTTCAGTATAAAGCACCACAAGTGCATACGCAATAATGAAGACAAGTGGAAGCAAGCTCAGAAGGATCGAGACAATCAGTTCATTCGCAAATAGTTTTTGTATAATTTCCATTATCAAATTCGAAATTCTAATTTTTCAATCCTACTCATTATTTAGGATTTATTATTTTGTTTTTATCGATCCACTTCACCAAGCACAATATCTATACTTCCAGCGATGAGCACGAGATCGGCAATCATAGCGCCTTTGGCAATTTCAGGCAATACACTCAAATTTACAAAAGCGGGCCCGCGTGCTTTCACACGAAATGGACTCGCTGTTCCATCACTCACAATATAAAATCCAAGTTCGCCGCGCGATGATTCTGTACGAACATAGATTTCTGCATCTTTTTCAGGGCGGATACGTTTCGGAATCGCTGCCTTCACGTTGCCTTCCGGCAATCCGGCAAGCGCCTGCTCTATAATGTTGAGACATTGTTCCATCTCGTGCATGCGAACGATATGCCGGTCCCAGCAATCACCAACCGTTCCCATCTCACCTTTTCCAACCTGCGGTTCCCACTCAAGTTTATGGTAGATAGAATAAGGATCGTCGCGCCGCAAATCCCAGTTGACACCAGAGCCGCGAAGCTGCGGCCCACTGACCGCGTAATTGATGGCGACATCTTTCGGCAACACGCCAACATTCGCAGTCCGTTTCACAAAAATTTCATTATATGACAACAAGTCGTTCAGCATCTTGAGGCGCGGACGAAAATATTCCACAAAATCTTTCGCTTGCTCGATAAATTTCGGCGGCAGATCATGCGAAAGTCCGCCGATCCAGATATAATTATACAACAATCGTGCACCGCATGTCATCTCGAATAAGTCGAGAATTTTTTCACGGTCGATAAACGTATAGAGGAACGGTGTGAAAGCACCTGAATCAATGCCATAGGTTCCAACAGCAATCAAGTGACTTGCAATTCTTTGCAGCTCTGCCATGATTACGCGGATGTACTCCACGCGTTCCGGAACTTCGATTTTCAGCAAACGTTCGGCGGCAAGTGCAAATGCCCATTCATTGGTCATTGCCGAGCAATAGTCCATTCGGTCCGCATACGGAATCACCATTTGGTAATTTGTCATGTGTTCACAGTGTTTCTCAAAACATCGATGCAGGTATCCAATATGGGGAATGCAATCGACGATGATCTCACCATCGACAACAATCTCAAGTCGCAACACACCATGGGTCGATGGATGCTGCGGACCCATGTTGATAATCATCTCTTCTGTACGAATGGTCTTGCCGGTCGACGTCTTGATATGACCTTGTTTCACAGTATAATTCGTAGGTAGTGTTGGAGGTTGCAGCATAGTCTGATCAATCATTCGACTTCAAGAAGGGACCTTCATCCCGTGATAGAATTCCTGAACCTTATAATCTTTGCGAAGCGGATGACCTTCCCAATCGTCCGGCATAAGAAGACGACGCAGATCGGGATGTTCATCGAAAATGATACCATAGAGATCAAAAGCTTCGCGCTCGTGCCAGTTGGCGGTTCCCCACACAGCACTGACAGACTGAATGTGCATATTGTCTTTTGTGCAAAAGGTCTTGAGAACAATTTTGTGTTTGTGAACGATGGAAGTAAGGTGATACACGACGCCGAAGGTTCCGTTGTTGTAATCCATTCCGCTTAAACACGAGAGATAATCGAATTGCATCGCGCTATCATCGCGGAGGAAAAAACAAATTTCTTTTGTTTTATTCGGAGCGATGCGAACCCATGGTTGCACCGTATCGAATTTCTTCTCAGTGAGTGCATCACTAAATTTGACCTTCAGGATATCGAATATATCTTGAGCTGTCATGCTCTTATGCTCGTTTCTTTACTATACTCTCTTTACGTACTTTTTCCTGCAGCTTCATTATCCCCTCGAGCAAAGCTTCTGGCCGGGGCGGACAGCCGGGGATATACACATCCACCGGAATAACGCGATCAACACCTTTGAGGACATGATATCCGTGTTCCCAATATGGCCCGCCACACGTTGCGCAGCTTCCCATCGAAATGACATATCGCGGCTCAGACATTTGATCGTAGAGTCGTTTAATTCTTGAGGCCATTTTAATAGTAACAGTACCGGCAACAAACATGACATCCACCTGCCGGGGAGTTGCACGCGGAATAACGCCAAAGCGCATAATATCGAAGTTGGATGCCGATGCTGCCATCATTTCAATTGCACAACATGCGAGCCCAAATTGCATTTGCCAGAGCGATGAGAGACGTGCCCAATTCAGAAGACCGTCAAGAGAAGTAATAAAGACATTACCGTTTTCAAATCGCTGATCAAGAAGTCCCAATGGTTCTTACTCCACCATTTCGTCATCATCTACAAAAACATGTTTGCTGTCCATCCCTATCGCTGTAACGATTGTTCGTTTGATGACAGAAATTTCAGGTTTCGGTTTATCCCAATCGAGATCTCCCTTAATCCATACGTATGCATAGCCTACGAAGAGAATCACAAGGAAAACCGCCATCTCCAGAAATCCAAACAGCCCAAACTGCCGATAGACAAGCGCCCATGGAAAGAGAACAGCCACCTCGACATCGAAAATCAGAAAGACAAGTGCAATAACATAGAAGCGTACGTTTAGTCGAATCCATGCGCTGCCCACGGGTTCTTCACCACATTCATACGTTGCATTTTTTTCGGGATACGGGCGGTGAGGTCGAAAAATCCATGCGCCAAAGAGACCAAGAACAACAAAGATGACGCCGAGGAGAAGAAAGATGAAGGCTTTGCCAAATTCCGTTAACATGAAGTGCTACAGTACATTCCGATAAAAAAATATATGCTCAATGTTTTATTAATATACCGGAAACTTGCGCGTGAGTCAAGAAAACCAAAATATAATCTCAGTCGTACGACTTTTATGAATCGAAGTATCAGACAATTTATTCATTCATGAATCAAGAATTTCGCGCACGCGGAGAAGGACTTCTCTTCCATTGTATGGTTTCGGGAGAAAATCTCTGGCTCCGGACAGCAGAATTTCCGATTGCTGTTCAGGATCAACCAAGCCGCTCGTCATGATAACTTTCACCGTCGGCTGCATTTCTTTCATTTTCCGCAGCATACCTAATCCGTCGAGTTTCGGCATGCCGAGATCAGAAATAACAAGTGAGATTTTTTTTTGATGTTTGCTGAACAATTCTACACCTTCACTCCCATCAGAAGCTTGCAGAACACTGTACCCTTTTTCTTCTAAAAGCACTTTGAGATATTCACAGAGGGTAGATTCATCTTCCACAACCAAAATAGTTTCATCTCCGCCGTCAATCTTGATAAAATCTTCCCTTGCACGCGGAACCGGTTTTACAGAAGCCGCCAGCGGAAGGAACACATGCATGGTTGTCCCTTGATCAACCGCGGAATCGACATCGACAAACCCATGATAACTTCCAAGAATTCCATAGACAACAGAAAGACCAAGTCCCGCTCCACTCCCCTTTTCTTTGGTCGTAAAGAACGGATCGAATACTCTGGTTTTCGTTTTTTCATCCATTCCTTTCCCAGTATCTGAAACAGCAATGTGTACGTAATCGCTGGCTTGTGCATTTGGATTTTGCTGCTGAAGCTTTTTGCCGCTTATACGTTTTGTTGCAAACCGCAGTGTTCCGCCATCAGGCATCGCATCCCGTGCATTCATAGCAATACTGAGGAGTGCTTGATGTAACTGACTGCGATTTGCGATTGTCAAATAGACCGCGTTACTAAAATCTGAAAGAATTTCAATAGTTTTAGGGAACGTTGCCTGAAGAAGTGAAACAATTTCTTTCATAACGAGATTCACATCGACCTGTTCATTTTTTACTTCCGTTTTTCCAGAAAGCGTCACAAGCTGCCGAACGAGTGATACTCCACGAGCAGAAGCATCGAGGATCGTCTTGATATCGTGCTTCAGTTTATCAGGATCACCTATATGGTGTTCGGTCATTGAAGCATATCCTGAGATGATATTAAAGATGTTATTGAAATCATGTGCGACACCGCCGGCGAGCGTACTCACACTTTCCATTTTCTGTGATCGGCGAACCTGCTGTTCCAGCTTTTTCTGATTCGTCATATCCAACGCAATGCCGAGAGAAGCAGGAGCACCTTCAAAATGAATTGAGCTTACAGTAAAATCCAACCATCGTTCTGTTCCATCTTTCGTAACGATCTTAAATTCATACCGAGACGGTACCCTCTCACCTCTCTGTTGTGCTGATCTTCGCTGCCGAATCATTTCTAGGTGATCCGGGTGCGTCAACTCCCAAAACGTTTTATGTAGCAGTTCATCGTTTGTATACCCGGTAAGCTGTTCTGCAGCAGAGTTGACATAAACGAATTTTTCACCATGATAAATAAAAATCGCAGCAGTGCTGGTTTCTGCAAGCGACCGGAATCGTGCTTCACTTTGTTTCTGTGCTTCTTCTGCCTGCAAGCGCGCTTCACGCTCACGTTTTTGGTTTACAACAGAAAGAATAGCCGGAACCAATCGAATGCTGTTCGTCTTCAGTAGAAATTCAGCCGCACCTTCCTTCATACACTCAACGGCTTTCTCTTCCCCTACTGAACCCGTGTAAATGATTGTCGGTGTATCGGGTGACATCTTTTTGGAGAGCTGAAGCGCTTCTATTCCCGTGATATCCGGGATGGTGTAATCTATCACAATACAATCGAATTTCGATAATTCAAGTTCGCGAATGTATGTTTCCCTGTTGCGAGCTTCCTTAACGACGATTTCAACTGGAGCAGATTGCACTTTACGCGTAAAGAGCCGAATAGACGACGGATCGTCTTCAAGCAAGAGAATGGATAGTACGGTAGACACAGCAACAGCCCCTTATGATTATCTAATTACAGCGTCATGGAATAATACAAAATAACGGGAAAGAATCAGAGAGAATGTATGAGAAGTCAAATAGAAAAGCAACAGTAAAACGAAGCGCGATAAACTTTTCTTTCATTCTCCATCAAGATTCATTTTTGTACTCTCGTTCCACGTCGTCTCTTCTGTCCCTGCACGCATATTTGCATATCGGGAAAGAACAAATAAAAGATCGGCAAAGCGGTTCAGATATACCAGTGGGAATTTTCCTATGTCCTCTTTTCTACCTAATGCGTCCACAAGCCGTTCTGCACGGCGGCAGACCGTGCGGGCAAGTTGCATCTGCGCACCTATGAGCTGACCACCCGGAAGAATAAATGATTGCAATGGCTTCAGATGTCTATCCATCTGATCAATGATTTTTTCTAGATTTTGGATGTGATCTTGCTGAATACGGTGTATTTTCGAAGATACAGTGTCCATGGGAGTTGCAAGATCGGCGCCAAGGACAAACAATTGATTCTGAAGTTGTTCAAGAATACTCTCAATTTCGGCGGGAGGCTTGAGAGCGCGGACAACGCCAAGCTGTGCATTCAATTCATCTACTGTACCATATGCATCAATACGGAGATTACTTTTCGGGAGGCGATTACCGCCAAAAAGCGATGTATCTCCATTGTCGCCGGTTTTTGTATATATTTTCATGAATGTTCTATTGTGTCTCTTTATTCCCTATGGGATAATACGAAATGCAAACATAAGAAAAAAGGGCTATGTAGTAATCAATACAGAATACTCCTTGATTTCAGCTTTTCCATTTCTTTCTTCAAACTCTCAACGGGCAAGCCGACATCAATCAATCCTCACATGCTTTTACGCGAAACCTTTATGATATCGTAGAAAGGACAATTTCCCTGTCATAAATCCAGCTGAACTTCTCTACACCGGAGAATTTCATACGTTCTGCAAGATGGTGATATCTTTCGGAAAGTGTGCATAAATAATCTTGTGCTTTTGCTGATGCTCCCGATATTCCAGTCAATCCGGCAATTTTCCATTCATGAACCAATGTTCCGATAATCTCTGTATAATCTTTTGCTGTATAGACACCGGCTTTTTGTGTGACCAGGGAAAACTTCGTATAAAGCCCCCTATCTTTTCCATCATCCATGAGGATGGCAGGCATGGCAATTTTTGCTTTCATCATTTTTGCGAAAGCAAGAACTGCATAGGCAGGATCAAGTTCGAAGATTTTTGACATGAATAATTTATATGCCTTCTCGTGTCGCGCTTCATCGCCTGCAATCATGCCGCATATTTTATGGAGACAATCTTCACCCGCTTTTTTAGCAAGAGTGCCAACATTGCGATGAGATATTTTTGTCGCCCGTTCCTGAAACGAAGTATAGATAAACCCGAGATATGGATCGTTTTATGTTTGTGGATCGAAGCCATTATTAATAAGATGATGAATTGTCGTTTCAATTGAACGCATATCGACACGCCCGGTGAGATAAAGATATTTGCTGAGCAGATCGCCATGACGATTTTCTTCCGCTGTCCAACCGCGGCTCCATCGCGCCCACGGTGTCGGACTTGCGCCTGTGGGATCCGTTATTCCATTCAGCCGGTTGAGCCATGTTTGATAGGTTGGCAACGCTTCTTCAGTTATCATATCCCCGACAAGAATTACCAGCACATCATCGGATAAACTTTGCGCACGCGTACGAAATTCTGCGAGTTGCTCATTCCAGTTTTTAGTAACGAGGTCAGGTAAAAAGTCCGATGGCTGCCAGCTTTCGTTGACATTCAACAGCAATGTTTCTAATTGTTCTCCAACAAATCCCTCCATGCTCATAATGACTTCCATTTGAGACGAGGTGATTGGAATATCAAAACTTGAATTCATAATTTTCTCCAAAAGTAAAAAGAATGACATCTGTAAAAAAGGTAACAGCACGTATTCATAAAGAGAGGGCTCTACGACTTCATCATTCCATGTTGTTCATTTTTCCAATTTCCGATCAAGAATTCGAATCAGTGTTTGAATATCTGATGTTGGAAGTTCACAAGCATATTGTTTACATATATACACCGCTTGTCGTCCATTCATTAAACCAAGTGTTCCCCAAAAGGGGACATGTTTGCTCAGGAACTCCTGTCCCTCAGCGCTATCTGCAAAAAGGACAATCTTTTTTGGGAGGAATCGCGAATAAATCTCGTTTAGCATATCGCGAAAGATAGGATGGTCTTGATTCCCCGCAAGAATAATTTGCATCGGCTTAGAAAGGCTGAAATCTATCGCAACCAACAACTGTGAAAACGCAAAAGGATTATTTTCAATATTCTTACTGAAGCACTGTATGGACTTCGATGCTATCTCACGGTACTGCTCATTTCCAATCATCTGCGACAAGCGGAGTAAATTCAGAATCGCAATCGCATTGCCGCTCGGTTCTGCATTGTCATACGCTTCTTTCATCCGCACGAGGATGGTGGGATCATTTCCCGAAATATCAAAAAACCCTCCGTGACTATAATCATAGAACAAACCAATCTGTTCTTCGGTTAACTTGATTGCTATTCGCAGCCATTCAATCTCAAATGATGTTTCATAAAGATCAAGCAGTCCTTGGATAAAGAAAGCATAATCGGCAAGGTGTGCTTCGAACTTTGCTTCAGCGTCTCTGTACCGTCTGAGCAATCTTCTTGTTCCCGGTTCAGTGAGGACTGTCAAAAGAAACCGCGCTGCTTTCGAAGCCTCATCAAGATACGACTTGTCCTTCAGTACTTGCGAAGCACGGGCGAACGCAGATATCATCAATCCGTTCCATGACAATAATATTTTATCATCTATCGATGGTTTGGGACGTTGGTCGCGTTTTTCAAAGAGTTCCTTTCTTGCGATGTCGAAATATGCCTGTACGTCTTCAGTATCCTCGTGTAAGGAATGTGCCGTTTCTTCAACAGAGTGAATTATATGCAAAACATTCTCTCCAAGAAATTCTCGCCCTGGATCCGAAAGAACATTTCCCTGTTCCTTAATTCCATAGATAAATTCGAAAATTTTAGCCGCTTTTTTATTCAGCACTCTATCGATTTCGCTTTTTTTCCAGACATAGAAAGCTCCTTCCTTTTTCTTATCTGGATACCAAGCCATAAGAGCGCTTTCTGCATCTTCCGCTGAATAGAATCCTCCTCCCTGAGACATTAGGGAACGTTCTACATACGCCAGTACTTCGCGGGCTATTTGTGCAAAAAATGGATCCTGTGAGATTTGAAATGCCTCAAGATACGATATTACCAACTGCGCTTGATCGTACAGCATTTTTTCAAAATGTGGAACGTGCCATCGTTCATCTGTAGAATACCGATGAAACCCACCGCCAAGCTGATCGTACATTCCCCCCTTTGCCATGTTCTGTAATGTGGTCAACGCCATATCGCGTGCGGTGCAATTCCCTGTTCGATGATAATAGCGGAAAAGAAAATTGAAAATGGAAGGGCGCGGAAATTTTGGGGCATTGCTAAATCCGCCATATGTGACGTCGAAACTCTTTTCGAAATGATTGAAGCAATCAGTCAGCACATGCTCCGTTATCGATACATCGCTCACTGGTGGAGTTGACGATTCGATTATTAAATCATTGATTTTCTTGCAGGTTTCCTGAACAGTCGTCCGCCTATTTGTCCAGATACGATAAATAGAATGCAATAATTCCGAAAATCCTATTCTCCCGTATCGAGTGTCCGGTGGAATGTATGTTGCTGTAAAAAAGGGTTTACGGTCAGGAGTCATAAAGATCGACATGGGCCATCCGCCATTCCCTGTCATTGCCTGGAGTGCAGTCATATAGATTTGATCTATGTCAGGCCGTTCTTCCCGATCCACCTTAATACTGACAACCATGAGATTCATCAGGTCTGCAATAGATTGATTCTCGAATACTTCACGCTCCATAACATGGCACCAGTAGCATGTGGAGTACCCGATAGAAAGAAAAATCGGTTTGTCTTCCTTCAATGCTTTTTCGAACGCTTCTTCTCCCCACGGGTACCAATCGACAGGATTGAAAGCATGCTGTAGGAGGTAAGGACTCTTTTCTCCAATGAGCCGATTCGATTTTTTTTTCTTTATAATGTTTGGAATGATGGTTGTCTTCGGTAAATCTTCCGGCAATAGTCTCATGAGATATCCCTTTCCAAACAAGCTTATCACAATGCTTAATTGTTTAACAATTTGATGGACAAATTAGTTCACAGATGGGACTGAAAAACAAAACGGATTGCGACCTTAACAAAATCGCACTTGTGTTTTCATACATAAAAAAACCCGCATTCCTGCGAGGCAACATATTTAATTCATCATTTATTTGCGATTCATCTTTTCTTTTTATTCTTCCAAAATTGCGGCAATTCATTATAATAGTGTGCGGCTGTTTTGATACCGCCAAAGAAGTTGTCGAGATCGATAAATTCGTTTGGTGCGTGGGCATTCTCATCCGGCAAACCGAAACCAAGCAGAACAGAGTCGATGCCAAGCAGTCTTTTGAAATCCACAACGATAGGGATGGAACCGCCGTCCCGCTGGTAAAGCGGTTTCTTGCCAAATCCTTTTTCCAGCGCAGCTACCGCGGCTTGAACACCCGGACTATCGATCGGTGTAAGCACCGGATCTCCGCCATGCAAATCGCGTACTTTTACATCAATGGTTTTGGGTGTAATCGCTTTTATATGCTTTTCGAAAAGTTTTGCGATCTTCGCCGAAGATTGATCGGGCACAAGACGCATGGAAATTTTCGCAAATGCTTTCGAGGGAAGCACGGTCTTTGCCCCCTCACCCGTGTAGCCGCCCCAGATGCCATTGCATTCAAGTGTCGGTCGCGCCCAGAGCCGTTCAAGCGTCGTAAATCCTTTCTCACCATAGAGTTGTTTCAACCCAAGCGATTTTGCGTACTTCCTGTCATTCCATGGGAGTTTCTTGAAGGCTGCTCGTTCTGCTTTCGTCAACAGGCGAACATCTTCATACATTCCTTTGACAGTGATCCGTCCATTGTTATCGTGCAGAGACGCAATCATCTCCGTTAATGCCTGAATGGGATTGTGCACCGATCCGCCAAACGAACCAGAGTGCAGATCGCTGTTTGGTCCGGTCACCTCCACTTCCATATACGAAATTCCGCGTAATCCATAGGTGACCGAAGGAACTCCCTTCGCAAAAAAATCAGAGTCGGAAATAACAATAAGATCAGCCTTCAGTAGATCTTTATGATCAGCGATAAATTTGCTGAGATGTTCACTGCCAATCTCTTCCTCCCCCTCAAAAATGATTTTTATATTTGCCGGCAGTGTTCCGCCATTTTTCAGAAATGCCTCGAGAGCTTTAAGATGGATAAAAATCTGCCCTTTATCGTCTGCAGCTCCGCGTGCATAGAGATGACCATCACGTTCCGTTGCTTCGAATGGCGGAGTCTTCCATAAATCAACAGGGTCTTCCGGCTGAACATCGTAATGTCCATAAATAAGGATCGTCGGTTTACCCGCGGCACCTAACCAATCAGCATAGACAACCGGATGACCTTCTGTTTCCAATATCTGTACATTTTGCAGACCGATATTCGTCATATGGTTTTTTAGCCACTCAGCTGTGCGGTGCATCTCGGGCTTACGCTCGCTCTGCGAACTGACACTCGGGATGGCAAGGAGTTCTTTTAATTCGGAAAGATACTGGGAATGGTTGGATTCGATGAATAAGAGAATATTTTCCATGGATCAGTCCTTATGATTGGGAATAAGAGAATATACTGTGGATGAATGTACCTATCGGATAATGGAAAGGCAAGGAATACACATGAACCGAAAATATTTTAACCTATCTCTTTATCCATCCCCACACGACTGGCAGAGCAATTGTTACTCACGAGCAGGAAAATCCCGATTCAACCTTCGAGAATATATTAGTCATGAGGAAGAATATCCCACAATATTACTCTTGCAGAATGAAAGATGAGAAACTCAAAGTATATTGTCATTGCCAGCCAGACACATCCGGCGATACACGCTTGACTTGAAGATATAAACTGCTAGCGTTTCACGAAGAACCACTTAAAAGATTGAAGAGACTAATGCCTAGGAATACAGAGATTTGATGAGTAATTAAATCGTCAATGTACGGTTTAAAGAGAAGCTCGCGCAGGACACCGTTCAACATTGCTACCGCAAGAAATCCGAACCAACCATTACATATGTTCGAATCAGGATTTCATGCCGATTGGCGAACCACTAGCTCAGGTTTGAATATGATCTTCTGGGGCTTGCGAAGGATTTCGTCTCTTTGGGTCACAACCATCTTATACGCAGCTTCTGCTATCTCCATCAAAGGTTGCCTGATTGTAGTAAGCTTAGGAGTTGAAATCTGCGCTATGAGCAAGTCGTCAAAACCCACAATGGAAATATCATCCGGAATACGTACTTTCCGCTCCTTCGCAACAGTTATTAGTCCTAGTGCGCAGTTATCACCTGCGGCACAAAAAATAGCATCGACGCCAGCATCCAATAATTTCGGCATCACCGCAATACCATCTTCACGAGAGTAATTGATTACCTCGATCGTACACCCTTGCGGTATGGAGAGCCCCTTAGCTTTGAGCGCCTGTTGGAACCCATTGAGTCTTTGATCCGCGTTATAACTACCTTTTATCTGAGTTCTTCCGGTAACAATAGCGATTTTTTTTCTGCCCTTCAAAATCAAATACTCCCCGGCTATGCGACCGCCCATGTAATTATCCGTGGCAATGACAGACATACCAGGTCCTTCTTCGTCTATAAGCACTATAGGAACTTTCGCTGCAGTGTAGGCGGAAACCATGTCAGGATCAGGATTTATATCCATCGCAATTAAGGCTGTGGGTTTTACTTGTGTGAGTATTCGTTTTAAGTGGTCCTTCTGCGTGGCAGTTTCACCTGTCACAGATCGCAGCACTATCTCCTCTGGTTTAAATATTTTCTTGAAATGATCGCTCATCGCAATCAGAATCGACGATTGAAACGTCTGCACCGCAACCACAACTTTCGTTTCTCGGCTTGCCATCTTGGTAATCTCCTCTCATACATATTGTACTTGACATGTCTAAAAGAATACTATCAAAGAAGAACTCTGAAAGCAAACTTTAATAAAAAATTAAGACATCAATTGAATTTCAGCCTATTTTCCTTTCACACCTAACAATTTGTCGTAAATCTTTTTATTGTTAATGATGCCAATTGCTGTCTGCAATTGTTTATCTCGTGAAAATGTTGATTCAAAACGAGCTTTGTCACCTTTCATCCGCGCAAGAATCTCCGTCTTGAGTGTAGTCCGGATTTCCTCCTGAAAGCGATAAATCTGTCTGCCCTTATCTCCCTTGAGAATAGTTTCTAACTTCTCAATGCCATCCACGAACGCTTTGTCGTACCGAGCATCAGTGGCAAGCATACGCAGTTCTTGCAGCTTCACTTCACCTTCTTCCTCGCATTCGAACCCTTTGTCCTTGAGGAAAGCGTCAAAGTCCTCGATCTGCTTGTTTGTTACTTCAAAGCTGTCGGAAAGTGTTTTATTCTCGGCAGCATAGCGGTTTGCATACTTGAAGAACATTGCTTTTCGGTTGAGTTCATCGAGAAATGTACTATGGAGAGAATCCGTAACAATCGTATCGGGAAGAATTCCGCCACTTTCCCAAACACGCCGACCATGAGCGGTACGAAATTCATGTTTCAAGCTATCGGGTACGGTTGTTCCATTACCATCGCCATCTCGATGTTCGTAATCAATTTCTTGGATACACCGTCCACTTGGAGTGTAATATTTCGCTGTAGTCATTTTTAACGATGAATTTTCCGAAAGCGGTGTGATGGTCTGCACCAATCCTTTGCCGAACGTACGGGTTCCTACAACAATACCACGATCCAAATCTTGTATCGCTCCACCGACAATTTCGCTGGCGCTGGCACTAAATCGATTTACTAGTATCATTAATGGCAAATCGCGAAGCATGGGGGGTTCCGAAGAAGTGTACCTCCGCTCAGAAGTAATCTTGCGCCCGCGTGTTGAAACGACTAAACTGTTCTCCGGCATGAACATGGAAACAACATCAACCGCGCTTTCGAGTAATCCGCCTGGATTATCGCGCAGGTCAAGCACTAACCCTTTCAATTCTCCTTTGAGTCGAAGATCTTTGATCGCATTACGTAGATCATCTCCCGCAGTTCGCGAGAATCGCTCTAATCGAATGTAAGCTATACCATCCGAAATATATCCTGAATAAGCAATATTTCGAACGAGAATCTCTTCGCGCATCAGTACAAAATCTATCGACTTCTTCTCGCCTTCACGTTCAATCTTCATTCTCAATTCTGTGCCGGGAACACCGCGCACAAGCTGACGAACAATGTCCAGCGAACTTCCTTTCAATGATTTTCCATCGACCTCGATAATTCGATCACCAACTTCCATCCCCTGTTTTGCCGCAGAGAAACCTTCAAGCAAACTGATGATTGTAATGTACCCATCACGTTGACCGATGGTTACGCCGACACCACCGTACTTGCCTGTAGTAATAAGATCGATCTCATCATTCTCTTTCTCGCCTATGAACACCGTGTACGGATCAAGTGTCTTGACCATACCATCAATACCGGCGCGCATTAATCCTTCTGGGTTAAGTGTATCAACATAGTTCACAGCGATTTCCTTATAGACCTTGCCGTACATATCAATGCCACGGTAGATTTTCAGAAAGAAATCAGCGTCGCCGCTTTCGGAAAAGAAGCCGTAGAAGAGAAACGCAAACGACAAAAGAAAGACAGTCGCTATGGTTGTTTTCATTATTTTACTAATGTGGGTTTGATTCATAAAATTATATTTCATCCTCATTCCTTTGTGGGAAGCGCTTTTGCCACTTGTTGATAAATCAATTCATGTATATCGTCGATGGGTTGTAATCCGTTAATAATGTGATATCGTGATTCATTTTTCGCAATTTGGAGATATCCTTCGCGGACGCGTTCATAGAACTCCATACCGCTTGATTCCATCCGGTCTTTATTGGCCTTTGCTGCAAAGATGCGCTTTTCAATTTCTCGAATCGGGATATCGAGAAAAAAAGTTAGATCTGGCACAAGATTACCCGTCGCGTACCGATTAATTGTTTGAATAACATCGAGCTCGATACCACGGCCATAACCCTGATAGGCCGTTGTTGAATCGAAATATCGATCACATAATACCACCATACCACCTTCCAATGCGGGCAGCACAACTTCCTGGATTAGTTGCGAACGACTTGCGGAAAACAGGAACAATTCGCTCGCTTCAGTCATTCCTGTATTGGTTTTATCAAGCAGCATCTTGCGAATTTTCTCGCCAATCTCTGTGCCGCCCGGCTCTCGTAAAACAAGTACATGATGATCCTGTAGCGTTAAGCGATCCGAAAGCAGTCGCACCTGGGTCGATTTCCCAGAATAGTCGAGACCTTCAAAAGTAATAAGCATGGGAACTGGTGGGGTGGTTAAATTGTGATTGATGATTTGATATTTCTTTGCGAGTCTTTTTATTTTGTTTTTCTGAGTTTCTAAATTCTTGCTTCTCTTTTCCGTTTATTAAAAATACTCAAATTCGTTTTGTTATGCAATCAACCTAAGCGCATCTGTCGGTTTTGATGCAATCTTCTAGCAAAGTTCGCTCCATTTCTCATGCACCAACGGTTCTATTGGATTACCCTTGGGGTGTTTATGTCGTGAAAAACTATATGCCAAAATGAGAACGGACAAGAATAATATGTGCTAGAGAACAGCATATGCAAAAAAATCCTTTTATTTAACATGAATAATTTTTACTATAAATTATAGTCATCTACAAAACCAGCTTTCATTATGTATTTGATTGGGGGAAAACATGCCTTTGTGGTTTATGTTGACGGGAAACGAACCAGAGAAACTACAAGAGACTTTCCTGGAATTCTTTTCCAACCACGATCTTCCTCAAGGTGTGGCTTTGTGGAAATGGAAAAGATCATGTTGGATATGTTCACCAGAAAAATTCAGGCAGGAAATTCTTATCACTTTTACAAGGTATGGAGTAATTGAATTCTCATCGGCACCCTCTCCCACAGACATAGAATTTATGAGTGGCGATACTACTTCACTTACCCTCTCTTCATAATAGTACTCGATCCTTATAGAAAACTGATTTTCTCCTCCGGGGCTTTATTTCCTCTAATCAAACCATCCGATAGGTTCAGGTTTTCTTGCTCCTCTCAACATTTTTCACTACCATACACAAGAAACTGAAGCGGTGATTAATCCCGTAGGATGACGAAAGTACAAAAGAAACATATCCCGCCACCCTCCCTCTCTCCCTCTCCCAAAACGTTAAACGCCATCGAGCAGAGACGTCTTGAATCGCGGGAAGAGGATTCTACGCTCATCAAGCGTGCACTTGCAGGAGACCAAAAAGCATTTCACAAACTTCGCTTGAAATATTATGACGCCATCTTCAAACTTATCAATCGAATGATCCGCAATCATGAAGAAGTGGAAGATTTGACACAGGAAGCGTTCATCAAGGCGTTTACATCGCTCGATAGATTCGATGATCAGTACTCGTTTTCGACATGGCTCTACAAGATCGCAACAAATAATTCCATCGACTATATCCGCAAAAAGAAGCTACAAACGTTTTCCATCAACCGACCCATCGAGTCGGAGGAAAGCGATTATTCATTCGAGTTACCTGATACAGACCTTGAGCCTGATCAAGAATTGATCGCCTTTCAGCGCAAGAAAATGCTGGATGAGGCGATGAACTCGCTTCCACCGAAGTATCGACAAGTCATTCTTATGCGTCACGTAGATGAAAAAGAATATCAGGAAATTGCCAAAACGCTGGAACTCCCGCTTGGCACAATTAAAGCCCACATTTTCCGCGCCCGGGAACTATTGTACAAGCAGCTCCGAGAAAAAATGCGTCATTATTGAACATGCACGCAACTTTCCGAACATTCTTTCCGTAAGAATAAGTGAAATCATAGAGATAGGTGTGCGATGAAAAACTCTAAACTCTTTCGACTTATTCTCCTCTTTGGTGCTGCATGTACCGTCGTACTATGTGCATATGCACGTCAAACGAAACACCGCGAATTTAGCCGTACGCATGAAAAAGAGGTACGGGTTATTCTTGATATTTCATTTGGAAGCATCACCATCGAGCGAGGCGAAAGTGACAAAATCGCTGTGATCGATTATGACGAGGAAGAATCAAATATGCAGAAGTTGTACATCTCGTATGATATCTCTCATGAATCAGGAACGTTGCACATTAAGTTGAAAGAATCAACTCACTTCTGGGGCGATGATGGAGACAGTAAAGGACACCGTAACCATCTCGACATTAAATTAGGTGACACTGTTCCGATTTCCTTTGAAATAGAATTGGGGGCCGGCAAGGGTGAAATCAATCTTACAGATTTACAGGTTAAAGAATTCAATATTTCGACAGGTGCCAGCAGTGTAACAATGAAGTGTGAAAAACCCAATCCCATTTCTGCCGATGACATTTCTATCGAATCGGGTGTAAGTAAGTTTACAGCAATGGATCTCGGTAATTTGAATTTTCGCAATTTAAAATTTAGTGGAGGTGTGGGATCCTATAATCTTGATTTCAATGGTAAGTTCCGCCAGAGCGCCGAAGTGCGAATTGAAGTCGGTCTCGGCTCAATCAATGTCTATGTTCCAAAATCAATTCCTGCTAAGTTGGTGTACGATGATAATTGGCTTTCCAGTTTTAGTCTTGACGATGATTTTGAAAAAACACGCAAGGGAGTTTATGAGACCGATGATTTCCGGGATTCTTCTCAGCGTTTGACGATTCGGATGGAAGCGGGATTAGGCAGCGTACGGGTTCATAGAAAATAAAAACCACATTCGTTCTTGTCGCTCAAGCATCCCCATGGGGACTTTTCTCCTCTCCTGATCTGATCACTCACCGATAGTTCACTTGGATAAAATGCATCCTACTTTTAATCACATGTTCAGTTCTCTAGTATCACCCAATCCCAAAGTGAAAGAATTGCCCCCACGATCGCGGTTGACTTACTTCGCGTGTTCGAATAAGATTAAGAAGCGCTTGCCTGTACGCATCGCCGGGAGCAAGACCGTTTGCAAGGTGTGTAAAAAAATATTCGCTGAAGAACTTCGCTGTTTTCCGATCTGCCTGCCATGCATTAAAGAAAACATCGGAGGCTCCATTCAGATGAAGCAATAAAGCATGTTCAGCGGACAGACCAAACCCCTGACCATTCTGGTTGGATAAAATCAAGACAGGAGCGGCTGCAAGCTCTGTAAGCTTTTCAAACGGAGCGGTTGTTGATTGCTCCACGATCAACCCATTGGAAAGAACTATACTGCCAAGCGGAAGTTCAGTGCTACGTTGGCTAAACTCGGTAGAAATCAATAAAATGTCTGCCTTGATGGATTTTAAATTATCCCACGATGCTTCTAATCCCACCATTACATGAGCGTTTTTAAAGAAACTGCGTATGTCCCGCAGTTCATAATCCACCGACCAATTCTTACCGGTCGGATTCCCAAACGCCACTACATCTTGAGTGCGAGTAAATGACGCCGTACGATAGCGGAGCGAAGCAATCGATGGAACATAGTCCACACTGGTGAGCTCAATAACATACTTGACATTGCCTTTTGCGTCCTGTCGTTCTATGGCGTGAAAAGGAAATCCGTCCATCTCACGATTAACTACAATGATAAGATTTCGCTCGAAGAGGTCATCCACCGGACGGAGGAGAAGTTCATACAGTTGCGTTGAAAGTATCGCGAAGCGCGTCATTGAAGCCACACTTGCTTCTCCGGCTTCGCCGGAATAGACAGTTGGATCTTGAAGAAGTCTTCGGTATTCCGCCATGAGTTGAAAAAGACTATCGCGGTGAATCGCAGAGGTTCGGACAACAAGCTGTGAACGCGTTAGGGCAAAGACATAGAGTGTATCATCGGTTGGCAAGAATTCTATCGCCAGTGATCCATTCGGAATGCAATTTCCTAATATTGTCGCTTCTACTCGTCCCGGCAGTACCAATGCCTCGTAGTTTGGGTGCTCATTGATAATTTCCCACGAACCTTTGCGAATCGATTGTTTGGCGGATTCGAGTTCGGCATGCAGCACCTTCATCTCTTTGTTGTCGAACGAACGTTGTTTGCTGCTAAACCGGGCGGTGTATTCCACTTCGAGCAGTTTTGCCTTTTGAATTTGCGCCTGAACATCCTTCGTCTGTTGTTTCACCTTTGGATAACGCAGGGCCACATCCAATTTCTGGAAGGTATCAGCAAGTTGTTTCACGCGAGCAAATTCGAGGGTCTTCAATGCATCTTCCTGCCGCTGCATCTTGATGAGCAAAGCACTAAGTAATTCGTACCAGTCCGTGTGTAAAGAATAAATTCCGAGTGCGGCTTGATATGGTTCATGTAATTCTACATTGCAATATGTAGCAAGTGTATTTTGGGCGAGCATGACAGCTTTTATATACCACTCCCGCGCCTTAAAAAAATCGCCGGCACGTTCAGCCTCTTTTCCTATCTGGGTGTATAAATACCCCTCACCGGCGATGTGTCTACACTCCTGAAATTTTTTTGCAATTTGTTCGTATGATTGCTGGAGTTTCTCCCTACTCTGCAATCGTTGTTCCGGTGTCATCAAGCCGAAGATGCATCGAACAAGAAAAACGGAAAGATAATTTTCTGCAATGAGATCGCCCTGTGAGTGGGCAAGTTCTATCGCTTCTGTATAATATCGCTTTGATTCGAACAGTTTCCCGTTCTGCTCATAGAGGCGTCCAAGCCGGAATAGTAAAACCGTTTCCAACTTTTGACCAGTATGCGCTCGGCGAAGCGTGTTGATGGCATCGCGGAAATCTCGGAGCGCGGCATTCACGCTGTTTTGACCTGAATGAAGAAGTCCGATCTCTATATGCACACGAGCAACAAGAAGAGGATCTCGTATTTGATCTGTCGACGCTAATGCTTGAGTCAATGAATTGGCTGCTTCCGTGTAACGTTGTTGAATTCGGTATATACTTCCGATTCCGCTGAGCGCAGCAACGACATTGAGATTGTCATTGTTAGCTTGTGCTTCTGTGAGTACATCTTTATAAATGTGTTGTGCCTCGTCCAGATCATTGTTTATTTTCAAAGCAGATGCAAGTTTCAGCTGTGCTTTGATAAAAGCTATCTTATCGCCGAATGCCGTTGCGGATGCGGATGCGTTTCGATACCAGGCTATTGCGTGATCGAACATTTGCATTTCTGTATAGAGATCCCCATCGAGGAGTGCAAGTCGTACTTCGCCATGTACATCTCCTTCTTTCCGCATTAACATTGCAGCTTCTTCCGAGACAGCAAGCGCTGCTCGGAATTCTCCAAGCTCCAGGTCGGTCTGGACCAAAAATGTAAGCGCTTCAGTAAGTTGATCGTTTTTTTTGAGTTCTTTAAACAAGTCAATGGCTTTCTCTAGGAGCGGCTTCGCTTGTGTGAATGATTGCTCTTGAATAAGAACAACCGCTTTTTCGTACATCTCGGTCGGATCTGTCAGCGGGTGGTCGCCGATATCACATGCGAATAGAAGAAAAACACCAAGGACAAGAAGAAGTAATGTGCGCTTCACAGAGGCTTCGATTTCCGTATCATGATGGAATGTGATTGCCGAACCAACTCGGACGCGATGAGAATATAACAAACTCCTGCCTCCTCTTCAACAAAAAGATTCAACTTATGCACCATGACTCTTTACCACGTCAAGAATATCATCTGCATTGTTGGACAAAATGCCGTCTACGCCGTATGTCAACATCCGCTGGGCATCACGGATTGAATTGAGTGTATAGACATAAACCGCTATGCCATGGCAGTGTGCATCATCGACCATCCGGTGCGTGAGTTCGCGTTTGGCACAGACAAAAACCGATGCTCCAACGCGCTCGGCAAGCGTTGACGGTAATCGGCTAAAATCATAAGAAAAATTATAGAGTATACCCGTCACCGACGACGGTTTCATTTTCTTGATAGTTGCCAAAAGTTGGTGGTCAAACGAAGAGAACATCACACGATCATCCATACCACAACGGTGAACCGCATCAAGCACTTTCTCCTCCAACAATCCTGGCGGTTCACGATGCAGCCAATCCGATTTGATTTCCACATCTACCCAGAGCCGGCCGCCAACTTGTTGAAATACTTCGCAAAGTGTCGGAATGCATTGATGCGAAAACATCGGGTGAAACCACGAACCTGCATCGAACCGGCGAATTTCTTCCATCGAGTAATTGCGTGCGGGACCATTTCCCGTTGAAGTACGTTGAAGTGTACGATCATGGAGAACAATGACTTCTTCATCTTTTGATAATCGGACATCGAGTTCAATCATGTCAATACCGGAAACGCTTGCTGCGCGTTCAAAAGATGCAAGCGTGTTCTCCGGCGCTTTTGCTGAGACACCACGGTGTGCAATAACATACGGCGGTTTCTTGTACAAAGGTTTCGGCTGGTAAGGCTTCATTTCATTCTGTCTTTATAGAGGGCATCGAGTACCAACTTATGCACGTAACCGATTTCGTCCATTCCATTGATGGAGACGAGTCGATTGGTTTTACGATAATAGTCTATGAGAGGCTTCGTCTGCTGTTGATAGACTTCAAGACGACGGCGGACAGGCTCCGGTTTATCATCATCGCGCTGGTACACTTCACCGCCGCACTGGGGACACACTTTAAGATCGGCACCGATGCGAGCAATAGTATAGATGCGTCCGCAACCCCTGCATAATCGTCGCTGATTAAGACGATTAATAATTTCTTCATTATCGACTTCAAAACTAATGACACTATCGAGCCGGACACCAAGTTTTTCAAACAACGCATCAAGTGTGCTTGCTTGCAGAAGTGTTCGCGGGAAACCATCCAAAATAAAATTTTCTCTCGCCTCGTCAGACATGAGGACTTCTTCAATCAAACCAACAACCACATCATCAGGGACTAGATTACCGGCATCCATATAAGATTTGGCTTTCAATCCAAGGATTGTCTTATTCTTCACGGCTTCGCGCAGTAAATCGCCGGTCGAGATATGCGCTGAATGGAATTCTTCAACAAGTAATTTAGCTTGAGTCCCTTTACCCACGCCTGGAGGTCCAAAAAGGATAATTTTCATGCGTTTGTTATTCTTTATAAGTTGATAATAGTTGAATTAAAAGCGATGCTAATGTACGGGAATAATAGTTTTAGACAAAATAGAAGCATCATCACAGTTTCGATGCATAAAAAAGCAATTCATTCCCTCTACAACAATTGAACGGTTGATAATACAGCAACATATGAGTCTATACATAAAAAAAATCTTTTATTGAAAATATTGAAAAATCACATTTCCGAGATCCCGCAGAACGAGAGATAAATTTCATGAAAACAGAAAATTGAATGATCAGTATGCTACCTGGTGCAGTCTTAGGATACTACACCGAAAGTAAGCACGAACGTCGTTATACTTGACTGGCGCTCAATGCTGGGCGTAAGGATGAGCAAGGGCCCGCCCCTAATTCGTGATCCGATTGCAACACCACCACGGAGTGTGAACTCCCAACCGGAGCTTGCCATCAATACATCTGCACCGATCGTTGGTTGGAAGAAGATCGCTTTCCAGTATCCTGTTCTGCGATAGACATTAATACCTAATTTTACAGCATCAATTGTTAATTCTGTCTTTATTGTATCCGTTCGTGGCTGCAAGGTCGGGTCAGGAACTTCCTCCAACGATGTTGATTTCGATTTGTAGTGGCTGTAGCCAAGTGAAATTCCGAATGTCGGTGCTTTATATGCATCCTCTTGTTTAATAGGATAATATGTGATACTGGGTGTAAACACTTCGTCGCGAATCTTTCCACCGTTTGGTTTCCAATAGGTTATACCCAGATCCAAAAATCCTTCATAGGAAAATCCTGCAAAGAGAGTTTTCCCGTTCATCTCACGATTGGTGCTGAAACCTGCGCCTCCTCCGACACCATTCTTGCCGCGTTTGATAAATTCACCTTGAGAAAAGGAATAGTGAATAAAACTGATCATCAGAAAGAAAAATATGGAGACTCGTTTCAACATTTATAATCCTTCCGTGTTTTTTGGTTTAGCTTTCGATTCAAAAACAGCAAGCTGACCGCAGGCAGCCTGAATATCCTGACCGGAACTGCTGCGAACCATGACTGTAATATCAGCTTCGCGCAGTGCGTCAGCAAATGCTTCAATCCGCGGAGCCGGTGTGGGCTTAAGCGACGCTCCGATGCCAGACGGATGCATAAACGAAATGGAATGAAATGGAATGAGATTGACTTTGCATGGAATTCGTCTGCTTAACTTGACGAACGCTTTAATATCTGCCGCCGTGTCGTTGAAACTATCGAACAAGATATACTCGAACGTCGGACGGCTTCGCTTTTTATGATAGTAATAATCTAACGCCTCGATAAGGGTATCTACAGGAAATTTTTTTGTGATAGGCATGAGCTTTGTGCGTTTATCGTTGTCCAGAGAATGAAGTGAGAGTGCAAGCTTGACCGGACGTTCTTCATCGGCAAGCTGGCGGATCCTGTCGGCATAACCGGCTGTAGAAATAGTGATGTGCCGCGCACCGATGTTTAATCCTCGGCCATCATTGATAACGTCTATGGATTTCATCACGTTCTCGTAGTTGAGGAGCGGTTCGCCCATGCCCATATAAACGAGATTCGTAATCCGTTTCGCACTGATACGTTGTACTTGAATCACTTGGTCGATAATTTCCCCAGCAGTCAAATTACGTAAGAAGCCCATCGCTCCTGTCGCACAGAACTTACAATCAAGCGGACAGCCTACTTGCGTAGAGACGCAGAGAGTCAAACGCTTATCTTCTCCAGATGTTTTTTTTGTCGAGGGAATCAGTACGCTTTCGATTGCTAAACCATCCTCCAAACTGAAGAGGAATTTTATTGTACCGTCAGCAGAAACGCTTTGATCAGCAGTTTGAAGATTTGAGATTTGAGATGTGTTAGAAAGTACAATGCGAAACTCTTTTGAGATGTCAGTCATTTCATAGAAGTTCTGAGCAGCTTTTGCATAGAGCCAGCAATAGAGTTGTGCGGCACGGTACTTCTTTTCGCCGAGTTCTTCTACAA
>PMDB01000002.1 GCA_003155495.1 Ignavibacteriota bacterium
CACTTTGTGGGGCAACAATATTCATCTCATCCCCTCAATTGATCATCTGTCATCCCCGTGATCGGTCTTTTGTCATTCCCGCGGATTGTTAGTCCGTGGCGCATTTTGCGCCACGCGATCTCGACGTAGTCGGACAGGGATCTTATTTAGGAAATTCGTCATTCCCGCGTCCCGATTGATAAAATCAATCGGGATTATCGGCCTGTCCGCCGGCAGGCGGGGAATCTTACGACGGACAAATGAAGATGCCCGCTTACAAACCGCGGGCATGACAACTCCTTTTTCTTAAAAGATATGTCAGGAAAGTATAGACAGATATTTCAAATGAACTAAAATACTACGGAGGATATATGGCGATAGAACTGCGAACGATCCTTTTAGCGGAGGATAGTCCCAAAGATGTTGAATTGACGCTTGAAGCATTGGCTGCACACAATCTTGCCAACCAGGTCGTCGTTGTGAAAGACGGTGTGGAAGCATTGGAATNNAAAATGCTTCCTGTTGTTATGCTCTCCTCATCTCGCGAGGAGCAGGATCTCATGAGAAGTTACGAACTTGGAGTTAATGCATATGTTGTCAAGCCGGTAGATTTCAAAGAATTTATAGACGCAGTAAAACAAATCGGTGTCTTTTGGGCGATGATTAATGAATTGCCACCTATTGGGAAATAATCAAAGTCGGAAAACCTTGTCAAGGTTACTTTAGCAAGGCTTAGAGAACCTTGACAAGGTTACGGATCTTCCGAAGAGCTGGAAGCCTTAAAATGTTGAACCGAGTAACCTTCGGAAGGTATCAGAGCTTGAACCCAGTAACCTTCCGAAGGTATCTGAGAAGGGAGCTGGAAACTTTTTGTTGAGATTTCTCTTCCGACAAACAACGTCGGGATCGAAATGACAAAGTGAGGATGGAGTTCGAAATGATAAAGACATTTTTTTGTAAACCATTGTAAAAGAATAAGGAATAAATAATAGCGCAGTATGCTTTGGAAATGTTAAAAGGAGCTAATGAATAAATTACTATTTCAAGGGGTTTTATACAATGAAGACAAAAGCTAAAAGAAACGAGAAATTAAAAGTACTTTGTCTTGAGGACTCGCCGCAAGATGCCGAGATCATGCGAGAGCTGCTGACCGGTGCAGGATTTGATCTGGAAGTGGACTGCACGGAAAAGGAAAAGGAATTTGTCTCTTTCCTTCGAAGCGGCACATACGATATCATTCTGTCTGATTTCAAATTACCCGGATTCGATGGGTTCATGGCACTGCGGTATGCAATGGAAATTTGCCCCAATGTTCCCTTCATCTGCGTCTCCGGAACGATTGGTGAGGAAGCGGCTGTTGAGCTTTTAAAGCAAGGAGCTGCCGATTATATTTTAAAGGACAGACTGAAGAGGCTTCCTGTTGCAATCAAGCGAGCACTCGATGAAGCAAAGGAAAAAGAATCACGACGACAGGCAGAGGAGGCGCTGCAGGAGAGCGAGACGAGATATCGATCGATCCTGCTGTCTGCTACCGATGCTATTGTCACTGTTGATGGCGGTGGAATTATCTTTGGATGGAATAGTGCCGCCGAGCGAATCTTCGGATACAATTACACGGAAGCAGTCGGGCAACCGCTCACCTCCATAGTGTCGCTTTACCCCATCGACGAACATACCAACAGAATGACGGGATTTCAATTTGAAGGAGCTCAAGACGCTATCGGGAAGACAGGTATCTATAAAGGATTCCGAAAGGATAAAAGCGAGTTTCCGATAGAGCTTTCATTGTCATCATGGGAAACCAAATCCGGAGAATTTTTTACCGGTATTATCCGCGATATTACCGAGCGCAAGCTTGCAGAGATGGCACTGCGGGAGAGCGAGGAAAAATATCATAATCTTTACCGCAACGCCTCCTTGGGTATTTTCCATTCCACGTTTGAGGGCAAGTTCATTGATATGAATCCGGCTCTCGCATGGATGTTAGGGTATAATTCTCCCGAGGAAGCGGTTGATTGTATTACCAACATCTCTGAACAGATCTACGCTGAACCGCAGCGGCGCGATGATATTGCAGCCAGTACGCTCAAGGCCGGAGGCATGCTTACCATAGAGAATCTCTATCGGCGCAGAGACGGCAGCCTTTGGTCCGGAATGCTGCATATATGCATAGCTACTGATCAACATGGCAATCCCAGTATTTTCGAAGGGTTTATCGAAGATATCACCGAACGCAAGCGAGCAGAAGAAGCGCTCCAGGAAAGCGAGGAACGTTTCCGTTCAATCTACGAAAATTCTACGATCGGCCTTTACAGAACCACTCCTGAAGGGAAAATTATTTTAGCCAATCCTACACTCGTGAAGATGCTCGGCTACTCTACTTTTGAAGAGCTTGCCTTGAGGAATCTTGAACAGGTGGGATTCAAACCTTCTTATGAGCGTAAACAATTTATTAAACAAATAGAACTCAATGGAGAAGTAAAAGGTTTAGAGTCGGCTTGGAGTCGTAAGGATGGATCAACTGCATATATAAGAGAGAGTGCTCGAGTGATTCACGATTCGGATGGGAAGACTCTCTATTATGATGGAAGTGTTGAAGATGTCACCGAGCGCAAGCAGGCAGAAGAAGCTCTCACCTCGGAACAAAATCTGCTCAGATCGCTTATGGATAATGTTCCTGACCATATTTACTTCAAAGATCTCAACAGCCGCTTCCTGCGAATGAGTAAGTCTCAGGCTGAAAGATTTGGTCTCGGTGACCCCGCACAATCAATAGGGATGACAGACTTTGATTTTTTCACCGAGGATCACGCCAGGCCGGCATACGAGCATGAACAGGAGATCATTAAAACCGGCATCCCGTTGGTGAATATAGAGGAAAAGGAAACGTGGCCTGATGGCCTGGAGACGTGGGTTTCAACTACCAAAGTTCCTCTTCGTGATCTCAATGGGCACATTATAGGTACTTTTGGTATTTCCAGAGATATGAATGAGCAGAAAAAAATGCAAAGTCAGTTGATGCAAGCACAAAAGGTCCAGAGCATTGGTACATTGGCCGGCGGCATTGCACACGACTTTAATAATATCCTGGGTATTATACTTGCATTTACTTCCGTGCTGGAACGATCGGATGGAGATAAAGAGAAAATTTCCAAGAGTACAACTGCCATCACACAAGCTGTAAGCCGCGGAGCAGCGCTCGTCCGTCAAATACTCACCTTCGCACGACAGACGGGTGCCATGGTCAAACCGATGATCATTCCGGATTTGGTCCGTGAAATTGTTGACATGCTGAAAGAGACTTTCCCCGAAGTGATCGAATTCAAGACGACAATGGAAAAAAATATTCCTTTCGTCAATGCGGATCATTCCCAAATGCATCAAGTATTGCTGAATCTTTGCGTGAACGCCAGGGATGCAATGCCTCATGGCGGGGTCATCACTATTGAAGTGAAAACAGTCGCGTCTGAAACACTCGTAAAGCAATTCCCTGAAGCCAAGAATGATCGCTACATCTTCATCAGCGTATCTGATACGGGCATAGGTATGGACGAAGCAACAAGGAGTCGTATCTTTGATCCGTTCTTTACAACAAAAGAGCAGGGGAAAGGGACAGGGTTAGGCTTATCCGTTGTCTATGGTGTTATTCAGGATCATCATGGATTTATTTCAGTTGAAAGCAAAGTCGGACAAGGAACGACGTTCCATTTGTATATCCCGGTTTCGCAAGAGGAGAAAAAAACTCCGGAAGTTAAAAATACCAAAGTCGAAGAGCTGCAGCGCGGATCTGAAACCATCCTTTTAGTAGAAGATGAAGAGCTTTTGCGGGAAGTCGTACAATCGGCTCTTGAATCGAATGGTTATAAGGTACTTCTTGCTACCGATGGACGAGAAGCCATTGAAATCTACAAAAAACAATATAAGGACATTGCGCTTGTTCTCAGTGATATGGGATTGCCCAAGCTGGGTGGAATAGATGTGTACGCGATGCTCAAAGAGATCAATCCTAACATCAAAATCATTTTTGCCAGCGGGTTCATATCGACGGAGACAAGATCTAAACTCCTCAAGGAAGGCGCTAAAGGCTTCATTATGAAGCCGTATAGTATTAATGAGATACTCCAGATGGTGAGAGAAGTGTTGAATGAGAATTGGAATAACGAGCAAACATAAAACTTTGAGCAAGCATAAGAATTCTTACGTGTATGAATGTTTTTGCGTTACATATTTCTTTAATAGTACTACTGATTTCGAACAAGCGATTGAAGTGATTGATGAGTCAACTTCGAGTTGTCATGCAGAGTTACTTTCGGAAGGGCCAGCAGAGTAACCTTCGGAGGGTAGCTGAGCCTGAGCCGAGTAACCTTCCGAAGGTATCTGCGAAGGTAGCTGCGAAGGCAGCAGAGTATGAAGTACGAGGATGAAAAATATTATCACATTTACAACAGAGGAGCACACAATGCACCGCTGTTTTTGATCAGCGAGCATTACAGGTATTGTATACGATTGATAGATAAATATTTTTCACACTATCGTGTTTCCATCGAAGCGTTTTGCTTGATGCCAAATCATTATCACATGCTCGTTCAGCAAATGGAAGGCGGTTCGATTTCGAGGTTTATCCAGACAACATGTAGTGCGTACGTTCAGGGGTTCAATGTGTAGTATGAACATGCGGGAAAAATTATCAAGAGGGGGAGATGACAAATGAAGAATGACAGGCAAACGAAGAACGAACTAATTGAAGAATTGAATTCTGTTCGTATGAAAGTGAAGAAAATGGAAACGCTGCTGGAGGGATGTAAGCACGCTGAACCGGATATCCCCGGGCGCAAGCGTTTGAAGGAAGAATCGGAGGCATCCGAGGAGCATTATCGCAGCGCCTATGAAAAATCGCAAGATGGATTATTGCTTGTTCACAGGTCCAAAGGTCACATTCTTCACTCGAACGCACATGCCCAGAAATTGCTGGGTTATTCAAATGAGGAGTTTTTGAAAAATAATCTCTGGGGAGTCGGTGTCGTGAAAGATGATAAAGACTTTCAAGAGGCGTTGTCAAGATTGGAAAGAGATGGCGTAATTTATTTCGACAACACCTCTGTAATAAACAAAGCAGGCGTGCTCGTAAACACTGAGATTATTTTAGTCGACAAGGAAAAATTTATCCAGTGCAACATCCGCGACA
>PMDB01000067.1:0-18441 GCA_003155495.1 Ignavibacteriota bacterium
GGATTTATGATTGATGCTATGGCAGCTAGGTGAATATCTCATGATTGGATAAGAATAACCAACTCGATCTGTTGATCTCTCAATATACGAGCAAGCTGAACGGCTGCCGAGATATCTCCATATTTCCAACGCGGACTAAGGGCAATCACATGGAGATTAGATTCAATTGCTCGTTGTTCCAGCGGTGACGAATGAGGGACGATGACAACGGTAGAAACACCTTTTTTCTCCATCGCCTGTGCGATCCGGATTGTAGATAGTTCAAGTCCGCCAAGGGAATGGGAAAAACAAACCAAAGCAGTCCTTTTTTGTAATCTTGTCATATCTATTAGACGCATCCTTATGAATACTGTTTCAAATAAGATATTGGCAATAACAAAAAGGTTTAATACAAATCCCTATAATATAACATTTTATTTCTATCGGGGATTCCTTCTCGCGAGTGAATATGCAACAGCTCATTATCCTTGTATATTTAAGATAGTAATTTTTTCCATCAGTTAACAGTTTGATTTTGCTGGAAAATAGACGATCTTGTAATAAGTTGATTTCTATTGTTCCTCTTGGACGAAATACAGATGGCAGATACTCACGTGCATTCATTTCATATTCCAGTTCTCGGGCTGGCATTCTCTGTAGACACACCACTTCGTGTTGCCCGGTATGGAATATCATCTGTCATTTCGATTGTGGATGATATTCTCATTGAGCATATGCGGAAGCACTATGCAAAATTGTTCGAAGAGACGTATCATCCCATTACAGTACGCGACGAAGATTATCGAGCCAAAAGAATTACTGCATATCTCAATCTTCTTCAGACGATCGTACAAAAACAGATTGCCTCTCTCAAGGCTTCAGCGTTTGAGAAAGGAAGCGAGCTAGTCAAATATTTTGAAATGCTACCAGAGGAATCGCAGCTCAAGGCATTGTATCATCGCATGATGCATACGACTGACTTCGAAAAGCAAACGGCGTTACAACATGAGTTGCGGGCAAATATTGTCGCTGGCGACATCGATGTCAATATTATGACAAAATTAGATAAAGCCAATGTCGGACGTCATCAGGAAAAACTGTCGGCAGAATTTTCAGATGCCCTTGCATCACTGCGCGGGTTCGCTCAAAGCGATCTCAAAGCCTCGGTGGTTCTCTCTGCGGGTTTAAATTCACGGCTGTTTAGCTATCTTGGACAGCGGAAGGAGTTTATTCCGGACGAACAGGGTAATCTGACAAAAAGAGTAATTTTGAAAGTCACAGATTATCGTTCCGCCTATATACAGGGAAAGATTCTTGCAAAGAAAGGAATCTGGATTTCTGAATTCCGGATCGAGTCCGGATTGAATTGCGGCGGACATGCATTCGCGTCCGACGGTTATTTGCTTGGACCGATTCTTGAGGAATTCAAAACAAACCGGCAAGTTCTTTTCAATGAACT
Source organism: Ignavibacteriota bacterium (assembly GCA_003155495.1). Taxonomy (GTDB): domain Bacteria; phylum Bacteroidota; class Ignavibacteria; order UBA10030; family UBA10030; genus Fen-1298. Next base: position 1,439 of record PMDB01000067.1, read on the forward strand.
CTCTCTCCTCTATAATACAGCACTCAGGGACAAAGGTTTATCAGTTCCATCTGCTCCCATGCAATTTCGCATCACCGTGCAAGGCGGAATCGGTACGGCAAAGGAAGATCTTTTCCTGCGCGAATACTATCGTGTTGATGGAACCGGATGGGGATCGCCTTTCCTTCTCGTACCTGAAGCGACAAACGTAGACAAGACGACGAGAGATATTCTTGCCCGTGCGAAGAAAGAAGATTATTACATCAGCGATGCTTCACCTCTTGGAGTACCATTTAACAATCTTCGAGGAAGCACGAGCGATCTGCTTATACAACAGCGCGCCAACGACGGAAAACCCGGGAGCAAGTGCACGAAAAAGTTCCTCGTCTCCAATACAGAATTTACTGCAGAGCCAATATGTACTGCATCCAGCCAATATCAGGAACTCAAAATTGACCAACTAAAAAAACAGAATCTCTCACCAAATGTCTTTTTAGAAAAACTTGCGAGAGTAATTGAAAAAGCATGTCTCTGCGAAGATCTTGCTGCATCCGGACTCATCAATAGTAATGGGCATGGACCAGCGAAAGAACGCGCTGTTGCCGTGTGCCCAGGACCGAATCTTGCCTACTTCTCAAAGATCGCCTCGCTGGAAGAGATGGTTGGGCATATTTACGGACGCTTACAGCTTCTCACTGACCCGAATCGCCCCAACTTGTTCATCAACGAGTTGAGGTTGTATGTAGATTATATGAAACAAGAGATTCAGAAACGTCTCGACTCGTGGAATGCAAAAGAAAAAAAATATTTCGATACATACCGAAAGAATCTTCAGGATGGCATCGCACATTATAAGGCATTAATACCAAAACTGATAGAAGAGACGGAACGCTACCGAGAGACAATGCGAAATGAATTGCTGGCTCTCGAACAAGAATTGTTAGAGATTGTCATCCCTTCTCTTGAAGCACCCGAGCTTGCATACTAACTGGTTTTCAGCATAAAACGGAATACACTCCCTTCCCCCACGGTACTTTCCACAGTTACCGAGCTGCTGTGTGCTTCAATAATGTGTTTAACAATTGCAAGGCCGAGTCCGGTGCCGCCAAGAGCGCGAGAACGGTCGCTATCAACGCGATAAAACCGTTCAAAGATTCTTGATACGTGTTCGTGCGGAATTCCCACACCGGTATCTTTCACGCTGATTTGAATTCCGTTCGCAATCTTTTCAGATGAAAGAACAACCTCTCCATCCAGTTTATTATAATTGATCGCATTGGTCAGAAGATTATTCAATACTTGCCGCAATCGTTCACGGTCTCCAAATGTTTCATCCTCTGCGGTTGTGTGCAACAATAATCGCAGTGCAACGCGGCGGTTTGCAGAGATTGTTTCGTATTCTTTGTAGATCGATTCAATAAATTCATTCACACGGAAAATGCGGAAACTCATTTTCATTTCACCGGATTCGATCTGAGAGATGTTAATGAGATCTTCCAATAATGAATTCAACCGTTCGAGATTCGTTTGTGCTTTTTCTAAAAACGAGCGATTCACGGAAGCATCATCTACCGCACCGCTCAGAAGCGTCTCCAAGTATCCTTGCACAGCAAAAATAGGCGTGCGAAGTTCGTGCGAGACATTTCCTAGAAATTGGCTTCGTACCTGTTCTAACTTTTTTAATTGGATGATATCGGCTTTGAGTTTTTCAACAAGTTCATTGATCGCCTTCGCTGTAAGTCCGATTTCATCATTCGAATCCACTGAAAGCCGAGCATCTAAATCACCCGCGCGAACCCGTTCTACACCACGGACTATCTGCGTCATGGGATAGGTAATGCGGCGTGAAATAAATACGCTAACGAGGATAATCGCCAATAAAACTCCAAATCCGGCAACAATCACGATAGAACGAATCTGATCGATCTGCCTCTGCACTTGTTCGTACGGTACACTCAATCTGATATAACGAAGATTCTGAAAGAGAGAATGTGTTGGAGATTTTTTCACCTCTTTTGCCATATATAAAAAATCACGATCTACTGTTACGCTGCGGCGAATGTCGTGACCAATGCCGGTGCGGTTCGCTTGTTGTACTTCCGGACGGTCCAAATGATTCTTCACCTCAGCAATTTCCGGAAAAGGTACATCGGAATCGGCTAATACGTTCCCAAGGTCATCTATGAGAGTGATACGTAAATGTTCAAGACCGCCAACTTGTTTAACTTGCGCGTCCAATTGTGTAAAGGATTGCGTAGAATCTTCCTGCAGAATGTAGAGTACCAAATCAGCCTGTCGACTCAGTTCGTTCACCAATCGTTCTTTTAAATTAGACTCCATCCAGAGACTTGTGAATATCCCAAGACTTGCCACAATCAACACAGCAATGACTACATACGTAGAAGTTATTTTTGTTTGTATTTTCATAAATTACACCTTGAATCGATACCCTACACCGGGAACAGTTTCAATATACTCTGCATACGTGCCAAGCTTCTCGCGGATTTTTCTTATATGTACATCGACTGTTCTATCCACAACGTGAACATTCTCTCCCCAGACTGCATTCAGAATGGATTCCCGCGAAAGCACTCTGCCCTTATTGCGGATGAGATAGACAAGCGTTTCAAATTCTTTTCTTGGGAGTATAAGCTTTTGTTTTCCAAGATGCGCCGTATAACTGGAAATGTTAATTTCCAATTCCTTTATTTTGATCAAATCGACTTGAGGCATTGCTTCTTTCGCGGATTGTTCTTTCCGCCGAAGCGCTGTGTGCACTCGGGCAACGATTTTGCCTATTTTTACAGGTTTTACAATATAATCATCTGCCCCTACTTCCAATCCGACTATTTCATCGGTCTCCGATCCCTTTGCAGTAAGCAAGATGACTGGAATGGAAGCGGTGCTCTTTTCTTTTTTTAATTCTTGAATCACCTGCAGTCCGTTCATCTCAGGCATCATCACATCCAGAATAATCAGGTCTGGTTTCTGCCGTGCGCGGTCAAGGGCATCGCGCCCGTTGCGTGCAGTGATAACTGTAAAACCATCTTTGGTAAGATTATAGGATAGAAGATCGACGATGTCTTTTTCGTCGTCCACAACAAGTATCGTTTTTTTCATAAGGATATCAGCCCGGCTTAATAAACCATCTACAATATAGAGGACGAAGCGGTCTATTTCAAGTTACAATATTTTTGTAAACTATAAAAAAGAAACCAATTCAACAAAGTGCAATCTCAATAATCCTTGCAGGTTGAGAGCGTGAATCGTAAATTGTAAACGAGGCGAGTTCTAAGCTTCAACTTGAAATAAGCACTATATAGAGGTAATCACTTATGAAGCAACGAGTTCTCTTATTGTCTCTTATTCTTCTTGTCTTTCAATCAACACGTGCTCAATCAATAGATCCGCGCAATGCCGCCGAAATCAGGCTCGCATTGAAAAAACTCACCGTGCTAGGATCTGTTCTTTACATCGGCGCCCATCCCGATGATGAGAATACAGCATTGCTTGCTACTCTGGCACAGGATCGGTGCTACCGAACCGCTTACCTATCAATTACTCGGGGTGAAGGAGGCCAGAATCTTCTTGGACCAGAACAGGGAGAAATGTTAGGATTAATTCGAACGCAAGAATTGCTTGCTGCGCGAAGAATTGACGGTGCAGAGCAATACTTCACAAGTGCAATTGACTTCGGTTTCTCTAAAACATCTGAAGAGACCCTTCGCTTTTGGGGAAAAGAAAAAACTCTTGCCGATGTGGTTTGGGTCATTCGCAAGTTCAAACCTGACGTCATCGTGACACGTTTCACACCAATATTGGGGGGGCATGGTAATCACACAGCTTCTGCAATACTTGCCGAAGAAGCATTTCGTGCTGCAGCGGATCCATCTCGTTTCCCAGAACAGTTACAATATGTTTCACCATGGCAAGCGAAAAGGATTGTTTTCAATATATTTCGCCAGCCGCAGAGTGACCAAAATCCAAAATCCGTACCTATTGTAAGTATGGACGTTGGAGCGTACTCACCTTTGCTGGGAAAATCATTTACGGAAATTGCCGGCGAAGGACGGAGTATGCACAAAAGCCAAGGAATGGGTGCAAGCCAAAACCGTGGTGAGTCTCTTAATTACTTTCAACATGTCGCAGGGGATACTGCAAAGATAGATCTTTTTGATGGCATCAATGTTGGATGGTCAAGAATTAAAAACGCCGATTCTATTGAAAAGATTCTTGATGAAACATACCGGACGTTTGACGATGGAACACCTGTTCGATCTATCCCGCTGCTTTTCAATGCGTTGAATCAACTTAATGCAATGACACAAGATTCATGGGTCGGTGTTAAAAAAGAAAAATTAATTCAAGTGATTCTTGCATGTGCCGGACTCTGGATTGACGCGACGACCTCTGATAATTCCGCAATTCCGGGGAGTGAAATAAAACTCAATACAACAGTAATCAACCGATCAGCGTATCCATTCATTTTCGAACGCATAACGCTTCCTTTTGGCGGAACCGACACAGTATTCCATTTGCACCTTGCAACAAATCAACCTGTTCGTTCAAACTTTACTTTGAGATTGCCTGAACACATCAACTATTCTCAGCCATACTGGTTGATCGATAAACCTGACGTCGGTTCATATACTATTGCTGACAAATTGCTGGTTGGGCAGCCAGAAAACACGCCTCCTGTCATTGTCACTATCCAGCTCTCCTCACCCGATGGTACAGTAAAAGTCGATTTACCGTTGCATCAAAGAGTCATAGATCCAATAGACGGAGAGCTGCTGCATCCCTTTGTAATTGTTCCGCCCGTTACAGTCAATGTTCCGGAAACAATTATTCTATTCCCGGATATGTCGGAACGACGAATACATGTAACTCTCAAGAGTGAAATATCGAATACACGCGGAACAGTTCGATTGAAATCGCCGGAATATTGGAGTGTTACACCATTGCAGTCTGAATTTGAATTTCAGAATAAGGATGACGAGCAGACTTTCTCCTTCGACGTACGTCCACTCAAAGGTGCAAAGAGCGGTTCATTCGTTGTAGAAGCCGCAATCGGAAAAACTATCATTCACCGCGGCCTGCAAACCACTCAATACAAACACATCCCGCCACAAACGATGTTTCCGCTTGCAGAGGGTAAGCTTTTAAGAGTCGAATTGAAAAAAATTGGACACACTGTTGGATACATTATGGGAGCGGGCGATGAAATGCCTTCTGCAATCCGACAGATGGGATATTCAGTTGTACTTCTTTCGGATGAGGAGCTTGCAGAGGGAAACCTTGATCAGTACAATGCTATTGTTGCAGGAGTGAGAGCGTACAACACACGACCAAAGCTTCGAATTCACCAACAACGTTTGATGGATTATGTAAAACGTGGAGGAACATATATTGTCCAGTATGTTACTCTGCAAAGAAGTGAATCAGAGAATATCGGACCGTATCCGATAAATATCTCGCGCGACAGGGTTGCAGAAGAAGACGCTCAAATCACTTTCCTGAATCGAAACCAAACATTGGTCACAACGCCCAACAGGATTAGCGAGGATGACTTCAAGAACTGGATTCAGGAGCGAGGTCTTTATTTTGCAGATCGCTGGGATGCAAAGTATGACTCTGTGTTCAGCTGCCATGATGCAAACGAACCGGATCGAGCAGGTGGTTTGCTGACAACTCAATATGGAAAAGGATACTACGTATATTGTGCGTACGCATTCTTCCGCCAACTGCCTGCAGGCGTGGAAGGTGCTTACCGTTTATTTGCTAATATTCTCTCACTGCAAGCCGACCATCAGAGAATTCCATTAGCCAGACCAGGAATAAATTATCGGCGATAGTAGATATTCAAAGTAATGCACCAAAAGCAAAACAAAAAACCAGATCAATTGAATTCTGTGGATGGCAACACGAACGAGAAGCCGCCCATCCTCGGTTCGTGGAGAAACATCTATCTCGTTGTTCTTCTTAGCCTCACTGCCATAATCATTTTTCTCTACTTCTTTTCCGAAGCTTTTCAATGAGACTTCTCGACTGGATTGTGCTTGCAATAACCCTCCTTTCAATCGTTCTCTATGGAACGTGGAAAGGTAGCGGAAGTCGAAACATCAAAGGTTTTCTGCTGGCAGACAGGTCGATGAAGTGGTACACAGTAGCTCTCTCGATCATGGCGACACAGGCAAGCGCTGTTACCTTCACATCAACTCCGGGTCAGGCATATGCAGATGGAATGCGATTTGTACAGTTCTATTTCGGTTTACCAATAGCGATGGTGATTCTTTGCGTCACTGTCGTTCCAATCTTCCATAAGCTTGGAGTCTATACTGCTTATGAATATCTTGAAAAACGTTTCGATACAAAAACAAGAGTCCTGACAACTCTGATCTTCCTTGTCTCACGAGGGCTTGCTGCAGGTATCACTATCTATGCACCATCGCTTCTTCTTTCCGTTATGCTTGATGTGAATATACAAGTCACTTCTCTTATTATCGGCGGCTTTGTTATCATCTACACAACCTCCGGAGGAGTCAAAGCAGTTAATTATTCAGATTTTCTCCAGCTCATTATTGTGATGTCTGGAATGTGTATTGCGTTCGTTATAGCGCTCACCTTGCTTCCCAAAGAAGTCTCCTTTATCGATGCCCTTTCCATATCTGCCGTTATGGGAAAATTGAATGCAATAGATCTCTCGCTTGATTTTAGCAATCGGTACAACGTATGGTCAGGCATTATTGGCGGTATGTTTGTCGCACTTGCTTATTTCGGAACGGATCAATCACAAGTACAGCGGTACCTGACCGGCCAATCAATCGCGCAAAGTCGTCTCGGGCTCTTATTCAACGGACTGGCAAAAGTGCCGATGCAGATCTTTATCTTATTCATCGGAGTTATGGTTTTCGTATTCTTTCAGTTTGTTCAACCTCCATTGATATTCAATCCGGTTGAGGCAGGAAGAGTAAAGTCAGGAGAACAAACTCAAGTTTTCCGTCAATTAGAGGAGAAGCATAACAGGATGTTTCTGGAAAAATCAGAAGCGATACATGAATACCTCAATGCTAAACATCAGCATAATGAAATAGCAATTCAAGAGAAGAAAGCAGGCCTGCAACAGATCCAACAGCAGTACGATGCTGTCCGTAAAGAAGCCTCTCACCTCAGTGCAGCTCATAAGAGTGAATCCAACTCGGGTGACACAAATTATATTTTCTTGACCTTTGTGCTCACGTACTTGCCGGCAGGATTAGTAGGTTTAATTTTTGCATGCATTTTCACAGCGTCTATGTCTTCTTCATCTGGCGAGTTAAGCGCTTTGGCGACAATCTCAATTATTGATATCTATAAACGGTTCATCAAGCGAGAAGCAAGTGAAAAGCATTATCTCGTGGTCTCACGAATTATGATGGCGTTCTGGGGTTTGTACGGAATTATGTTCGCACAATACGCGGGTAAAATGGGATCTCTCGTGGAGGCAGTAAACATTCTCGGTTCATTGTTTTATGGAACAATGCTCGGCATATTTGTTCTCGCTTTTTCTTTCAAGTCGGTAAAAGGAACAGCTGTATTCATTGGTGCCTTGACCGGTGAGGCCGTAGTTTTATATTGCTTTCAATTCACATCCATCGCCTGGTTATGGTATAATGTTATTGGATGCTTTGTTGTTGTAGGCGTCGGAATAATTCTTTCCGCTTTCAAGATTAACAAAGCCATCCATAGTATGGCTTCATCCTAGTCCTTTCGGAAAAAAAGTATTTCAACTGGATATAACAACGCCTTCCAAAATAAATGATATTCTGGAAGGCGTTTGGTCACATTATCATTTTTACTTCTTTGATTTCCAATCGACAATCATCTTTTCAAGCGTGCTTGTGTTCGCCTTAGGATCCTTTGCCTTCGCAACCCTGACAGCTTCTTCAGCTATCGCAATTGCATCATTAACTTTATCTAATTGTGCGAGAAGCTCAGCTTTAGTCTGGAGGTTGCGTTCATTCTTCTCAATCATGATAGAGCGCTCTGCCCAACCAAGCCCTTCTTCAAGATACACTTTATTATCTAATGCAAACCGTGCCGCACCATTGAGCATTTGCCATGTTCCGACAGATGCCTGAATCTTTGCGAGTACATTGAACTCGATCTTAAAACTTAACCGGATTTTTTCCCAAGCAAGTACAACACGGGCAGATGCTGGAGTCAAATCGGTAAAGGTAAAGGACATCCACTCTTCTAGCGGCCCTTCTACTGGTTTTACCATTATCTTGAGTGTATCGTACTTCGCCTCATATACTGTCCCCCAATTCTTAACTTCTGAGTTGAATATCAACGACCATTCTCCTGTCTTTGAAGGAATTACCACCAACCGGTATGTTCCTGCACCGAGTTTCTTTCCTTCGATGGTTACTTCATCGCTAAAAGTAAACAGAGTCGGCTCGTTAGCGCCTGCACGCCATACTTCGTCGTACTTTAAAAGTTTGCCCCAAATCTCACGGCCTTTGACACCCGGCCGATGATAAGAAATTGACACCTCACTCAAGCCAATAATCTGGGAGACTTTAGCTCCCTGGCTAGTCCGTGGCACACGCAATTGTACTTGCCCGTTCATCAATGTAACAATGAAAGCAGCGGCAATCAGTACACAAAAAGTTTTTTTAATCATATGACATCTCCTTTAGATTGGTATGAGATTGAAACATAGACTATAACAATCACAACAATCAAACGATTCCCGTTATTAAGGAATTTGATAAATAAAGCCTGTAAAACTGAGGACATCCACAAAACCCAAGCTGTAAGTTATACGAATTAGCATTAAATCCAATACATCCTGGTTGTCCATTAATCATAAGAGGATAAAAACCCTTCACCTTGAGGGTTTTCTTTCTATGCCTTAAATCGATACCCCACACCGGGCACAGTTTCAATATACTCTGCACAGGTGCTAAGCTTCTCACGGATCTTCCGGATATGAACATCAACGGTCCTATCCACAACATGAACATTCTCCCCCCAGACTGCATTCAGAATGGATTCCCGTGAAAGCACTCTGCCTTTATTGCGGATGAGATACACAAGCGTTTCAAATTCTTTCCTCGGGAGCGTTAATTTTTGTTTCCCAAGTGTCGCCGTGTAGCTTGCGACATTAATTTCTAAATCTTTTAATTTTATAATATCATCTTGAGCCAATGTTTCTTTAGCTGATTGTTCTTTTCTTCGAAGCGCGGCATGCACGCGTGCAATGATCTTTCCAATCTTGACAGGCTTCACGATGTAATCATCTGCACCGACTTCTAGCCCTACAATTTCATCTGTCTCCGATCCCTTCGCTGTAAGAAAAAGCACTGGAATAGATGCTGTTTTCTTTTCCTTTTTCAGTTCATGGATAACTTGAAGCCCATTTATATCGGGCATCATCACGTCCAGAATAATCAGATCCGGCTTCTGTTTTGCACGATCCAAAGTATCGCGTCCGTTGCGGGCTGTAATTACCGAAAATCCCTCTTTCATGAGATTATAGGATAAGAGATCGACGATGTCTTTTTCGTCATCAACAACAAGTATTGTTTTTTTCATAAGATTCTGAATTTTTTTAGCTATTGACAATATAGATGAGTATATCTCCTCTTTCAAGCAGTCAGCAAAAAGACTCCATTTTCTTAATAAATATTTAACAATTCGTTAATATCTCTCCTTTAAATTCTATTTATCTTGATAACGATAATTTAGCAGTTATGCTTAAACACGATCAAGAAAACAACAAATCAGAAGAACATTCTTCGTTTTTCTTACAATTAGTAAACAAACATCTCCCAAGTGATGATGCTCATAAAGAAGAACGGTCTATAGGCACAAAAGAATTCATTCTTTGGATGGTTGGCGTAATAGCTGGACTTTTTATTCTCCGAATTGTCTTTTCTCTCCTCTTTCAATATTTCTGATTTTCTGTTTCCCAGCCTCCGATTCATAACAAATCAATAACCGTTACATCATCTTCAGGTAATATACTTCTTCTATATTGAATACGATTAGAAAAGGAGTATGATATGCGTATTGCATATTTCAATGCTAACTTAAAAGTAGGTCAAGATGGTGTCACGCGCGTCGTCTATAAAATGATTGAGGGGGCACTTGAACGTAATCATGAAGCAATTGCGATTACTTCCATCCTGCCGGAATCCTGGCAGCAGCCAATTCCAATGTTTAAGGTTCCCTCGATTGTTCTACCGATGCATAAAGAGTATCGAATCGCATTACCGGGGTACCAATCATTTGCAAAGATACTCCAAAATTTTCAACCAGATATCTTGCATATCAATAGTCCTTGTACGCTTGGCTTTGGAGCAGCGAAATATGCCCAGCACTTCCAAGTGCCGGTTGTTGCAACGTATCATACACATTTCCCTACGTATCCTCGTTATTTCAACCTGACAAAACTTGAGGATTTGACATGGAAGATATCGCGTCGTTTCTATAATAATGTAGATAGGACGTTTGTGCCTACGAAACCAATCCTAGATGAACTGGCCAAGCACGAAATTCTTCGGCTGCAATATCTTCCCAATGGTGTCGATACAGGTTTGTTTACTCCGGAACGAAGAAGCGAAGCATGGCGGTCGCGTTTCGGTCAAGGAACGAAGCCAATTGTCCTGTTCGTCAGCCGATTGGTGTGGGAAAAAGATTTGCGTGTGCTGGTCGAAGCATATCGATATCTCAAAGCAAAACGAAACGATTTCGAAATGGTGATCGTGGGGGATGGTCNNGATTTTGAAATGGTGATCGTGGGGGATGGTCACGCTCGCGCACAGTTTGAACAAATGATGCCGGGCGCACACTTCCTAGGATATCAGACAGGTGTCACACTTGCAGAGAGCTTTGCTTCTGCAGACATCTTCGCCTTTCCATCTACAACGGAAACATTCGGCTTAGTAACATTAGAAGCGATGGCTTCCGGATTGACCCCAGTCGCAGCAAAAATGGGAGGTGCGATTGAGATTATTGAAGAGGGAAGTTCTGGTCTCTTTGCCAAACCACTCGACGGTGCGGACATAGCACAGAAAGTGGAATGGCTGTTCGATCACCCGCAGTATCTACAAACGATGAAAGAACAAGCGCACCGACGCGCTCAGCAGTATCGTTGGGAGTCAATCTTGAAACAATTATTTGACAATTATGAAGATGTACTAGAGGAAACCAAACGCCGCCGACAAATGGTAACGGCTGCCTGAGAATATTCTATGTCCCAGTCATTTCAAATAGCACACATTTCAGATCCACATATCAGCCGGCAATATTACCGCGAGCATATGAAGTCCTTCAAGCTTCTCCTGCGTGCCGTGCTGGATGAAGGTGTCGATCACATTATCATCTCCGGCGATATCATCAGTACAGGACACGAAGATGATTCTTATCTTGCACGAGAGATATTTTCCAATTTAAATCTTCTCAACAGCGATAGACTCACAGTCGTTCCAGGCAATCACGATATTTTTGGCGGACCGCATCGAGCCGTCGATGTGCTAAGTTTTCCTCAATATATCCGATCCGTCGATTATAAATATCGCAAAGAATTATTCCAGAGCGCCTTTGCTGAAACATATGATGGAGTCCACCACATCGGTACTTCGGATCTTTTTCCCTTTGTCAAAATTGTCGGACCGTTTAACATTATCGGATTAAACTCTATTCCTCCCTGGTCGCTCAGACGCAATCCACTCGGAACAAACGGCTGTCTGGATGATCCACAGATCGAATCATTGGAACATATAGGCACATCCGGTGTTTTAGCAGATCGCACGAATATTGTCGTCCTCCATCACCATTTCAACGATCTTCTTCAATCGGATTATCGATCAGGGAGTGTCTGGACACGTATCGAATCCAATACGGTGCGTATGAAGAAAAGACGAAAATTAATTCGAATATTCCAATCATTAAATATCCGTTATGTGCTGCATGGGCACATTCATCGTAATGAAATCTATGAACGCAACGGTATCCTCTTTGCCAATGGTGCAGGAGCTGTATGCGATGATCCGGTACGATACCTGAAATACAATCTTCTTCAGCAGAACGATGGTTACTGTACGATAAAAATCCGACAACTGCCGATCCCATACCAAATATCCACCGTAACACAGACGCTCCATCGGAATCATATACCTCTCTCCATACCAGAGTTTGCCATGAAGCCTTTTGATTCGTAGACAACATGATCGAGCTCGTGACATACCGGGACATGCCTATGAATTCGGCAGACATCATCTTACAATCGGATTTATTAGAGAGTCTTCTGAATATCGAACTTCGATTCGGTGAATCCCACCTTGGAGGAAAAAGTCGCGTCGCGGTCTTTGATCTAGACAATACATTACTTATAGGCGATATCGGCGATGCAGTATATGTTCAGCTGCTTTCAGACGGCTTTCCGCTTCCTTTATCCTGGCTGGATTATCAATACATGATCAAAGAAGATCCGAAGAAAGCATACATAGAAGTGGTGAAAGCACTTGACGGTATTCCTCTTGAATATCTCGTGCGAACAACAAAACGAATTTTGCAATCCAAGGACGATATGATTCTGTGTGAAGGCTCAGAGGTTCTTATTCCGAAACCGAATCATTTGATGTACGAACTTGTGCGTCTTTTGCTTCAATGGCAATATACAATTTTTGTGATTTCAGCAAGCAATGACATATCGGCAAAAATTGCAGGTTCCATGATATTCGATATCCCGGCAAATAATATTGCCGGAATAAAACCCAGCATCTCAGATGGAAAGATTGTTGGACAAATTCAGCACCCCATCCCTTTCGGTGAAGGAAAGGTCGCACAGTACCGTAGGATGAGCGGCGATGTGATACCTATGGTTGTAGCAACAGACAGCGAATCTGATCTACCGATGCTGCAAATGTGTGATCCCGATGGGTTAGCTATTTTAGTCGGGGAAAGTCACAATCTCTATATGAAAGCAAAGAACCAACTGCCAACTTCGATCCGCATTCAACGCGTTATCACCAATCCTGTTTCATTTCTCCAACAGCAATACTGTGTTGCTTGAGGAACATTGAATACGCGTTTTGGTTTCCTCTGTCACAACCTGAAGCTCAACTCCTTGCGTAACCGCCAGCACTCTTACGAGCGCAAATGGAAGATGGATATCCACGACCGACGGTTTTTTATCAGAAGATTGCTCTAGCGTTAAAGAACAAAGAGCTTTCCTTTCCGTCTCATATTGCAGCGAACAATGAAATTTCCCGAATGACGTCGCCACCCCGTCGACCGATGTGTCCTTTCCCCATTGCAGCATTCCCGGCTGTATGTCTTTGAATATGAAAAGCATGCCTCCTTGTTCTCTCACCAGACAGTCAAGAAGAAACAACACAATTTCTGCAGCAGCCCACCCATGATGCCCGTCTCCCATCGCCCCACCGCCAGTCTTTGGGTGAATCGCCTCCGGAAGTGAATAAGGAGATACACATTGGCGAAGAATTGTATTTGCAATGTGCCATGCACGCTGCGGATCGTTTCGGAGCAAATACGCATGCGCCAGTTGGAGCGTTAAGTATGCGTTGTACCCGGAATGAATGATAGGATGATAAAAACCTTTCTCATCAACGTAACGATCGGTGAATTCATCCAGCGTCGTTTGAAACGAGGACGGATACACATCCTCCAGTGCCAGCGGATAAATGCCGCACACAAACCCTATAGCACTTTCATCGAACGAACGCGATGGTGACGCGGGAATAACTTCCCTGCCAAGCCGAACAGCAACTTTCTCGAGTGAACTATGAATATCTCCGGCAAACGTCTCCGCCTCACGCTCCCAGCGCGCGGCCAATTCATCCCTATGTAACATGTGCGCCAATCCAACGGCGGATCGAATTCCCGCCAATCCCCAAAATGAATCCCAGTAGTATTGATCAACCGTTCCAAAGTGTTCAGCACTTAAGCTCGGCGGTAAAAGTCCGCGATGTGTCGTTGCAGTGTCTTTACTTGTTCGCTTCTTTTTGAGAATCCATTCTGTCGCTTGCTGAAGAGAGGGGAAATAATGTTTTAGCCATGAATTCGAATGTGTCAACTTCATATGCTGTTCCACGATCCAGAGTGTTTCACCGTTGGAATCCCATTCGCCGTTCGGTCCGCGGAAAAAACCATCGCTCGCTTGTCGTTCTGGAAACGCGTTGATCACTTGCCTTACTCGCTTATAAAACCCCAGCCGATCAAGTGCATGCAACATTGGTGCTGCATCGCGAAACCAGAAATGGTGATATAGATACGGCCCGGGAGAAATAAATTTCCCATCGTGAAGTTGCAGCAATGCCAACACATTCGCATCAAACACTTTTTGCAATGATTCATCTGCAAGAGTAATCTGCGCGCCCAGCGACCGCTCTTTGATCCAATGTGTCTGTTGCCGTTCAAGCCGGTATTCAAAGGAAACGCGCCATGTTGCTTTGGATCGAAGAAGATGAAGTTCCTCCTTCGTTCCAAGAGCCGTGCTGTAATGAATCGAATGATGTTCCCCTGATAAAAGCTTCAACGGAAAAACCGCAACAGCATGAGCAAGACCGATAGTACAGGAAATAGACTGTTTCTCCGGGATACTTTCATCTTTCTCGTACCATCTCTGAAGGTTTTGCTGCCGGAGAAGATTCACAATATCTCCCTGTTCGGAATTTGAGCAGAACACAGCCTGTGGTTCTTCTGCGAACACGACACCAAGACATTGATCGATAACAATCTGCCTTGATGGACGGTATTCAATATGATGAATGGGCGACACACCTTCCGGATTAAATGGACGGACAGCGACACACACAGCGAGATTGCCGGACGACTTTCCGCAATTCATAACGGTAATTCTCTGAAAAAGGACATCTCTCCCATGATTTGTAGAATCAACGAACGCTTCCATGTCAAGAGCAAAACCATCAACCTCAAATCGAGTAATAACTCGCGGCGCTTGTGTGTCATATTCCTGGCTCGATGGAGAATGAAACGACGGGAGAAAGAGATCCTTCTCTGTTTTCAACCAGACATCGATAGACCATTCCCTGGGAAGCGGTGTCGCCAAACCGCGCGGATCAATAATTGCCTCGTGCTTTCCTGTCGGACTTCCTAAAAGTGTCCAATTTCTATGTGTGATATTCAGGAGAAGAGGGTTTTGCGATCATGCAATGAAACTTTCATCTTTAGGATCAAGTTGTCGATGCACCCAATGCGGATACACCCAATCCCGCTTCATCTGCAGAAGCGCATAATTCAATAATCCGCGTGTAATCATCGGAGCGCTCAATTGAAAGAGCTCGGCGGGGAAACCGCTCCCATCCACATCGCTCAATTGACCCGCAATCTGCAATTGATGGATCGCCTGCGAAGGAATTTTCAATTGTTTTAATACTTGTTCAAATACAAAAGAAGAAACTTTCATCATTACCCTTAACGTGGTTCATATAAATATACGACCACGATTCCATCGAGACAAGCGACGTTGGAGAACTTAACAAATTGATAATGAATCGTTCATCGTTCTGAAAACCCGATTCGTTATACTTATATCGATTCAACTTACGGATAAAACATCTCATGTCTCTTGGAACAACTCATTGCATGCAGGTCATAGTATCAGGTATGTTTGTCATGGTCATTATGCTTTCTCACTCCTCAAAAGACAATCATCTGATGAAGGGAGATGCGTTCTATCAATCCTGCGACAATGAACAGGCGTTAAAAGAATATCAACTTGCATATAATGATTCTCCATCCGATTACAATGCTTTGCTGCGGATAGTCCGCATCCATAATGATATAGGAAGGATCCAATTGCGGACAGGTTCTGAATCGGAAAAGCATTATCAATTAGCAGTAGTTTATGCTGATTCACTTCAACGATATTATCCAGACAGCGCGGCTGCTCACTTTTGGCTTGCCCTGGCAAAGGGGAGTCTCATTCCGTTCGTTGGTGTGCATGAAAAGATTGCCATTGGGAAAGAAGTGAAACAACAGCTTCAAGAAACGCTTCAGCGAGATTCTACGTTCTCGTATGCGTATGTTCTCAAAGCGATCTTTGAACGCGAAGGAAGTAAGCTCAGCTGGTTTGAGAAAGGAATTGTTCGGATCGTGTTTGGCGAAGACCTTTCAGGTTCTCTTCAAGCATCAGAACAGTATTTACAAAAGGCATTGCAATACGATACGACAAATTCGTTTGCCTATTATGAACTGTACTGGACGTACAAGGCGATGGAAGATACAGCCGATGCTCGTTCTGCATTGCAACATATCTTGAAGATGCCGCCAAGAAATATGCGAGAACAAAACCAGCAGGAAGATGCCCAACAGCAATTGCAGGTATTCATGAATAATAATCAGACAGACTGAAGCATCAAGATGATTGGACGACAGATAGTTCACATCGGGAGCGTGAACACGAACCATTTATTCGTCGACCTCTTCGAGTTCACCTGTTTGCTGCTGGATTATAATTTTCCTTGCCATCTGACACAAATGTTGAAGAGCTTTTATAGTTCGTTCTAAATGAAAATTGTGGGCATTAAGCGATTGTTTAGGGTTTCTGCATATATGCATAATACAGGAGATGCGCCGTTTTAAAGCTTGTGCAAAATAATTCTTTGAATCATGTGTCAATATGGTAGCAATCTCTTGTTGGGCTTTTCCAAGTTCATGGTTCTGAAGTTGTTTTTCAATTCTTTCAAATATTGGAATGAGAATTGATACTGTCTGCATTTATTTTTCCGATTAATATTAAATAAATGGTATTGGACGCATAAAACTTATTCATCGCTAAGTAGAAGTGCAAGATTGGAATGATTATCCTCTTGTTATAGTATTGTAAACAAAAAAATGATTATGTCTAGTGCAATGCACAAATGTATTCTTATTATAGATAGTGCAAAGGAACACCTTGACTCTCTCTCTTCAAATTTGGCGAAAGAGGGGTATAGAGTGATCACAGCGGGAAACGGCTCCTCTGCATTAAAACTCGTGAAACAAATACC
>PMDB01000067.1:18450-22687 GCA_003155495.1 Ignavibacteriota bacterium
TGGAAGTCGGGTCTGATGATTTTTTTGTCAAGCCGGTTCAAATCCAAAGGCTTCTGGCACGTATACGAGCGATATTTCGCCAGCAGGACAAGATACATTCAACTTTCATGGATGAAGAAGTGGTTTCATTCGAAGGACTTGAAATTCGCATACCTGATTACACAATATCGTATGGAAATACTACGATCCCCTTTCCCCGAAAAGAATTTGAGATCCTCATCCATCTTTTCCGGCATCGCAAAAAAGTCGTAACCCGCGAAGCGATTGCTCATGCGGTCTGGGGATCAAGCATTGAAGTGACAAACCGTACCATAGATGTTCACGTTGGAAGAATTCGTAAGAAATTGGGCCGCTACGCGCACCTTATCGGAACTGTTCATGGTATCGGTTATCGATGTCATATTCCATAACAACGGGACCGTAATAAAATCTTCATCCGGCACAGTATTATTTCATTTTGGTTTTTTAGTTTATAATACCTTAACCCTTCCATGATACTCCGCTAATATCTTTATCGCATATTGATGTCATAGACATATTCAAGAAAATAAATAAAGAGAGGAAAATATATGGATGCTTTATCATCACGGCTCGGGACGAATATATCAGGAATTGACGCAACGGTTTCTTGTGACAGAGTAGCGGAATTATTTGTACATCACAAAACTCAATCACCCATCGGATCTACAATCGGATTATCAATCGGGATCAAATCATCCAGGAAAGTAATTGAATAGCTATTAAATGAGTTAGAGATGTATCATGAATGTGTAACTGAAGCGAATGCTGAGTTAAGAAGGAAAATAAAAGCTTCCACGAGAACGGAAGGACAGTATATGCCGACTGAAAAACATAAAAATATCGAGAAATATACATCTACTATTATTCTCGCATATAACAATATGGTTGGCACAATTTTTTCCCGCGCACACAAATTGAAGACGAAAATGACTGATGATTTGTCATGTTCAATGCAGTACTCTAGGATCATTGAAAACGCAGTACAAAGCTCGATAATAGTAACAAATCAACTTCTCGATTTCTCGCTTTTATTCCGCCCCTAATTCCTCTTCCCAATCTATCTCGCTTCTTCCTTTTTATATACATCTGTAGTTGAGGTCGCTAATTTCGATAATTCTCTTTAGCCCGAAATGTTTCACTGAATGATATTCTCAGAAGAACTGGACTATATTTCAATCCCAGCCGCCCGCAACATCAACAGCGATGCGACCGCGTACACTGCCTGACTGAAGGCGTTTGAGCCCAGCGGCGACATCCTTGATTTTGACGGTTTGAAAGATTGGGACTTTGAGTCCATGCTTGATCCAGCTCCCGAGCAGATCGAGGTCCTGTGTGCGTGGTTTGACGATGACGAAGTGCGCGCGAGTAGGTGTTACAATACTGGCAAGCTTATCCCGAAAGAATGTTAAGGTTGGCAGAGTGGTCACATAAGCGCCGCCCCTCTCAATGAGGTGCCGGCTTGCTTGCCATGAAGATGCAGCGGCAGTGTCGAAGACCACGTTGAAGGGTCCGCTTGCGGTTTGGAGAGGAGAGACCTTCAGGCGATCGATAACCTCTTCGGCTCCGAGCTCCTTGACGAAATCCACAGCGTGTGTGGCACAGATTGCGGTCACACGGGCTCCCAGCTTGAGCGCAACCCCGACGGCAACTGAACCTACACCGCCCGAAGCGCCAATGACGAGTACGCGTCCACTAGAAGCCAGCTTGCCGATGTCGCGCAGAGATTGAAGAGCGGTGAGCCCGGCGGTGGCGCTTGCGGCAGCAATCGTATGTGTTATCCCGGCGGGTTTTTTGGCAAGCGCAGTCGCGTTTGCTAGTGTGTATTCAGCGAAAGCACCGAGCCGGGTTGCACGGCCGTACGGGTGATGTCCGAAAACCTCATCACCCCGATCAAGACCGGAAACATTTTTCCCCAGCGCATCGACGACGCCCGAGAAATCAAAGCCCACAACCATGGGGAAGACGCGGGCATGCAGAATTTTTGCTTCGCCTGTAACAGATTTGAAATCGGCAGGATTGAGCGCCGATGCGTGAACGAGGATGCGGACCTGACTGGGGCCTGGTTCGGGCAGCGGCAAATCTATGATCTTCAGGGATTCGAGAGGGCCGTAAGCGGGTGAGGCGAGTGCGCGCATAATTGTTCAATCCTTTCATTTATAAGATTTGTATGGTCTGTACCATGGACATTTTCGTATTCAACCTATTACTATGGAAACATAACTTTCTTGTAACTTGTTCCTGGGGAGAGACGTGGGTTATCCGATTTGGATATTTTTGTGGCTGAAAGCGGGCAATTACTCATCCTCTTTCCGCAGTGACGCGTTCCAGCCGCCTCCCGGATCGAGCAAGACCTCGACCTGCCACGGTCGACAACACACCGGGCAGTCCTGCACGAAGGACTGACGGCTTCCCCCGCTCTCATCGACATCCAGATCTACGACCTCGCCGCAGTAGGGACAGTTTAGTGAAAGGGGTTCCATCATTTGATTCTCCGCGGCGAGTTACCGCCTAATGGATGGCCGCTCATCCCGATATTTTTTGTCGGGGTTTGAGCGACGGGGTAGCCCGTCAACTTGAAGTATTTTATCAAATACTTCTTGAGTTTTCTTCGATTGAAAGCCGAGTTTTTTATAGAATATCCTCGTTTTCTCCCGCATGATGTTTGTTCGAACTCGAATCCGATGACAACCTCTCTCTTGTGCCCAACGTTCTGCCATTGCGACAAGTTGCGTTCCGATTCCCGAATCACGATGCGATTTCGCTACAACAAGTCCACGAATTTCTGCAAATGAATCACTTTCCAAGGATTGAATAAGCGAAATATGAATCCAACCGACGATAGAATCGCATTCTGCGACAAATATTCCGTGATACGATTGAGCAAACAATTTATCGAAACGACTCTTCATCTCTGCCGCCGTTGTTGGATAACCGAGTTCTCCAGCAAGTTGAGAAAGCGCAACTGCATCGGATTTTTTCGCAGTACGAATATTTAGAATTTTATTCATTATAGTTGTACTTGAAACAAGTTCCATATAATTTATTTTCCAATTTCCAAATACCTCTGCTTGCCATGAATTTTGCAGTGAGCTGATTGATAAATACAATATCATTATATATGAATTTGTATTACGCTTCGCGCAATATATTCTCAGGCCTCTGGCTGTGCAATAATCTTGAAGAATGTCTGCGTATTTATTGGTGCACACTCTTGTGTGCATCGTATATACGCGGCCACCAGCTGTGATTCGTTCTTCTGGACAAGCCGAGCTTGTCTGCCCCGTTGTATTCGCGTTTTTTGCGTCCCGATGTTTTTGCCATAGGCATCACTTCGTGAATATCGGGATAACGGGGATGTGCCTGGTTAGCCCGCGGCTTCATAAAAATCACCGTTGCACGAATGCAGACTCTAACATTTCGAGAACCCTCTCGCGTGTCGGGAATGTCATTATTCCCACCAAGAACAATAAAACGGCAGATGCTGCATTCAGCCAATACATCGGATAAAATTCTATTGTCCCGTTCTGAACCCCAATCATACAAATCACAGCTCCGAAGAAGGATGCTCCTTCAATTGGCACCATAAGTAATAGTGAGCTTGTCCGGTATAATCCCACGGCATAAAGAGCTGCCTCTTCCGATGTTTGAATGTCAGGCTGCTCGGTGAGACGTTCGGGACGCAGCTGAAGGCTTGAGAGATAGAATGCTGTTGTGGCCGCTACCAGTGTGAACACAGCATGTGCTACGGAAAGCACATCCATCAACGATGTATCTTGTTTGCTAAAGCCGTCAGGATTGAACATCGAATATAACAGAAGAACTACGAAGTAGTAGAACGAGATTCCAAGCATCAGGGCAATTCTGATGATCACAATTACTCGCAACTGTTTCGCTGTCAAGGCTTGTTCAAGATGTATTCGGCTGAAATTAATTGAAAAATTCAAATTAAAATTCTCTGATATTTTATTGGATATATACCGCCGCGCCCTAACGGATGGGTGCTAAGTTGCGGCAGTGCAAATTCTCAACTTGCACCCAACGAAACAAGTTCATGCTGATAGCCTTCAAAATGTACTAAACCGTTACACGCCATTCTATTTGCAGTGCGCTCATTCATAATTAGTATCACGCGCCGCGTGATTCAGTTATCTGGACAAGCCGAGCTTGCCTGCCCGCCATCTTGTTGGGCGAGAGCGCCTCGTATGTTGAGTGTGTC
>PMDB01000045.1 GCA_003155495.1 Ignavibacteriota bacterium
TGAAGGACTACAAATCAGAATGCCGGCATGGGACTGCATATACAAAAATATCTTCAGAGTACTCGTCGATCAAAACAGACACGTTGTATTTTGTACCCGTGGGCAAAATGTACGAATGTTGGTTGATGAAGGTAACAAATACCGGGCGGAAGAAAAGAAAGTTGAGATTATTCACGTATGTCGAATATGCANNCTCAGTACATTATGAAAATGAAAGTTGTTGATAAAATGATTGATCACGGTACAAATGTTATGATGCCCTATGGACCGGAACGGATGGAAGGGGTCGAACAGGCGCATCATACTTTCTTGGCGGTGAGCGGAGCTCCTGTGAAAGGCTATGATACGGATCGAAATGTATTCCTTGGAACCTATGGAACATATGCAAANNGCAAACCCGGTTGTTGTAGAACAAGGACGCTGCAAAAATTCCATCGCTGTGGGTGATAATGCATGCGGTGTTTTACAGGTTGATGTTTCACTCAAACCGGGTGAGTCAAAAGAACTGGTTGTTCTTATGGGAATTGGTGAGGCAGCAGTCGAAGGTAAACATGCAATAAGAGAGTTAGGGAATCCGGATAAAGTTCGTGAGGAATTTATTAAGCTCAAAACATTCTGGCATTCACGGTTGCAGGGAATGACCACTGAAACTCCCGATAAAGAACTGAACAGCATGCTGAATATGTGGAATCCGTACAACTCGCTTATCACTTATGCATGGTCAAGAGCTGCGAGTTTGATTTATACCGGTGAAAGAGACGGCTTAGGGTATCGTGATACGGTACAGGACATGCTCGGCGTTCTCCATACTATCCCTGAAGAGGCAAAAGAGCGCCTTGAACTTATGATTACAGGTCAGGTCTCTACGGGTGGGGCAATGCCTGTTGTCAAACCGTTTTCTCACAAACCCGGAAGTGAAAAAGCGCCTGAAGAAAAAGAATACCGTTCCGACGATTGCATGTGGCTTTTTAATACAATCCCTGCCTACGTAAAAGAAACCGGGGACATTGCATTCTATCATAAAGTTTTACCGTACTCTGACAAAGGGGAAGATTCGATCCTTGGGCATATGAGGCGTGCAATTCAGTTCAATCTTGACCACTCGGGGAAGCATGGTTTTCCTTGCGGTTTATCCGCAGATTGGAATGACTGTCTTGTCCTCGGCCAAGATGGTGAAACGATGTTTGTTGCATTTCAACTTCGATATGCATTGAAAACGTATAAAGAAGTTGCAGAGATACTGAGCAAACCCGACGAAGCACAATGGGTGGAAGGTCATCTGAAATCTTTGGATGAAAACCTTGAAAAATATGCATGGGATGGTGAATGGTATTTACGTGCATATCGTGCCGATGGTCTGAAATTTGGATCAAAAGAAAATGAGGAAGCATCCATTTTCTTAGAACCGCAGCCGTGGGCTGTCATCAGCGGCCATACTTCCGAAGAACGATCGAAAAAATTGCTGGATGTTGTGAACAAACGTTTATCAACAGATTACGGACTTATGATTTGCGATCCGCCTGTTGAAAAAACCGATCCGCATGTTATTAAAGCAAGATTGTTCAATAAAGGGATGAAAGAAAACGCTTCTATCTTTCAACATACACAAAGCTGGGTTGTTATTGCAGAGACACTCGTTGGAAGAGGAAACCGCGCCTATGAATACTATCGTAAGTTCATGCCCTCAGCGTACAATACGAAAGCAGAAATCCGCCACACTGAACCATATGTTTATTGCCAATTTACAAATAGCAAATATAATTCGCGTTATGGTGCTTCACGTCTACCATGGCTGAGTGGAACAGCATCGTGGGCATATTACACCGTGACACAATATATTCTTGGTATTCAGCCGGAGTATTCTGGATTAAGAATTGATCCATGTATTCCATCTGATTGGAAAGAAATTAAGATCACACGAAGATTTAGGAAGAAGAATCTCAATATCACAATCAAGAATACCGGTGGTGCTCAAAAAGGAATTAAGAAGATAACCATCAATGGCAAAGAAATTGAAGGCAATTTAATTCCCCTTGCTCTCATACTGGATAATAATGAAGTGCTTGTTCAAATGGGATGATTTTCTTGAACAGGCATTTCTGCAAGGACAAAAGAAATAATTCGTTGTTTTCAACACAGAGGAGAGATGTATGAGCAATATGATTATTGGAGATGCATTACCTAATATTCCATGGGAAGAGAAACCGAAGGGGTACAGCGATGTTGTATGGAGATATAGTGGAAATCCTATTATTGGATGGAATCCCATACCCAAAGCAGCACGAATATATAACAGTGCGGTATTACCATATAATGGTAAATTTGTTGGAACTTTCCGTGCCGATCAAAAAAATGGAAGAGCAACATTGTTCTTTGGAAAGAGTGATGATGCTATTCATTGGAACATTGGACCGGATCCGATCGACTGGATTGATGAAAATGGAAAACCCAATCCCATTAGTTATGGATATGATCCGAGATTCGTTAAGATTGACGACACATACTATATCGTATGGTGTGACGATATGCGCGGCGCGTCAATCGGTTTAGGCAAAACAAAGGACTTCAAAACATTTACACGTATGTCCAATCCGTTTATGCCATATAATAGAAACGGTGTTCTTTTCCCTCGAAAAATAAATGGAAAGTATATGATATTGAGCCGTCCAAGCGATAGTGGGCATACTCCATTTGGAAATATCTATATTAGTGAAAGTCCTGATTTGACTCATTGGGGAAAGCATAGATTCGTTATGGGAAATGGCGGACAAGGCTGGTGGCAGGGAACGAAAGTTGGCGCTGGACCGATTCCTATCGAGACAAAAGAAGGTTGGTTGCTTTTCTATCATGGTGTGTCGTTTACCTGCAATGGTTTTGTTTACAGTACCGGTGCTGTAATATTGGATATTAATGATCCCGGTAAAGTATTATACAGGACACGTGATTATTTATTAACTCCGGAAAAGCCTTATGAAACAACCGGATTTGTACCGAATGTAGCTTTCCCTGGTGGCAATTTATTTGATGCAGCTACTGGAAGAATTGCTCTTTATTATGGTGCAGCAGATACCTATACAGCTATTGCCTTCTGTCAGGTTGATGAACTCATTGATTATATAAAAAAGAATTCAGAGATGTTCTAAACTCGAATCCATGAAGTATTATTGCCGAAACGATGAAGTGCAATGAAGACCGGACTTTCAATTACTATCTCCGCATTCATTCATCAACCCAAGAAAGATTATTCGACACACACCGTCGTGAACAGTATTTCTCTACACACATGATTGCAAGAAAAGATGTACCTATTCATGGCGAGATAAAAAAGGATGGCTTACGTGTTGCTCAAGTTGCAGTTCAATTATTATTGTCTTAAGTTTATGTATAAAATAGGAACTATATACGGACAGATTTCCCGCAGGCTGTGCCAAGCAACTTGTGGGATGTTTGTTTGAGAGAAGGGAAAACGTATCATATCAAGAACATATGTATCCAGAGATTAGTATTTACACTCGTGCTAACATTCTGTGGAATGTACTCAGTTCTTGCTCTCGATCCTCAGAAAACAATTAACCAGTATGGACACAATGTTTGGTTTCGGCAGAATGGCTTGCCAGCGAATGCTGTCTACGCTGGTCTACAGGGTCGAGATGGCTATCTCTGGCTTGGTACTTCGGCGGGTCTCTTCCGCTTCGATGGGGTCAATTTTACTCCAGTAAATACAAATCCAAAGGACAGTAAAATAATTGAAACCATTTCAACGTTATGTTTGTCTGGAGACAGCAGTCTCTGGATTGGCACAACGTTCAGCGGTCTGAGACGTATCAAAGACGAGAAAATTTTTCGTTACGGCGGTGCTGAAGGACTCCCTACTAGAAATATTCAAGCATTATTGAAAAGTCGGACTGGGCACATCTGGATTGGTTCATCATATGGCCTATTTATGTATACCGAAGGGAAATTCCTATCTATACCCGTCAATCCGGGTTACATCAGCAGTCTTGCAGAGGATTCGCTCGGTAGAATTTGGGTGGGGACACATGCTGGTGTGCGTATTTTTGATGATATTCATATTAGGCAGGTCGATAGCATTACAACTGCACATGGATTGCCTCACAATATTATTGCTTCCCTTTTCACTGATTATAATGCAAATGTCTGGATTGGAACAGATGATGGATTGGTTCGTTGGAAGAACGGTGACATGAAAACCTACAAATGGCCAGATGGGTTGCCAGATAATCACATCACAACTATTTGTGAAGATCGGGATAACAATCTGTGGTTCGGAACATTCAAAGGAATCTGCCGTTTATCTCAGGGAAAATGGTCTACCATGACGGCTTCAGATGGTCTAACGAATAATCATGTTCTTCACATCTTTGAAGATCACGAAGGCAGTATCTGGGTGTGTACATTAGAAGGACTCAACCAGTTCATGAATGTTAATATTACTTCCTATACAGTCAAAGAAGGTCTCTCGAACGATTTTGTTTCCGGTGTTGTTGAGACACCTGACAGTGGTCTTTATTTTTTTAGCAATGTAGATGGAAGTGTTATACGATTTAAGAATGGCCGCACTACCAAATATTCCATAAATGTAGGTCCGGCATATGTCGCACGTGATGGCAGTCTGTGGGTCGGCCAGACCGGTTTGTTTTTCAATATCAAAAATGATCGAATCAAACGTTATAGTACCCAAACAGGTTTACCTGATAAATGGATATCTGCTATCACGGAAGATGATAAAAGTCTCATTCTCTTTATCGATGGTATAGGTGTTCAAAGATTTGTTAACGGACAGTTGAAGCCTTATCTCCTTAAGAATGGAGAACCATATACTCCCTTGGAATATGTTGTGTGCTTTTATTATCAACCTCAAGGTGCCTTATGGATTGGTTCAACAAACGGTCTTGTAAAGATACAAAATGGAACTGCTACGACTTATAAGGAGGCAGATGGGTTGGCCGGTCATTGGGTCAATTCAATTCTCGACGACCAGCAGGGAAATTTGTGGCTCTGTTCTCCAAGCGATGGACTTACACGCTATAAAGATGGCAAATTTACACCCTTTACTATGGAGGATGGTCTATCCACGAGCGCATTTTATTGCGCGCTATGCGATAATCAGGGTGATCTCTGGTTGAGTAGTCCTAGGGGTATCGTGTATATTAAGCGCAAAGATGTTGATGACTATCAAGCGGGAAGAGTCAGAACGTTGCAATCAAAAGTGTATATAACTGCAGACGGCATGAAGACAGATGAATGTTTTGGTGATTGGCAGCCTGCTGGGTGGAAGACACAAGATGGATGTTTATGGTTTGCAACGAAGAAGGGAGCTGTCAAAATAGACCCAAAAACTTTTAAGGGGAATATCTTTCCTCCACCGGTCTTGATCGACCGGATTATTGTGGATCAAAAGACAATGCCTATAGATCAATCTGCAATATTTTCCCCTGGCAAAGAAAAATTGGAATTTCATTACACAGCGTTGAGTTTTCTCATCCCGGAAAGAGTTCTCTTTAAGTATAAACTTGAAGGGTTCGATCATGATTGGGTGGAAGCAGGAACACGGCGAGTTGCGTATTATACGAATCTTCCGCCTCATGATTATCGCTTTCGAGTAATAGCATGTAATAATGACGGTGTGTGGAATAATGTTGGGGCAAGTTATTCTTTTAAATTGCAGCCCCATTTCTATGAAGCATATTGGTTCTATGGTCTTGTACTTGTGAGTTTAGGAGGTGTTGGTTTTGCTCTTTACAGGTTGCGAGTATGGCGACTTTTAAGAAAAGAGAAGGAACTTCAGCAACGTATTCAAGAAGCGTTAGCCAATATTAAAACATTGAGTGGACTTCTTCCGATTTGTGCAAACTGTAAAAAAATCCGAAACGATAAAGGATATTGGGATCAAATTGAAGGATATATACAGAAACATACAGAAGCGCAATTTACGCATGGTATTTGTCCGGAGTGTGCAGAAAAATTATACAGCGACATCTTTTTTAAAAAAACAAAAAAGCGCGAGGGTACTTCAGCACATTCATCTTCACCAGGTTAAATGAAGAAATAAAATCTTGACTCTCAAATCAGTACGAGAGGCTCTGGAACATTGTTGAAAAGAAGATTCAATTTTTATGATAACAAGGGTAATTTTTTTAAAAAAGAAGTTACGATAGAATCATCAGTTTTTACTCTCGATTCGGGGAAAAACTCAGCTACATATTCATACTGGTGGGGATATATTTATTTTTTTCTTTTGTAAGATAATCCAAATCAACATACTGAATAAAATGAAAAGGAAATAATATATGGAAGCT
>PMDB01000001.1 GCA_003155495.1 Ignavibacteriota bacterium
GTCGCTATAGAAATTCCGCTTCGCGAAATTGACATTTATACGCTCCCCAACTCGATTCGAACTCGAATATTTGGACATTAAAAAAGCCAACCCATTTCTGAGCTGGCCTTTTAATTCTTCCTTCTTGAATCTTCAATCTAAATTCCTTTGCTCCTGAGGGTGAGTGATCCGGTCGGTGACCGGATTCTACAAAAACAAAAAAGCCAACCCATCTCTGAGCTGGCTATTCTAATTCTTCCTTCTTAAATCTTCATTCTTCATTCCTGTTTACTTGAGTAATGTCTGCGTCGCTATAGAAATTCCGCATAGCGGAATTGACATTTATACGCTCCCCAACGGAGATTCGAACTCGTGTTCCAGGCTTGAAAAGATTGTTGTGTTCGAAATATTGCTGATTTCGAAATAAAACAGTGGAAATTTACTTAAAGAAATCTTTCAAGTGTTAGCAGTTACCCTTCTTAAAAAACCAACACGTTAATTATGCGAATAAGATAAAATATTTCTGATTTTCATGCAAACAGAACGGATGATTCAAACAGGTTCAGCTTTGTTCGTGAAATTGCCGAACGAGTAGTAGAACAAAATAATCAGCTTATTTCCCGAAGGGATGGAGATTGTGTCAAAACTATAAAAAGTACCTCGTCATTTTGAACGAAGTGAAGAATCTAAACAAAAAACAAGACTCTTCGCTATGCTCAGAGTGACAAAAGCTGCTTATTACACAGTCTCGATGGCTTTGCCACAAAAACTCGAATCGCTGATAGAAGAAGGAGTGCCATTCTGACTCACTTGTTCATCTTATTATGGGTAATCCAAGTGGTGCGAATGAATGAATCCCCAACGCTTTCAACCATATTATGAAAAGCCTCAATATCTACCTGGCAAAGAGTAGCCGTTCCAAAAAAGGATTAATCCTTTTTCCATCCTTTTGGGCGATTGTGTTCCCTTGTATCTCTCCGTAGTTTAATTCACATTAAATACGGTCTAAGTTCTCATAGTGACATCCATCGCAAGGCATAGTATAGCTTTCGGGAGAGTTCTCACTCTCATATTCCTCATTGCAAGCTCGCGTTTTACGCCCATTTTGTATCTATGCGTGAGGGAAGCACATAAGGCACTGCCTGAAGCTGGTATGTCCATCTACAATGTAGACAGTTGCCACTCACGAGTAATCGTCGGTGGTCTTAGAGTTGTTCTAGCATTAGTTGAAGGGGGTAGTAAGGTGGAGAAGGTTGAAGTTCTTTCTTTGCTTACCTCCACGTTTGTTTCGCCTGCACCGGGTAACACCTCATCTTGGTTTAGCTACTCCTTTTTTGAAAGCGTTTCTCCACCCTCAGTGGAGAAGTACGTCCTTAACGAAACTTTCCTGATCTAACTATTGCTATGGTAGCCTTGGCGTGCACACGTTGTGGGAGAACTCCACCTTCACGTGACCACGCTGGAGGCGATATTTCTATGCTCTTCGCTCTTGAAGAGCAACGTAAAAGAAGAAGAATAAAAATATTGTCGAGGAACTAGAAAGGATCGATAACAAGTTAATAATATAGAGCATTGAGTAAAAAAAGAAATTGGACGAACAGTCGATAATCTAAAAGGTGAAACTATGTTACAAAGAATTCAACTTTTATACGGCAAAAAGCTCGCCGCGTTGGATGGCGATATCGGCCATGTGAAGGACTTCTATTTTGACGACGAGAGTTGGGTTATTCGCTATCTGGTCGCAGACACGGGATCATGGTTAACGGGACGCCTCGTTCTGCTTTCTCCCTATGCTTTTGGAAAATTAGACCAATCCGAAAAGACATTACAAAAGACGTTACAGATAAAGCTGCGTAAAATGCAGATTGAAAATAGTCCCTCGATCGATTTGCATAAGCCGGTTTCACGCCAATACGAGATCGAATACTACGGTTATTACGGATGGCCCCCTTACTGGAATGGCGACGCGATGTGGGGCCTCAGCAGTTATCCGATGGTCTTGCCGCCTTCGAAAAAGGAGATAGAGAGTCAAAAGAAGTATCACCACCGGGAGGACAAGCATCTCCGAAGCACTCAAGCGGTAACTGGTTACCACATTCAATCGGTCGATGGAGAGATCGGCCATGTGAGCGGTTTTCTCGTGGACGACAGAAGTTGGGAGATTCGCGAACTTGTCATCGAAACAGGCCACTGGTATTCGGGCAAGGAAATCCTTATCCCGCCCAGCAAGGTCGAACGAATCAGTTATGATGAATCGAAAGTGTTCGTGAACCTAACTATGGCAGACATCCAACAGACATCGGAAAGTGACATTCCCCAGAGGATACGTATTTGAAAAAGCATTACGAACATTTGTGGGCTATTATCCTGGCAGGTGGTGATGGTATTCGAATGCGCGAGTATTTGAAAACGAATAGAAATATAGATAGTCCGAAACAGTTTGCGAATATCATTGGAACACATTCTATGCTTTGGCATACCATTGAGCGAGCGAAGCGCATTGTTCCACTTCAACGCATACGCATCGTTGTGAACAATCAGCATTTGAAATACGTCCATGCAGAGATTTCAGAGCCGGAGAGAAAATCCCTTATCGTAGTACCGTGCAATCGTGGAACTGCAGCGAGTATTCTTCTTCCCGTTGTAAAAATATTCGCACAGGATCCTTCTACATGCATCATCGTGTTCCCATCGGATCACTTTATACTGGAAGAAGAACGCTTTATGAATTTTGTGGAATCTGCAGTGGATTATGTCCATCGCTCTCCCGAGACAGTAGTCCTCGTAGGTATTCCTTCAAAAGATGCTGAAACGAATTACGGATGGATTGAACCATGAACATCGTTCTTACGCTATATAGGAAATCGGTCTATTCTGTTGAGCGATTTGTCGAGAAACCACCGACAAAACTTGCCAAGACATTACATATGAAAAAATGTCTCTGGAATTCAATGGTATTCGCAGCGCAGGCAGAGACATTGCTGCATCTCTTTCGAAAATCGTTGCCGAAGGTGTATCATCAGATGAACTTAATGAAACAATTGATTACCTCACCTGGTGGAATTGAAAAGCTTGATGGTCAATTCACAAGGTTGCCATCGTATGGTTTTTCCAAAACCATCATGGAGCCAAATGCAAAACACCTCCGTGTTATTCGTGCCGAAGGTGTTACTTGGAGNNAAAAAGTGAAAGGAAGATGATGGCGCAGAAAACAATCGAAAAGATTGAGGAGAAGATTCGCGCAAACAAATCTCTCAACGAAAGCGATAAGACACAACTCCTGAGTCTCCTGGCAGCATTGAAGCCAGAAATGGCGAAATTCTCGAATGACCAGGCAGAGCATGCNNTAGCGATTGATGGTTTGTCGGCTTCGGTGAAAGGTTTTGAAGCATCACATTCGCAATTAGTTGAAAATGTAAATAACATCGCGAGTGCATTAGCAAACATAGGCATTTAAAAAACGAGGTGAGTACATGAAAGAAAAACAAATAGTCGTTGGCGAATATGAAAATGANNCAAAAGGACATCTCGAATCGTCTGGCATCTCAGCATCCTTAATCAAAGGGGGTGGAATGCTTCCATCTCTGCAAAATATGGAAGGTATTCAATTGGTGGTTGATGAAACTCACAGTGAAAAAGCCAAGAAAATACTCCAGGCAAAATCTTTTTGAATGTATCAAAGAAGGGTAACGAGTTTGAAAAAAACTGGCGTTATCATCCTCCTCATTGGTTTGTTTACGACCCTGTTGACAGTTTTCACCCATATCATGAGAGAGGAGATTGGTGAATTTATGAAACCGGAAATAGCAAAGGATTTCGAATACACCGTAAACTGGCGATTGTACACCGGAATCGGAATGATAGTTATTGGTGGCATCGTTTTCGTTCTTGGAATGAATAAAAAAGACGAAAAAGAAATTTTAAAAAAGTAACGTGAATGTTTAGCATGGAAAATGTGTGCACGAACTCTGACCTTACTCGAAAGAAAAACATGACTGATCTCCCGACACTCTTACAAAAGACATCGAAAATCATCGGAGTTGCTGCTGATCATGGAGGTTACGAGTTAAAGGAATATTTGGTCGAGATGTTGCGCGAGACCGGTTATGAGATAATCGATTATGGCGATGGACAGCCGAAATTAGACGATGATTATCCGGATTTTGTCGTGCCGCTTGCCCGTGCAGTTGCTCGCGCGGAAGTGTATCGCGGCATAGCTATCTGCGGCAGCGGCGTCGGGGCATGCGTCGTTGCCAACAAAGTATCAGGTGTGCGTGCGAGCTTAATTCATGAAACATTTTCAGCTCATCAGGGAGTTGAGGACGATAATATGAACATGATCTGCCTTGGCGGTCTCGTGGTTGGTCAAGCGCTCGCATGGGAATTGGTTCAAACATTTCTCGCCGCGCGATTCATCGGCGCAGAGCGATTCCAACGCCGCCTATCGAAAGTTGCAGCACTGGAAAATAAAGAGGCAAAATCATGAAAGACAATCCTTTAAAAAAATTGGAACTACTCGGGCAGTCCATCTGGTTGGATTACATCCGCCGTGATCTGTTCTCTAGTGGCAAACTTCGAAAATTAATCGAAGATGATGGGCTGACAGGGATGACCTCGAACCCGTCCATCTTCGAGAAGGCAATAGCGGAAAGCAATATTTACGATCAGGACATTCGTGACATAGCCCTTAAGAAAAAAGACGTCAAAGAAATCTATGAAACTCTTAGCCAGCGCGACGTACAGAGCGCCGCTGACGAATTCAGGTCTGTGTATGATAAGACTGATGGCATTGATGGATATGTCAGCCTGGAAGTTAACCCCCATCTGGCGCATGACACCAAAGGAACAATTGAAGAAGCCCATCGGTTGTGGGCTGCACTGAATAGACCGAACGTTTTAATCAAAGTCCCGGCGACGTATGATGGTCTGCATGCTATTCAGCAACTTATCAGCGAAGGAATCAATGTCAATGTGACGTTGCTCTTTGGGCTGCCTCGTTATCGACAGGTTGCGGAAGCCTACATTGCAGGTCTCGAAACGCGCGCAGCTCAAGGGAAGCCTTTAAAACATATAGCCTCAGTGGCCAGCTTCTTTGTGAGTCGCATTGATGCATTGGTGGATTCGCTGCTGGAAAAACTCATTGCGCAAGGCGGCCAGAAGACAGATCTTGCAAAAATAGTGCACGGACAAGTTGCCATCTCTAGTGCGAAAATGGCTTATCAAATCTATAACGAAATTTTTGGTAGTGATAGATTTAAGAAACTGGCCGATAAAGGTGCTCGTGTACAGCGGTTGCTTTGGGCAAGCACAAGTACTAAGAACCCGGATTATAGCGATGTAAAATACATTGAATCGCTCATCGGTTTGGACACAATCAATACCGTCCCACCTGAAACTATCGATGCTTATCGTAATCACGGCAATCCAAAATCAAGTATTGAAAAGGATGTTAAGGAAGCCAGCTGGATAATGGAACGATTACCGGAACTCGGGATCAGCGTCGACATGGTGACTCAGCAGCTTGAAGACGAAGGCGTCAGGAAATTCAATGAGCCATTCGACAAGCTGATGGAGGCCTTAACAAAAAAGTCATCCAGAGTAATGAAAGAGAGAATGATGGAAGTGCCGGCGGCTTTCATATATAAAGTAAAAGAAAATATACCGACTAAAGGACGCTCGTCCTTTTCACTGAATCGGCAGTGTACGGCTCGTACCAATTGGACGGCAAATCACTAATATAAAGAGGAGAATCTCATGTTTATCATTGATCTGTTTGTCGCTTTGGTCGTTGGGCTGATTATTGTTTCGATAGTCTCCCGTGCTTTTGGCACAAAGGGACCCTGGGGCAGCTTGTTGTGGTTTTTTCTGGTAGTGTCCCTTTTCGCGTGGGCTGGTGGCGTGTGGCTTGTTCCTTTTGGACCCATGTTTTGGGGAATAGGCTGGTTGCCCATTATTATTATGGGATTCTTGGTTTCACTGATACTCACAGCGGCAAGTCCGCGAACTCCGCGCTGGCGCAAGGCTTCGCAAGAAGAAGTTACCTCTGCAGCGGGAACCAGAGCAGCTATCGACGTCATTTTTTGGGTAGTAATTATTTGTTTATTGATTTTTGGACTCGGCCACTACACCTCGTATCCGAGGGTATGGTAAAACGGGTTTCAATACTCAAAGCGGAAAAAAATCTGGATTTTGAAGCCGAGCCTGACGTAGGTTTAGGCCGAAATCCAGATTTATAGCCCGTGAGAATATATCGCAAAGATACTTGAGAAAGGTGACATGAATGTAAGTCCTTTTGCAGGAAAACTTGCCGAACCGGCAATGTTGGTGAACGTGCCCAAACTCGTCACGGCATATTATACCGAAGTACCTGATCCTTCAGTACCGGCGCAGCGAGTTGCATTCGGCACCTCAGGACATCGTGGCTCAGCCTTCGACAAAGCATTTAACGAATGGCATATACTCGCCATCACTCAGGCCATTTGTCTTTACCGAAAACAGCAGAAGATAGATGGACCACTTTTCCTTGGCATGGATACGCATGCGCTTTCCGTACCGGCTCTTGCCAGTGCACTGGAAGTGCTGGCAGCAAATGATGTGGAAGTCATGATTGCGGATAAAGATGAATACACTCCAACCCCTGTTATTTCTCA
>PMDB01000119.1 GCA_003155495.1 Ignavibacteriota bacterium
ATAGAAATACGGCACCCTTGGTATTTATAAATTCTGCCGAACTCCACATATTGGATGTTCGACTTCTCCTCGTTCGTTCTTTGAAATACGATGTGCTGTCGATCTCTGCATGCTGAAAGCTCCCCGCTCAATTCTACGATCCGACCCGTAGGCATTGTGCAGAGTCTGTACAGCGCGTCAACTTTCTTTTCAGTCGGCTCAATATGCATACGATGTAAAAGCTCCACAAATATTTCGTCCCGCAAAAAGTCCGGCTCCATTTCAAGTTTCTTCACATCCAACATCAAGCGATCTTGAGAATCTTTATGGGCAAGAGAACGTAACGCCTCATCTACCATTGCGTGTAATTTCTCACTTACATCGCGCATGGTAGCGGCAACAATGTTCAATGTTTCGACAATATGGGGAACACGTTTCACCAAAGGTGGAAGGATGCTGTGACGCAGCAAGTTTCGTCGATACGCAAGTGATGTATTCGATGAGTCATTCCGGTACTTAATACCGTTTTCCATCGCATACATCTCGATCTCTTTCCGAGTTGCGAAAAGCAACGGACGAATGAGGCAACCGATCTCGCGTTTTAGGGGAATTCCCGCTAATCCATGGATACCGGTTCCGCGCAGAATATTAAGGAGGACAGTTTCTGCATTATCATCCGCGTGGTGTGCGGTCGCAACAACATGCGCACCTACTTGCTGACGAACTCGTTCAAAACACGCATAGCGAAGCTGCCGGGCAGCAATTTGTTTTGAAAGCCCATGCTCATCTGCATAGGAGACGACATCCACCCGTTCACAATAAAAGCAGATTCCATAGTCGGCTGACATTTCCCGGACAAACTGTTCATCTTCCATCGATTCTTCGCCGCGCAATTGGTGATTCACATGCACGAGTGCAATCTGCACATTGAATTGTTCGCGAAAATGTGAAACAACATGCAACATCACCATCGAATCCATGCCGCCGCTTACTGCCAAAAGTACAGTTTGTTTCGGGGTGATAAGTTGATGAGACCGGACAAATTCCTCGAGTTTTATTTCAAATGGATTCATTGTGCAAGAAATGGATTGATTTCCAGCGATCTCTCAGTATAAAAAAAAACTTGACCTGAACTCAAGTCAAGATGCTGCGACTACTACGCAAAGAAAAGATACTGGATTTTGGTTGGAAAGACAAGAACAGCAAATCGATAAGCGGGATATACTTATGGAATAGCATTGCGCCAGGCACGTCGCAGTACTCGGCGCAATCCATTTCCTGTATCACTGTTTGCTGCTTATTGCTTCAAATGTCCTACTGCTTCCTCTAATGCTCCAACAAAATCGTTGGCGGCATTGTTGAATACTGTTATGCTGCGTTTAGCAAACTTCTTCGGGTCTTCTTTCGAGGGTTGGCTCTCTGTAATAGAAACGTACCGTGTTTTGTTCTTCGCTTCTTTCACATCTACAAAGTAGTTGATCTTCCCGGATTTCAGCGTCTTTGTGAACGCACCTTCGCCATTAATAACGGTGTTTGCTTCTTTCAATGCGCTGACAAATTCATCGGCAACACTGCTGAAAACGATCACGCTGCGCTTGGCGAACTTTTTATCTCCTTCCTTTGCAGGTTGACTGGCTGTGACGGTGAGGTATTTTTTGTTGTTTTTCGCCTCCTTCACATCCAAGAAGTAGGTGGTTGATCCTGCTTTGAGCATTTTACTGAAAAGTGCATCCATGAGAGTACTCCCTCATTAGTAAATTGATATGTAGTGGATTATTGATGAATCGATACAACGAAACGCACCGCGTGCTTCACTTCTAACATATTTCTCAAATAAGTGAAACAACTTCAATGAACATGTAAAAAGGAACACGCTTGAAAAAGAGATATCAAGAATGATTCTGGCGTATAATCTCTCGTTAAAAAATACAGTTTTTCAGATTGCAAATCAAGAATAAAAAACGCCCCTCAGATCTTTCAGCCGAGGGGCGCTTAGAATGCTTTTGAAAAGTTCAGAATCATCAATCAGAATAGGGAGTTTCCAGCTTTATACTGCGTCCTGTTTCCTGACCATGATTTCTGCCTTTTAATACATATCACCACCCATACCGCCGTGCGGCATAGGAGGCATGGCTTCCTTCTTCTCGGGCTTCTCCACGATAGTCGCTTCTGTGGTAAGCAAGAGACCGGCAACGCTCGCTGCATTTTCGATAGCAATACGTGCAACCTTCGTCGGGTCGATAACACCTGCCTTCACGAGGTTCTCGTACTTCTCTGTCTGTGCATTGAAGCCATAGTCGTCTTTGCCATTCTTCACTTCGTTCACAACGACAGCGCCGTCGTGACCAGCGTTTGCGGCAATTTGACGAAGGGGCTCTTCCAGCACACGGCGGATAATATCCACACCAGTTTTCTGGTCGAGATTCTCTGTCTTGACTTCGTCAAGCTTCTTTACACAACGAAGGAATGCAACGCCGCCGCCAGGAACAATCCCTTCCTCAACAGCAGCACGTGTGGCGTGAAGTGCATCTTCTACACGCGCTTTCTTTTCCTTCATCTCAACTTCCGTCGAGGCGCCGATCTTCACCACTGCAACACCACCGGCTAACTTTGCAAGACGCTCTTGCAGTTTCTCTTTGTCATAATCCGATGTTGTCTTTTCAACCTGCTGCTTGATCTCGTTGATACGCTTTTTGATCTCTTCCTTTTTGCCGGCACCCTGCACGATTGTGGTATTATCCTTGTCAATCGTAACGCGTTCGGCAGTTCCAAGATATGCAAGTGTCGCATTCTCAAGCTTGAAGCCCTTCTCTTCAGAGATTACTTGACCGCCTGTAAGAACTGCAATATCTTCAAGCATTGCCTTGCGACGATCACCGAATCCTGGTGCTTTCACTGCGCAGACTCGAAGCGTTCCACGAAGTTTGTTCACCACAAGTGTGGCAAGCGCTTCGCCTTCAACTTCTTCTGAAATGATGAGCATGCTCTTCCCGGCTGCAGCAATCTTCTCCAGCACCGGCAGAAGATCCTTCATAGCGCTGATCTTTTTATCGTGGATGAGGATATACGGAGTTTCGAGAACGGTTTCCATGCGATCCGCATCTGTCACAAAATATGGCGAGAGGTATCCACGGTCGAACTGCATGCCTTCGACAACTTCCAACGTTGTCTCGGTTCCTTTTGCTTCTTCAACCGTGATGACGCCGTCTTTACCGACTTTCTCCATCGCGTTTGCAATCAAATCGCCAATAGCACGGTCATTGTTTGCAGAGATTGATCCGACCTGTGCAATCTTTTCTTTATCGTCGCCGACCGTTTTGCTGATTTCCTTGAGACTGTCGACAACCTTCTTCACGGCAAGATCGATTCCGCGCTTCAGGTCCATCGGGTTCGCACCAGCGGTCACATTTTTCAATCCTTCGCGTACAATCGCTTGCGCAAGGATTGTTGCTGTCGTGGTTCCATCACCGGCTACATCGGATGTCTTCGATGCAACTTCTCGAACCATTTGCGCGCCCATGTTTTCAATGGGATCAGAAAGTTCAATTTCTTTCGCCACCGTTACACCATCTTTTGTTATTGTCGGTGCTCCAAATTTTTTGTCGATAACGACATTGCGCCCCTTGGGCCCTAGTGTCACTTTCACCGCATTAGCGAGTTGGTCGACACCTTTCTTTAAAGCAGTTCGCGCATCAGTATCATAATTAATTAATTTTGCTGACATATTAAATTCTCCTTTCTACTTGGGCATTATCGCAAAGATGTCGCTTTCGCGCATAAGCAAAAGCTCTTCGCCTTCAATTGTGACTTCAGTCCCGGAATACTTTCCGTACAGAACCATATTGCCGACCTTTACTTCCATCGGGACAAGTTTTCCATCATCGGAAACCCTTCCCGGTCCAACAGCAATCACTTCACCCCATACCGGTTTTTCTTTCGCCGTGTCTGGAACGAAAATACCACCCTTGGTCTTTTCTTCAGCTTTGGACGGCCTCACAACAACGCGATCCGCCAATGGTTTGAGCATCATAAATACGCCCTCCTTTTATTGGTTATTTTGAATATGTTGATAAAGAATTGAATTAGCACTCTATTACTGTGAGTGCTAATATACTACATAAATGCAGGAAAGTCAAGGTGGGTATGGAAATTACTGATTAAGCCTTTAGCTGATGAAAGAAATGACCGGCAATTCGATCAATAAATACAAGCAAAACAATTGCCAGTAAAGTATAGACGATAGTATGCGTTTGAGAGGCATCTGAGTTTTGAATAGGAAATTTCGGCGTTAGATAGCTGCCAAGTTGTTGACTGCCATCCTGGATAATTTTAAGAAATTCCAGAATCGGTCCAACTTTCGTCGGTTTATTATTTTGAAAAGTACCGGTATCGGTGATTGAAAATATATATACCAAAAAGGCAAGGACCGATGCCATTGCAATAATATTACCCATATTGTGAAGAATCCATTCGTACCACCTCTTCTTTCGAGTAGGGATAATAACATCGAGAACACTCTGCGTAAAACTATTTGAAGGATTAATAAGTTGTACCTTGCGCGATACATCTACTATCGATCGCTGCAGCTCAATTTCTTCTTGGCAAGATTGGCAAGACTTCCAATGATTCGAATGCAATTCTATTTCGCTTTGCGGCATGTCGCCATCTGCAATTCTACAGATAATGTCAAAAGAAAGGTGTTCCATTTTTCAATTTCCTTCTTATTCCTTTATTGCAAGAGAATGATCCATTCGCTTCACGATTGCCTTTCGCAGCAATGCCCGCGCCCGAAAAATTCTTGCTTTGACCGTACCAAGTGGCAAACCCATTACCTGAACGATCTCTTCATAACTCATTTCTTGAATCACGAATAAGGTAAAAGTGCTTCCATAGGCAAAGGGTAATTTTTCTACTTCTTCACGGACAATTTTGGAAAATTCGTCAGATTCCATTCTCATGTCGGGTTGGAGTTCATCCGATTCGATCTCCAGTCGCGGTCCGTCTTCATCCACTACATCAAGTGAAATTTGATATTTTCCGTTTCTTTTTCCAGCAGCTGTCGCGCATGCATTGTAGACTATTCGATAGAGCCATGTAGAGAAACTCGATTTCCATTCAAATGAAGATAATGCGCGATACACACGCACAAAAGCATCCTGCAATGCCTCCTCGGCATCTTCGCGGTTCTTCAATATTCGCACCGCCAATGTCATAGCTTTGGCTTTATGTTTGTCCACAAGAAGCCCAAATGCTCGTACATCGCCATCCAGCACATGCTGCACAATCTCTCTATCTGTATCGCTCATCTGAATCTACCAGCATTCATAACAACTTAGACCCAGTTTTGTGCGGATAGGTTTCCGAAATTTTCCTGAAACCTTTTCTTCAAACTTCAGGTCAAAGTTACTAAAGCAGTTAATCAAGATCAATTACAATAACGAAAGGATAAAACAATGGACCCAGTTTTTGTTGGTATTCTTGTTCCATTAGCTTTTTTTGCAGGTGTTGCAGCAGTGTTATTGAAGCACTTTGAAACCCGTCATAAAGAACGGATGGCGATGATTGAGAAGGGTGTCAATCCTGCTGATTTCAAATCAGCCGCACCCCCCTTCCGTCTGTGGCAAGGAAGTGTGCTGAGCAATCTTAAATGGGGACTCCTCTTTATTTTTGTTGGGATCGGCTTGCTTGTTGGCCTGCAGCTTGAAAATTACTTTAGGTTTGACGAGGGATCCGTCATTTTCGGATGTATCCTCATTACCGGCGGACTTGCCTTAATCATCTTTTATTTTATTGCTGCAAAAAAATTGAAAGAGAAGAAAGAAAATGATGTGTAATGTAGTCATACTCTATTTCAGCGAAAGCCGATGTTGAAGCGTCGGCTTTTTTTTATACTCCATATCAGTTATGTCTCTCTTAGAGTTTTTTGAAAGAAATAAATTATGAAAAGAAATATCTTTCTAATACTGTTTTTAATAACCATTATTGGAACATCACTTCAAGCACAAATCAATTTTAAAGTGAACCTAAATTTTGAAAACAAGATACAAGGTTGGTTAACTGAAAATAATGTACCAGCAGTTGGAATTGGTATAATAGAAGATGGTAAAATCAAGTATATAAAGGTATTTGGAGAACTTAAAAAAGGTGTTCCGGCGCCTGACAATGCTATTTTTAATATCGCGTCCATGACCAAGCCGGTGGTAGCGATGCTTACTTTAAAATTAGTAGAAGACGGACAATGGAACTTAGACGAACCCCTGTTTCATTATTGGATTGATCCGGATGTTGCAAATGATCCAATGCATAGAAAGCTGACCACACGTCATGTTTTAACTCACCAATCAGGTTTTACTAATTGGCGGTGGCAAAATTCAACCAAAAAACTGATTTTTTTTTCTGAACCAGGAACACAATATCAATATTCAGGCGAAGGTTTTGTGTATTTGGGCCACGCGTTGGAACGGAAGTTTAAAAAATCGTTGGTAGAATTAGCTGATTCAATATTGTTTAAACCGATTGGCATGAAAGATAGCAGGCTTTATTGGGATAATAATATGGATGAATCAAGATTTGCTTTTTGGCATGATGCAAAAGGGAACTTATATGATCCATCAACACCGAAGGACAGAGGAGTTAATGCTGCCGGCAGTTTGCTGACGACAACTGAAGATTATTGCAGGTTCGTTATCGATGTAATAGCTGGCGCAGGCCTTGCACCAGCTATTTATAATGATATGATAACCCCTCATGTAAAACTTAGTAAGCATGATGCCAGAGGACTTGGTTGGGGAGTTGAAAGTGATTTACCGAACGGAGAGTACGCTTTGCAGCATGCAGGTGGAGACAGAGGTGTTCAAACGATGTGCATTTTTTTGCCAAAATCAAAAAGAGGTATAGTTATTCTGACAAACGGAGATAACGGCATGTTTGTTTTCCGTAATGTTATTAAGGAATCAATTGATATTGGGCAAACTCTTCTGGAGTATATTTATAATTCTAAGACTCATAATATTTTAATCTTATCAGATGAGGTTTTAGAACACTATGCTGGAAATTACATCGACTCGTACGGAAGAAATCTTACAATCATCAAAGAGGATGGTGCTTTAAAAATATCAGGCACCGGGGTGCCAACTATTAAACTATATCCAGAAACAGAAAACAAATTCTTTCCTAAGGAAATCGAGGTCCAATTTGAATTTACTACATCCGATTCGTTGATCATAAAGGTTGATGGTGGGAAAATTGACTGTACGGCAAAAAAGGTAAAGTAGAGGAAATACTTCTATGGTAGGGAAACGAATGAAAATATTACTCTGTACTGTTTGGATTCTGACCGTTACTTCTTTATCCGGACAAGTGAAATCGAATGGTGCTTCAAAAGAAAATACAATCACAATTGATCAAATAAATACCGAGCCGATAAACGTAAACACTGGCTTTTCATTTAAATTCCATTCAGCAGTTCTCAATGAAGATCGGACCATAATGATTTCCTTGCCCGATGGTTATAATGTTAATACGAAAAAATATCATATCCTTTATATGGTAGACGGACAATGGAATTTTAATCATACGGCACAAACCGTGGGTTGGATCTCTGATAAAGGAATAATTCCACAAACGATTGTGGTGGGTATACATACCGGAGAAAACCGCGAACGTGACTTGACACCGACACAGAATAAAGAAAACAAATTGGGCGGCGGCGCTGACAAGTTCTATGAGTTCATTAAAGAAGAATTGATCCCTTTCATAGATAAAAACTATAGAACTTATAACTATCGCGTTCTCGGTGGCGTTTCGATGGGTGGTTTGTTTGTTATGCATGCTTTTGTGAGCGATCCTCAAATTTTCACCGCATATCTTGCCCTTAGCCCGAGCATGTGGTGGGATAATCGAATAATGCTAAACAAAACCGAAGATTATTTATCAAAGAATCCCAAGTTACACAACCATTTGCATGTGGCTATAGCCAATGAGGGAACACAAATGGGTGTAGATTCACTTGCCACAATTCTAAAAAAATATTCCCCAAAAGAGTTAATTTGGAAATATGATAAGTATCCGGAAGAAATACATGAAACTGTTAATTATAAAGGTATATGGGATGGTTTGAAATTCGTTTTTGCCGATTGGTATTACCCACTAGTAAACTTTGGAACGAAGGAAGATTTGTTTTCTCCACAGGATTCAGTTATTCATGGTCCCGATACTCATAAAATTAGAA
The DNA here is from genome assembly GCA_003155495.1 of Ignavibacteriota bacterium. GTDB lineage: Bacteria > Bacteroidota > Ignavibacteria > UBA10030 > UBA10030 > Fen-1298. The sequence continues at coordinate 8,210 of PMDB01000119.1, forward strand.
ATTTATCTGGCGAGATTTTAGATAGATATAATGGCCTGTACCTGGATTCATTTGGAAGAATTCTTACAATTACAAAGGCTGATAATGCTTTAATATTTTCAGGCAATCGGCTACCGACAGTTACATTATACCCCGAAGCAGAAAATAAATTTTTTCTTAAGGACATCGACGTTCAAAATAAATTCTTTCTGAAAGACTTTGACGTTCAATTTGAATTTACGAAAAACGATTCATTGATTGTTATTGCAAATGGGAAAATCGATTATACCGCAAAAAGATAAGGCATCCCCCACTCGTGAAGCTGTCCGATGATATTTTAGAAAGATATGTCGGGACATATTTACGTTCAGACCATAATAATAATCTTTATGTTACAAAAGAGGGCAATTCATTGAAATTATCAGAAGAGACGCTTTCAACATATTTATACTCCATAGGAGAAAATAGGTTCTTCGCATTCATAAAAGGTTCAGGTGTTGAGCTTGAATTTATTAAGGATGAATCTAATAAAACAATAAAAATGAATGTTTACGGAAATGGGAAACTATTAGGCGAGGCAAAAAGGATAAAGAGAAAAAATGAAAAATAATATTTTAGCACGAAATTATCGAGGAAGTACAATAATTTCCATTTTTATACTACAGATCCTTTTTTTCTGCGGACAAGGGAAGACTATTGCGCAGGAAAATGAAACTATCACGATAAAAGGCCTTCGTCAACATATGGATTCTATTGCATCCGATGCCACAGAAGGCCGGTTTACCGGTTCCCCCGGATACAGAAAAGCTGCGCAATATGCTGCAAATATATTTCGAGAAGCAGGATTGAATCCGGGTTATACCAATGAAAAGGGTGAAAAATCCTATTTCCAACCTGTGCCTTTTATCCGCTATAACTATGATCCAGCCAGCTCTATAACTATTCTGAAAAATGGAAAAAATAAAACTTTCTGTCACTCCGCCGGTAATTTCATTATTTTAAATCCCGGAATACAGAATGAAAATATTCCAATGGCTTCCCCTGCTTTCATTGGCTATGGCATTAATGAACCGGAACTTGGATGGGATGACTACACAGGCGTGGATGTTAAAGGGAGATGGGTAATTGTATTAAATGGAATACCAGCGGCTGATTCAATGAATCCATCATTTCCCGACACACTGCGTAAACGATATACTGATTGGAAGATTCGTGATTCACTTAAATTACATGCGCTTACTGAACACAAAGCAGCCGGAGTGATCCTCTTACCGGACAAATATGCAACGGACAATTGGGAAAGTACTGCACTTCAAAATTACATGTACAATTATATTCATTATGCAGAAGCCGATATAAATAGAAAAGTTTCGAATGAACCTGTTATGCCCCTTGTCCTCTTAAAGGCCGAACTGGCACAATTACTTTTATCCAGACAAAGCTATGATCCTATGTCTCATAAAGGCAGCTATCACTCGTATATTTTGGACAATACTGAAATGTATATTGCAATTGATTGCAAAAAAGAATCGGTTAATTGTTATAATGTTGTAGCAGTTTCACCAGGAACCGATTCTGTTTTAAGGAAAGAGTATATGACCGTTGGTGCACACCTTGACCATCTTGGTAAGATTGGCGATCATGTATATAATGGCGCAAACGATGATGCAAGTGGATGTGTCATCATACTCGAAGCGGCTAAAGCGCTTGCGTTAAATCCTCCCAAAAGATCTGTGCTATGTGTCCTCTATACAGCAGAGGAGTTGAGTTTAATCGGTTCCATGCACTTTGTTAAAAATCCGCCGGTGCCGATTGGACAAATTTCTCTTAATATCAATATTGAACAAATTGGCAGCAAAAATCGGGATTACAAGGGTGTGTGGGCTATCGGTTCGCCACAATTTAAAGAATCTTTTTTCAAAGCCGGCAATTCTTTCGTTGAAGCAGATTTTAAATTTGATCCTATTGAAAGCTACTTGGAGGCTTTGAGAGGCCATGTTGATTTATGGAGTTATTATCAAAAGAATATTCCTGCAATTATGCTTTCGTCAGGCGGATTTAAGGATCACCATACTCCTCAGGATAAAATCGATCTAATAGATTTTGATCATTTACAGTTTGCAGCAAAACTATTGTATTCATTTATTATTGAATTAGGAAATGAACAACCATTAATTGATACAAAAAAGATAAACAAGACAGACAACTAATAATAAAAAACTGCATCGGTCTATTTTCATATAGTTAATTAATCAAAAGATAGATTCACGATAGCTGGAAGCCAAAATAGCCCACAACCTACAGTTCGGCAAGTTGACGCTTTGAAATCCCCAACAAAACATATGCTATACATTAACCACCATCATCCTTCATTGCTGTTTTGCAATTGTTGTGACGGTTATCAACATTTAAATCGTTGTTTACTTCTGATTACACTTCATTTTCAGCTTTCCTTCTCTTTTTCCTATTCTTTTTCAGGAAATTTCCTATTGACGATGATTCTTGTTTTATCTATACTTGTGATAGCATTCTGGACAGATACCAGAATTCACTACTTCACATATTATCATAAAGGGTTCTCTTATGAAAAAAATTCTATTAGTTTCACTGGTGATGCTTCTTACCGTATCTGTTGCATTTTCTCAATTTGGGATTAAGGGAGGTATTGATCTCGGAACGTTTGGCGGAGCTGATAAACCTTCAGATTTAAAACATAGATTGGGAATTGCCGGCGGAATATCTTGTAAAATTGGATTAGTAGCGGGCCTTTCTCTCCAGCCGGAAGTAATGTACATTCAAAAAGGCGCTGTCATGGAGGTGAATACACTCCAAGGGATTTATACTATAGATGATAAACATACCGCTATGCTTGATTACATCGATATTCCTGTCCTTGTAAAATTTAATTTTCCGATTCCTGTGTTTAGTCCTTATATCGAAGGCGGAGTATCATACGGTATATTGCTTTCAGCAAAAGATAAACATGAACTTTCCTCAAATGCTCCTGGAACGACTTCAAGCTCGGATGAAACTGACTATAAAGATTTTGTGACAAAGAACGACCTCTCTTGGATTGTCGGCGTTGGTTTCGATCTCTCCATTTTGGAGATCGATGCACGATATATGGTTGGTACAAAGAAACTGTATAAAGACAGTGATGCAAAAATCTTTAATAACGGAATTATCTTAACCGCCGGTCTTAGATTCTAAGATATTTGGATAAACGTTGTACATGCGGAGGCAGCAATGCTGTCTCCGCTTTTTTGTTTTTAAATGTTCTGTCGAGTCGTTGTCAATGTTTACATTAACTTCTATTACTGATTTCACTCCATATTAAGCTACTCTCCTGCTTATTTCTTTTTCAGGAAAATTTCTATTGACCATGATTTTTGTTTTATCTATACTTCTAAGGCCATTCTGGACAGATACCAGAATTCACGACATCACATACCAACATAAAGGATTCTGTTATGAAAAAAATTCTTTTAATTTCATTAGTGATGCTTCTTGCCGTATCTGTATCATTTTCTCAATTTGGGATTAAGGCAGGTATTAATCTCGCAACGGTTAGTGGAGCTGATAAATCTTTGGGTGGAATTGATCCTACACACAAACTCGGCCTTGCCGGTGGAATATCATATAGGATTGGATTAATAGCGGGGTTAGCTATCCAGCCAGAAGTAATGTATATCCAAAAAGGAGCTATCTATGACGGTAATATGAGCATTCAAGGTTTCTCTATTTCTGGAAAAACTACATTATCGGGTAATTACATAGATATTCCGGTCCTCGTAAAATTTAATTTACCAATACCAGTGTTTAGTCCTTATATCGAAGGCGGAGCATCATACGGTATATTACTTTCAGCAAAACAAAAAACTGAAGCGGGTGGACAATCCGAAGAAACTGATATCAAAGATCAACTAAGCAAAAGTGACGTATCTCTTATCGTTGGTGTTGGTGTTGAATTCTTAATTTTAGAAATCGATGCCCGCATGGTCTTGGGTCAAACGAAGCTCGGGAAAAACAGCGATGCAAAAGTCTTTAACAATGGCATTATCTTCACTGCCGGTCTTAGATTCTAAATGTCATCTTTTATCTGTGGCGCATCTCTAAGGTGCGCCGCAGATGATTCGCATTCTTACTTATTGAATCACTTTGTAAATCTCGGAAACATTAAATCCCCACTCACTTGCTTTCCGAACAAGCTCATCATAGATAGATTGTTCCAATTGAGGCGACCTGCTCAAAATCCATAAATATTTCTTCGAACTACTGGTAACCATTGCATAAGAGTAATTCAATGTATCGAGTTCGATCACTTTGTACTCGCCGTAAAATATCCAAAAGAAACTGACCTTGAGAAGCGCCCCAGCCAGAGTGTCCGGTATATATGCTTTTCCACTCGCCTCTTTCCACTCCCCCTCGGAAGTATTGAATCCTTTGTTAAGGACTTTAACTGTACCATCTTCCTGAAGTGTATATGTTGCCGTAACCCGATCCAGTCCATTCTCAAAGGATTGCGGTAAGCGCGCCACCTCGTACCACATACCAAGGTATCGATTCAAATCGAAGTTCTTAATTGCTGGAATGGATTCAGTGCTTAATTCTTTCGGAGTAAAACATCCAGAGATGGTGAGACAAAGGAAGAGATAACCAGGAACGATCCAAGAGATATGATTTATGTTCATATAACTCCATTATAAAACGATGGATTCGTTATACTGTCTACTGACAAAAGAAGTTAAAGAAAAGCGATGGAAAGTGCAAAGAATCAAAGGAAGAGAAGAAGATAAGAGAAAAGAAACGACTGATATAAAACAAAAAACCCCGTTTATAAGAACGGGGTTCATGAAAACTTTGAAAATGACCGGCTTACTTCGCAGGAACATCGGTGATCTTTGATTTGACGTCCTTATCTGACAACTTCATATTGTGATGGGTTTTTGCATGTTGTCTCACCATCGAACAAATTTCCTTTTCGTCACGGCTTTGAACGACAAAACCACAAGCAGGATCGCAGGCAACTTGCTTAACGGGACCAGCCTCTTTCACCATGGCTTTCTTCTCTTCTTTCGCTGGCATATCTTGCGCTAGTACAGGTACAGCAAAATAAAGTGCGAGAACTACCGCGAGCACGACCATACTCATTCTTTTCATCATATCATTTCTCCTCAGTGTTAATTGTGTTATTGTGGGTTAGATTAGGTTATTATAAAAATTTGTTTTGTTCTTTAGGTAATCAGGGGTTCGTATTGTTGGTTTTTATTCTCGAAACACTCAACTGGTAGAACAATCTAATCGAATTAAAGTTCCCAAATCATGAGACAAGTGATGAGGTGTGTAAAATGCATAGTCCCCATCATTCTATTCCATAAATGATAGAAATTATCGAGATAACTGGTAGTGCCGCGTGTTACGATTTTTGTTTTTGAGGATTTTTCAAACTCCGACACATATAGAAAGGCATCGGGAAGCAACCGATTGATCTTAAATATAGGATTACTGATATGTCTGTTATTTTTTGGGATTTACCAAGGGAATCAATTTTGGCAATCCTGAAGTCCCATAGAGAGCCATTTCTGTACTTACAGTCAGCACCAATCCACTCTCATTGGAAAAAGCAAGGCCAATCGTATCGGAGAATGAACCATTATTAATCGGGATTTCCCTTGCAAAAGACACTCCATCACCATAAGTCATGATCCTCATTCGATAAGCATTTGTCTGCCCGCGTACAGCTATAGATACAGAACTAAAAACATTTTTTCTTGTATCATATATCCATTTTATGTTTTTTATATCTATCCAAATATTTTCCAGCGGGTCCATTGTATATCCAGCGATTACTCCCTTTGCATTCGATGAAACTGATCCGTCTGAATTTTCTTCATAAAAACCAATATAGCCCTTAGACTTCCCTTGAGTAATGAATCTGAACTTGTAATTGATTTTACTGTCTGAAGCGCCCGCAGTATCAATTTTGTTTAGAATTACAGAACTATCCTTCCAATCAAAATTTCCCAGCTTGGCGTTCCACTTCTTGTCAGGTTGACAATTTATAATATTTACTTCAAAAGAATCTCTCGAACCGACCTTTATTTCATTTATTACCGACATAGAAGGAAAACTATTCGGAAAGCCGTACTCCACCTCTAATGCTTCTATTCCATTGTTTTGCAGGCTGTCATAATAAATCTGCACGCTCGGATGAGGTTCAGTCTTTATGGAATCGGGGTTTGAAGTAAATGTATAAAGCGCAGTGTCGCCATCGAGAGAAAATAAAAAGCCCTGATTAGTCTCTTGACTGAAAACTGGTTCTGAAGAATTTTTGCATCCGGCAAATACAATAATTGATACTAATACTAAGAAAATAGACAAATACACAAATAGTTCTGGTTTATTCTTCATAGTATCGAATTCTCCGCATGCCGCCTAACAGGCGGAGTCCCATAACTGTAACACGCATAGCGTGTTTCCTCAAATTAAAAATTCTCCTTCCACTCACAACCTCCACGCTATTAACTCGTATTAGCAATATATTATATCAAGAGACTGTTGTCAATAACTGTCATTTCAATCGTTCCCAATCCCGCACCTTTCCCCGAACAATATGAAAAAGCGGATGAACCTCAGGAATTTTTATATACTTCGTCTGGAGATATCTCTTATAATCCCGCTTTTTTAGTTTACGTTTCAAATGCCGCCATTCGTATAATAACTGTCCTTCAGTTTCATTTATCTTGTGCCGAGTTTTTTCCCCTGGAATCTTATTTCCATCAAAGTGATAACTCCGCTTTTTCGCTTCCTTTAAAACTACACCGAGATAGACAGCAATTGCAGCTTCTGACTTCGGATGCAACCGGAATCGAAGCAATTGCGGGTGGCGCCGATAACCTTTTGTTTTTCCCTGCAAGACTTTTTGCGCAAGTAAAGCTTCTCGCCAGAGCGCAACAAGCCCTTTTACATCGAGATATCGCGGGTGAATTGTCCAGAGTCTCATTTTATAAGATGAAGATAGTAATGTTCATGGTGAGAAGAAAGATGAGGGGGTGTAAGATTAAGAGATGGAAGATTGCAGATTTATAAAACAAATCCCGGTTATCCGTACACTGTAACGACCGGGATGTTCAAATGCACGCATCATCCTACATCACCTACGGGTGATGCATTATCTTGCATGCGCGATTTCTGGAATTAATTTACAGACACGCTGAGCTCTTTCGTAATCGCTTCAACGAGTGCCTCTTTAGGGAGTGCACCAACAGACATCTTTGGTTTCCCTTCTTTTGGAACAAACAACATCGAAGGAATACTGCGTATACCAAAGATTCCCGCAAGTTCCTGTTCATCATCCACGTTCACCTTATAGAAGTTCACCTTGCCGGCATATTCCTTTGAGAGCTCGTCAATGATCGGCCCTACCATGCGACATGGCCCGCACCACGGCGCCCAAAAGTCTATAACAGCAGGAATATCACCCTGGAATTTCCATTCTTTATTTTGTTCATAGTTAAATACTTTTTGCAGAAACGCATCTTTTGTTAATTGCTCTGCCATGATTATCTCCTTAATAATGAGTCATTGTTCTTTAAAAATTCATCATACCGACTCTATTACCCGCTCGAGTCGGGCTTTCATTTCATGTGCTACCGGCAGGATAGCAGAATTTTCTACTATCTTCGTCATCACCATTGGATCGAACGCTGCAATGTTGGTCTTTCCTTCCTTCTCGTAAACTATAAGATTACAGGGAAGCAACAAGCCAAGCTCTTCTTCCGCTTGTAATGATTCAAATGCAAACGGCGGATTGCAGGCACCGAGAATGACGTACTTCGGGAAATCGAGATTAAGCTTCTTTTTCATCGTATCCCGTACATCGATTGTTGTTAGAACACCGAATCCTTCCTTCTTCAACTCTTCCGTCACCTTGGTGATCGCATTTTCAAACGACAACATTGTTCTCTTTGAAAATCCATATTTCATAGTTGAGTTTCCGTTCCTTCTTTTGATTTGCCGGCACGAGGAATCAACAACGCCCCAATAATTCCTCCATAGATCATACTGATGTACGGATTACTGGAAATCGGGCATGTGCCGCTTGCACATCCGATGAAGTGATAATAAGCATATCCTCCGGCTGCACCTAACACCACCGGCAGAAGCCATATTGACCATTTCATTTTTTGAGACCGAGATAATTCCATTCGATCATACCGCCTTTCATATTCGCCGCCTGAAAACCGTTGTTTGTAAGCATCAGGGTTGCCGTAAAACTCCTTCTCCCTGAGTGACAATAGCAGATAATTTCCTTCTCCCTATGTTTTTCCAGCACCTTCAGCTTCTGCGACAGCTCGTTGACGGGAATATGCAACGATCCCTTAATGTGCTTATGATTTCTCTCTTCGAGAGTCCGTACATCCAACAAAACAATAGAGGTATCGTTCAATCGTTGAGAGACTTCTGATGCAGAATATTCTTTCATATGCGCCTTTTGGATCCAACGCTTGATGTAGAAGAGAATAACCAGAGCAGCAATCACAAACAGAAATATCTGGGATGCCGTCATATCAGATTCCTTCCTCCATCTGTGCAGATTCTAGTGATAGACTAATCTACTTGTAGGATGCAGGAATAATGGGAAGGATTCAAATATGCGGATGAAAGAAGAGTAAATCCTTTACACTGAGAAAGCAGATCATTTTTACTCAAACGCTCTTCCATCGATGGACCGTGTTCTTCCTCTTGTTTCTTCCATTCGATGATCGCAATACATCCATCCGGCTTCATCAAACGCATTGCTTCTTTAAGAAATCGCGGAATATCTTCCGTCTCATGCAATACGAAAGCAAAGAGAACGAAATCCGCTTGTGCGGGTGGAGCAGGAATTTCATATTCATTCGATTGAAGAAGCTGAACATTGTTCGGAACTCTAAAGCGCCGGAATGCATCCAGCATCTCGGATGAAATGTCGGTTGCATAAACAGTCCCTTTTTCACCAACAATATTCGATGCGGCGCGTGAGAAAAATCCTGTTCCAGCGCCAACATCAACGAATGTCATTCCTTCCCGAAGGCCGAACTGACGAAGTATCTTTTCCGGTTGAAGCAAGATATATCGTGCATCGTCTTCCAAAATAGAGGCTTTTTCCGGTGAGAACTTGCGCATGGCTAATTTAAACCACAAGAACCGCCGCAGCATCCACCTGATTCACATGAGGAACCTGCAGGGAAATCTGAACCGGCTGAAGTTGTACCTATCGACACGACAGGAATAGACATCAATTTTTTGTGGTGTACAGAACCGCAGGAAGGGCAAACAACATCTTCGACTACTTCATTGCCTTTATGGAACACATCATAAGTTCTGTCACAATCGGTACATCGATAATCATAAACGGGCATACTCTTATCCTTTCTTATAGGAACTCTAAAATGTGATGCGGAGTTCCACGAAAGGATTCAGAGGGTTACGGATATATAGAAAAATGGGCCGAGATTATCTCCCGACCCATTTCTTTCATCCAGATAGAGTTGTTCAATTTCGGTTATTTTTTTGGCATCGGTTCTTCATGATGAGGCGGCATGGAATGTCCGCTACGATGGTCCATTCCCATTTCCCCGTGCTGCATTTCAGAAGCATATTCCAGTGCCTTTTTCCATGTCTTTTGCTGTTCCGGGGTCAGGAGTTTATTAATTTCAAACCATGAGTTAACCTTGATCATATGCATCTGCACTTCGAGATCTGCAATCTCATTCATTTTTTTCTCAATGGCTGATTTATCGGGGCTATCTGCCTTGAATAATTGCCGAAGATCAATTCGTGCTGTTTCATTTTTTGCTTTCTGTGCAATCTCTTGTTTTTCCATATCAACGTGGATTTTATCAAAATCCTTTTTTTGCCCTTCAGTCAGCTTCAATTGTTCAATGAATTTACGGGGCCCTTTACCCTCCGCCGGTTGGCTGTACAGGCCGGCACTCGCCATTACCAGTGCGATCGCAACGAATACTCCGAGTTTCTTCATATTGTGTTTTTCCTTTTATTATTGTGAACATTCTCTCTGTCAGTGGATTATGTAAGTTAGACGAGGGAGGGAACAAAAGGTTTACGGCTATATATTATTTTTTATTCATTTAAGATGAGGAAATAAAACAGGGATATAACAATAAAAGCCTAAAAACTTCAAGTGGGAAGCTGTGGAGTGTCAGGAGAACCGAGCTCCTCCAATTTATGGCAGCCGAATTATCGTAACTTCAGAGTAAAGTACATGACCCATTCAACTTTTAGGCTGAAATTTTTCTACCTCTTCTAAAATGGCAGAAACAATCTCGCTTTCTTTGACACGCTTGATCATTTTGCCTTTGCGGTAGAGAATGCCTACCCCTTTTCCTGCCGCGATACCGATATCCGCTGCGCTTGCTTCACCGGGTCCATTGACGACACAGCCGAGCACAGCAATCGAAACAGATTTTTTCACGCCTGCAAGTTTTTCTTCCAGCTCACCCATAATTTTAAAAAGGTCTACATCGAGCCGCCCGCACGTCGGGCAAGCGATCAGCTCGATATTGCGAGAGGCAAGGCTGAGCGAACGCAGAATTTCTTTCCCGACCTCGACCTCCTTCACCGGGTCATCAGTCAGCGAAACACGAATCGTATCGCCGATTCCTTGTGCCAGCAACGCACCGATGCCTACTGACGATTTGATAGTGCCGCTTCGTGTTGGACCGGCTTCTGTCACTCCAAGATGAAGAGGAATATCCGTTCGCTCTGCGACTAATCTGTACGCTTCAATCATCAATTTAACGTCTGTAGACTTTACAGAAATTACAACATCTTTAAAATTATACTCATCACAAATCTGCACATGCCGCATTGCACTTTCGAACAGCGCTTCTGCAGTCGGATATCCATGTTTTTGAAGAATGTCTTCTTCCAGAGAACCGGAATTGACACCGATGCGTATCGGGATTCCTCGTTCTTTTGCAGCTGTCAGTACTTGCTGAATACGATCTCTCGATCCAATATTTCCAGGATTGAGGCGAACTTTTGCGACGCCGGCTTCTATCGCTTTCAATGCAAAAACGTGATTGAAATGAATATCCGCTACGATTGGTACCGGCGACTGCTTCACGATCTCCGCCATTGCAGCTGCCGCTTCTTTGTCGTTCACTGTTACACGAACAATATCAACACCAGCCTCTACTGCAGTCTTAATTTGCGCGACAGTTCCTGCGATGTCATCAGTCTTCGTTTTTGTCATCGTCTGAACAGAGATCGGCGCATCGCCGCCGACTTTGACATCACCGACATTCACCTGCCGCGTCTTCCTTCGCGTGGGTACCTTATATGTCTCGTGTTTTTCCATTTTACTCAATCACTCTTCTGCTCAAAGACTCATAGACTCATCGGCTCATATGCTCCATCAATTCATTCGCTTACTGGCTTCAAAGAGAATTTTCTTTTCTTCTTCTGACAGACTTTGATAACCATTCCGACTGATCTTATCAAGAATGTCATCAATGCGTTTTTGCGCATCAATCGGCTTTTCTTTCTGTTCAAATGATTTCGATTCATTGATATCGAATACCTTTGCATCGACCACATCACCGGCGGTACTGCTTGGCTTGCTCCATTGTGCAGATGCCATGCTCGACTGAAATGTCCCCGTACTTCTCCTCCCACTTACGAGGCGCCGTCGGTCATACAAAATGTAAAGATATCCTGCAAGCGCGCCGCCGAGATGGGCAAGATTTGCGACATTCCCTTGTCCGCCAACCGATATAACGCCGAAAACGATAAGTATCATAACGAAGTATTTCACTTTCAAGGGAATCAAGAAGTAAAGATAAATGTATCGATCCGGGAATATTGTTGCAAAAGCAATGAGCACTCCATAAATGGCACCAGATGCACCAACTGTTGGACCGAGCGCAGGTTCGAATATTGGTGAGAGAACTAACTGCGAAATTCCTGCCGCCACTCCACAGGACAAATAATAGATAAGGAATTTTTTCGAACCCCAGGTATGTTCAACCTCCATTCCAAACATCCACAGCCCGAACACCATATTAAAGAAGAGGTGCCAGAAATCTGCATGCACAAACTGATACGTAATAAGCTGCCAAGGGAAAAATCCATTACCAAGCGGCATAAGGCCAAAAAATTCATCGAATATTCTTCTGAAACCAATTTCTCCGACATGAAATGACCCGAAGAACCACATCAGAATAAATACCGCTGTATTGGTGAGTAACAACGTTTTTACCACCGGCGGGAAGAACTGAAATCCCCCGAACATCGATGGACGATAATAATTACCTTGATTGCCGTACGCCATTTAAGATTTCTTGATTTGATGTTTTCATGATATTCAATTGGGTGATTTAATGATTTTGGGATTAAATGATTAAAAGAAAAAGCTTTCACCTCTTAGTTTTGCTCTAACAGTTCAATCCTTTTTTGTATTTTGTCTTCCTTCTTTCCTCTTTAACTCATCCACTCAATAACTTCAAACTCAACTACTTACTTATCATTCAGCGCCGCAACACCGGGAAGGGTTTTACCTTCTAAAAACTCTAGTGAAGCTCCACCGCCAGTAGAAACATGCGAAACGGCTTTATCGAGTCCGGCTTGCGCAATTGCAGATGCCGAATCTCCGCCGCCGACGATCGTCGTGGCGCCTTTCTTCGTTGCATCTGCTAACGCCTGGGCAACCGCCGTGGTTCCTTTAGCGAAATTCGACATTTCGAACACACCCATCGGGCCATTCCATACGACCGTCTTCGCTTTTAAAATCTCGTTTACGAACAACTTGATCGTCTCAGGACCGATATCCATTCCCATCCAATCAGAGGGTATAGCATTGATATTCACAGTTTTCGTTGCAGCCGCATTGTCGAACTTATCGGAGATAACACAATCAATTGGCAAGAGTAGCTTCACGTTCTTTGCCTTCGCTTCATCTAAAATTTTCTTTGCGAGATCGACCTTATCTTGTTCTAACAACGATTTCCCGATTTCCATTCCCTGTGCTTTATAGAATGTAAACATCATACCGCCGCCGATAAGGAGCGCGTCGACTTTTCCCATCAAATTTTGGATAACGTCAATTTTGCCGGATATTTTAGCTCCACCGATGATTGCAACGAACGGTTTCGCTGGATTTTCCACTGCCTTGCCGAGATAGGCAAGTTCTTTTTCCATCAAGAATCCTGCAACTGCAGGCAAGTAATGCGCAATTGTTTCTGTAGAGGCGTGAGCGCGGTGTGCGGTTCCAAAAGCATCGTTGACAAACACATCACCATATGACGCAAGTTCTTTCGCCATACGTTCGCGGTCTGCTTCAACCTTGCTTGTTTCTTCTTTGTGGAATCGTGTATTTTCCAACATTAATATTTCTCCGTCCTTCAATCCGTCAACCATCGCTTTGGTTTCCACACCAATTGCTGCCGGAGCAAGTTTCACAGGCTTACCAAGAAGTTGAGAAAGATGTTCAACCACCGGTTTCATTTTATGTTTGCCTTCAATGAATTTAGCTTCATCGAACGGTTTGCCGTCCTTCTCGGCTTTCTCCTTCGCCTTCTGAGTATCCTTTTTTGGATCGCCAAGGTGCGACATCAACACGAGGTACTTTGGTTTCTGGTTGAGAATATAATTAATAGTAGGCAGCGCTGCACGCATGCGGACATCATCCTGAATGACGCCGTTCTTAAGCGGTACATTGAAGTCCACGCGCATGATCACGCGCTTCCCTTTGAAATCAATATCGGCCACAGTTTTTTTATTCATAGTCTTCTCCAGAAAGAGAGATGGATGTTAAACATGAGGATTCATATAAAAAAAGGGCTTCGACAAGATCAGTCGCCAGCCCGATGGAAAATAACAATCTGCCCGAAGTTGGTCGCAACGGGCAGAAAGAGACACCTCTGAATTGTTATAATTTTGATGCAATCATAGTGGTCAGGTCAACTGTGCGGACTGAATATCCCCACTCGTTATCATACCAAGACACAACTTTAAAGAATCTCTTTTCACCCTTCAAGTTGTTTTGCATTGTTGCAAGAGAATCATAAATAGACGAACGATCATCATGAATAAAATCAGTCGAGACGACTTCTTCCTTGCAATATCCCAGGATACCCTTCAAATACGTCTCCGATGCTTTTTTTAACAGGCTATCGATCTCTTCAATAGAACTATCACGGGCCGAACGGAACGTTAAATCAACAACAGATACATCCAGAGTCGGAACCCGGAACGACATACCTGTCAATTTACCTTTTACCATTGGTAAAACTTCTCCAACAGCTTTTGCAGCACCAGTGGTGGAGGGAATGATATTTATGGAAGCCGCACGACCGCCTCGCCAGTCTTTCTTCGACGGACCATCGACAGTCTTTTGTGTTGCAGTAGTCGAATGGATCGTTGTCATCAATCCAGTTTCAATCCCGACACCTTCCTTAATAATCACATGCACCAACGGAGCCAAACAATTTGTCGTGCAAGATGCATTGGAAACAATATTGTGTTTTGCCGGATCATATTCGTTATCATTTACGCCGATTAATAATGTTTTTACGTCGCCCTTTGCCGGGGCTGAAATAATCACTTTTTTTGCGCCTGCTGTTATATGACCTTTTGCTTTTTCTGAATCCGTAAACAATCCGGTAGATTCGATCACGATATCGACACCAAGCTGTTTCCATGGCAATTGCGATGGGTCCTTTTGAGCCATTACACATTTGATCTTGTGGCCGTTTACAACTAGCACGTCATCTGCTTCTAGTGAAGGATTGCTCTTCTCGCTGCCGACCGTTCCGTGGAATTTTCCATGAATAGAGTCGAATTTCAACTGGTATGCAAAATATTTTGCATCGGTGCTCACATCAACTACTGCGACTACATCGAGTGTTTTACCAAGAATGCCCTTATCAGCCATTGCATTAATAATCTGTCTGCCGATGCGGCCGAAACCATTTATACCAACTTTTACTACCATTGTACTTGCTCCTCCAATGAAATTATATGTAAGATATGCGATTTCAATACATGTTATACTGATTAAAGTTAGTTAGAAATCACAGAAAATGCAAGAAGATGTGACAGAGAGAGTAAACAAGTCAATAGCACTTGAGTAAAGTTGTTTCACATAACGCTGGTAATAGGACAGAATAGCATGTAAATTTAAATTCGCTTTTTATTAAATTGAGTTTTGATTGCACAAAAAAGCATCTTGACTGAGCATCAAAATGGTCGTATATTGAAATACTAAAGATCGCGGGGTGGAGCAATTGGTAG
>PMDB01000107.1 GCA_003155495.1 Ignavibacteriota bacterium
CTCTGCCAATTCCGGATTCATATAAAGATGCTGAGCGCGACATGTTAAAGGTAACCATGCATTGATATTGGTTCCAGATATTTGCCATCCGGTTCACGATCGTGTCCGGTGCATTAACCTGATACGATGAAAATAATTTTTCCCAATATTCTTTATGCGTTTGAAAAGCAGCTAGTACATCCGATGTTTTTGAGAATTTCGATTTTACTTCTTCGAATTCATCTTTTCTGATTTTTCCATTTTCGAGAAATTTCTTATCAGGCGGATTTTCTGCGTATCCTAACAAGAAATTGAGACTTTTTGTTTCACCTGGTTTCAACTCCACGTCAATTTGATGAACACCAATAGGCAGCCATCCATATGCAATACTATTTTTACAACTCCCCTGCAAGACAGCTTGTGGTGCATCCAATCCTTGGTGTACACCTACAAATGCATCACGACTGCTGTCGTAACCGGAGACGGCCTCACTGGAAGAAAAATACGCATAATGATTTCTTCGCTCGCGATATTCTGTTTTGTGAAAAATGGTTCCATCCTCTATCTCAACTTGACCTGTAGAGTAATTTCTTTGGAAGTTAGTCATATCATCAAGAGCATCCCAGAGACACCACTCGGCAAAACTCCACAACCGAATTTTCTTTGATACCTTTGACCGATTTGTTACCTGCACATGCCAGATTTCATTTCTGGAATTCAAAGGTATAAAAAATAATGAAGAGACTTCCAGTTCGTTTTTTTGTCCGGTTATTTTCGTATATCCCAACCCATGACGACATTCATAGTGATCAAGCGGAACACGCATGGGTTTCCACATTGGATTCCAAACTGAATCTCCATCTTTGATATAGAGATATCGTCCATTGCTATCCATGGGAATATTATTATACCGGTACCGTGTTAAACGGCGAAGTTTTGCATCTTGATAAAAGCAATATCCTCCTGCCGTATTGGAAATGATTCCAAAGAAATCGCTGGTGCCTAAGTAATTGATCCACGGCAAAGGTGTATCGGGACGTGTTATCACATACTCTTTTTGTTTGTCATCAAAATATCCGTACCTCATTGACGTTCCTCTATTGAAAGTTAGTTAGATCGTTATATTCTCTTGAATGAGCTTTATTTACCGACTTCTCTTTCCCCCTGCAACTGTTTTCTCAAACAGAGATCTTAATTGTTCAGATTGGGGATGATTTTTTCCTACGAGCCTCGTAAAATCATCAATTGCTTCCTTCGCTTTAGGAATGTCTCGTTTTATTAGATATAAAACACTTATGCAATAAATCAGCGATGGATCGTCCTTGATTTCTCTACGGGCTTTCTCCAGGTAGTATAAGGCTTCAATATTTTTTTGTGAAAAAAGTAATTTCCCGATGAGAAGATCGGTATAGGATAGTTCACGAATAGTATTCGCTTCTTTCAAAACGGATAATGCTTCAGATAATTGTCCATTCTTCCTCAACGCCTCGGCTCTTTCTAAATATGGTTTTATCCTGTTTGGAATGAGGATGACAAGACTTTTCCCTCCTCCTGATTCGTTAAAGGATGGATCCATTATTTTTATTTCTGCAAGAGTCTTTTCAGCATCGAAACTAAGACCCGAATCTTTTAGAATATTATATTTAAGTTTCTGAACTTGCACATGATTAAATTCGTGTGACTGTAATTTTTGCAATCGGTCTATGCAAGTAAGAGCTTCTTTATTGTTCTTTTGAGAGTAATAAATGGAGGCAAGGGTAAATTGGGCATACGAACTCGTATCAGCATTGGGCGATTCTTGTAAATAGCGAATTGCATTGGTGTACTCTTTTGCTTTATACGCAAGATCGGCTGCGTAATAATAAGATGAAACATCTGATGGAGAAATATATGCTAGCGATAAATACTCCTTCGAGGCGTGCTTGAGATCTCCCATTGATTCATAATAGGCAGCCAGTTTTTTATGAATCATACTCGAGCTTACATCTACATACTTTAGAATGGTAAATGCTAACGAATCTATCATCCCATTCGGTATGTACGTGGTACGAAAATTGTTAACCGAGGTCTCGGGTTGAAACGGCCACCCAGCCTTCAAATGCTTTATGCGAATAACTGCGATCATACTGTCAAGTTCTGTAAATCCCCAGTTGTGCCTGTAATATGTCCATGGCCTCACTCTCGTAGAATCCCAATAATTTTCGATCATCCCATGATCTCTCAGCGCATTCAGAAACCCTTCAGCCATTAAAAAATATCCATCAACGTTCGGATGAAGATGGTCAATCATTAAGTTGTTTCCGATAATACCTTGGAGAGAATATTTTTCAAAAAGTGATTTTAACGAAATATGATACACGCCAAGCGAATCGGCAAGATGTGCAATTATTTTGTTGATGTCTTCCGACGCCCTGAACCGGACGAGGTCAAAATCCTTTGCCCTTGTATATTCTTCCTTAGCTTTGTCAAACACATGATTAGATTCAAGTCGTTTCGCATCGAAAAACAAAGAATCTGCTCTTGGATAAATTTCATACCGTACTGAACGAAAAGGGGGTATATCTCTTACGTTACTTACAAGGTCACTGATAATGACAGGTACGTGTGCTTCTTTCAATTTTCTCAACAGAGTACTCATATTGTCAGAGAACTGCGCCAATCCTTCCAAATATATTTTTGAATTATACGGGATCAAATTTTTACCAACCATTTTTTCCGTCAATGTTGCTCTATCTTCATCTTTCGTGATTGCATGCATGAGTTTATAAATGCTCCCCATACCCTTTTGAAACAATTGATATGTCCTTGCATGAATAATCTTCAAATGCAGCTTTTTGAGCCACGGAGGAATTGACCCGCTTTCCATAGACGCAACACCCAACGCACCATAGTATTCATTGTGTCCCGTATACATTAAGACGGCATCTGGCTTTTGTTGTAAAATTTCATCTGTAAAATCTAGGAGAGTATAACTATTGACTCCAGTCAAGCCGAGATTAACAACCTCAATGAGACGGTTTGGAAAAATATCTTGAAGGCGCCGCTGTAAAATTCTCGTAAATGCAACATTAGCATCGTACGGAAAACCTTGTACTGATGATTCCCCCAAAACGAAAATTCGATACCCGTTTTCCGGCTTCTCTTTTAAAAAATTTTCAGAAAGCAGAGTCGTATGCTCATAGATGCTAAAAAATCTTTCCCCAACATGTTGATTGATTTCGTAGTACTTTGAATCGGAACTAGGGACAAAGAGACTCAAATCATTGCCAAATGAGAATAGCCTCAGTGCAAGTTCTAACAATGCTAAGACGAGATAAGGTAATAGTACCATCAACGCATAGAAAAAAACCTTTTTCCGATTTTTGAACTCAAACATAAAACTTATTCCTTTTCGGGTTTAATATCACTGCCATAAGCACGTCAGCCTGCATGACTGCATCAGCAGTCTGGCAGGTTGTTGTGAGGTATTTTATTGGTTGAATAGTCATTCTATCGATCTTGCGTCATGCAATTATTATCAAAGTTAAAAATTCATTCCATGCTCAATTGATTGAAAACAATTCCTGAGGATGTTATCATTCGCTAAGGAATAGGAAAAAAGGACTATGGGGAAATTATTCTTTATAAAGGACCAGGAGATCCTCTCTGTAAGAATTGGATGCTTGTTGAGAGAAGTATGAGACAAAATTACCCCGGCGTTTAAAACCGGGGTATCTTTCTTCACGATCGTACTTCTAACATTGCATCCTTTTTCTATTATTTTTTTTCCGCTATCAGAGTCCCATTCTCCGATACTGGAAATATGAATTTAGTTTTTTGTTCACCATACGAGGATTCAAGTTTATCCCACCAATTGAACTTTAATATGAGTGAGGTCACTAACAGCACACCAAGACAGACCATGAGTGAATTGAAATCTCGAAGCACTAAAAATACCGGAGTAGCCATGAGTGTTATCTGCCATATAATTCCAACGAAGATATTTGACATATCGCGTTTGAAATTTTTATTTGCTTCAAACCCTGGGTCAATTATCACAACTTTTTCATAGATCGGTTTCCAGAAACCCCAAGGGCGAACATTGTGGTAGAACTTCATGAGCACATCATCACTTTCGGGTTTCGTCAGGAAGGTAGCAACAAAGCACCCAATGATAGAATTGAGAAAGATAAAGGGAAAAGAATTCATGCTTGGATTATCAGATAAAGGCCAATGATTCAAGAATGGAATGACGCCCAAGTTGTTCAGTAAAAGCAGCACCAACGAAGTTGTAATACCTGAAACCATTCCCCAAAAATATCCATATCCGTTGAAACGCCACCAGTACCATTTTAAGACGTTGGCTGC
The DNA here is from genome assembly GCA_003155495.1 of Ignavibacteriota bacterium. Taxonomy (GTDB): domain Bacteria; phylum Bacteroidota; class Ignavibacteria; order UBA10030; family UBA10030; genus Fen-1298. The sequence continues at coordinate 4,327 of PMDB01000107.1, forward strand.
TGTATAACCGCCCCATAATGAAGCAACAATCCAAAGTGCTGCCTGATTAATTGATTCAACAAAGAATCCGGTTGTAATTCCAACAACGACAACAGCAACAGATGCAATGTAGCTCATCCTGACATATTTTTTAGGATCTGCATGTGGGTTGATGTAACGCTTATATATATCATTCACAATATATGCAGGTGCAGCATTTACTGTCGCTGCAAAATTACTCATAAATGCTGCTATAAAACCAGCCATGAGCAAACCCAGTAAACCAACGGGGACATAATTGACGAGAACTTCAGATAGAATTCTTTCAAAATCGGGAGTCGTTATTGAACTTTTATAAAGTGTATCAAAATTTGTCAGAGCAAGTACGGTTATACCTGCAACCATAAAATAACGAGTCGGATTAAGAACAACGCTGACCATGGAATTCATTTTTGCTGCTTCTTTCGGACTTCGCGTCGAAAGAATTCGCTGCATATCATAATTGGGTGCAGGACCCGCTGCGGCAACAAAGAACCCTTTAAAAAGCATCATTCCAAAAAATAATCCAAAAACAGAATAACCATCTGTTTTAATCCACTGATTAAATGCAACTACTTTTGTGGCAAGATTTGAATGCACTGACGACCAGTCCAGATTCAAATTCATGTCAAAAGCCATGCTTTTCCAGCCTTCCGGTATAACACTATTGATCATGCCCGGGGAGACATGAACCATCGCAATAATACCGATTGCAATTGCAGAAACAGAAAGAATGCAATATTGTACAACTTCCGTTGCAACGACGCTCATCATTCCCCCTTTCACAACATACAATGTTGTGATACCCATAAGGATAAGAGCATACAGATTGGCATTTATTTGAGGGTAATGAGCCAGTGTCTCCGGATTCGTTACCAAGGCAGGCAGAAATGCAACAGCGAATTTTCCAATTCCTTTAAACCCATAAGAGAGAAATCCAATAACACTAATAAGAGCGAATATCACTACTACGATATGGGAAAGTGTAGCGCCCCTCCCTGTCCCAAAACGGGTTTTCATCCATTCTGCACCCGTCATCACATTTGATCTTCGCAGCCAGGGAGATAAATAGACCATTAAAAATATTTGATTAAACACCGGCCATATCCACGGTATCCATATGCTTTTCATTCCATACACAGAAAGCCAATAGACTAAAAGCATCGTGCCGGAAATATCAAACATACCCGAAGCATCAGAAATGCCAAGAACCCACCAAGGGATGCGGTTGCCCCCAAGGAAGTAACTATTCATATCCTTGGTCGCTTTTTTAGAAATATAAAATCCAATAAATATTGTAGAAGTTAAATATAAAAGGATAATTCCGATATCAACGATATGTAAATTCATATTCAATGACTCCAA
>PMDB01000012.1 GCA_003155495.1 Ignavibacteriota bacterium
TCGAACGCATGCTCGTGCCTGAGCGAGTGATTATCTTCCGAGTTCCGTGGGTTGACGAGCAAAGCGAAGTTCAGGTCAATCTCGGTTACCGTATTCAGATGAACAGCGCAATCGGCCCGTATAAAGGCGGCTTACGGTTTCATCCTTCCGTGACTCTCAGCATTTTGAAATTCCTGGCGTTCGAGCAGGTCTTCAAAAACAGTCTCACCTCTCTCCCGATGGGCGGAGGCAAGGGCGGCTCGGATTTTGATCCCCATGGCAAAAGCGATCTGGACACCATGCGTTTCTGTCAGGCGTTTATGAGCGAATTGTTTCGACACATTGGTCCGGACACCGATGTCCCCGCCGGCGATATCGGTGTTGGGGGGCGCGAGATCGGATATCTTTTCGGTCAATATAAAAAACTGCAAAACGAATTCACCGGTGTTCTTACCGGTAAGAGTTTAAACTGGGGCGGCTCGCTTATTCGTCCGGAAGCGACAGGCTACGGTGCTGTCTATTTTGCTTCGGAAATGCTCGCGACAAGAGGAAAAACCATCGAACGTAAAGTGTGCCTTGTCTCCGGGAGCGGCAATGTAGCGCAGTATACAGTCGAAAAAATAAATCAGCTGGGTGGAAAGGTCGTAACACTTTCCGATTCCAACGGCTACATCTACGATGAAGAAGGCGTCGATGAGAAGAAGCTTGCATTCGTGATGGAATTGAAAAACACCCAGCGCAAGCGTATTTCGGAATATGCCGACAAATATCCGAAGGCAGTGTACATACCGGTCGATCCGAAACTTGGTCATAATCCGTTATGGAATCACAAAGCAGATTGCGCTTTTCCAAGTGCTACACAGAATGAGATCAACGGTAAGGATGCGCAGAACCTACTGAAGAATGGCGTTTATGTCGTTGCCGAAGGAGCGAACATGCCGACCTCGCTCGATGGCGTAAAACTTTTCCTTGATGCAAGAATTCTGTATGGCCCGGGCAAAGCGGCAAATGCCGGCGGTGTGGCAACATCTGGTTTGGAAATGTCGCAAAACAGCATGCGCTTGCCGTGGCCACGTGAGGAAGTGGATAATCGCCTGCACCAGATCATGAAGAGCATTCACAAAACTTGCGTCGATGTCGCCGAGCGGTTCGGCACTCCCGGCAATTATGTCAACGGCGCCAACATTGGAGGATTTCTCAAAGTCGCCGATGCGATGATAGATCAGGGAGTAGTATAGTCGTATCGAAAGCACATTGATTCAGCATAGACATCGATTATCGCAGCGACGAACGCCGGTGATGGAATACATCATCGGCGTTTCCATAATAACAAAAGAAAGAATTACCCTGGCAGTGTTTTGCGACATCATCTTCTGACGAGAAGTAAAATACAAACGGCGTCATGCTGACGCCATTTGCGGAATTCATGGACATATGTTACGTATTATTGTATCCTCTTACTTCATCAGTATCATCCTGTTGGTCTGCGAGTATGATTTCCCATCCCGAGCTAACACATTGAGGCGATAGAAATAGATGCCGCTCGTAAATCGGGAGCCGTCAAATGTCACCGTAAACTTTCCGGCAGGTTTTGCCTCGTTTACCAACATTGCCATAGTTTTTCCCAGAATATTATAAATTTCCATGCGAACCATACCATCGGTAGGTATCTGATACGTAATCTTCGTTGAAGGATTGAACGGGTTTGGATAATTCTGGGAAAGCGCGAATACGGCAGGAATGACGGAAGGCGACTCCTGGACACCTGTTGTTGCAGGACCGAAAGAAATGTCATCAATCTTGAATGTTGAGCCTGTATGGGCGTCCGAAGAAGAAGAAGGTGGAATGATCAAAATTTCGACCCAAGCCGAATCCGGTGCTGCTGATGGACTTATGGGTACACTGAACTGAGTATAACTAGATGCGCTCGTTCCCCAGGACAAATCCCCGGTTGCAATTGCGGTTCCATTTTTGAATAAAATCACGGCGGCTTCGATCATGTCTCCACCAACAGGAAAAAATTTATACCATCCATTTAGAGCGCCGGAGGCGGTGCTGATCGGGAATCCACTCCAGGCCATCGGAGGAATAGGATTTCCCCCAAGGGTCGATACTACTACCGCTCCTTGCATGGACGATGATCCCGAGTGGGCATCACTGGATTGGGTGATGGGTACGGCAAATGGTGGAATATTAACTGCAGTCCAATTGGTTGGTGAACCTAATGCGGTCCAACTTTCAAATCCAGCATTTGGAATTTGCGCATTCGAAATCGATAGTGCAACCAAACATAAGGCAAGAAAAAAAATAATTTGTGACATTTTTTTCATTTCTTTTCTTTCTGATAGTGATGAAAAGTGAATTATGGTGAAGATGTATAATACCTAATATAGGGAATGCACATTCGAAACACAATACTATCAACATCCAAAACAGAATGTTGATTGTACATATTCACTAAGAAGTAGAAAATAGTGCCTCGGTGCATAAAGGTTTTTAAAAGAGAAACAGCGGGGGCAAAACAATTGCTGTTTTTCCATTATCTTAATTGCCTTATTATATCGATTGAGTAATAATTGCCGGCGTTTGCATTTTTAAACTGCAATTTTATTGTTATTTATTCAATTTATCTCCATTATGCTCCATAATATGAATATCCATCATAGAAGGTCAATACGCCTCAAGGATTATGATTCGCTCCTTAAGTACTTCATCATTATTGAAGGGAACGCATATGGCAGACTTACAAATAGAACCTCCGGATGAGTCGGAACAAGAATCTATATTTGGAACTATTGTATTGAGATTTGGTGCAGCGTTTCTTTGCGCGCTCTTTGGTTTGATATCAGCTCTTCTGGGATATGGTTTTGCCTTGTTCCTGGATTTAGAATTGGGGAAATTTAATACCTACACTTCTGTCTATTTCTCCATTACCCTTGCACTATGGATTCTGATTGGTTTAACTACGCCTTTCGCTTATTTTATAAGATTCTTCGAGTCATTTAAAGGCATGACTGCTGGACGTGCTGTTGTTTTTATTCTTGCGATAGGAGCATTCGTTATGCTACACTGGTATATGCTGAGCTTTGTAACAGAATTGGTAGTATCAATATTCGGTATTGAATAGATTGGAGAGGGATCTCCTTCTTTGTATTTCCATACACTAGCGGTGGTCGTGTCTTTGGCATTGATATCAAAAGTCAAGAGTGATTCTCATGGAAGAATTGATTAGAGAAATTCAAGATGATGAAATAGACGTGACTGCTTCCATCATCAGAAGTTCATTTATGACTGTTGCGAAAGAATTTAACATCACACAAGAAAATTGTGCTACGAATCCAGCGTTTATTACCTCCGAAAAATTGATAGAATCAATAAACAAAGGGATCAAGTTCTTCGGACTGTTTCGCGGTGATATACAGATAGGATGTGTCGCTTTAGAGAAAGCCAAAGACGATGTTTTCTATATGGAACGATTGGCAGTTGTACCGGATCACCGGCACAAAGGGTACGGGAAAGAACTTACCAATTTTGTCTTCAAATATGCCGGTTCCCAAGGTGGAAAGAAAGTCTCCATTGGGATCATCAATGAAAATATTCAATTGAAGAATTGGTATACAAAGTATGGATTTACAGAGACATCAATAAGAAAATATGATCATCTGCCGTTCACCGTTTGTTTTATGGGAAAAAGAATTGATAATGCAGCAATCACAAATGAAAGTGATGTCCGTAATACTTCTCATTAAGAAATAAATAAAACCCTTTTAAATTCTTTCTATGAAGGATTACTGATGTACGATTCGACTACATTGATCACATTTATAACGGCGAGTATCGTTATCATTCTAGCACCGGGTCCAGCCCAAGCGCTTGTGATAGCGAGAACCATCAGTGAAGGGAGAAATGCAGGCATCATAACAGCAATAGGGCTCAATACCGCAGTATTTGTTCATGCTATCGCAGCCGCGGTCGGATTGTCAGCTATCCTGGCAACATCAGCCGCGGCTTATAGTATTGTCAAATATCTGGGTGCTGCATATTTAATCTATCTAGGGATCAAAGCATTCTCTAAACAAGAAAGCGGCAAAACATCTCGAAGCATACCGGGCAGAGGCTCAACTGGACCTTTTGCAAAAGCCTTTATCACCGGCGTCTTGAATCCGAAAGTTGCGCTTTTTTTCCTAGCGTTTGTTCCTCAATTTGTTGATCCCCGGCGCGGCTGGATCCTTCTGCAATTTATTACTCTTGGAGTGATTTTGGCAATTATGGATATTGTATATGAATCGCTATTGGCAATAATCACGGCTACCATGAGTAATAGGTTCACACAAGGTGGGAAATTCTCTCTCTGGAGACAAAGGATCACTGGTACAGTGCTCATTGGACTGGGAGTGCGATTGTTTTTCATGGAAAAAATTTAACTTTAAATGAAGAACACACGATCCGTGAGAGATATATTTACCCTTCGATTATAGTTATTCAACGATCGCGTTCTCAAGTCATAGGCGTTTGTGTTTTGGCTAAAAAATCTCTACTATTTCGACGCTGGAATTAGAAACTAGTACTCCATTTTACCGTAGTTGATTGTAAGCATCTCGTCGTCAGGGAAAAAGAATTCTTCTATGGAAAACACATCTGGACAGGGAAAATATTCTGACGTTCCTTCAGAAATTCAAACATGGAACTGGGGCGCCTTTTTTCTTAATGCATTATGGGGATTGTTCAACAAAACATATATTGCGTTGCTATGCGTTATTCCGGTTTTTGGGGTTCTCATGGCATTTGTATTAGGATTCAAGGGGAATGAATGGGCATGGCAGAATAAACGCTGGAAAAGCATTGAACAGTTTCAACGGGTGCAAAAACGGTGGGCGATTTTGGGGATTATTTTGTTCCTCGTTGGTTCTATTCTGAGTATATTCGCTGCAAAAATTCTTCTTCCAATTCTTAAAATATTCCAAATAATTCCAAGGTAATATTCATAAGCACAGAATCTCATGTACTGCGGATAAAAAAAATAAAAATATTTCCGCTAATGCTCTCAGGTTGTCAATGTCAGGAAAACACAAGAGTACATTGAAAGACGGCTATATTTAATTGCCATAATAGAAAAATAACCTTCGTAAAGCCTTTTTATTAGAGTAAGGAACCTGTTTACACCGGTGATACCTGGTTTATCGTATCGAATATTGCTTGAGATTTAAAGAAAAACTGAGTATCATTTTCGGAATTGATTCTAGGAAATTTATAGAGCTAAGTTATTGTTTAATTTTCAACACAATTACTATAGGAGGTGTATCATGAGATTTGCGATTTTTTTGCTCTGCATTGTATGTCTTGTCGGCTGTTCATCAATGAAACAGACTTCAGATGCATCGGCTCCACAGTTGTTATTGAAGCACCCGCTTCCTCTGATTCCGGAATCATTCCCTCGATTATCCTTCGATTTAGATGTAGTGTTGTTTATACTTGAAGATGGATCAGTTGGTAAAGCCCGGCTTCTTAGTGGCAGCGAAGATGCTTCGTGGGATTCACTTGCTCTCGCATCAATTAAGCAATGGCGTTTTACTCCTGCCCGCTCAGAAAACCAACCGATTAGTACATGGTTTCACCTGCGGACTACTGTAATCTATGCAAAATTAAGAATTATGAATCTTGCAGAAATATTATGTACTACATCGGAAGAAGCTGATTCGGTTTATGAAGCGATAAAACAGGAACATGATTTTGGTGAGTTAGCCATGCGGCATTCTGTCGATCCGTCGCGTGAAATGAGAGGAATACTCGGAGAAGTAAACATTGACATGTATCCGGAGAATATATACAAGTCCTTAGGGAAACTCGCTATCAATGCATACACAAAACCCATCAAATATGGCGACCTCTATGTGATTTTTAAGAGAGTAGAGAAATAAAATAAAATGGTTTTATTTAGTCCAGAACATGAGGTATTTGAAAGGATAAAAGAACTTTCAAGAAACTGACGATAAATATATGCATAACTCACGATACGCATGAACTGAAAAACAACAATAGGCAATGCTCAATTCCAAAAACCTTGACCTCCCCGTATCCCCTCCTTGGTAAGGAGGGGAAAAAGGGGAAGTGAATAGAGCAATTTCTCACTATGATCTGCAAAGTTGGGCTTTCTCCGTAACATCAGGTAATAAACATTTAATTCTTTTCTCTCATAAACCTGCAACGATCTCCCATATTCTGCGTTTGCAGTGTCTTCCATTTTGTGGATGATGGTTTTTCTATTCACTATTTTCGTCAGAATAGCCCAAAGAAATTTTGTCAAATAAAATAAATATTGAACTCGAGGGTGTCCAAAAAACTCTTCTTCTCCCTTTATGGGGACGTGCAGTTGAGACTCGGAAACAGAAGCCGTTATTGATAGATACCACTGCGGTCGAAATGATTGATAAGATAGATTATAATTTTTCTACGATAGAAGGCACTATGAATGAAATAACCCGATATGCGTGGATAGCGCGCAGTCTTCATATCGATCGAACTATCAGGCATTTTTTGTTAAAACATCCAAAGGCAGCCATTGTCAATATTGGCTGTGGTCTGGACATGACTTTTACCCGCATTGATAATGGTACTCTCACATGGTATGATTTGGATTTGCCGGATGTGATCAATTTGCGCAGGAATTTTATTCAGGAAACTGATAGAAGTTCATGTATCGCATGCTCATTTTTGGATGAGAGCTGGTTTCGTCAGGTGAAGGTTGAAGATGGTATTTTGTTTATAGCGGCAGGGGTCTTCTACTATTTTGAAGAAGTTCAGATGAAAAGTTTCTTCAGCAGGCTTGCCGATATATTTTTAGCAAGCGAAATAATTTTTGATGCTGCTTCACCATTGGGTGTAAAAGTGGCCAACAAAAGAGTTATAAAAGCCGGCGGTATGGATAAACGTTCGATTCTCAAATGGGGTATTGAGACAGCAAAGCAAATTCAACTGTGGGATAAAAGAATAACACTTCTCGATGAATATCCTCTGTTCAAAAATATGAAGAATGGTTTATCATTCAGGAATAAATACGGGACTTTCCTCTCCGATCGGTTAAACATTATGTTCATCGTGCATTTACAATTTTCGAAATGAACACTGGCAATCAAAAAACCGCTGGCGTTTTAGTCTTTCTTCACCTTTTCCCTATACCTTCTCTTTAACAATCATAGGAATGAAAAATGAAAGTCTTTATCTCTCGAGATATTCCGGCACAAGGAATCGATTTATTGCGTGCAGAAGGATTTGAAGTTACTGTCTGGCAGGTCGATAGGCCGTTGACGCAACCTGAACTCATTGAGAATGCAAAACAACACGATGCACTGCTGTGCATGTTCTCCGATAAGATCGATAAAATATTCCTGAACGAATGCAAGCATCTGAAAGTAATCGCACAATTTGCCATCGGGTATGATAACATCGACGTACCTGAAGCGGTCCGATTGCGAATACCTATTGGAATTACGCCGGATGTTCTCAGCGAAGCCACAGCAGACGTCGCCTTTTTGTTGATGTTGGCGGCATCGCGAAAAGCGTTTCACCTCCATAAAACCATTTTTCGAGGAGAGTGGACTTTCTTTCGGCCCAAAGCAAATCTTGGGATGGAGTTGAAGAATAAAACTTTGGGCATATTCGGCCTTGGACGAATTGGTGTAGAGATGGCAAAACGCTGTAAAGGCGCCTATCAAATGAATGTCATATATTGCAATCGCTCTCGAAGTCCTGTAGCCGATGAACTCCTGCTGGCTCAAAAAGTGGAATTCGATGAGCTCTTAGCGCAAAGCGATGTGTTATCGGTTCATTGTTCGTTGAACGAAGCAACAAAAGGAATATTCAACAAGACAGCATTTCATAAAATGAAACGAACAGCAATATTTATCAACACAGCGCGGGGATTGATACATAACGAGAAAGACCTTATCGATGCTCTCAACGAACGCGTTATTTGGGGCGCCGGTCTCGACGTGACAAATCCGGAACCCATGAGGCCTAATAATCCGCTTCTCTCAATGGAGAGTGTGGCGGTGCTGCCGCACATCGGATCAGCGACGATTGAAGCACGGAACGCGATGGCGCGTTTATCGGCAGAGAATATTATTCATGGCTTGCGAGGTGAAAAGTTTCCGAATATAATTAATCCGGAAGTGTATTTATAACTACTTGCTGTTGCTACTTCTTTGAGGGGCACTTTTATTTATTGGATAAATTGTCAATGCTTCTAAGTAATAAGCTTTTTTTTCTGAACCTTGTGCAATAGAATACTATAGAAAGCCTGAAGCTTCTAACAGCTTATTTTCCAATCATATCCATAAACTGCTTGAAGAGGTAATCGCTGTCGTGGGGACCGGGAGATGCTTCGGGATGGTATTGAACCGAAAAGATAGGCAAAGAACGATGTCGGAACCCTTCGTTCGTATGATCGTTCAAGTTGGTGTGTGTAATCTCAATGAATTTTGGGTCGAGGGAATCCGGATCAACTGCAAACCCATGGTTCTGCGATGTAATTTCAATCGATCCAGTCTTTAAATTCTTTACAGGATGGTTTGCGCCGCGATGGCCAAATTTTAACTTAAATGTTTTTCCTCCCAATGCTAACGCCAGCAATTGGTGGCCAAGGCAAATTCCGAAGATGGGTTTCTTTCCGATGAGTTTCTTGATATTCTCAATGGCATATGTTACGGCTGCCGGATCGCCGGGACCATTGGAAAGGAATATGCCGTCCGGATTCATCTTCAATAATTCATCTGCGGGAGTCTGTGCAGGTAAAACAGTGAGCTTGCATCCGTAGGAAGTCAATCGTCGAAGTATGTTTTGTTTGACTCCATAATCATAAACGACAACATTCCACTTCTTGCTGCCGGAATTTATTGCTGGAAGTGCGAATGGTGTGGTATCGATTTTATTCCAAGTATAAGATTTATCTGTGGTGACACGGCTTGCAAGGTCGAGTCCAGCCATGTGCGGCGATTTTTTTACTTTGGCAAGCAGGCTCTTATCGTCTAAATCTTCTGAAGAAATTATACCACGCATTGCTCCTACAGAGCGGATCATTTTCGTCAACATCCGTGTGTCGATACCTTGAATACCGGTAATGTTATATTTTGCCAACCAACCGCCAAGACTTTCCGTCGAGCGGAAATTGCTCGGGAAAGCGCTATATTCCTTCACAATAAACCCTGCAACTTGCGGTTTGACTGATTCAAGATCGTCGATATTAACGCCATAATTACCGATGAGCGGATAGGTCATTGTTACGATTTGCCCGCTGTAGGAAGGATCGGTAAGGATTTCTTGATAGCCTGTAATGCTGGTATTGAATACAACTTCACCGGTTGTCTCATTACTTGTGCCGAATGACTCTCCTGTGAAGATTGTGCCGTTTTCGAGTACGAGTTTTGCTTTCATCCTGGCAATAAGATAAGAAGAATTGTGAGGCGATGCAATTTCCCCTACACGGTGGTGTTTTTAGAATTCGGTATATGTTACTGAGCACTCGTACTCATTGAGTGCTTACCTTGACAACGGAGCGTTTAATGGTTAATTTTGTATTGGAGTTAAAGAAGTCGTATGGGAGAAGTGACCGATAAGAACCAATCATTAAATGAACGTGAGCAAAGTATTCTGCACCATGTAGTGTATAACTACATTCAAACGGCTATTCCAGTTGGATCGCGGTATATCTCCAAACATTTTGAATCCAGCTTGAGCGCTGCATCTATCCGTAATGTTATGGCAGACCTCGAAGAATTGGGTTTTTTATCTCATCCGCATACATCGGCAGGCAGGGTGCCAACCGACCTGGGGTACAGATTTTATATTGATTATCTGATGGAAATGCAGCAACTTGGCGATGACGAAAAACTGCGGATTCATCAACAGCTGGATCAAACAAACGATGCTGATGAAATGCTTCGTGAGACTTCGAAACTTCTCGGAAAGATCTCGCATCAACTCAGTATCGTAACATCGCCGCATCTCAGCAGTGGTGTATTTGAAAAGATCGAACTTATTCCGATCACGAGTTCCAAGCTGCTCGTCGTGATTTCCATTCGTACCGGAATAGTGCGCACGATTATGATGGAGGTAGGAGTTGAAGTTCGGAGGGATCACCTCGATCAGGTCGGCCGTTTATTGAATGAACGGTTATCAGGATTAACACTGCATGAAATTCGCGATTCATTTGTGGACCGGGTTCGAGACATGCAGAGTGAACAGACCGGACTGATACGCCTCTTTATCGAATCGGTCGATCAACTGTTCACCGATTCCAAAGAACGTGATAAAGTCCTGATCGGCGGTACAAAGAATATCATTGAACATCCGGAATTCATAGACCCAAAAAATTTTCGGTCTGTGATCGAACTGATCGAGAATGAAGATATTATCGTCCACCTTTTGGAGAAGCACGATGAACTTCAAAAAGGGTTTGTCGTGACTATTGGAGCAGAAAACAAAGACGAGACTGCAAAAGAGTATAGCTTTGTCACTGGGACATATGACGTCGAGGGAGTAACAGGACGTGTCGGTATCATCGGTCCGACGCGAATGAATTACAGCAAAGTCATTCCCTTGGTGGATTATGTTGCCCAGACAATCGCAAAAATGTTAAGTGCATAGAAACAAGAACATTGCATATTTGATTATACGATATTATTAAAGGAACTATGGCAGAAAACGAATTGGAAAATAATAACAACGGAACCGGAGAAGAATTAAAACCAGAAGCTGGTATTCCACCTGAATTGCCGGAGGCGACCGAATCAGCTCTCCAGATGGAGGAGCTTCAGAAACAAGTGGGCCAGTATAAAGATTTATTGTTGCGGAAAGCAGCGGAGTTCGATAACTATAAACGCCGCATCGAAAGTGAGACAACAAATATTTTCAAATATGCAACAGAATCATTGGTTGAGGATTTGCTGCCGGTGCTTGATGATTTTGAACGCTCACTGAAGCATAGGAAAGAAAACAAAGACAATGATGCACTCGTCAAAGGCATTGAGCTGATTTATCAGAAACTCGTGAAGGTGCTGGAAGGGCGCGGTGTCAAGACATTCGATACGGTGGGAAAAGAATTCAATGTTGAATATCATGACGCACTGATGCAAATTCCACGCAGCGACGTACCGCATTATACAATTCTTGAAGAAGTTGAAAAGGGATATACATTGAACGATAAAGTCATTCGTCATGCAAAAGTAGTTGTTTCGTCCACTCCAGATGAAGTGCCAAGCGGAACCGATCAAACAGAAACATCAGCCGGCACTTCTGGAAAATAAGTAAAGACTATGGCAAAAAGAGATTTTTACGAAATATTGGGAGTTGATCGTAGTGCAACACCGGAGGAAGTAAAAAAAGCGTACCGGCAAATGGCTATGAAGCACCATCCTGACCGCAATGCCGGGAATAAAGAAGCGGAAGAAAAATTTAAGGAAGCGGCAGAAGCGTACGAAGTGTTAGGCGATCCAGAAAAAAAACAGCGTTACGACCAGTACGGACATGAAGGATTGCGCGGCACAAATTATCGCGACTTCCATGACATCAATGATATTTTTAGCACCTTTAGTGATGTCTTTTCAGGAGGCTTTGGCGGTTCGATTTTCGATGAAATGTTCACCGGCGGCCAGCGGTCGCGGCGGCGCTCTTCTTCACAACACGGGCAGCCGGGTTCTGACTTACGTGTTCGCCTTTCATTGACATTGGAAGAAATCGCCAGCGGTGTTGAAAAGAAGATTAAGGTGAAGCGTCAGAAAAAATGTGATATATGCAGCGGAAGCGGGGCAAAATCCAGCAGCGGTAAATCTGCCTGTCCTCAATGCGGCGGCAGCGGTGAACTGCGGCAAGTATCGCGCTCGATGTTTGGTCAATTTGTAAATATCACTACGTGTCCTTCCTGCGAAGGCGAAGGGCGCATTGTGAAGGACCCGTGCTTAACCTGTTATGGTGAAGGACGCGTACAAGGTGAATCGACTATTAAGGTGAACGTGCCCGCCGGTGTAACGGAAGGAAACTATATTCCTCTTCAAGGTCAAGGGAATGCTGGGCGTCGCGGCGGCCCCGCAGGTGATCTCATTGTTGTTATCGAAGAAGAACCACACCAGCACTTCAAGCGAAACGGTGATGATATCATCTATGAATTATGGATCAGTTACCCGACAGCAGCGCTTGGCGGCGACGTGGAAATTCCAACGCTTACAGGAAAAGCAAAGCTTGCCATCGATTCCGGAACACCAGGCGGCCGAATGCTTCGAATGCGCGAGCGTGGTATTCCTCATTTGAATAACTACGGACGCGGTGATGAACTCGTGCGTGTGAATGTATGGGTGCCTGCAAAACTCAATACCAAAGAAAAAGAATTGCTGCGCGACCTTTCGACGTGCGAGCATGTGAACCCGAGCGAAGAAGATCGCCTCAACACCGATCGGTCTTTTTTCGATAAGGTGAAAGATGTTTTTTCTTGATCGGATATGTTGAAACGTATTGTGGAATGGCTGGCATTGACAAAAACTGAACGGAATGTAATTCTGTTTTTGGTTACAACGATGATTCTTGGTGCGGCTATTCGTTTATATCAGGTAACATTTCTGGCCTTACCGCAGTTTGATTATCGCGCATCAGATAGCACGTTTGCCGCACTCAGTGCGGCACCGGAAGACAGTGTGCACGTTGTCCCGACAGGCATGACAAACGGTGATGAACCCGGGAAAGTCAATATCAATACAGCGACAGAACAGGAACTCATGGATTTACCGGGAATCGGTGAAGTAACAGCGGAACGCATTCTGAAGTATCGCAAAGAGATAGGCAAATTTACAACAATCGAAGGTCTTCGCGCTATTAAAGGAATAAGTAAAAATAAATTGGAACGTCTCAGTCCTATGATTACAACTCAATAGCCACCACCCATCGAGAGATTCCACATATGAAATCAACTTATTATGTCGGCTTTTCGTTCCTCAGAGGAAAAATCCAATTAGCCGAGGTTGAGCATAAAAAGAAGAAGTCAATCGTTACTATATTGGCTGAACGCGATACGACCATCGATTTTTCCCGCACGGGTGCAACCATCACCGCAGATCACCCGCAGTTGAGTATGTTTGTGAGAGAGTTGAAAGAAATGATGAAGCAACATAAGGTCTCGACGGAATATATTTCGTTTGCCCTGCCGCCTGATCCCCTTTTTATTAATATCATTCCTGTGGAACCCAGCCTGACCGGGAAGGATCTCTCTCTCTATCTTCAGTGGGAAGTGGATCAATACTTTCCGCATGCATCGCCAAGAGAATTTATTATTGACTCACATGGATTACCACTAGAAGACGCCGGGGCCCAGCAAACATTTATGGTTGCTGTGCGGCGCGGAGCGGTAGCTTTCTTACAGAAAGCAGTGGCCGGACTGAAAATGAAACTGAACATTATCGATATCGATCAATTCAGCACGGAAAAGACTCTCATTACCAACTACCCTGAAATACTCGAACACGATATCGTACTCATTGGGCTTCGTAAAAGTGGTATCGATGCAAGCCTCATTCATAACGGGCAGATGACAGACTATCGATCGTTCCTCTATAACGGTGAACCATATCCGGATAAATACATTTTGGAATACCTGAAATATCTGAAGCAAAAAGATAATAGCACGCCGGCAGCCATGCTTCTGCATGGGGTCGATGTTACAAAAAGTTTGATCATGTCACTCCGAACAACATCCGGGATTAAACAAACCTTGGCGCTGAACCCATTTCGTAAACTTGTTGCCATAAAAAATCTCAATCCATCGTTTATAAAAGATGGCTACCGATTCTCTGCAGCGATTGGCCTGGCGTTGCGCACGAAATGAGAATTATCGCTGGTGACTTTCGCGGCCGCTTACTCGAGTCAGTACCTGATCTATCGGTTCGTCCAACGACGGGCCGCGCGAAGCAAACGATCTTTGACATTCTCACAAACCGTATCGTCTTTGATGATTTGGAAGTACTTGATTTATTTGCCGGCAGCGGCAGCCTTGGTTTGGAAGCGATCAGTCGCGGTGTCAAGAGTGTCACGTTCATCGACAAATCAAGAAAGTCGCTGGAAGTGTTGGAAAAGAATGTTGCATCGCTCGGATGCGAATCACAATGTTCGGTGTATCAAGCGGATGTGTTTTGGTATCTGAAGAATATGAAGCGGGCATATGATCTCGTCTTTGTGGATCCGCCGTATAAGCTGGAAAACATCGATCTGCTGCCGAATGCTATTTATGATTCCGGAGCGGTGCGTCATGGTTCTTACGTCGTAATGGAACACAGCCGCGAATCCATGATAGATTTGAATGAACAAAAGTATGAGGTTCTCAAAAAACCGTTCGGTCAAACAACCGTGTTGATTCTGACAGCCATTGTTCCACCCACACATCCAAGGACCTGAGATGAAAATTGCCATCTACCCCGGAACATTCGATCCCGTAACAAACGGGCATTTAGATATTCTTGAACGCGCGCTTAAACTGTTCGACAAAGTCATTATTACCGTTGCCCGGAATACGACAAAGAATCCGTTCTTCACGGAAGAAGAGCGCATCATGCTTCTCCGGCAAGTGACGGAGCGTTACAAGAATGTAGAGGTCGATTCTTTTCGAGGACTTCTTGTGGATTACGTGCGGCAAAAGAAAGCCATTGCAGTCGTTCGCGGACTGCGAGCAATGACAGACTTTGAGTATGAATTGCAGATGGCGCTGATGAACCGAAAGTTAGATGAGAAGATGGAGACTATCTTTCTCATGCCGACCGAAAAATACACATATCTCAGTTCCAATGTCGTTCGAGAAATTGCGCGACTGGGCGGCGATGTGAGCAAGTTTGTGCCGCCGGTTGTTCTTAAAGCTTTTCGACAGAAAAATCGATGATACCGAGTAAGCTCTTTTTTCTTTCCTGATAAGAATAGTCAACTATACGCTCTACAGAATCGGTAACTGGATAGTGAAGGTGCTTCCCTTGCCTTCTTTGCTTTTTACTTCGATTGAGCCATTATGTGCTTCTGCGATCCACTTGGCGATGGGGAGACCAAGGCCGCTGCCGGAGGTGTTTTCAACGTTTCCGGAGCTTCGCTCTACGCGATAAAATCGCTCAAATATTTTGCCTTGATCCTTTCGTGGAATGCCGATACCGTTATCCTTGATCATTATTACTGCGTTTCCGTCGTCCTTCGCAAGCGAAAGTGTCACAACTCCATGTGGCTGTGTGTATTTGACGGCGTTATCGACAAGATTCAAGAAAAGCTGCTTCAAACGTGCGGCATCACCTTTGATGTGCAATTCCTCGGAGTGCTCTAACTTTACCTTAATCTTTTTTGCCTCGGCAAGTACTTGTGCCTCTTCAAAGAGTTGGTGGATGAATTCATTCAGAGCGACCGGCTGCATGTCGAATACCAATCGCCCGGTATCCGATTTTACCAGGATCATCAGACTTTCAACGATCGAGGAGAGCCGGACCAATTCATCGTTCATACTCATGAAAAGTTCGCGTGCTTGTTTGGTCATTCGTTGGTTGCGCAGTGCGACTTCAATTTCACCGCGCATAATCGTGAGCGGTGTCCGTAACTCGTGCGACGCATCGGCGGAGAATTGCTGAATTTGCACGAACGACGCCTGCAGGCGGCTGATCATATCGTTGAATTGTTCTGTGAGCCGTCCAAGTTCGTCATTGACGCGGAGCGTTGGAAGGCGGCGGCTAAGATTTTGCGCAGTAATTTCTTTTGCGGTCTTCGTCAGTTCATCTACGGGTTTCAGAGATTTGTGCGCCAGAAACCACCCGCCGATAACAGAGATCAATAACGCNNACAAAAATCTTGACATAGTCGTTTTGCGTCAACGCGAGACGAATCTCCTGGTCATCCGGGCCCTTCGTACTGACGACGTTGATCCATTGATACGGAATTTCGTTATAGCTAATCGTGTGCCCGCGCAGACTTTGAGATCGGTACAGTAAATCGCCGTTGCGGTCAAGAATCTGAATGTAGTGGCGGCGAGGACTTAGCAGGGTATGCTGGTAAATCTGGTTCCACATTTCGTCTATTTCGGTACGCTTGCCGGCGCTCGTGTCAATTACTTCCGGTTGTTCTTCTTGCTGTGCGGCGCTGCGCTTGAGTTCCTGCAGTTCTTTGAGTGCGGCGCGTTTTATTTTTACTTTCTTCGCTTGCGGTCCGATGAATTCGTTTACCCATTGCACTTCGTTCTTTAAGGAATAGTCCAGATTATCGAGGAGCGAGGATCGCGATGTAACGTATGCAATGACGCCTGAACCGAGAAGTGTGACGCCAAGAATTGCGGCATACCACAATGAAAGTTTTGTGCGGATGGAATGAAGTATTGTCATGTAGACTTGCCCGCCGACGTTTCTTTGGCGGGTTTGAATGACAACTTCTTGTCAGAAAGATAGTATCCTTCACCACGTTCGGTCTGAAGAAGCTTCACCGAGAAGTCGGCATCAATTTTTTTTCGCAGGTGGTTGACATACACATCTACGACGTTTGTGCCCGGATCAAAATTGTATCCCCAAATATCTCTTGCAAGCTCCTGGCGTGAAATTAATTTACTGCGGTGACGTAAAAAATATTCGATGAGAGCGTACTCGCGTACAGTCAACTCGATAGGAGTGCCGGAACGGCTGGCTGTATGTGCAACGGTGTCCAAAATAAGATCGGCATATTTGAGTTTTGTCCTGGCCGTGCCTCGGCGCATCAATGAACGAATACGTGCCAACAAAACGCTAAAAGCAAATGGTTTTGTCAAGTAATCATCTGCACCTTGATCAAGCCCGCCCACGATATCCTCCGTTGCACTGCGAGCTGTCAGCATCAAGATCGGAGTTCGAATTTCGTCTTTACGCAGGTCGCGCAGGATTTCAAAACCGTTTTTCTTGGGAAGCAAGACATCAAGCAGGATGAGGTCGTACACTTCTGTCCGAGCACACTTCTCGCCGGTTTTTCCGTCAGCGGCGGTTTCAACTTCATAACCCTCTGCTTCTAAGCCCTTTTTTAGAAAACGGGCAACCTTCTGTTCGTCCTCTATCACAAGGATGCGCATAATTATCTTTCTTATGATGTAGTAGTCACGATATTGTACTTGGGGAAGTTACTCGTTTATCGGAAAAGTGTCAAATGGGAATAAAAAAGGAACGGAATTCCAGGATTACTGAACGAGTAATAGATTCAAGTTGTAGATTTTGCTCTAAGGAAACTATCGAATGACCGGATCCTGTGTACGTGCTCACCAGAGAAAAACTATCATAAAGATCCTGTATATATGAAAAACTCTTCATCCGGTTATCTTTGAATCCCACACATTTTTCCATATATTTTTTATCAAGCAGAGGGTCTTTTTCTTAAAGAACACGTCTGTAATTATAATGGTATGAATAAAGAGATAAAACATATGCAAAGAATAGTGCTTATAGTTATGACAGCCTTTCTCTTTGAAGGCTGTATCCAGACCATTGCGCTGCGCTCAATGGGCGGCATTCTCGATAATGGGCTATCAGCATTCTACGAAGAATCTGATTTGCAATTGGCGCATGAGGCGCTTGGGAGCAACCTCAAACTCATCGAGGCAATGATTAAGAGCGACCCGGAAAATGAACAGTTCCTTACATTTGCAGCGGAAGGATATAATGCCTACGCGTTGGCGTTTTGCGAGGATGACAGTGTGGAGCGGGCACGCGTTTTTTATTTGCGCGCAAAAGAATATGGAATGCGAATTCTCGTGAAAAATAAAAAATTTAAGGAGGCATTGGATGGCAATATTACGGCATTTCGTGAAGCAGTAAATACCTTTGATAAGGATGATGTTCCCGCTATTTTCTGGACTGCGTTCAGCTGGGGGAGCTATATCAATATCACTCGTACTGATGTAGCAGGTCTTGCCGATTTAAGTAAAGTAAACGCTCTTATTGAATTTGTGGCAAAAAAAAATCCTTCGTTCTATTATGGCGGTGCGTATTTGTTCCTTGGCACTATCGAAGGCAGTACGCCGAAGTCGCTTGGGGGAAATCCCGATAAAGCGAAAGAATATTTTGAAAAGTGCCTTACGCTCAACGGCGGAAAATTTTTAATGACACAATTGTATTATGCCCGAACATACGCTGTGGCGACACAAGACCAGCCATTGTTTGAATCATTACTGAAAAAGGTGGAAGAGGCTTCCCCGGATATTTTACCGGAAGCGCGTCTTGCCAATATTATCGCAAAAAAGAAAGCGCGGAAACTGCTGGCGCGATCAAACGAATTATTCTAAAAGGACCATAGAAATGACAAAACGATTTATGAGAATCATTTTTTTTACTCAACTATTCGTACCTGTATTATTCTCAATTGCTGTGAGTCAGCAATACACCATCAAATTCGCTTCCATTGCACCGGATGGCAGCACGTGGATGAATGTGATGAAAGAGTATGATGCTGCGATTCGAAAAGAAAGCGGCGGGCGGCTTGGTTTTCGAATGTATCCGAGCGGAGTGCAGGGAGATGAAAAAACCGTGATCCGAAAAATCGGTGTGGGACAATTGCATGCTGCAGGTTTTACCGGTGTCGGGCTCGGAGAAATTGCACCCAAAGAGCGTATTCTCGATACACCATTCCTGATTCGAAGCAGTGAAGAAGCTGATAATTTGTACCAAATATTCGATCAGGAATTACAACAAGCGTTTGAAGCCGGTGGATATGTATTGCTTGGATGGTCAGAAGTCGGCTTTGTTTATGTGTTCAGCAATTCTCCAATCATGAAAGCGGATGATATCAAGCAGGTCAAAATGTGGGTATGGGATGGCGATCCTGTGGCGGAAACAGCTTTCCATGCATTAGATCTCAAACCGATTCCTCTTTCCTTTGATAATGTTCGTACATCGTTGCAAACCGGTCTTGTCAATGCGTTCTATACAACTCCGTATGCCGCGATTGCATTGCAATGGTATACGCAAGCAAAATTTATGGCTGATTATCCGCTCACATGTTCGTCTGGGGCCGTACTTCTTTCTAAGAAGTATTACGACAGCATGCCAAAGGATTTACAGGAGATTCTTATCCGCAATGGCCGTATCTATATGAAGAAACTTACTGAAGCTGGTCGTGTGGATAACGAAAACTCTCTTACCGAGCTTAAGAAACGAGGTATTACATTTACCGAAGCGAAAGACAAAGAAGTGCAGGAGTATATGGCCGCCGGACTTCGGGCACGCCGGATGCTCGTTGGAAAAATGTATGATGAAGACTTCATGAAACGTGTTGAAAAAGCTGCGGAAGATTTTAGAAAGAATACGAAAAAGAAATGAAGATACTCAAAACTGTTGATTCCATCCTCAATAAAATTGAAGGAGCTGTGCTCATCTTTCTTCTCCTTGTTATGCTTTTCATGGCATTTGGACAGGTCGTCTTGCGTAATTTTTTCTCCGGAGGTCTTGTCTGGGGAGATATTCTTCTTCGCCATCTGGTGTTGTGGATTGGTTTTCTTGGAGCAACTCTTGCCACCAGCGGTGAGCGCCATATCAACATTGATATTCTTACACGATACCTTCCCGAACGGATCAGCAGAGCAGTGGCAGCACTGTCCAATATATTCGCAGCCATTGTTTGTTTCCTCTTGTTTCGAGCATCGTTGACGTTCATCGAATTCGAGATTGCTAACAAGAATACTGTTTTTGCTGAAATTCCTTCCTGGTTTGCCCAGATTATTATTCCAGTCGGATTTGGTCTACTGACATTCCATTTCATTGTCCGTGCGATTCTTGATGCAGGTACAGCACTGCAGAAAGGAGCGGCGGCATGAGTATCTGGTTGATTGTCGCGATTATTGTTTTAGTGGCGCTTTGCGGTGCTCCCCTTTTCACTATATTCGGTGCATTGGCTTTATATTTATTTTATGCATCTGGCATTGATATGTCGGCGGTCATCATCGAACTCTACCGCCTTACCGATATGCCGCCGTTGGTAGCGATTCCGCTCTTTACTTTTGCCGGCTATATGCTTGCTGAGAGCAAAGCACCAAAGCGTTTGGTTAATCTGGCACAAGCGGTGTTTGGTTGGATCCCCGGCGGTTTGGCGATTGTAGTTTTAGTCACATGCGCATTCTTTACCGCATTTACCGGTGCATCCGGCGTAACGATTGTTGCATTAGGTGGATTACTCTTTCCGATGTTGATTAAAGAACACTATCCTGAAAAATTTTCACTTGGCCTTGTAACGGCTTCAGGGAGTATCGGCTTATTGTTTCCCCCAAGCTTGCCAATCATTGTGTATGGTATGGTTGCCGAGGTTAGCATTGATAAATTATTTATAGCGGGTGTCATTCCAGGGATAATACTGATTGCGATGCTCGGTGCATATAGTGTGCGCAAAGGTATTCAGACAAAAGTGCCACGCATTCCATTTGTCTGGTCGAATGTCGCCAAGACGCTCAAAGAAGCAGCATGGGAAATCCCATTACCATTCATCATTGTAATTAGTATTTACGGAGGATTTGTTACCGCCACGGAAGCATCTGCAGTGACGGCGTTCTATGTTTTCGTTGTTGAGGTATTCATCTATCGTGACCTGAAAATATTCAGCGATTTACCCCGTGTGATGAAAGAATCAATGCTGTTGGTGGGCGCGATTCTTTCTATTCTCGGTGTAGCGCTTGGACTGACAAATTATCTTATTGATCAACAAGTTCCGCAGCGCTTATTTGAATTAGTGCAAACTCAAATTTCAAGTCAGGTAACATTCCTTCTCATTCTTAACGGGTTTTTGATTATTGTTGGAATGATGCTGGATATTTTCTCTGCTACGTTCGTCGTGGTGCCGCTCATTCTCCCGATTGCGCGCGCATTCAATGTTGATCCGGTTCATCTCGGCATAATTTTTCTCACAAATTTAGAAATCGGCTACCTGACGCCGCCTGTGGGAATGAATCTTTTCATGTCGAGCTTGAGATTCAAGAAGCCTATGCTTCATGTCGTAAAGTCGATTCTTGTTTTTATCGTTCTTGAACTTATTGTGTTGATGGTGATTACCTACTGGCCTGGCCTGAGTCTCTGGCTGGTACATCTTACCGGAACGCAATAGAGACACTCTTAGAAATTTATAGAAGGGTGAAGCGGAGGGGAAGAGAGGCTTCACCCTTTTTCTATTTGATAAATTATTCCAACGTACGTATTTTTGGTATGAGGATCCACACAAGGCCAGCGATACAAAACGCAGCGGCAGAACTTAACAATGCTGCCTCTGCTTCTCCTGCATGTTCTGCGATGGTTCCCAACAGAAGCGCACCAAGCGGCATCGATCCCATAAAGATCGTGGTGTACACACCCATAACGCGTCCTCTCAATGAATCAGGCACAATCGATTGTATGGTGGCATTGGAAAGATTAGCAACAAATATCATAGCTATGCCGACAAACACCATGAATAACAGCGAGAGCGGCAGCCAATATGTTATTGCAAAGAGAGCGATAAAAATGGGAAAGCTAATGGAGCCGATTGTAATAAATTTACCCCGGACATGAGATCCACCAAAAGTAGCTATGGTCAATGCTCCGAAAAGAGAACCGACACCGCGGGCAGAAAAGAGAAGGCCGTTCGTCGCTGCATTGCCATGGAGTATTTTCACCGACCATGCAGGGAGTAATGTTCCTAAAGACATTCCGAATAGGCTTGTCGTTGCAACTAATCCGATGAGCGCAAGAATGATCGGTTGATGGCGTATATAATTAATTCCTTCCTTCAATGCCGCGAGCGCTGAACTGTGTTGTGAAGTTTCTGTGCGTGGCAGAAAATGCATTGATGCCAGTGCGATGATGACAGCAATGAATGAAATCCCGTTGACAGCAAAACACCATCCGGGTCCGAAAGCAGCATAAATAATGCCGGCAATTGCCGGCCCAATGATAAGAGCGGTGTTAAACATTGTTGCATTGAGTGCGACGGCATTTGTTAAATCTTCACGATTCACCATTTCTGAGACAAATGCTTGGCGCGCTGGTGCATCAAAAGCGTTGGCCAATCCAAGTCCGAATGCCAACACAAGAATATGCCATGCTTGGACAGTGTCTGTGAATACAAGTGTTGCAAGAACAAATGCGAGGATCATCATGATGGATTGTGTAATGATGAGGAGCTTACGTTTTGAGACGCGATCTGCAACAACTCCACCATACATCATAAAAAGCCACGAAGGAACGCCATAAGCAAATCCCACGTACCCAAGATATGCAGAAGAATGCGTCAATTGATAAATGAGAAATCCTTGGGCAGTTGTCTGCATCCACGTGCCGAATAACGAGACCATCTGTCCCCAGAACCAGAGCCGGTAGTTCCTATGTTTCAACGCCGCAAAGGTCTTTTGCCAGCTTAGTTTTTGGGAAGGGGTGCTGCCGCTCATCGCTTCATCAATCGTTTGAGCAATTGAATTTGTCCTGCGTGATACACATCGTGGCAGGCTATTCCTGAAATGATGGATACATTGGAAACCTTACTGCCGGCAGGTTTTCGATTGAGATCTGATGTCTTAAGTAAAACAATTGCTTTGCACATCGACTGATG
This sequence comes from Ignavibacteriota bacterium, assembly GCA_003155495.1. Taxonomy (GTDB): domain Bacteria; phylum Bacteroidota; class Ignavibacteria; order UBA10030; family UBA10030; genus Fen-1298. The sequence goes on from PMDB01000012.1 coordinate 22,552, forward strand.
CATTCCAGCCAGCAGGCGGATATCATTACGCCAGGCCTTCTCCGTCATCTCGAGAGGGCGTTTGATCCAATTGCTCCCTTTCAAAGGAAAAGAACCTTTCTTTTCTCCAAGCAGCCGTCTGCGGACGACGTACTTCCAATATGCTGTATGCACAACAATTTCCCAAATATTGTGCCGATTTGGCGCGGGACGCCATGCAGCTTGTTGTGCGGTCAAGCCGCGAATAGATCCATGCAGGTTGGTTCCGTGCCATGCCTGTTTCGTATAGGCTTCCTCGATAAGTTGGAGCAATAAAGGAATTTCGTTCGTTGGTGCCATGGTATCTTTAACATACGGAGCAAAAAGCAGTCAATCAAGATTGTACGTGTCCTTTAAAGAACGATTTAGTATTTTCATGATGTTCTGTTACATTGTCTTGTTGTAATTGGGAAGATATTTCTATGGCAGATTTCGAGATTGCAGTGATAGGTGCGGGTGTGGTAGGACTCGCTATTGCTGCGCGTCTTTCTGAAAAACATCCGCGTCTTGTAGTGCTCGAAAAGAATGAAAAGTACGGAATGGAGACATCGAGCCGTAACAGCGAGGTGATCCACGCAGGGATCTACTATAAACCAGGCTCTCTTAAAGCGAGTCTCTGTGTAGAAGGAAGAGACGAATTATATGTACTGTGCAAAGAACATGACATCATCTATAAACCGCTGACAAAACTGATTACAGCGACAATACCGGCAGAATTAGAAAAACTTGAAAGCATCCAAAAAAACGCGGCAGAGAATGGCGTTGAGCTTCAACTGTTGGATAAGGCCGCTACATTAAGATTAGAGCCCAATATTAAGACGGTGGGCGCATTGTTTTCTCCACTGACAGGTATCATCAGTGTTCATGATCTGATGGATTTCTTTTTCCAAACGATTCTGTCCCATAGAGGATTAGTTCAGCATCGCTGTCAGGTGATGAGTATTCAACAAAACAACGGTGAATACGAAATGACCATTGACGATGTTGGAACACAATCGAGCGTGAGCAGTGAGATTGTCATTAATGCGGCCGGTCTCAGTTCCGATCTCATCGCGCAAATGGTGCGTATCGACATCGATAAGGAGGATTTACGTCTCAATTTTGTCAAGGGATCGTACTTTGCTGTCACACCTTCGAAAGCAAATCTGGTGTCGCGGCTCGTGTATCCTGTCCCGGTCAATGAGGGACTTGGCGTTCATGCATTGATGGATTGGGGGGGACGGCTGAAGTTCGGACCGGATGTTGAATATCTTGAAGGCCGCTCACTCGACTACAATGTAGCAGAAGAGAAGCAGCATGCATTTGCAGAATCCATCCGACGTATTTTGCCCGCGATCAACGATGAAGATATTACACCGGATATGAGCGGTATTCGTCCAAAGCTTCAAAGGAAAGGACAACCCCCCCGCGACTTTGTTATCGTTCACGAGAAGGATCGCGGCTTGTCCGGATTTGTCAATTTGATTGGAATCGAATCACCGGGATTAACATCCTCCCCGGCTATTGCACGGTATGTGGAAAGTGTTTTATTCAAGTAGAAATATGCAGGTCAAAAGAAATCCCCTCTTGTTGGAGGGGATTTCTTTTGTACGCATTCACTCTTTCAGCTAATATTAACTATCTCTGTTTAACTTCTTTCCAATTGCAACGTTTTGGTCGCTGCATCACATACTTCATTCGGCCCAAAATATTGTATTGGACCAGGGAAAACATAGGATGTCTTCATAGACCATTCGGCCCTGTTTTTTGCAAATTCTTTAAACGGTTTACCGTCTAATTTTACCAGCGCTTTTTGAATAACAGGTTTCAAATGGCCGTGTCTTTTTTCGATGTTCATCATCATGGTAATTGGCACACCGCACGCAATCCATTCCTTGGCTGGAGCCGTAAGATTCCGGACTGAGGACATATACCCGGTTTTTCCCGCTCCAATGATAACTGCGGCAACATAGCCCAATGCATAGGTATAGTTGGCATCAAAATTAGACGGCGCTGCACAGCGGCCTTCGTAACCAAAGAAATTCGGCAAAGCGGTAAAATTTCCTTTATATCTGCCTTCGGCTTTCCATTCTTTCAGTTTTTCTTCAACCATCTCAATCAGTAATTCTTCGGTCTGAATTCTTGAAACTTGCACATTTCCATGTGGATCTCGATCCATCAAGAGCTGAAGCTGTATTTCTTTAGGCAATGAGTTAAATGCTTTCGTTGAGTCTGCGCTGATATGACTGTTGACGAATTGGAATTTTTCATCGTCAGTTTCCAATACATTAAATAATGCAGCTTTGTGAGCCAGCAAGTCATTAATTTCAGAAATGAGTATTTTAATCTCGGGTACAAATTCAATCAAGCCTTCTGGTATCAAGCACACACCGAAATTTTCATTATTATCAGAACGTGTTTTAATAACTCTGGCAATATCTTCAACAATTTGGTTCATGGTCAATCTTTTCTCATGCACTTCTTCAGAAATAATGGCATAGTTTGGATGGGTTTGAAGGACACATTCAAGTGTTATGTGTGAAGCAGAACGTCCCATTAACTTTATGAAATGCCAGTATTTTTTTGCAGATAAAGCATCACGTTCAATATTGCCAATGAGTTCACTATACACCTTGCAGGCCGTATCAAATCCAAATGATGTTTCTATCATTTCATTTTTTAAATCACCGTCAATAGTTTTTGGGCAGCCTATTACCTGGACGGCGGCATTAATTGATTTATAGTACTCAGCCAGCACACAGGCATTTGTGTTTGAATCGTCTCCTCCGATGACAACAATTGCATTGATACCGATTTTTCTACAATTCTCAAGGCCTTTATCAAATTGCGACTGCTCTTCCAGCTTCGTCCTGCCGCTGCCAATGATATCAAATCCCCCGGTATTTCTGTATTCTTCAATCAGTTGAGCAGTCAGTTCAATATATTCACCATTGACTAATCCTGATGGCCCGCCTAAGAAACCATATAACCTGCTATCGCTATTCATTGCTTTTAAACCGTCAAATATCCCTGCAATGACATTATGTCCGCCGGGTGCCTGGCCTCCGGAGAGGATCACTCCGACATTGATAGCAGATGATTTCAAAGGTTTTGAACCGGATTCTATATGCAAAACTGGAAAACCATATGTATGGGGGAACATCTTACTAATTTCTTCTTGATGTGCACAAGATTGAGTCGGGGCGCCTTCTTTAACTAATATATTACCAATCAAAGCAGCTGGCAGTTTGGGTTTATATTCGGCTCTCGCTACCTGCAAAGAACTTTTTGTCATAGAATTGAATTCCATATATTTTAGTTGAGTGGAGTTGTTTGAATGAATCATTATAAAATGTAAAGATATCTTTACATGATCACTGTATCTAATTAAATCAACAATTGGATAAAAATCCAGAGAAAAAAAATGGACTTGGATACATTGCCGGGAGGAGAATGTTAGATGAATTGGCGGCCTAGAAGTAACTGTATTTTTCGTTCTAATAGGAAAACCGATGATTACAAATCACATTGTTATCGAACAATGGGGATGAGATGTTCAGTAAGCGCGCGTTTTAATTTTTGTTTTCTCAAAGTCGATACTCTTTATAATCGATAATGCGATCAATATGTTGAATACAGATCTTCGACCAGTTTTCAAATTTGTCAATATCTTTTTGGAGTTCGCTCATATTGAAGAATCTCGCTTCATTAATCGATTTTTCCCTTGGTTTGACTAATGGTTTTTCCAGTGCAAGAACGTGAATAATACCGAAGTGGACCTTTCCGACATCATTGGAGTCGTCGTTCAGCAAGGCGACAATACGCTGTGTGTAAGGAGATTTAATAATAACTTCTTCATTTATTTCCCGTTTCAAACCATCTTCATATGTTGTACTGAACAAACCAGAATCAGTTACGGAAATATGTCCGCCTATGCCTAACGAATAATTGCCGCGCAGTCTTTTCTCTGCTAATAGTTTACCGCGGCGATAAACAAAAATTGAGTCTTTAAATTGCAAGAGGGCATAGGGGATCAATTGTTTGAATGCGGGATTAGATTCCGCATCCTTTCTTTGGAGAAATGTATGATTTTTTGGATTGCGAATAATATCTCTATATTTATCCAACTCAAAGGAAAGACCTTGGAATATACCTAATTGTTCAAGTAACTGAGTTGGAAAAACCAAAACATGTTCTTCTAAATACTTTTCATCTTGCACGATAGGTCCTTTTTGTTAGAAACGAAATGACTTAAAAAATCATGTAACAAGAAAATAGGTATGATTGTCAGCAGATACAAGTGATTTGATCGTGTCTTGCTGTGAAGCCATGTTAGTAGTGAGCTCTAATGCAAGCTTTTACACGATAATGATTACGATTTAAAACGCTTTTTTGCTTCTTCCATAATAGTAACTGTTGCAGTCGCGCCGAAGCGAGTAACTCCCAACTCGTGCATTTTTAGGATTTGGTCAAGTGTCCGTATGCCACCTGACGCTTTTATTTGCACTTCAGGAGAGCAGTGCCGGCGCATAAGCTTTATATCATGTTCGGTTGCTCCCGTGTATGAATACTTCCCATCGCGATCTTTTACAAAGCCATATCCGGTGGAGGTCTTTACAAAATCGACCGTATGTTTACTGCAAAATTCGCATAGTTTTATTTTGTCATCATCGCGCGGCAAATAATCCGTTTCGAAAATCACCTTTAAAAGTGCCCTGTTTTTTAGGCAGATGTCATGAATTGCTTTTAGTTCGTAGTCGATATAATCCCAGTCGGCTTGCAACACTTTACCGATATTGACAACCATGTCAACTTCGGTAGCGCCGTCTTTAATAACTTGGACGGTTTCTGCAACTTTTATATCGATAGTACTATTTCCGTGGGGAAAACCAATGACTGCGCACACTGCGACATCGAAGCCTCTAAGTATGTCCGCTGCCATCCTTGTATGATACGGCTTCACACATACAGTAGCCACGTTATATCTCTTTGCGATTTCACAGTTATTCTTCAAATCGTCATCAGTAAAAGTAGGATGAAGAATTGAATGATCGATCATCTTTGCTATGCTGTTGACAGTGGCCATTGCCTTGTTTTTCTTATAGTCGGGTTATTTCCCGATCATAGATAAAAGATATATGCCCAATGAGGTGAATTATCCTGACGTATGCAATGAGGCAACAAACAAATGTCTCTCAACAACAATTCCCCTCACTCAGGAGGGGAATTGTTATTGTAAGGACAACAAACGATTCAGTACAGGAACATCGGCTTGCCGAGCAAATGAGCAACCTTGGGTCTATACTTTTCAATATCATATAACTCATCCACATCAACACATTTCTTGCCTTCAGTAATCATGCTGGCAGAGATAGTTGTGTACTTGCCGTCGCGTAACGCAACCATCCGGCCGGATTTCCTCTGAATTAAAAGATCGGCAGCGAGATAACCATAGGTTGTAGCAACCATACGATCAAGTGCATCGGGAGCACCGCCACGCATAAGATAACCCAGTTGTTGAACCATCACACCAATACCCGAACGTTTTTCTATTTCGACACCAACGTATTGTCCGATACCGCCGAGTTTCTTATGTCCATATGCATCAGCTTCGCCGGTGAGAGACATTTCACCCCCGAGTGGTTTGGCGCCTTCCGAGACAGTCATAATAGCATAGTTACTGGGATTTCCTTTGCGATCTTCGACCAAAAACTTGATGAGTTTATCTATGTCAAAATCGACTTCGGAGATAATTGCACGATCAACACCGGCAAGATATGCCGAAATGAGTGAGGTTTCTCCGGAATAACGTCCGAATAATTCCACAACTGCAATACGTTCGTGAGAACCGACCGGCGTTCGCATGGAATTGATAAATTCAATACTGCGTGTAACAGCTGTTGAGAATCCAATGCAATAATCAGTGCCGTAAACATCGTTATCCATTGTTTTTGGAATGCAAACCATTGGAACACCTTCTTTATGCAGACGTACTGCGTAGCTGAGTGTATCATCGCCGCCGATAGCAATGAGCCCATCCAGCTTCATGTGTTCTATAACACGGAGAGAATGAGCGGTGCAGTCGGCTGGTTCTGTACCGTCCTTGTGCTCAAATTTCCCTTTCAAAAAATCCGGCATATCTTTAGGACGTACTTTACCGGGATTTGTTCGAGACGTATGTAAGAATGTTCCTCCGGTACGATCGATGGTTCGAACAATAGTTTTTGTCAGGGGGAGAATAAGATCTTCTTGAGTCTTTGGATCATCTGGATTATAATTGAGTAATCCACCCCACCCTCGCTTCAACCCGAACATTTCGTGTCCTTCGTCAAGAATCCGGGTGGATGCGGCCTTCATACATGCATTCAATCCCGGAACATCTCCTCCTCCAGTTAATATACCTAAACGCATTGTTTTTTATCCTTTCAAAAGAATAGAAAATTAATTTCGTCGGTCTTTGAAAGCGCTACTGTATCTAATTAAACCAACAATTGTGCAAAAATCCAGATAGGAATTAAAAAAATCGATGGTGCAAGATCGGTGTTCAGATGATCGTTTTTGAAGTTTATCTCAGGCTTTTGATGGATATCGTCTCTGTACAGCAGGAATCAGATATTCGGAAAAAGCCCGATCCAAGGAATATTCTGGCTTCCAATCCCAATCGCAACGCGCCGCCGAATCATCAACGTCCGCAGGCCAGCTATCAATGATTGCTTGCCGCCGGTAATCCGATGCAAACTCGATGCTTGTATTTGGGAATGCTTTTTGAAGAATCTGAGACACTTCCAAAGCCGAAGGATTGAACGCACCAACATTATATACGGTTTGTGTAAGATTTTCGTGCGGAGCAGCTTGAAGTCTCAGCAATGCGGTAATTGCGTCTGGCATTGCCATAAACGGAATACGTGCATCCTCACGCACGAAACATTCATAATGTTTATTTCTTGCAGCCATGTGCAGCATTTCTGGAGCGAAGTCACTGGTTCCGCCGGTCGGCAAAGTTACTGCGCTGATCAGGCCTGGAAATCGTACGCCGCGGAAATCAATTTGTCCCTTTGGTGGCTCGGCATCTAGTTGGCGATAATAATTGGCATAATACCTGCCAAGCTGTTCGTTGTATAATTTATTAATGCCATACATAGTTCGTGGCACCAGCCACTGATCTTCTTTTACTTTGCCTGTTTTCCGCTTTGTCTCTAGATCGGGAAGGCCATACACGGCAATGGAACTTGGATAGATGAACTTGATCTCGCGACCTTGCAAGCGTGATTGTGTGACGGCAATTTCCAGAAGGTTCAGCGTTCCATCAACATTTACGCGATGCGCAAGCGTTGGCTGACGTTCTGCCCGCGTGGAAAGAAGTGCTGCAAGGTGGTAGATGGTATCGA
>PMDB01000100.1 GCA_003155495.1 Ignavibacteriota bacterium
CTATCGAATCTCTTCGATATGAATAGAATAAGGAAAAAACCGATGCGTGTTTTTCAGCGGTTTTCTTCTTATCAAGAATCTGCTCCATTAGTGTATGATCTGTTCTCTTCAGAGAGAAACATTCAATTTTCTAAATCTTTTCAACAACGACAGCTGTCCCATACGCCAGTACTTCAGTGACACCGGCGGCTATTTCCGTCGCGTCATAGCGAAAAGCAAGTACGGCATTCGCACCGAGTTCTTCCGCATGTTGTATCATGAGCTCGTATGCATCCCTGCGAGTCTGCTCGCACAACTGAGAGTAGAGGCTGATGTTGCCCCCGAAAAGAATCTGAAATCCAGCCCCGATATTTCCGAGGAGNNAATATTTGTTGTGATCAGTGTATGATCCATCCTTGTTTTCTGATTCATGAAGTTTCTCCTTTCAATAGTACTATTAGATGATGCCCGGATGTTTTCCTCCACCTGCCACGGAGAGATAGAGAATGATCATCAGGAGGAGGAATTGGACAAGGTAAAACGTCGAAATGCTTTTATTCATAATCTTGATAGTCGCCTCTGCATCTTCAGGTGCGGTTTTCTCTGATATCCCTTGCATCAATTTTGTACGCCGCCGGACGAGTATGGGTCCGAAAACAGCTCCGTTAATAAGAAGAAAGGCGAAAAGGATAATTTTTGCGATCAACCATCCCTCAGTGTACCAGAGGTTAATATTGCCGTGGTACATGTTGAAGAGATTCACAATACCTGTAAGAAGCATGATGATGGAAGCGATGGGAGAAAGCAAGCCGAAGCGGCGGCTGATTTTTCCGGCGAAGAGTTTCTGTTTCCATTCCTTCTCCGCCTTGATTCTTCGCTCAAGAATCCATCCCCCGAGAAGCGCTGTGAATATAAATCCAAAACCAATGAGATGAAAAAGAAAATTGATGGAACCATTCATAATCACCTCGCAGTCGGGATAGTATATGGAACGTATATCATTGCTGTTCTAAGATAAGAAAATGATTTGATAAAAAGGAAGTGATCTATCTGAGTTGAGATTCTCATGAAGAGGGAATGAGGAAAACACGATTTAATAAAAATAAGGGCAGTCCGAATATAACTGCCCTCGCTGTTTAACGTTATTTATTTTGACTATTTGTCTTTCTCTCGCACAAAATCGCCGACTTGAAAATTGGCACCTTCAAGCACTTTCGCCTTAGCGGCTTTACCCATCAATGCATCTTCTGTCACTTGAATCTTGCCGACCTTTGACTCTTCAGAACCAAGGACCAATCCAGTGTCCGGATCCTTTACTTCCTCTCCCTTGCGGAACACGTAGAATTCCATGCCAGGTTTCACTTTTCCTTCAGAGCCGGGTTTCATCAGTACTGTGCCGTCGGTATTCATTTTCAAAATCTTTCCCGACCATGGTATCTTCTCCATGTTTTCCGCAATCAGTTTGACGCAGCCGTTTATAGCTTCGCGTGCTGCTTTGCCGATGTCGGTATTATCCCACGAATCCTGATTGCTGAAATCGATGTCTTCATAACGAACAGAAATGCCGGTGGAGGACTCGGTGCCTTCTTCGCTTTCTGCTGCAACAATTTCACCGGTGCTGGTGTTGATGAGACGAATATCGATGACTGCGCGCGATTGCTTTGTAGAAATTCCGCCCCCGAGAATCGACATACCACCGCTAATATTACTTTTTTTCTGGCCGAATTCTGAAACACTGCCTACGATAAACAATTCTGCACCGAGAAGCTGTCCAACCTTTGGTGCGGTTTCCGGTGTGACCATGAAGGATGTGCCGAATTGTTGCTCGTGGATGATTCGCTCGATCTCCTGTCGCTCGATAACAGCAAACTTGCCGGATTTCACGAGTGCAGTCACAAGCATATCAGCGATACCTTCGCCGAGTGAGTGATAGCCGCTGCCCGTACGATCTTCAAAACGAGACACCGCTACACGCTTTTTCAACTGGGCTTGAGCAGGCAGGGCACCTATAAAAAGACAAATAAGTAGGAGACAGAAAAAACGAGAAGCTTTCATATGAGGATCCTTTTTAATTAGTGAATAAAAAGTTATGGATTCAATGTCGGTTTTTATGTTGATCAAAATAGGGTTTAGATTTGAAATATGCTAATGTGCTGAATCACTTTTAATGCATTTCTGGAACCCATAATGCTGTATCGATTTCTTATACATTCCTGCGTGTCTCAATACTGTGCCGGACTTTCCATTGATCGGCGATCATCCCATAAATGAAGAGATCCACATAATGATCATAGAGGAATTCGGCTTGCCGTATTCTTCCTTCTTTCATAAAGCCGAGCCGCTCAATAATGGCGCAACTCTTCTTGTTTTCGGTTGCGCAGCGAATTTGGACACGATTGAGTCGGTACTCATGGAATGCATAATCTACCAAAGTTTGGCATGATTTTGTGACAATCCCGAATCCTTGATGTTCTGCATTGATCCAATACCCTATCTCTACATTTCTATTCATCCAATCGATACGTTGGAATCCGATTACGCCGACAAGTTTATTATGGAACCACATACCGCACTGGAATCCGAAGTGTTGTTCATATTGCTCTCGTGTCGATTGAATGAATGCTTTGCTTTCTTCAATCGTGGCGTTGGTATCTACCCATGGAACCTATTCCCGAAGGTATGAACGATTGTTATCGAACAGATCAAATAAGGCAGTTGCATCGTCCATCTCCAATATTTTTAAAACAATTTCTTCGTCAACTTTGAGAAGAAGCATTTTCTATTTCAATGGAGTCCGATGTTCAAAACAAATTTACATTTTATCGCTTAGTTCATTTTTTTGTTGCGGGAAGAACTGAATAAGTGTAAATCCGTAATTCTGAACGAACAGTAACAGCACTCCCAGCATGATCATTCCGACATTCTCTAAAATTTTCATATATCCGATTTTGCTGACGTTGGGATCTTGTGTGAAACATCCGCACGATATATCCAATCCGCGTAAAAGGGCGGAAATTATGAGAATTGTAAAACCAACAAGCATGATGGTAATTAATAGTGCACTTGTGCGGGGATACAAACCAAGAATGAGACTTATTCCGCACAGTAATTCCAACGAAGGGAGAATCGTTGCGATCAGCATGGCTAATGTCTGTCCTACAATTTTGTAGTTAAGAATAGATGTCGCAAATGCAGCGGGATCAGCTATTTTATCTAAGCTTGCAATGATGAATAATCCTCCAAGGAAAACCCGGACAAGAAGAATGAGGATGGTGTTCGTGAGAATCGATTTCATGTAATTTACTCGTTGAACCGAAGGTAAGCGAGAATATAGTATCTCATCTGCCGTAGGATTCTATTCTTTATCAATAATCAATAGGAAAATTGTTTGCCTTCCATTCTTGCCATCCGCCGAAAAAAACTTTCACATTGGTAAACTTTAATTCCATCAGTTTCAGCGCCAACTCTATGCTGGAGTTGCACTCAACACCATCACAGTAAACGACAAGCATTTTTTCTTTTGGTATGCCTTCTAACTGATTACGGTGTGTATCGATCTCTTTTAATGCAATGTTAATAGCGCCATGGATGTGTCCCATTTTATATTCGAAGTCATGCCGGGCATCGACGAAGAATGCGCCCTGTGATTCATATAAATCCTTCGCCTTTTCTAATGAGATCATTTCCAAGTTGGATGGTGCTGGACGGGGATGCGCTGTGTTCTCAGAAAAAAAACCTTGTTTCGTCACAAATGTGTAAGCGAATCCCAATATCATTGCTGCAACGATGAGGAGAAGTGTTTCGCGAATCGATTGATAGAGCACTTTCAATTTTCTTTTATTCCAAAATATTTAACTTGAATTTCTACAACCGGTTGATTTTTATGGTTCGTTAAAATGTAACAATGTTCGTATGCAGAACCGGTTTTTTGAGGTTGTAAGGTAATCTGAATGGAGAGTGTATCGTTAGGGCGAAGAGTGTGTGTGTTTATCTTCAAAGCAAGTTCTGATGATGAGACACTGTCTCCTATGACGACTATCGGCATATTCGAAACATTTTTCAATCCCACTGTTTGTGTCGTCTTATTCCCAACGATGACATTATTGAAGAAGAGCATAGATGTTCCATTAATCGTTCCATTGACCGGCTGAAGAATTTCTCTTACGTCTGCGAGTATTTTTACGTCTATATATTGAGATGTCGGATCGTTCGTATTAATATTGACATGTTTTTCTACTTTTCCGCGGTATCCGGCGGAGTTAAATTCGAATTCTGCGACGTCGGATTCTCCGGGAAGGAGAAATGCTTTTGGCTGTTTTACTGTCGTGCATCCGCATGTAGGTCGGACAGAAATAATGCGCAGAGTGTCATTACCGATGTTCTTCAAAGTGAACGTTCCGGTTTTCTTTACTCCGCCGTATATAGTTCCAAGGTCAACTTCAGGTTTATCAAGTGAAAGCTTGGGCTGCGAAAACGCAAGAGCTGCAAGAAAGCTTGCCAGTGCTGAAAAAAAATAAATTCGTTTCATAGGCTTATCTCATTCGGTTAGTGAGCTGATGATTGTTGCTACCATACACCCGTCAAGGCCATCTGCTTCAAAATGGGGGCAATGCGGTAGCGTTCTTCTTGTAAATCAGTATGAAGTGCTGTGAGAACGGCATACACCTGATCCAATCCGATTTGCTCTGCCCATTCGATCGGGCCCAGCGGGAAGTGCATGCCAAGTATTAATGCTTTGTCAATATCGTGAGGTGCAGCGATGTCTTCTGTTATTGCAAATGCCGCTTCGTTGATGACTTGACACAAAATTCGCGGCAGAACCATACCTACTCTATCTTGTACAATCTCAATTTCTTTGCCTATTGTGCGGAAAAACCGAGAAACGACTTCTAAAGTTTCCATCGGTGTATAGATTGTCGGTGCGACCTCGACCAGCGATTTATCGATGAATGTTGGCAGAGCAGCGATACCGACAAGTCGATGTTTCCCTATTATCCAGGCGCACTGTTCTGTTGCCGTTATAGTTATCGAGGAAGAGAGTATTGGTGCAGTCTCCCGCAATGCTTTTGACAACTTTTCAATATTCTTTTTCTTTGTGGGAACATCAATGTTCGTTAATTCAATCGCTACAGATGTATTTTCTGGAATAGTACTTGAAATTATAATGCCAGGAGATAAAGTGATTTGTTCTTCTGTAGGCGATTCATTCCATGAAACGCATACATTGTACCCATGAGTTATGCAAATTTCTGCGTATCGCTCAACCATAGGAGCTTCACCCAGCAAGTACACGAGGGCTTTGTCAGATTGATAACTTTCTTGAGAGGGCGGTGGAACTTCCACTTTTTGTAAGTCATCCTTTTCAGTCACAAGGCTTGGAGTTTTTGCTAATTCTTTCTTCGTACTTTCCGAGGAAGTTTTTGTAACCCTCGCGGTAGTCTTGGTATTCTTTTCTGGTTTTTTCTTTTTCTTCATTCTGTTTGTTCCCCTATTTCATTTCTTCGTAATTGAAGAATCCCTTTGCCGATTTTTTTCCAAGTAATCCGGATTCAGCCATCTGTTTGAGAATAGGATGAGGGCGCAAACGTGGCTCGCCGTATGATTGATGATACAATGATTCTGTCTCAGCAAGCACTGAATCAATACCCATCTGGTCCAATGTCTCAAATGGCCCGGTAGAAAAACCGCCGATTTTCTTTACAATGTTATCAATCTGTTCTGCATATGCAACATTTTCCCCAAGCAAACGCAACGCTTCGCTGAACATTGGAAGTGATATACGNNAACTTTGCCCATTCGATAGCTCGATCAAGAGTCTCTGTATTGGTTTTGTATCCCCTCACTACTTCAATAAGTGCAGCAGTGTTTACTGGATGGAAAAAATGCATGCCGATGACACGTTCCGGATTTCTTGTCAGGGCTGCGATGGATGTGATGGAAAGCGAAGAAGTAGTGCTCGCCAAAACAGCAGTGCTTTTAGTGTTTATATCAAGGTGTTTAAAGAGATCTTTCTTTATACGTAGATCTTCAATAACCGATTCGATGATCCAATCGCAGTGTCCGAGGTCGGGCAGATTCGTTCGCGTGCGGATGCGCTCGACGGTTGCATTGAATTCCTCAAGAGGCAGTTTCCCCAAGTTGATTATTTTCCGCAGATCAGCTTTGATGCGCTCGATTGAGCGGCGCAGGATGGTTTCGTTCACATCGTATAACTGAACGTCAATTTTGGAGAGTGCTGCAAGTTGGGCAATTCCTGTGCCCATGGTTCCCGCGCCGACAATACCGAGGTGTTTCAACATAAATTCAGAGCATCCTTATGATAATGGAAACATACTCAATGGATGCCGAAAAAACAACAGTCAATGGATACTTCTGCGGACGAGACGTCCGTTTCTTAGTATCCATTCATTGGGCCAAGCGTTGATACGTTATCAATGCAATGCCGGCCATAAAACCGATAGCTGAGAAGTGATACCAACTTTAGGAAAAATCAGAAAATGAAATCTAAAATTTCATAAATAAACTTAATGATGAAAAATTTGTAGAATTCATAAGAAGTCCATAATCACTTGATCAAGCTGAAGCGGTGTAACTTCCGGGATTGGATTCTATTTTCCTGAAAGTAATGCCAGCCACCAGTTTTATACCAATATCCAATCCGACACCTAAGCTCAATGCATCGTTAAGTTCTTCAGCATTATAACTGCCGATGACTTGTGGACCAATAGGTGAAGTTAGGATGAATTTTCCAAGATTTAGATTCACATGGGAATAAGCGACGCCAACCGATAATGGGACAGATATGTATTCTTCCAAATTTGTTCCACCACAAAAAGCAAAGGAATAATATGTAATATTGTTTAATCCTAATCCGGGTAACCAATTTGTTTTTGTGGGATAGAAAGAAAATGAAAAATTGTATTGCATTTCACCTAGATGGGCGGGGTTATAATTCACAACAAAAGGATCATCTGTTTGTCTTGAAACGGATGCTGTACCCTGGCCATTCGCTTCCGGTGAAGAACTAATAAGAAGAAATGGAACGGCTTGTGCGAGAATGTTGCATGAAAAGAGGAACAGCATTGTTGGCGCGATGAATAAGGATTTTCCTTTATTGTTCATCGTTGTTCTCCTTTTTCAATAAAATCTATTGTGCAAATCGTATAGTAGTCAAAATCGATAATCTTGTTGAAAAGGATCTATTAATTCTTTAGCTAAGGGATGCATCCGAAATATAGAAAAGTTATGACAAAATAACAATCCAAGTCTTGATTTTAAAAAGCCAAGCAATTCTTCTCGTTTTTCATTATTTTTTATTTTATGACGCTGGAACACTTACCGAAAAAAATAAACAAAGAAAAGATCGTCTCATTCCTCTGGAGTGAGAATGTCATAAGTGTTCTACTCGGAGTAATTTCATTTTGTGTCTATCTTACCACAATGTGCCGGTCGGTTGGTTTTACGGATTCAGGAGAATTAGCAACAGTGATTTGCACGCTTGGGATTGCACATCCGACAGGATATCCGCTCTTCACTTTGCTGGGAAAGTGCTGGATGATGATCCCAGCCCGGATGGAAGAAATTCTACAATTGAACATCTTTGCAGCTTTGCTCACAGCTGTTGCCGTTGGTGTGTTTTTTAAAGCAACACTGATACTCCGTCGATCAAAGCTTGTATTTCAAGTTAGAAATCGGAAGCGAAAAGAGCCAAACGATCGTCGTTTTATTCTGGCATCGGCGATTGCGAGTCTCGTGCTCGGATTCTCAACAACATTCTGGTCGCAATCGACCGACATTGAAGTTTATCCGCTTCATCTTGTGCTCATTATACTCTCGACATTATTATTTGTCGGCGGTTTAGAAGAGCAACTTAATCAATCTCAAGTTCTTTCCCGAAAGCTGATACTCTTTGCATTTGTATTAGGTTTGAGTTTCTCGAATCATATGACCACGATTCTTTTAGCGCCGGGATTCTTGTGGTTATACTTTCGTGTCGTTGGATTCGGCAAAGAATCGTTCCGCCGAATTCTGAATATCGCTCCGTTCTTTCTGCTTGGCCTTTCAATTTATTTATACATGCCCATTCGTTCATCAGGAAATCCATTGCTCGACTGGGGACATCCCGCAACGCTCGAACGTTTTTTCTGGCATGTCAGCGGCAAGCAATTCAGAGTGTGGATGTTTTCCGGTTGGAATGTGGTACAGAAACAATTGAGTTACTTTGTAAAAAATTTCACATCGGAATTTCATCTTGCGGTATTCGCCTGTATTGTGATTGGAATGTTTGTGTTGTTTAGACGCTCGCGCCGGATGTTTATTTTTCTAACCTTCTTGTTCCTGACCACGATGGTGTATGCTGTGAACTACGACATCTTCGATATTGGTTCTTACTTTTTACTTTCCTACATCGTCTTAGGTTGGATAGCAGCGTATGGAATTGATTATCTTTTTGATTGGATAAGCGACAAGCGAAGTTGGATGAAGGCAATGGCAGGGGTCGTCCTTACGGTTCTTCCGATCGTACAAATCATGAATAATTGGAACAGCGTGGATGAAACAAAAAATATTCTCCCGCAACAGTTTGTATGGAATGCTTTTTCTCATTTCGAACCAAATGCTGTTGTCATAGCGGGCCTGTGGGATTATTTTATTTCGCCATCATGGTATTATCAGTTCATTCGAAATGAACGTCGCGATATTTCCATCCTCGATGAAAGTTTACTGCAAAATCGTTCTTGGTATTTTATGCAGATTCAACGACAGTTCCCGGAGCTGATGGAACGAATAAGGCCAAGTGCAAATCTTTTCTTAGAAGAGTTAGATAAATTTGAGCATGATATCCCATTTAAAATCAATACCATTCAATCACGTTGGCAAAACTTCTTGAACGAAATAGTAGAAAAATCCCTCCCCGATCATCCAGTCTATATTGACACTCGGATAGATCGGGAATTCTCCTCCGCCTATTATCGCACACCCACAGGCCTTTTTTTACGGCTTACAAAAAAAGAAGATACAACTTGTTATAAAACTGCTTTGGCTCCTTTTGGGATTTGGGATAAAAAACAGCCGGTTGCAAAGGATTTTGAGCAGTATTATATCGCTGTGCTTATACGTGAAGCTGATTGGTTGATAAAAAATGGAAGAGCCGTTGAGGCAAAAACAGTCCTTGCTGAGGTTCTATGTATTGAGCCGGGCAACTTTTCCGCAAGTTGGCTGATGAGAAAGGGAGGGAAATAAAATATATTTTTAAAAGTTTCGTTGACTATGTGCAAATTTTTTCTATATTTATAGTTCGGCAATTCGGTGTACCGGGCGAATCACCTGTATTCTCGAAGTCCTTGGTTCAATGCGGTTATTTTCATGCGAAATCGCAGAAGGGTTGAGTATCGCTTTGGGTACAATTCTGCTGGCGTAGCTCAGCTGGTAGAGCAGCTGATTTGTAATCAGCAGGTCATCGGTTCGAGTCCGATAGCCAGCTCAAGCAGAGTTGTTGGGCAGGTAGCGAAGCGGTCAAACGCATCAGACTGTAAATCTGACGGCTCATGCCTTCGAAGGTTCGAATCCTCCCCTGCCCACGGAGATTTTGCGGGATGGGGTTAATAGCTTGTGTTGTTTGATGGATGAGTTATTTAAAGAGCTGGAATGGTATGAATGCGGGAGTAACTCAGTTGGTA
>PMDB01000078.1 GCA_003155495.1 Ignavibacteriota bacterium
CGCTGGCCCCATCGTTGTAATCCCAACAATTATCCATAAAGTTGATGCCGCGGTCTACGCCGGTACGAATGATGCGGATGCTTAACTGCTCATCCACCCCGTTCAAGCCAATATGCCAGCCCCCGATCCCAATCACCGAGACTTTTTCTCCTGTACTACCGAGCGTTCGGTAGAGCATTCCTTGCATAGCTGTGGTCTTTGACATGGCTTCACTCCTGTTGGTCAGGCCGAATTACTTTTATTTCTCACTCATAAATTCACCTTGGAGTATTTTTTGAAGCTCTGTTTCACATTACATTTCTGCTACACTCCTTATCATGGAATGTTTGGCTGGCAGTATATCTTCATTGCATAATGTCGGAATCCTGCGAAGTATGGGAGAATCGCACTCCGGTGGTAACGCTTGGCATTCTTGCGATAAAGAGGGATCAACCCTACAGAGCCGCTGTTATCCAAAGCATGATCCAGACTTTTCCTCGATCCTAACATCAGCGGGCGTGGAATGAAACTTTTGCTGGCAATAGTCGCTGCAAAAGTAGAACGTCTTTCCATCGTGTTCGGCATGAAGAGAGGTTGCTTCGTCAACGATCATTCCGCAGAAGGGATCTTTGGTTACGGATTTCAATTTTTCCATGGCCATATTTCTTTCTCAATTGTTGTTGCCAATATTTTTTGATTCCGATTATCACGCGGCGGCGTGATAACCGGATTCACTGACTACTTCACCGTGTATTCGAAATCCTTCGTTTTTGAAACTCCATCGACGGTAACGCTGACTGAAAGTTGATATTCTCCCTTTTCCTTAAGTGGAATGCCGATACCAAAGTGGCTCATCATAGACTTGAGATCAAATGACGACGTCATCTTTGACGGAGACACAATCGTTACCTTGGCGGTGGCGTTAGCGATTTCTTTTCCATTGGTGGCATCTGTAACGTCAAGCATGATGCAGTGTGTACCGGCCATCATTGCTTCCTTCGTCGCCTTGTCCATTTCCATGCCGTCATGTTTCATTTTCTTCATATCCTCGTTCATCGCCATGCTGGTGTCTTTCATCCGCATGCCGTCGTGTTTCATTTCCTTCATCATCTTTTTGTGATGCTTCTGCGTCATNNTGATGATGCTTCATATCGGTTTTGGTCGTATCGCCGTGAGTGGAATGTCCGAGCATCGGCAGTGTCAAAACGACTGTCAGCGCTGTCGAGAGGAATATATATCTTGTCTTCATGGTAAATCCTTTCTGATTTGGTTTGTGAGTTAAGTGAATTAAATTCAATTTGGCTCGATCATTCTTTCTTTTTGAAGATGACCCAGCCGAGCACGATACCGAGACCGAGTGCAAGGAAGGCAGGAGTCCACATCCAGTTTCGTTCAATCATCCATCCGCTTCCATTCATCCCGCCATTCATCATTCCTCCGGTCATAGCCCCGCCACCGAAGAGCATAAATAGCACGACGACAACGCCAAATGCAATGACGAGAGATATATTGTTTATCGTTTTCAGGAGAGTTTTCTCCATCTAAAACTGTACCTAATTAAATAAGAATCCTTAAAACTTAAATGTCCGAAGAATTATTTGAACGCCCTTCGACCAGTTCGGGACCGCTTTTAAATGAAGACTGATTTGTTTGGTGGTTAAGGCTGACATAAAAATGATTAACCTTTCTTCCGGCCGGAGCCGCTCTTTTTGCCTCCGCCGGTAATTTTATTTACGGTAGCCCAAGCCCGTGCTTCCGCGGTTTTTGTGCTTAACCCCTTTTTCTCGTAGCCGGTTTCGATGTGTCTCGCCTGGCGTTTTTGTTTGTCAGTGTAGCTGGATTTATCACCTTGTGGCATAGATGCTCCTTACTTGGTTTTTGTGGTTTTCTCGTCCACAGGCTTTTAAACGGCGATGCAGGCCATCACTGTGAACCGAATAAACTCGTGCAGTAATAAAGTGTCCCGGTAGGCATCTTAGCCACCTTTATCTTCGTCCAGATCGTTGTGGTCGTCTCCCCCTAAACTGTAATAGTTGTTCTCTTCATCCTCATTTCCAATTTTTTCTTGTTCATCATCCAATTCTGATCCTGGAACATCTAAGTCGCTGCCAGATTCATCTTCAACAAAATCTTTTTCGTTACTTTTTCCAGCTTTACTATTATCGTTTGATTCCTTTGTTTTGGAAATATCCTCAGGATTTATATTCCCCTCTTCTTTGGACTTGCTGAAAATGTCTTCGCCGGCAGGATACAACGGATATCCCGGAAGATCTGTCTTCCCTTTTTTGTCCGTCTGCTGAGCAGTCAGATTGGTTGGGTTGTCTTGTTTTTTCATATTTTCACTATGTCTTTTTATGTTGAGAAATTTCATTTTCCGCAGTCTGTTGAATGTCTGCTTTAGTAAGGCTAGCGAACACTTTCGATTCCTCATAACTTATTCGTTTGACCTTGCTTGTTGGAATCAAGATTTCCTTACCCGAATACCAGTGACCAGTTTCGATAACAAGTTCATGAATCGCCCAACTCTTATCGTCCACCAGAAAGCTGTTCACATGGCCGATCTCTCCGTCGACCGATTGAATGTGATAGCCGGTTACCGCTTGCATGCTTCGGAGATGCTTGTCGTCCCGGTGGTGATACTTCTTTTGAATCTCCATCTCCTTTTTCGAAGGTGGCAAAACTGCCGGGTAGCCGCCAATGCCCCACATTGCACTGCCATCCCAGTAAGTCGGCCAGCCGTAATAACTATAGTAATCGGTCTCGTATTGCCGGGAGACCGGTTTATGTGATTCGATCGAGGGACTGTCTTGAATTTTCTTTTTGTGCAGCTTTATATGCAGCGTCTTTTCGTCCTGGTCCAATTTACCAAAAGCATGGGGGGTGAGCAGCACGAGGCGACCTGTCAACCAAGATCCTGTGTCTGCGACCAGATAGCGAACCACCCAGTTCTCGTCGTCAAAATAGAAGTCCTTCACATGACCTATATCGCCATCCAATGCGGCAAGTTTGTTGCCGTATAATTGCTTAATACTTTGTAACATAAGTTTGCCTTTCAAATAAGTTATCTATGCATCTCGATAATGGTTTATTGCTGTTATATTCACTCAAGATGCTTCAATATCTCTCTTGACGGTAAAGAATTGTTCTTTTCCCTACTCTTCCTTTGCATTCAAGTACAAAAATTCTCTTCGATCAATGAAGGATGAAAAGACACTCTCTGAACCTGAACAAGTATACCGATAGCTACCTTAAGGGGTAATAGCCCGAAAGGATGAAAGAGTAGTTAATTCTTTTTGGAGTCCAATACGTTGCGTGGCGGGCCTCCCCGCTACAAAATCAAAATCCCCTTTTTAAAATCTTTAACGGGATTAAATGAGAAAATGCATTAAACCGAAATGATGAATATTAAAATGGTCGTATTGTTCTGAAAAACCAAGCATCTCTTGCGTTTAGTAAAGAGTTTGATGCTTCAGACAGTATATTCACTCTAATAAAATATTTTCAATTTTATTCCATAACACCTCTAAAACACAAATGCCCGGCCAGATGGGAACGATACTGAGGAAACGCAGAAACATCTTTCGATAAATTCCACCCTGCCTTGATTGGTTCTCTGTATCTATTTAACTTCCGACATAGGATACAATACTGCAAATCCCAATCGTGGCATTGTTATTTCCAACCTGTTGGTTTTTAATTGGAGACTTTGTTTGGGAAAAAAGTCCTTCCAGAAGATTGATGAATGGGTGGGAAGTATCAGGTTTACTTTTTTTGGAAAAGTATTAAAACTAATAACTACAAGAACTGTATCTTCTCTCATAGTACGCATGAAGGAGTATACTTTTGTACTATCAGAATTCTGCACCGGCAGAAATGACCCTCGTCTCAGTGCTGGATGTTTCCTATGAAGCATACCTAATGTCTCATACAATCTTCTGAAGTCCTCACCCTTTGACCAATCAATATCTTCTTTTTCAAACAGACTCAACTTCTTTTCATTTCCCACTTCTTCACCGTTGTAGATCATTGGTACGCCTGGATAAGTGAACATAAGAACCGCAGTTGCTCTTGCCCCCTCAGGAGAAAATATTTTTACAGGCGGACCGTCGTACGCATTCTTGTCGTGGTTAGTATTGAAGCGCATCCGTAATGAACCTTGCGGATATCGAATTGATTCTGATTTCAGAAGTTCATTAAAGATCGTCACAGGTGTCGAACTTTTTATGACTTTTTCCAGAACATCGTATACATTCCAGGAATAGGTTAAATCAAACGCTTTGATATGATGTTCGGGAAGCGCTCCCTCAGAAAGCATCATTACCGGTTTGATCGCGTCTAATTCTTTTCGCGCACTCTCCCAAAAATCTGTTGGCACCAACTCCGCCACATCGCAACGGAATCCATCAATCCCAAGGTCATGAACCCAATTCTTCATCATCGTGATCATAGCAATTCGGAGCCCAGGTTGATCGTAATTCAGATCTGCGACATCTGTCCAATCTGGATTGGGTGAGATGATTGCTCCTTTGTTATCATGTGTATACCATTCAGGATGCTCTTTCAGCATTGGATTATCCCATGCAGTATGATTTGCCACAAGATCAATAATGATCTTCAATCCTTGCCGATGAATGGTTTTAACCAAAGAATTAAAATCTTCAAGAGTTCCAAATTCCGGATTGATTCCATAATAATCTTGAATAGAATATGGACTTCCGAGAGAACCTTTCCGATTTATTTTACCGACAGGATGAATCGGCATCAGCCAGATGACAGTAACACCAAGTTTTTTCAGTACTGATATTTTTGTTTCCAGTGCTTTAAAGGTACCTTCATTTGAAAATGACCGGAGATAGACTTCGTAGATAACTGCATCTTTCACCCACTCCGCACTTTCCCGTGCATTCATCGAGCCATATTTCGTCCGAAACAACCGTTCAACTTCATCAGTGCCGATAAGCGTTATCGGTTTGTAGATTCCTCCCTGTCCACTGTAATCAACAACTCGGACCACGATCTCATTTGCACCAACTTTCAACGCTCGACTAACGGAAAAGCTGAAGGGTTCGCTGTAACCAAAATGTGAGCCAACTTGTTCCCCGTTCACCCACACATCAGCGTCATCATCAACGCCACCGAAAAAAAATGAAAGTGGTTTGCTGATATCCTTGACTTCGAATGTGCGTGCAAACCAACCAATCCCATCGTATGTATCATATCCCTTGTATCGTTCCCAATAGTCTGGTACATTCACTTTCGTCCACCCGCTTCGTTCGAAATCCTTACGGAACCATCGTTCCTTGACACCCCTGTTCAGCGAATCCACTTTGAAAAGCCAGGGACCATCAAAAGTCTGTTGTTCTTTTGTTGGGATTGCAAATCCTTCTAATATTTGAACCGCAAGGATGATAGTAAATGTTGTGAGCATTCGATTCATTCGAAGCTTTTTCCGATGTTTTACTGTGACGTCATACTCTTTGGTGTTTCATCTACATCATCGACCCGCAAAACGAGAAGTCCGGCTATGACCATCGACATACCTCCAAGTAATAGTGCATAAATGGCATCTCCTCCGAAAAGATGCTTTACATACCATCCGAGGATTGCTGCAGCAGTGATTTGGGGAATGACAATAAAGAAATTGAAAATCCCCATATACACTCCCATTTTTTGAGGAGGCAACGAACCTGCAAGGATTGCATAAGGCATTGCCAATATGGAAGCCCATGCAAGACCGACACCTAATTCCGAGAGAAGAAGAAGAGCCGGATTCTTAATGACATAGAAGGAAAAGAGTGCCAATCCTCCACAAACGAGACTGATCATATGGACGGTTTTCCGTTTGGTTTTCTTTGCCAGCCAGACGAGAACAAAAGCCATCACGGCAGCGAAGCCATTGTAAACTGCCATCAACACTCCAACCCAATCCGCACCCTGATTGTATAGTTCAGATGTCGGATCAGTTGCACCGAAAATGTGATGTGTAACGGCTGGAGTTGTGTATATCCACATTGCAAACAATGCAAACCATGAAAAGAATTGCACGGCCGCTAACTGCTTCATCGTTTTCGGCATATCGTAAAAATCGTTAAATACAGCAACCATACCCCATTCCGTCTTTCCTCGCCGTGTCAATGCGGCTACGACCAATTGCAGAAGACCGAAGACAACTGAACCAACAAACAGGACGTACAACCCATAGTCGGTCTGTTGAAGAAAGAAACGCAAGACTGCGGAACCAACCAATCCCACCAAGATCCATATCATTCCGTCACGAAGAAATTTATCTGCGGATATTTTTGACGAGTAGCCGGCACCACTTTTTGACCCAAAAGCTTCGCCCACTGACCCAGAGAATTTTGCCAATTCTTCCGGTGAATATTCCTTAGTACTGATGACAGTCCAGAGCACGGCACAGAAGAAGACACCACCGCCAAAATAAAAAGAATATTTTACTGAAGCAGGAATTTCCCCGGCGGGTGCTATGTTTGAAATTCCAAACCAGTTTGTCATAAGATAGGGCAATGCAGAAGCTACAATAGCACCGGTTCCAATAAAAAAGCTTTGCATAGAAAAGCCTACCGTTCTTTGTTCGGAAGGAAGCATATCGCCGACAAACGCTCGAAATGGTTCCATTGAGATATTGATCGAAGCATCCATGATCCAGAGCATTCCAGCTGCAACCCAGAGTACCGGTGAATTGGGCATCGCCAGCAAAGCGAGAGAAGCAAGGATGGCTCCTGATAAAAAAAATGGGCGTCTTCTCCCAAGCCTTCCCCATGTTTTATCACTCATATGACCGATGATTGGCTGAACGATTAATCCTGTTACAGGAGCAGCGATCCAGAGTATTGGAATATCATCAATTTTCGCTCCAAGCGTTTCAAAAATTCTACTGACATTGGCATTCTGGAGCGCAAATCCGAATTGAATACCGAGGAATCCAAAGCTCATATTCCAGATTTGCCAAAAATTTAATCGTGGTTTAGTCATGATATTCCAATCGTACTCTGGATATTATTTGATATTAAATATGCGCCATCCTATCAATGGAACAGCAATACTCGCTTGATGTTGATGAATGCGCACTATCTCACCGCTTTGCACGTCAATCAATAGTTGAACTTGATAGATTTCCGGAAGCTGAAGAATAATTTCCTGAGTTCCTTCTGACTTATTTAAAATCACAAGAAGCCGCTCATTGAAATCGGAACGCACATAGGCATACACTGCAGTATCTGCTTTCAACGTATAAAAATCGCCG
Source organism: Ignavibacteriota bacterium (assembly GCA_003155495.1). Classification (GTDB taxonomy): domain Bacteria; phylum Bacteroidota; class Ignavibacteria; order UBA10030; family UBA10030; genus Fen-1298. Next base: position 7,244 of record PMDB01000078.1, read on the forward strand.
TAACGTAATGCCGAATGCTGATTGCGTATTTTCACGATCTTGCTCGTCTCTTTCAACATTCGTTTTTCAAAGATAGATAACTGGTCATCGAAACGCATCATGCGGCGGTTATCAGGATCATCAACACCGGTCATCCCAAATTCTGAGCCATAATAAATTACCGGCAATCCTGGAATAGTGAACATGTATGCATAGTACAATTCTGCTTTCTTATAGCTCGAGGCATGATCTACCGTTGGTGGATTATTCCATGCCATCTCACGTGTATCAATTCCCTGATTCTTCACTTTACCATCTGCATAAGCCATATAGCGGACTTTGTCATGACTATCCATTATATTTCCCATCAAGTTGCTGTATCCAAAAGAAGAAAATGATTTCTTGATATGGAAATCGATAGCCGAGAATGACCGATCTTGTTCGAGAAAGACCGGAATTGCAAAATATGAGAGATTAAAATTGAACTGCGCTCTTAATTGACCGTTATTCACATACGATGCGATGAGATCGTAGTCACCAAACGTTTCGCCGATTTGATAGACCTTTTTATGCATCGGTATCTCGATTTCTTCTTTCAGTTTCCTCGTGAGCGTCCGCCAGAATTTATTCGGCACATGCTTTACCGCATCGTGACGGAACCCATCGGCACCTGTTTCTTTCAACCACCAGATAGCATTATCGGAAACCACGTTCAACGCCTCTACTGATTTCGTAAAGTCAAACGATGGCATATAGGGTTCGAACCAAGTTGTGAGCCGCTGTTCATCCCAGAGACGCAAATTTTTCCTTCCGTCGGGCAAATCCAAAGTTCCGAACCATCCAGGATGTTCCTTGTAAAAGGGGTGATCGATATGTACATGATGAGCAACAAAATCCAATAATACTTTTATTTTATGTTTATGTGCTTTTACCACGAGTTCCTTCAAATCCCTCATCGCGCCGAATTTCTCTTCAACTCTCTTCTCGCTGATTGGCCAGTAGCCATGGTAACCGCTATACCATCTGTGCGGGGGAGGATACTCGCGGAAGGCAACATCCGGATTATCGTTGACAGGGGAAATCCAAAGTATGTTGATGCCTAATGAATCAAAATATCCGTCATCAATTTTATTGCTGATTCCCTTAAAATCTCCACCTTGATAATTAGCTTGGAAGAAAATGGAATCGTGCACAACAGGTTTATCGTTTGATTTGTCACCATTAACAAAGCGATCAATCATCATAGAATAGATCGAACCGTCATACCAAGACCAAGGAGATGTTGACCGTCCCGCAGGAATTCCATCGTAAAGGATCACCTGTTGTATGTTGGTCATTTTGCCTTTCCGAGAAACAAATGCTCGGAGCGTTTTCTCTCCTTTGAGTTCTTTCTTTGTCAATTGAATGTTGATTGTCTTTGCTTCGAGCGTAACCTTGTTCGATTCTACTTCTCTATTATCCAACAATACGATCATTTCATTTTTATTCAGCGATAAAGGATCAGCAGAATTCTCGTAGATAAAAGAGAGCAATACTTGTTCGTTCGACTCTTTGAATGAACCGACATGGAGAAATGTCTGAACGGTATCTGTCTCACTGATTCGCAGAACTGAATTAAAATCATCAAAGCCTGTCGGCGCTTTTTCTGAGTTCGCGGGATCAGCTATTTCTTTTCCATCGACAATATATTTGTAGATGTAGTTTCCTGGATCCAACGGCAACGTTAATTCATACACACCGTTCCGCTTATCAAGCAACTGATCCTTTTCTTTACTCCAATTATTGAAACTTCCTGTCACCAATACTTTTTTCACTTTCTCCAGCGTTTTATACGAAAATGTATGCAGCTGCTGAGATGAACTTGATCCCTGAACGATAATGGGGATCTGATATGGTGCACCTCCAAGAGTAAATCCGACGAGAGTCGCACCAAGGAAATTATTGAGCGGTTGAAAGACGACCGTGTTCTGATTTCTATTATGACTTATTTGGATATTACTATTTGCATCAAATTTCAAATCATACGTTTTTGCATAGAATAGATCGCTCACCAGGATAGTATCCACTCGCCCGTAGCTTATTTTTACTAGCTGAATGAGATCGGTAATTTCCTGGGCATAACTTTGTTCACATAAACCAATCAGGATAAATAGAAGAACTATCGCATACGTACTTTTAATTTTCATAGTTTTACTCATAAGTCAATTTGATTACCGGTTCATTTTTAATGAGACGAAGGCAGCACAGATGAATTCGCTCTACCGGCAATCCGTTTTTCCTTCACCATCATCCAGAACAATGCGGATAATGCCAGCGACACACCGCTCATAATGAAAATAATATTTTTGTCAGTGGCATTTTTGATGATAGTGCCGGCAAACAGACTTACCAATAATTGGGGTAAAACAACAGATAGATTAAATATGCCCATAAAGAATCCCGTCCGGCTCTGATCAATCTTCTCCGTCATAATTGCGAATGGTAAGCTTACCACTGCCGCCCAGCCGATACCAGCGACAGCCATCAGCATATAGAGGATCATCGGTGTGTGGCCGAGGAAAACAATTCCAAAATACCCCAACGACATAATCGCCACACAGATTATATGCGTCTTCACGCGGCCTATCTTTTCGACAAAAGGTTCAAGAACAAATGCCGGAAGGATAAACCCAATAGTATTTAGAACCGCAAACGCGATTGCAATAATCTGTCCCGAGTGTGCATTGATAATTTCTTGATCTGTCACTCCTGAAAAGTATTTTTGTTGAATAAAGGCAATGATGTAAACAAACATCGTTTGAATTCCGATCCATGAGAAACCATGCGCGAAATAAATTTTAAAGAGTTGTCCCCATTCTGTTGCTGTCTTGCTCTTCGATTCCTCCTCAGCGTTTTTAAGTTCCCTAATCTCAGCAATAAAGAACATCGGAACGATAGAAAAGAGAAACACGAGCACCACGCCAACATAGATGAGAACGTAATTCCCAAGTGTCGCGCCAATAACATATGCCAACACACCGAAAAAACCGGATATGGTTTGCATCCAGGTGTATCCCTTGGTACGCGGATTTCCTTCCGGTGTGACATCAGCAATGATAGAGCGAGTCGGATTGAAACTGATGTTGATCGCTAGATCGAGCGTTAATGCCACCGCAATTGCAACAACCAACAAACTACCGATACCAACCTTTCCGCTGATGACGTCAATATTCGGCAACGCTAACAGCATTACTGCTGCAAGTGCTCCGCCAATCAACACAAACGGACGTCGGCGTCCGCCCCAGAACCAGACCTTATCACTGATTAATCCGATGATCACCTGACCGAATATTCCTGCAAGCGGCCCGGCTGCCCAGACAAATCCCACTTCATCGATATGGAGATTGTATTTCGTAGTCAGTAACCAGCTCAATGCAGATATTTGAATAGAAAGTGCAAATCCCATTGCTGTTGACGGCAGACTAAGTAACACATAGAATGATTTTGTCAGTTGTTCTTGAATGCGCCGCATGCATGTTCCCTTTGATAGGTTTATTTCACACCGAATTTATCTTTGATACGTACCTGCCCGCCAGGTTTTGCTGTGACCATCAATTCACGATTGTTCGCTGAAAATTCTTCACTCGGCACCCAGACACCTTCGTAACCGCTGTTGGTATATTTGTATTCAATTTTTATGTTCGGCGGCACGAGCAATTCAATCGACCAGATACCATCGCCTTTCTTCTCATCGCCATGAGTTCCATCGTCGTACATTTTAATTAGATTGGGTGTCCAATTGCCAAGCACATTGAGATTGCCAACGATGTAAATTAATTTCGGAATTTGAATTTTTGTCGCATCGACCTGAAAGAGCACCGATACCATATCCTTCTTGCTTTGCGCCATCGTTCCCTGTACTTGGCCTAAGGCATCTGTATTATCAGCAATGATTGGCAGAAATTCTCTTGATGGCATTTCTACGCCGGTCTCTTGTGCAAAGTTATAAACATTCTTGATCAAAGTAATGAATGCCCTGTCGAACGGCTTATCACCACCTGGTGCCGTTTGATCATTGCCATACCACCAAAACCAATCAGATCCTTCAGCGGCATACATCGATTCCCATGCCTTGAACGCAAACCACTCCGAAGATCCTTTCTTAGGGGTTAGTTCAGCAGGATCGGGCGGCTGAATGCCAGATTGTTCGAGATCAGTCCTTGCCGTTAAAAGATATTCCCAGGCTCTATTTTCTTCATCTTCACCAATCCAGGTGTCAAAGTTTGCATTGATCCAGGAACCGGGCCAGAGCCATTGAAGTTTTGGAATTGAATCCAGAGGATGCGCAGGAATATCTCGAGCCGGATTTCCTTCGAGATATTCCGTCATCGTAACGGTTTTTATCCTTCCGGATTTATCGAGCTCAGTTATTTTCCGGTACATAGCATTGAGAAATTCTTTTCCGTCGTTATCATATCGATATGACTCCCATGCATTTTCACCATCAAGAATAACCGTGAGAAGCCTGTCTGTATCGTCCTCTCTGGGTGCGTACTTCAACACACTCGTGACAAAATCTTCAGCAGCGTCTTCCCCCTTAAAAGTCTGATATGTAAATCCAATTTTATCGGATATTTCAGTATCCCGAAAGACCACAGCTATTTGTGGTGAAGTATTCGTTTCGTCAAGCACAGCATACGGATAATATTTCGGCTGGTTGTTTGGTGTCGATCTTGCTAGTACTTTTTCATCAGTTGCCACCCATTGAATACTGTACTTTTTGAAGATGGGGAGAATATCATTCGCCACCGATCCTTCTCCCGGCCACATCCCGGATGGCTTTGCGCCGAACTGCTTCGTATAGTAATTCACCGCCTTCGCTATCTGTGCATCAGCATCTTGGGGAAAATGAAATCGATGCGGCGAGGGATCATTCGGCTGACAGGTCTTCTCTAGATCGCTGTCATAAATCAATGGAAGGATAGGGTGATAAAACGGAGTTGTTACGATTTCGATCTGTCCTTTGTGCGAATCATGGTGATACATAAGCTGCTTGTGAATAGGAATAATTGCAGAAAGGACTTTATACGTTTCAGCGATTATCCGATTACAATCATCTTCTCGTATTGTCTTTTTTAAGGTGTACGTTCCATCAGCATTTTTCTTGATGAGATCGCGAAGATCTACCCTCATTCCATTAACAAGTGTCACCTTTTGCTCAAGGAAATCCGGATCGAAATATGCTAGATAGAACCAAAACTTAATCTCTCGCCGCTCTTGTTTTGACAGTGCGCTCGAACCGGAATTAACATACTTCTCCTTTAATGCCTTGTATTGCGGAAATCGATCTATCATGACGCCGCTGATAGCGAAAGCATTCCACGGATTGCTTAACAAAATAGCGAGATCATCTCCGGTGAATTTTTCGGTTGGCTTCAATGCCAAATCAATCCATGGATCGGTCTTTCCTCCCCACGCGTCTAAAAAACTCTTTGCATTGATGCGGTTCTTCTTAAGATTGATAAACGGTTTCAACCGCTGAACATAATAATCATCAAGTTGATACAGAAGTGACGAAGTAAGATTGACAGTACAATGGATTTTCGGATACTTCCCGATGAGCGCCGCCATATCGTAGTAATCTTTTGTTCCATGCGTGCGAACCCACGGCCCTTGTAATTGATCTTTCGCTGGATCAAGATAAAGCGGCTGATGCTGATGCCAGATGATATTCAGATATAATGGCTTCTTAGGTTGGTCTTGCTGCCGCGACCAGAGCAAGGGCGTAAGAAGAAGAAACGCGAAATATTTATACTTCATAGAATATGCTCGCTATGTTTATTTCATCAGCACAATCTTCTTGATACCTATAAAACTGCCGGCTTTGACGCGAACAAAGTAGACACCGGAACTCACCTGCACGCCTGCATTGGTTCTTCCGTTCCATGCCACTTGATGTGTCCCTGCGGAATAGAAACCGTTTGTAATTTCCGCAATTTCTTTTCCTAGAATATTATATATAAATATTTTTACCTGGCCTTGTTGGGGAAGATCAAACTGAAGAGTTGTGGATGGATTAAAGGGATTCGGAAAATTCTGCTCTAGCGCGTATACTGTTGGCAAAGTATTCTCTGTCCTGCCTTCTTTAACATTGGTAAGTGCTAAAAGTTCTGCGTTTGTTTTGTTCGAGTACACCTTTGCGGTGTAGGCTGAGATATCGAACGAAGGGATCGTCGTTCCGGAAGCTGTATAGACACTCCGATCGAAGATGTCGTACCAAACTCCGGCGGCAAGCCATGGGACATTGGTAAGAGTTGTCGAATCACTTCCAAGATTTGAGAGAACCATGACTTTCGCTCCCGTTGATGCATCATCAAATCCGTAGACGAGTACTTTTTGTCCGGATGCAAATTTCCCAAGCTTATTCAGACTGCCATTGAAAAGTGCCGGATTGAAACGCCGTTGGAAAATCAGAGCCTTCAAATAGTTCGTATGTGTAATACCTACCGGCGTCGATTGAAGATTCCATTGCACAGGACGATATGAAAGTTTCTCATTATCGTTCGCAAAGCCACGTGGTTCGGCCCATTCCATCCCCTCCCAGAGCATAGGAATCCCCATGGATGTGAATGGATAAGTGAGATAGAGCCGGTCACGCTGCTGGATCTCCGTGATCGGGAGCGTTCCCTTCGACATCTCGTAGATAATCGATGTTTGATCGTGATTCCCTGTGTAGTTTACCGGCTGTGTCCTGCTTGAATATCGATTCGGTGTATTCGGGAACTCACTCGAACCTTGCGCTCCCCACTCCACGACATTGTTCTCGATATCTTCAAGAGATTGGTCCCCCATTCGTTCGCCGAAGATCGTCCAGTAAGCTGCTCCATGCCATCCAGAAGGTAAGCGTGAGTATGTGAAAAGTGCAGGATTATCGGGAAGGTGTTCTGCAATAATATAGACCTGAGGATATTCCTGAGCAATTCTGTTGACCCAGCCAATGAATCCTTTTGTCGGTTCATCTTTATCCCAACCGATCCTTGTTGTGTAATCCAGACGGAATCCATCGATACGGTACTGATCGATAAACATCTTCATGGATGTATACACAAGTTCCTGCACGTAATCCGACCAATGGTCGAGATCACGCATCAGACCGTCATCTTGTTCATTCATCCGACGCAGGCTATGAGGTTTAAAGTATGGATTCTTTGTTTCATCGGGGAGCATCTGCCATAATGCACTTGGGTCATTCATATGGTTATACACAACATCCATGATAACAGCGATATTTCGCTGATGCGCGGCATCGATCAAGGACTTAAAGTCCGCTGGTGTACCATATGCAGGCTCCAATGCAAAATAACTGCTCGGGTCATAACCCCATCCGTGTCCAGATTTCCCAAGAAGGCCGTAGTCAAAGACCGGCATAAGTTCAATTGCATTGATGCCGAGTGAATCAAGATGAGGGAGTGTAACAATGAGATCCTGGAATGTCGCCTGTCCTCCGGCTTTATTGAAGAATCCCCCGGCATATTCTCCGACGTGCAGTTCATAGATCACTAAGCGGTTCAAGCCTGGTCTTTTATAATTTATTGACTGCCAGACATAGTCATCGGCTGTCAGACCTGACGAACCGATAACGAAACGTGATCCATAATCCCCTGTCCATCGTCCAAAAGGATCGTAAATCATCCGGCTGTTTTCGATCTCATAAACATACTCATACATTCCTGGCACCAGCTTTATATTCACCCACCAATTTATGTTATCTGTATCTTTGCGCATGACAATAGGTGCAGCAGTAGCTGGATTCTGGCTCACTGGCACGATATGGAGAAGAACAAAGTCTTTTCCCGGCACACGCAACCTGAATGTCGTCGAATCACCCGAAAGATGTGTAGGCAATGTTACACCATGTTGTGCATACGACGGCAATGTTTGGATCGGAATAACATACCCCCCCTGTTGGTAGACGATAGAATCGCCATGGTTATTATAACCGACTAATTTGATATAATTTTGTTTGGGAATGGAAGTTGATTGCGTCACATCCAAAATCCCTGAAGCTTTATTATAATTTGTAGTCACATCTGTCGTCTGATAGGAACTTGAATTCGTTCCTGTGCTCAATGTGACACGTGTGATAGTATCACTATTGAGATGGAAAAGTCCGATTGTAATCCGTGAATACGCTGTCGATGTACCGCGGGGTGAGTATTCTAACCAGAATAATTTTCCCATTCTAAGGAGAGAATTGACTGCATCAGAAGTATGCGTTTCCGGATTTAAAGGGTCAACAAACCATGTCCCTCCACGATAAAATTTGTATGTAATCGCAGAATCAGCAGCCCTGCGTCCTGCCGCCTTGCGCAGAATATTGTATGTTCTCGTCCATGCCCCGAGCGTGTTATCGTATGTCATTACTGCATTTGCTGGATCCCAACCGTTATATTCAGAAGGCACAGAAACAGGTACTGAAGCATCGAAGTACGCACAGAATGTGACAGTTACTGAATCACTAGCACTTTGAGCTTGCAATAATGAATAGTATACAATATAGAGAACAACAATGATAAAATATTTTTTCATGATACTCTCAGCTAATGATCTCTTTTAGAATTCTCTCCGAAAACACATTTACTCTTTTTTTTTATAACTTTTGATATTATTTTTTTCTTTATTCTTAAGGCAATGGAATCTTCTCCGGATTTTCTACTTCTATCCAATCCACCTGAGGTGTAACAAATGGTGCAGCAAACATTCTACCACCGAAACCGAGAATACGATATGTCATCATCGGTATAGTCGACACTTTCAGTATTTTCAATCGATCCGCATAGACTGCATATCCGCGATCATGAGCACTTTTCGCTATAAAGGTATCGAGCAATCTTTTCTGTTTCAATAATTTGGCATGTGAAACATTCTTATGCATAATAGAAGCAAACGATGAATCGGTTACGCCAGCGGGATACTCCGTTTTTACTAATTCGAAATAGATGTAATCATTCTTCATGTGAATTGGTCCCTGCTGCTCACCAATCTTCATCCGCCACGCAAAAATTCCCAAAGGAATTCGCGTATTCATTGCGAATGCCTCTGTGATTCCACCTTGTTGAGAAGAGCGTGTGTCTGTAGATCTTGTTTTAATGACTTCTTCCAATGGAATACCTGATTGCACTTCTTTCAAAGCAGTTTCCATCGTTCCAATTTCTGTCGTATGCAATTCCCGAATCTGAATCTTTGGATATTGTAAATTCGGTTCGGATTCAGCAAGATATTGAAAAATATCTTGATCGGATATTTGCACTCTCCTCTGAAAATCCATTTCCGCGGATTTTGCTAATATTTGCTGACGCCAAATGGCGAGTTCATTTTTGACAGATGTCCGCTCTTCAAGGTTCTGGGAAAGCCCTTCTTGTGCAAGTAATTCCTGTTGCACAAGAATTTGCAGGTGGTTGTTCAATTGTGCTGCGATTCCCGTTGTTCGACTTGAATCGATCTTAAATATTTTACCACGCAATTTATAAAGTACATCCTCAACAGTCCAATATGCTTCCCCAATAACGACCAAAGAATCCGGCAGTTGTGCGTGACATCGATGGTAAAGAATTTCAAGAAGAGAATCGGAGACGATCTCTTCAGAACCCGTCATTTTGTTTTTCCATACCTCCGTAAACGTTTTTGCAAGAGCTATAAAAGACCGAGGAAGTGAAAAACCGGTTTTCGAAATAAATGTGGTCGCCAGATACTCATCCAACCGCGATTTTTCCTTCCTGAGCCGGAGTTTTGATTCAACTCGTTCGAAAAGAATATGCGGCTGCATCGAACTGAAGTTCGAATTCTGCCATTCTTTATCTAAATGCAATATATAATAACCTGTCGATGCCGTGACAACAGGAGAACACTCTCCCTTCTTTAGTCGAAATGCAGCTTGTTCGATAGGTTCTTCAGCTTCACCCCATGTAAGTGTTGCTGTATCACGAATCGCTACCATTGAGGTATCGACTTGGAACTGATTGAAATGCTTACAGTTCTTTAACTGTTTCTTAACAAATGCTGCATCTGTGCTATCTTCAAAATAAAGATAAGAAAAAAAGAGCTGCCGCTTCGCATCAACGATTGCTTTTTGTACCTCTGTGCGAGAGACCTTAACCCTCTCCCGAATTTGTTCACGGTAAAGCTGGTCGCGTACAAGGTTTTTCTTGATTTGAATTATTGCCTGTTGAAATAAACTATCCTGATCCAGATGCCGCGTTTCTGCTTCTTGAGCAAGAAGTTTTTCCGCAATGAGAGAATACAGAAAGAGCAATTTAGATTCTTCGACATTCGCAGGCCTATTTCGGAATTGATTCGGTAAAAGTTCGAATCGTTCTAAGAATTCTCTTTCGGTGATAAATAAATTTCCCGCTTTTGCCAAAACAGATTCCTGTGTTTGCACAGATTGCCCCAAACAAAAAATCGTACACATAAGAAAAAGAGATATTGGCAGGAGGCAACGAGGCATTTTTTTAGGATGGCAGTAAACTGATAAGGCGGGAAAATACTCCCGCCTTATCAATAATCCACCGCTTACTTTAAGAGCATCATCTTCTTTGCCGCAACAAAATTACCGGCAGTGATCCGATAAAAATATATACCAGAGGAGAACCGAGAAGCATCAAACTTAATAAAATGCTTGCCAGCTTCCTGTTTCCCGTCAGTCAATGTGGCGACTACTTGTCCCAGCACATTAAACACCTTCAGTGTAACCAACCCCGATTGTTTGATTTCGTAATTAATCGTTGTAGACGGATTGAAGGGATTCGGATAGTTTTGCTCGAGACTATATGCCAACGGAATTCCTATACCTGCGACACTGGTTGGACCCGCCGGACGTTCATTGGTGTAATCCCAGGCATTGTAGAAAACCGGATCAATGCTACCGAATTGGGAAGCAACTGTAGCTGTCGGATTGGCATCATTGATATTCTCAATGTGGTTATTGCCAAAACCGCCTTCGTTATCGCAACCATAGATACCAAACTTGAACTCCTGACCAACTGGCGGTGGGGGTACTGATGCTGTATTGTAAGCCCATTGCAATGAGTAAATTGAATCATGAGCTACAAGATCGCCATGGGTGCCATCATCCCACATCTTGCATGTGTC
>PMDB01000112.1 GCA_003155495.1 Ignavibacteriota bacterium
GGATGGCGGAATTGGTAGACGCACAGGACTTAAAATCCTGTGTCCTGCAAAGGGCGTGCGGGTTCGAGTCCCGCTCTCGGCACAAGGTGTTTTTTATATCTCGGACAATTTATTTTTCTTCATGATCAAACCGGATCATTTCTTTTGCCCCTCATCCTTTTTTGACAGTCATCCAGGGAATTACTTTTGAAAGCAGCGTTTCGCTCGATACTTACGATCACCGTGCTAACCGTTTCACTTATTCTCGCACAACCTATTGATTCCACCAAACAAACATCTAAACAACACCAGAAGTTTGATCCCGCACGTGATGCGCAGAAAGATATTCAAGATGCCATTGTGCTGGCGAAAAAATCTAACAAGCGCATTCTTCTTGATATTGGCGGTGAGTGGTGTATCTGGTGCCATCGTCTCGATAGTCTTTTCATTCAGAATAAAGACCTTGAAAACTACCTCAACAAACATTACGTTGTTGTCAAGATCAATGTAAGCAAGGAGAATGAGAACAAAGTAGTTCTCTCGAAATATCCGAAAGTTGCAGGATATCCACATATCTTTATTCTCAATAAAAACGGTCAGTTAATACAATCACAAGACACGGGAGAATTGGAATTTCCTAAAGATCATCCTTACAAAGGACACGATAGAACAAAGGTCTTTGCGTTTCTAAAGAAGTGGGCGAAATGATGTTTATTCATTGGAGGAATATACATGACATCGGTTGAGCAACGCAAGATGGTTCAACGGCTGAAGCAAGTGATGACGAAAATGAGTTCGGATGAACGACAATCGTTTGAGATGATGCTCAAGAGAGATCATGATGACGAAGAACTTGATTCTCTCACCTTGGCGAAATTGAAGCAGCTCCATGCAAAGTTTTTCCCAAAGAATTCCAAACAAGCCCTTGAAGATAAGTGGAAGAAGTTGACGGGTGAAGAATAGTGAGAAAGGAGAAGCGCCATGGAATATAGAACACCCTCAGTCCTAAGAATTCAGATTGGGAACGAAATTTTTTACATAAGGAATTAAATACATGAGAATTATTGCATCATTACTCTTCGTGCTGTTGATTTCCTGTGTCCCAGAAAAAAAGGAATCATCGGGTGATATATCTGAAGATGTTGTACTCATCGAACGTGAGATTGCTGATTTTCACCAAGCGTTGAAGCAAGCTTATAATGGCATTCCGATAAACACCGATAGCTTGATGGACAATTTCTTTGATAAGGATGTCTATTATGTGACATATTGGGGGATGGCAGAGCCTATCGATTCAACAAAATCGCGATTGCGCTATGCATTGCCTGGAATCAAAGAGTACGAAAACCGCTTGGAAAGCATGAATGTCAAAGTATATCATGGTGGTGCCTACGCGTTCTTTATTCTGCGGCAGACATATTCACTCAATGGAATTATGATGGACGAATATCTACCTACTACCTTCATTCTTGAACGCCGTGATAATCGATGGATGGTAGTGCACTCTCAGCGTTCAGCAGATTTTCAGACCATTCACCATCTCATGGAAGTGGCACGGCAGCGTGAGGAATCGATTGGGCAGGATATGAAGTAAGAAAATGGATTGTGTTAAAACCCGAAAAGCCCCTTCAACCTTCAGTTGAGGGGGCTTTTCATTTACTTCTATGATACTACAATTCTTCTGACGCTGCACGCTGAGACCGGCGAATTGCTTTCGCTTGCTTCATACGTTTCTTGACCGAAGGTTTAGTGAAGAATGCACGCTTCTTTACCTCTTTCAGAATGCCTGATCGTTCATATTTCTTCTTAAAACGTCGTATAGCACGGTCGATTGGTTCATTTTCACCTATAATAATGCCGACCAAGAAATCACCTCCTTCGCTCAAGGTAACAACTACACAACTTGGTTCCTAAATACTTTTTTCTATTATAGCTGGATGTTTTCCAGAAGCTTTCGCTCGCCAAATTTTTCGAATGTAACGACAATCGAATGAATTCCATTCGACATTTTGTCTTTTCGGACGACCTTTCCGACATCATCCCATTCTGAATGATAAATATTTTCACCAACCGAGAATATCTTTTCCTTGGCATATGGTGTGCATAATTCACGATTAATGGCAACAGCACGTCTCTTCTTCATCTGGCTCGCAGGAGAGAGTGTTAATAAGGCACTGTGTTTGCACTTACCGCAGCGGTACCAAACCTTTATAATCTCAACGTTGGTATCATCAGATGGCTGACCACCTATGAATTCCATCTTTGTTTCCCGTCGGCAGTATGCACATTGGTGCATGATGTATTTTGTTTTTGCCATTTTGGTTCCCTATTAACCCTTCTTGGGGCATCATGATGTTGGCTGATTCAATTTGGATAGAACAGGATTTAGCCAACTAGTTATATAAAGATACGCAAAATCGACAGGGAAGTCAAGCAATGCAAAATTTTGGTAGTGGGGTCTTTTGAATGTTGAAAGTGGAGTTGATTATATCCATATTAAGGTATCAAAAAGCTTCTTCTTTGATTATTTTTGGGTTATATTTTTCTTTTCAAAAATATTGCGAGGTTAATATGGGTAAATCAAACAAGACTACATCTGCTCCTGCACCGGCTCCAAAACCAGCAGCACCACCTCCGGTTAATATACCAAAAGTCGATCCGAATGTATTGACAAAATCAATTACATCCGTGACTATTAAAAAGAGATAAACCATTTCAACAGAAAGAACATTTCCGTTATAAAGCATATTATCATTAAGATGGAAATCCATACCTTCCAGTTTACTAAAAACTGGTTGTTGGTAAATGCTTCTCCGGCTCGAATAAGAATGTCGGTTTTGAATTGAAATTCATCCAAAGAATAGAATTCTTCATGTAGAATTTTTGGATGAAGCAATTTAAGAGAACCAACGGCTTTGGTCGCAAGTCCAGAAATTATTGCACCGACAAATAATATCATTGAACAATAAAACCATTTCGACGAGAAATTGACGGTATAATGTGTAGAAATAAAAGCTATCAATGCAAGAGTAACGCTGGATATCCATCCTAAAAGTTTGTCGATTCCACCGTCTATCGCATTAGAGCGATTTATACACCAATCATACGATTTCAGTGCAATTTCATAAGCAGGTTTTATGTATGGGTATTGTTCTTCTATTACATTTTTTTTCTTATCCATGATTACCTCCTAAAATAAAAATGCTCAATTCTTGGATTAAGAGTTGAGCATTTCGATGATACTTGATTAAGAGTTCGCTGGTCGCTGAAGATCGCTGTGTACGGTGAGCCTTTATACCTTGTGCTTAGTCATGCTCAACTACCTTGAAAGATATGTCATTGGAAATCAATTGTCAATCTCTTTTTTCATCTATTGGTTTCTTTCGTAGAAGAGGCGGCTTTCTGTTCTGATGGAGTGTCTGAATATTTCCAACTTGCGGGAATCCATTGGAGATTTGCTCGATAATAATAGCTCATACTATGAACTTTTTCCAAAGACGAGCGAATATTCGCATTATCAGAACTATAAATTCTGTCATAAATTTTATGTTCCATATCATAACTTGCAAATTTGTCGCTCCTGAAATTCGTTGCCTCGTCAATAAGCTTTAATGATTGTTTATCAAGAAAAAAGGATTCAAAATTCTGAATATCTTTATCGTTGCCGGATTGAATCGAATTTGCCTCAATCTCTATTTTCTTTAGTCCCATAGTCGCATCAAATCTGTATGTAACAATACCCCTGATATTAGCACCATGCAAATATTCTTCATATTCCAGTTTGTCAGACTCCATATTGTATGGCATCGTTTTGTAAAGAGATTGAACTTCGGTCATCGACATTCCCCAAACTGCTCCATTATATATTTTCGGTTTGGAAGCAATATTTTTGATGTTGCAATGTATTGACATTGCTATTAATACTATGACAACGAGAATAATCAGGAATGTCTTTTTCATATTATGACTACCTTTTGATTACGCCGCTTTTCTTTCTATGTTATTAGAATTTAATAAATCATTCCAATTCCAAAGTCTATTTGTGATCTTCGCCTGCATCGCTGGTGTCACTCTTAATGAACTATGAATTCTCATAAAGTTGTAATGGAAGAAATGTAATGCGATAGCGGCTTTATGATTCTCTAATTTCTTGCTGAATGCGTTTGTTAATCTTGTAAGCCGTCGCATGTTCATTCTCATAGTAAGATTTTGTCTCTCAATATGCGAAGTACTGATTCGCTTCTTTTGGGGATCGCCTAATATTATTCTAAGAGAAGTAGAGACTATCTTGGCAGGGCTATACCGTTTTTCTCCCCTGAATTCTTCTGCATAGTTCTTGTGAACCTGTCCATAATCAATATCTTCACCGAATACACGGTCAACGGCTTCATTGTATGCGCTGAAAGCATCTGTAGAAAGTTGAAAGCGGTTACTAACTCGGAATTGCAAATCCTTTATGATCGTTGTTGCATTTTCTAATGTTCGTTTCCCTACAAGTGAAGAAATAACAAGCTTAGTGTCTGAATCCATCGCAACAAATACATATTGATCGCCTACTTTTCCAATTCGTCTTTCTTCTTCTGTGCATTCCTTTTGTTTCTTTCCGACATATCCCCAAATCTCATCCATCTGAACAAAGTTACATTTAAGATTGACTAATTCGGAGTCGAGAATCTCACTGGCTTTCTCTCCATATTCACAGAGAACGCGAATAATAGCTCTCTTCGTGATTCCTGTGATTCTTTCGATTGAGCGGATACTTAAACCTTCTACAAGGTGTGTCAAAACAAGTTCTTTCTTTTTATTTGATAATACGTTCATTGCTTTCTCCTTAATTTGGGTCTTGACTTTGAACCCGCAATGAACGATATTTCTAACAGGTCGTTGCTCGTTCAAGCGGGCAATGGTTTTAGAAGCCGTGGGTGTTTCTGCACTTACGGCTTCGTTATTTATACTACTTTTGTATTTCTTTCCATCTCTCTATCTCTTCGTTACTTATCAATGTTAATGACTTGAACTTATAGGCAGTCATTTTTCCCCAAGACAGATAATTACGAATAGAACTTGGCTCTATACCTAAAATCTTAGCCGTTTCTTTAATCGTAAAGAACTGTGAACCGTCTGCAATTTTCAATTCTTTTGTCTTTTTCATATGTTTAATATACTACATAGAGTATGTATTGTCAAGTGAAATCGTAATTATTTTTCACTTTTCTTTCTCAAAGAAAATACCTATATTTATATAAGCCCGTTGTGAAGCGGGCGGGATTATATTATAGCACGAGCACGAATCGTGAATCCGGCAAAAGAGTCTACGATTCCGCTCCAGTTGTTTCTCATATCACCCTCCTTTCTTATAGGTTCTTGGTTTTTGTTTACTAAGCCCGTTACCGACTGCAATCGGGACGGGTTTTTTATTGCTTTAAATATAGCTATGGAATAGGGGATAAGAACTGATGAAAGGATATATAGAACCGCTATGGAACTACTATGGAACTAACTTTAATGGTTCCATAGTCTATTGTTTAACTTTTTTTAGGTAAGAATTTCTTAGGTTGTCAATCATCCGAAGTCTTGATTTTCCAGTCAAATCTTGATAAAAGAGCTTAACGGCTTCAACTGCAATGCCCCTCTTACTGATCTTCTTTTTTTGATTAGATTTCTGCTTTTTGTATTGTTTTGTACACCAAGTTACCGCATCATGAACTTTATTTTCTTCTCTCATTTCTTTCTCTTTTTGTAACCTTGCTTGACGTTCTCTCTCTTTTAATTCGCCTTGAATCAGATAGTAATCATCTTGGCTTGCATTATCCAAAGAATTGAAATTCCCGCCCAATTCAAGATATTTTTCCCGAAGTTGTTCATCGTCGATTTTAGCATACTTTTCGGTTAGCAGTCTATATCTTAGTTGGTTCAATGGCATCTCTAATAGCAAAAAAGGCAATCACACTCTGAGAGTATGATCGCCTTTATCCGTTCAATTAGTACGTGGCAAGATGGTTTTTTCTTATATTATAGTATCTTGTAGTATCTTATACTCCAATAATAGAAACATGGTGTCTTAAAGTCAAACTAATTAAGGGATTGTCTTATGATTACTCTGGAAAACTTTAATCCAAAACCCCATATACCTATGGAAAAACTTCCTCTTATCAATTATTCCCTTTTGCTCGGTACCTTAGCATCTGTTCAGGCTTTAGATGCCCATATAATCCATCTTAGTCACCAGTTAGATAATGCCAAAGAGATCGGAACCATTGAAAAGGAATTGAAAGAAAAATACCAAAAATGCGCTGACGAAATAAAGATTCAGCTTTTTTCTCTTTATGGTTCATAGACTCTTTTATGAGTAACAGAACACCTCTGTTGCTTATTATTGGCAAGTCTAAGATATTGACTGAATGTCTTTTTCGCCTATTTTGCTTGTTCTGTTTCAAAAGACCCCACTACCAAAATTTTGGTAGTGGGCTACTTTGAATAACTCCGCCCAAAATAAAAACTTACTTTTTGAGCAAGAAAAGGAATTTAGACGGTTTGAACTCTCGAATATTGACCAAAAAATACTAAATAAGTATTTCCCCGTTAAAGAAGGGTATAATTTTAATAGATTGTTTGCATTACAAATCCTTTTAGAGTTTAAAAAAATCAATACTCTACTTGAGGAGTTGAATGGTCATTATAACAACTCCGGCAATAGTAGCAAAAACTCCAAGAAAAGTAGCAAGGGTTAACACGATGTTTAACCATAATATTCTTTTTGACAATCCCTCGTTAGATTTTGCGGTTGACTCCATTGATACTCGTAACGAATCAAGTTTGCCGTCGAGTTCTCGGATTGTTTTGACAAATGCAGTATGCCAATATATGGCAGAACCAAGTCCAGACTCGGCTACGAGGTCTTCTATCTCTTTTTCAAAGAGTTTTTTAGCATCCATGTTATAATCCTTTGATTTTATGATTAGGAATGAAAAACGATAATAATAAAACATTAATGTTCGCAATTAGCAACAGTCTTAGTAAGCCTGAAGCTATCAGTTTTGCCCGTACAATGAACGGCGGGGACAGGTGGTATATTACCAAAGTTTTCGAGAACCCCAAAGCCCGCCACATTGAAGACAGAGAACGATGGGTAGTAGTTCGAGATGTTAGAAAAGGCGAAATTGTGCCGAATGGATATGCGTTGTTTGTGAAGAGGCAAAATTTATTAGAAAATTAGATCAAATATTTCTGGCGGAATATCTTCCTTTATTGATTTTAAACAATCGAGTATTGCTTGTAATTCCCTGCCTATAACCTTATTCTTTAAAAGACTCATTTGTTTCGATGTTTTTCTACGTTCAAATTCTTCAATCGGCACACTCTCAACAAATTCATATTGAATTATTGACTTGTCTCTATAGAACTCGGTTTGTTGTTTAACATAATATACTTTATCATTTTTATTGCAACCTTGCATGTATGGATAATCTCTTTTGTTTGTAGTGGCGGGAACAATTACAACATCTTCGTTGCCTTTATGGTTTTTATTCAATACTAACAACAATTTATCGCAAGGAATCGGATTATTAGAATAGAAAAACAACTTGTCGTGAAATACTTCTCCCCTTAAATATGAAGGCATTATTTATTCCCCGTAATTAGCTACAAGTGCCTTCATTTCTTCTATTTTTTCTTTTGCAAGCTCTAAATTTATTGATTTATCCAAATCTGCATATTTAATCAAATCAATCTTTTTATTTCTTCCTTCTGCTTTTACAGTTCTTGACCAAGGTGTATTAGGTTCATGGGAAGCTTCACTTGCCATCCATGCGGGAGCTTCTTTAAACATGTCAATAACTTTTTTTAATATTCTTTGTTGTCTCGGTGTAAATACTTTTAAATTTGGAGTTCTCCCTCTCTTAGGATGAAAACCAAATTCTACCCCTCTTTTTCCATCTGGTAATGTAAAGATTTCTTTTGAAACACTTAACGAATCTTGCATATATTCTGGTAATATAACATCTTCACCTTTTGTGATTTCTCTATGGAATTCTGCCGGAACATCTCCCTTTTCCCATGATTCATATTCGAGACTTGTAGCTGGAAGTCCTGTTTCTTCATAGTGCAAATAGTCGAACTTTGCCAACATTTTATACATCATCATTTTTGTTGGATGTTTTACAGATGAGGAAAAGTAAACGAGGGCTTCTAAGAGAAGTTTCCGATATTTAGGCAAAGTTTTCATTTATAGGTTGAACGATCAAAGATTAGTGTTTAAATTTTGCCTTCGTCCGATTTTAGAGTATCTAAATCTTCAACTTTAAAGCCCGCATTATTCAAACATATATCTCTGAAATAGATTCCACCCGTTCTTCTTATCGTTTCCATGCTCACACCATGCTTATAGGCGGATAATTTCAGAGAGTCTTCAATTTCTTTTTCAAACGTAAATTCATCGAAGAATTTGAAAGCCCCTTCCTGTATATCATAGGGGTTTGTCATTAGACTACGTTGCTTACACGACGAAAGTAGTTCATCTTTCTTTTCGTCTATAAATTTTTTCAAACCGCTATCTTCTAAGATCGTTATTCCTTTTGGCAACAGACGGATAGGGGAACCACTGCTATATGTCTTATCCAATCGCCCGCTTAAATTCGTTAGACGACCATCAAACCCCGAAATAATGTTCCCAAAATCTTCAACTTTTGTCTCAACCCTCGTCAACCTATGAGAAAGATACCATGCGCCCGTGATTAAAGCGGCAAGAAGTGTTAGGAGTTTATAAATGCCAATATTAATAACAAAATTTTGTACCATGACTTTTTTTATGTGTATATAGCCACATTCCTATTGCATGCGTACAAATTTTGTACCCAAGATAAAACACGCAAAACGAGAATTTTTAAAAGAATAACTAATTGATGGTACGTATTGACTTGGTAAATGTTGCATTCTCGTGTGTAAATAACCGGAAGCTGCACTTCCAATGTATCTTTCAGAATGATACCTCAACCCCATTCACCCATGACCAGTCAGAGAATAAGAATTATCCATCAAAATAGCAATAGGGAAATATCTGATTTTTGTATCTGTTTTAAAAATCCCCTCAGTAAAGGGTACGGCTTATTTACCGTATATGTTGAAAAAACTCAATTCACTTGCTTTTATTGGATTGTATTTCTATTCTTTTCATTATGGGAATAGACGGCAAGCATCCAGACAAACCAAAACCCGCTAAATTCTATATAGATAGTTGCTATAGGGCATATAAAAATGGTATGCCTCCAGAAAAGTACATTGCCGAATTAGAAGACATGTTGAAACGTGCGATTGAGCGCCTAATGAGTCAAAATGAAATACTGGCTTCTATAAGACTGGAAGAAATTCGCAATGAAAGATTTATGGGGAAGAAAATTTCACCGGAAAATTTGAAGCTCTACAAAGAAATTAGAAAAGAATATATAAACCTAAAACAAGAAGCCGGTGAATGTGATTTTAGTACCGCCACAAGAATTGTGGCGAGAAGACACAGAAAACAGTATAAAAACCTGTATCCCAATTTTATCAGATGGAAAAATAATTATTGCAAGGAACAATAGCGTTTGCGTAAACACTATTGTCTGTTAAGTATAGGCAAAGAATAATATTTATAACCCTCCGCATACCTTATCCTCGTTTCGTTATCTTGATTAGCACATAAAAAAGCCCTCACTAAGAGGGCATTGTTCCAAAGGGTTAATCGAAGATGTTTAGACCATCTTCAGAATTAGGAGGTGAATATGATATACCGAGTTTTCTCTGGCACTACTCACAAAGCCAGAGGTATAATATCGCTCCGATTCCTTAATTAAATATAGGGAATTATCTTTAAGAAAAAAAGTGAAAAATAGTTACGATTTAACTTGACAAATATACAATATAGTGTATATTGTAGATATGAAAACAACGATAAAAATAGACAAACCAAAAGATACTTCATACTTCACGGTGCAAGAAGCCGCCGATGAATTAGGTATCAATACACAAACTATAAGAGATTATCTTGTAAAAGGCATAATGAAAACTTACAAGTTTAAGACTCTTACTTTGATTAGTAAAGAAGAAGTAAAACAACGGAAGCAAAAACAGAAATAAAATAACGAATCCGTAGATACTCGAAATACCTACGGATTCTCAACTCATTACCCGCGTAAACGAGTAACGAACCTATACAAATATCGTTCATTGCGGGTACAAAGTCAATAGCCAAGAAAGGGCACTGCAATGAACACATTATCTCTCGAAAAGAAAGTTTTAGTCCTCAACTCCCTCGTTGAAGGCAACTCAATCCGAAGTACTGTCAGACTCACAGGCGTGAACAAGAAAACTGTCATGCGTTTACTCGTTGAAGCTGGAGAACAAGCGAAAGAAATCCTTGATACTCAAATGGTAGGCATTCAATCAAGGTATGTGCAGGTAGATGAAATCTGGACTTATGTAGGGAAGAAACAAAAACAACTCACAGAAAATGATTCTAAGGAATTGGGCGATCAATATGTATTTGTGGCTATGGATGCAGAAACGAAACTTGTTCCCGCCTTCAAAGTAGGGAAGAGAACCTATGGAGTAACAGAATCTTTCATTAAAGATTTACAGTACAGAATCAGCACAAGATTCCAGCTTAGTACAGATTCATTCAAACCGTACTTCAATGTAGTCGATTCTATTTTCGGAACTGATATTGATTACGGACAGATTCACAAAGAGTATAGAGAAGAAGGAAAAGGCGAAAAGCGATACAGTCCCGCTCAAATAATACGAGTCATAATAAACCCATTAATCGGACAGCCGAGTATTAAACATATTTCTACCAGCTTCATTGAACGCCAGAATCTTACAATGAGAATGCAAATGAGAAGATTTACACGATTAACTAATGCGTTTAGTAAGAAGTTAAGAAACTTAGAATGTGCCGTTGCATTGCATTTCTATCATTACAACTTTATGAGAATTCATTCATCATTGAGAGTAACACCTGCAATGCAAGCGAATGTTACGAGTACAATTTGGACATGGGAAAACTTATTACTCGGAACACAGATGAAGAAAGCGGCTTGAAGTGTACTCACATTACTATTGTAGCATTACTCACTTCTCGGTACATTATAGTGAGGAGAAAGCATACGTTATGAGGAAAAATAATATTAAATACTTTGATCCCGCAGAAGCCGGATTGATTAAACTCAAACAGGTATTACGAAGGCACAATATAGCTATAGTTAAAGTTGATAATTTACAGCCGTTAAATGAAACGGATGTTATTGTCGGCTTATCAGTTCAGGTTTTTGACAGTTTAAGTTTAGCTAAAAAATTAAGATAAACTTGGAATACTGCGGCATCGTTTACAAGTGTAAGCGCGGTAGTTGTTCCGATAGGTCTTTCACGGTTTAATGTTGAGAAATATGCAACGGTCAAATTGCTTGCTACAATATGTTTAGTATTTTCATCCATGATAAATCCCCTTATAGATAGTGAAGTATTTAGTGAATTATTGGCATCACAAACATGATAAACATTACACCTAAAAGCAATATAAGTTCCCGAAAGCGGAACGAAGAGACTCATGGAAGAATCTAAAGTAGCCCACTACCAAAATTTTGACTTTCAGCTTTTTTTTGTTATACTTTACAACTAAATAAGTCACAATTAAGGTGAAAAGCAGCGTTTGGTAGCAGATCGTCAGCACCATAAATCGAAAAAAAACCGATATACGATTGTACTGGTGAGAGATGAAGATGCCAGTAAAGCTAAAAATTTCCAAATAGCTTTCTGGCAATTGGCAGCAGGATTCGTACTCTTCGCGGTATTGGTGGTAATGATCGTGGTGCTTGCTCTGACCTATACTCCATTAGGTCAGGTATTCCCATTGTCGAATAAAGGGCTCGAAAATAGGTATAGCAAAGAGTTGGTCTCTTTGAACCAACAAATGATGAGTTTGATGGAGCAACTTATCGAGTTACGAAGTTATAACATTAAACTCCGGCGGGCATTTGGTGAGAATATTACATTGTCTGATTCCGGAGTTGTCAAAGTAACTTCACGAATTTCTCAGGCAGAAAAGAGTGATTTGATACAGGAAGGACAGATAGCCGCGAGATCGACCCAATTGATGAATCCTGCACAGCGGATGATTCCAACCCAGACTGTGAAGTCTGAAACAGGCGAGCGAAGTGCAGTCTCATTTCCTGCAATTCTTCCGACAGAAGGATATATGACACGTGGATTCGACCCGGAGTATAACCATTATGGACTGGATATTGCCGGAAAGATTGGCACGCTCATCAATGCAGCCGCAGATGGAAATATCGTTTTTTCCGGTTGGACATACAACGATGGATATGTAGTCATTATATCGCATGCGAGCGGTTTTATGAGTTTTTACAAGCACAATCAAACATTATTGAAATCTGCCGGTTCGTTCGTTCGGCGAGGTGAACCAATTGCAACCTTGGGAAATTCTGGAGCCACGAGTTCTGGTCCGCATCTTCATTTTGAAATTTGGAAAGATGGAGTTCCAGTGGATCCATCCATTTATATGATTAATTATTATCTCTAGAGGTGATCTGTGGCTACGAAACTTGACCCTATCAAAGAAATGAATATAATTGGTGCCGGGACAGTTATGGAAGGCAAAATTCGAAGCCAGGGCAGTGTACGTGTGGATGGGAAATTGGTCGGTGAAGTGACTGCAAGTGAATCACTTGCCGTAGGCGTTACCGGCGAGATCGATGGGAATGTTACCGCGAAAAATGTCACTATTGGTGGAAAAGTGCGAGGTACGATCAATGCCGCAGAAAAAATTGTATTCGAAGGAAAATCAGTCGTCCGTGCCGATATCCGTGCCACTCGCCTTGTCATTGACGAGGGGTCGATTTTCGATGGGAAAGTTTCTATGACTGATAGAGCCCCAACGTATGAAGTGAAACACTGATTGGTATAAAATCGGAGACCGAGCATACGGCATGAACTCTGAATCTCCGGATAGCGGAACGCAAGACGAAAAGAAAGAAATTAAAATCCAAGGAACGTATCGTGAGTATGGACCGTACCTGACAATAGGAATTCAATTGGCAGCGGCGGTCGTCGTTTTCTTTTTCCTTGGCGATTGGTTTGATACTAGATACGGAATTGCGCCGATCGGGAAATTAGTAGGAATATCGATAGGAATAGTTGGCGGTTTTATAAAATTTTTTAAATCGGTTGCTTCATTAATTGCGGATGAAGAGCGAAATCGAACGAGTGATAAGCGTGAAAATTGATTGGTCGTTTCTGCGATTAGTTTTGTTTTGTTTCACTTGTACGGCAGCACTCACCTATTATCCGATTTCGGAGTTTGCGACGAGAGAAGTACTGCACAGTATTATTGCGGGCAGCATTATGAGCCTTGCGAATTTATTATTGGGATATTTGGCAATTGAAGTATCGTTCGAGCGATCGCATACAACATTTCTGAAATATGTTTTAGGTGGAATGGTCGGACGATTGATGCTGATGTGGGGAGCATTTTTACTGCTCATACGAGCATTCGGCTTCCATCCAGCATCGTTAATGCTGACATTATTATTTTTCTATGTGATGAATTTGGGATTAGAAATTTATTATCTTCAAAAAAGAATTTCTGCAAAAAAATAGATTGAGGAAGTATTGTTCTTCGAGAATCCAATAGTGCAAGATACTCTTCAGCAAGCGACACACGCGCTTGTAGATACAGCAACAATTGCCCATACTTCCGGCGAGCATGGTGGTGGTTTCAACTTTATGCACCTTCTCGACCACATGAAAGATTCGCGGAGTGTGGAAAGTCCGCTTGGGCATCTCTCTTTGCCGCAGTTTACTCCGGTTCATCTTGGTAGTGCCACAATAGATCTTTCGATAACCAAACACGTTTTTTTCCTTTTATTGTGCGGAGTTTTGCTTGTCATTGCAATGATGTATGTTGCGCGGTCTTACAAGAAAAGTCTTGTACCACATGGATTTGTGAATTTATTAGAACTAGTAATTGTTTTTCTTCGGGATGAGGTGGTGCTTCCCAATATGGGACCAGCCGGTTTGAGATACATGCCGTATTTGCTTACTACATTTTTTTACATTCTTATTATGAATTTAGCAGGACTTATCCCTTATGGTGCCACACCTACCGGTAATATTATGGTTACTGCCGGCCTTGCGGTGATAGCTTTTTGTATGATTCAAATTTCTGCTATTCGTGCCCAAGGTCTGACGCATTATTTAGCACATCTCACGGGTGGGGCTCCTTGGTATCTTTGGGTTATTATGGTGCCTATTGAAATTCTTGGACTCTTTACTAAACCATTTGCGCTTTGTATGCGTTTATTCGCAAACATGACGGGCGGGCATATTGTAATTCTTTCGCTTTTTGGATTGGTTTTAATGTTCCGGTCTTATATTGTAGCACCTTTCCCGTTGATGTTTATCGTGGGGATATATATGCTGGAATTATTTGTAGCGTTTTTGCAGGCTTATGTTTTTACTATGCTCACTTCGTTGTTCATGGGTTTGGGTACGCAGGCGAGCAGTCACGCAGAAGATTCGAAGCATTAAACAGAAAGAATCAAAATCACTTTAACCATATTTGGAGGATTTTTCAATGGAAGCACATGCAGTAGCGTATCTCTCAGCAGGATTTGGAGCAGGAATTGTTGTTCTTGGTGCAGCATTCGGTATCGGCAAACTTGCCGCCGCTGCAATGGAAGCTAGTGGCCGCCAACCGGAAGTTGCCGCACAAGTACGTGTGTCAATGTTGGTTGCTGCAGCACTTATCGAAGGTGCTACTTTTTTTGCGCTTGCAATATGCATTCTTCTTGCACTTAAGTAAAGAAAAGGAACGCTGATAAATGTTTGAGATTAACCCCGGACTTATCGTCTGGACCATCATTACTTTTCTTGTTCTTTTGTCGGTGATGACAAAATTTGCTTGGAAGCCGATTTTGAAAATGCTCGAAGAGCGTGAGAGCAAGATTCGAATTGCACTTGAAGAAGCAGATCGTGCACGAACGGAAGCAGCAGAAATGCTGAAGCAAAATGAAAAGAATCTCGCTCGTGCGGAAGAAGAATACAAGAAAATGATCCAAGAAGGCAAGGCGCTTGCCGAAAAGTTAAAGGAAGATATTGTAAGCAAGGCAAGACAGCAAGCTCAACAAGAACTGAAACTGGCGATGGAAGAAATCAAACGCAATGTGGATGCAGCGAAACTGCAGCTTCGTGCAGAAGTCGCTGATCTTGCAATCAAAGCGACAGAAAAAATTCTCGAAGAAACGCTCGACGAGAAAAGGCAGAAGCAACTCATAGATTCTGTGATGAATAAACTTCCGAAGAACTAATAGATTATGAGTAATCTGCGAACAGCAAATCGCTATGCCGAAGCGTTGATGACCACCGCTGAAGAATTGCATATACTTAAGGATGTGAGCGATGATCTCACCGTTATCCGGCGGATTATCAATGAGTCGCACGAGTTTCAACTGTTCTTGAAGAGTCCTGTCGTAAAGAAGGAGAAGAAACAGCAGGTATTTGAAACGACGTTTGGCAAGGCGATTCAACCGCTCACGCTAAAATTCTTATCTCTTCTTGCTGAAAAGGGACGGGAGGATATTCTTTTGGACATCATCGAGGCCTTCTTTCGTTTGCAGGATGAGACATTGGGAATCGTCAATGTGTATGTAAAGGCAGCAGCAGAATTATCGGCACAGCAAACAGTTCAACTTGAGCGGAGATTCGAAGCGTACTCAAAGAAAAAGGTTCACGTCGATGTAAGCTTGGATTCAAAATTAATTGGTGGCTTCATTGTTCGTATCGGAGATACGATGTTTGATGGCAGCGTGAAGCGCCAGCTTGAACTTCTTCGCAAGAGGTTTGCGGAAGAGATTACTGTTGCATAGTCTCCGGACAGTATCCTATTAAATAATATTTGTTCAATATCATCCAGCTGGATTTAAGCTGGAGATGCATAGAGGAAGAAAATGTCAGAAGTTCGACCAGATGAAGTATCTGCAATTTTGCGAAAACAGCTTTCCGGTTTTGAAAAGGAAGTAGATGTGTATGATGTCGGGACTGTCCTGCAAGTAGGTGATGGCATCGCACGCGTTTATGGTCTCTCGAAAGTTATGGCGAGCGAGTTAGTGGAATTCCCAGGCAACGTATTCGGTATGGCGTTGAATCTCGAAGAAGACAATGTCGGATGCGTGATTTTTGGCGATTCCACGCATATCAAAGAAGGCGACACCGTGAAGCGAACGAGTCGTGTCGCATCCATGCCCGTGGGTGAACAGATGCTCGGGCGCGTGATGACACCACTGGGCCAGCCGCTTGATGGAAAAGGACCGATCAAGACTAATACATTCCTTCCGTTGGAACGCAAGGCGCTCGGTGTTGTTGCTCGAAGTCCTGTGAAAGAACCTTTGCAGACCGGCATCAAACCGGTGGATGGCATGATCCCGATTGGACGCGGACAGAGAGAGTTGATTATTGGTGACCGCCAAACCGGGAAAACCGCGATTGCGATTGATACCATTATCAATCAAAAATACACACACACAGAGAAGGCAAAGAAAGAAGGCATTAAGCCAGTTTATTGCATTTATGTCGCCATCGGTCAAAAGGGATCGACGGTTGCTCAGGTGGTAGCAACATTAGAAGAATATGGTGCGATGGAATATACGACAGTAATTCATGCATCTGCAAGCGATTCTGCGCCGTTGCAATTCATCGCTCCCTATGCGGGTGCCACCCTTGGAGAATATTTTCGCGATTCCAGTCGTCATGCGCTTGTGATCTACGATGACTTATCGAAGCATGCACAAGCATATCGCCAGATGTCTTTGCTTTTACGCAGACCTCCGGGACGTGAGGCGTATCCTGGTGATGTGTTCTATCTTCACTCACGTCTATTAGAGCGAGCATCAAAACTTAATGATGAACTCGGTGGAGGAAGTCTCACTGCATTGCCGATTATCGAAACGCAAGCAGGTGACGTTTCCGCGTATATACCAACCAATGTCATTTCTATTACTGATGGACAGATTTATCTTGAACCCAGTTTGTTTAATGCCGGCGTACGTCCTGCAATCAATGTTGGTATCTCGGTATCACGGGTCGGTGGAAACGCACAGATCAAGGCAATGAAGCGAGTAGCGGGACGTCTGCGCATGGATCTTGCCCAGTATCGTGAGTTGGAAGCGTTTTCGAAATTCGGTTCAGATCTTGATAAATCGACTCAGCAGACATTGCGACGAGGTTCGCATCTTGTGGAGTTACTCAAACAAGGTCAATATGTCCCGATGTCGGTTGAGAAACAGGTGGCGAGTATGTTCACAGGAACGAATGGATATTTAGATGAGCTGCCCTTAGAAGAAGTACAGCGATTTGAGCTGGAATTTCTTGAGATGATGGACATGAAATATGCAGATATTCTTGGAACAATCGCTGAGACGAAAGAACTTTCTAAAGAGATAGAAATGAGGCTTCATGCTATTGCGAAAGAATTTGTTCAGAAATTCATAGGAACGGTGAAGTAATCTGTGGCAACACTTCGAGAAATACGACGCCGGGTTACAAGTGTTAAAAGCACACAGAAAATTACTAAAGCTATGAAAATGGTCGCAGCGGCAAAACTTCGCCGCGCTCAAGACGCACTCGTTTCAACACGTCCGTATGCACGCAAAATGAACGGGCTCCTTCGCCGTTTGGTAACCAAAATTGATCTCTCGATTCATCCTTTGCTGAAAGAACGTGAAGTCAAACATGTGCTGCTCGTGGTGGTGTCGGGAGATAGGGGCATGTGCGGTGCATTCAATGGCAATGTTATCAAAGCTGCTATCGATCATATGAACTCACAGTATCGACATTTGCTGAAGGAACCCGATGGAGTTCGGATCGTGACGGTGGGGAAAAAATCAACGGATTTCTTGTCGAAACGAAATTACATTCTCTATTCGAAACATGTCGGTATTTTTGGGAGTCTCCATTTCGGTCACGCACGAACCATCATTCAGCAGATAGTGGATCAGTACCTCAAGGGCGAGTACGACAAAGTGGAAGTTGTCTACAATGAGTTCAAATCGGTCATCCAACAGCGGATTGTTGTTGAGCAAGTTTTGCCGATCCTCCCGGAGCAAATTCAAGAGACCAAGGATATTCACGCACTTGCTCAGGTCGACTATATTTACGAGCCGTCCATTAGGGAAATTATCGATGTACTGTTGCCAATACACCTGAACTTCCAAATGTGGCGCATTTTGCTGGAGTCCAGTACGGCAGAGGAAGGCGCTCGAATGACAGCTATGAGTAACGCAACGGAAAACGCGAAAGAGCTTATCCGTGATTTGACATTATCGTACAATAAGGAGCGACAAGCAAGTATTACGAAAGAACTGCTCGAAATCGTTAGCGGGGCAGAAGCGTTGAAGAAAGCAAGTTAAGAACGCAGAAACAATCTTCATTCAAAAAACCACCGTGAAAGATTGAGAAACGGTCTATTGAAGGAGGATTGAAAAAAATCAATGTGTAAGGTACCATTGAGCCGTCACTTTGCCGGAGAAAAACAATGGCAGTCACACCACAACAACCCGTACCACCGCGTCAAATACCTGGACAACCGGGGCAAGTTCCGCAGCGGATTGCCCTCGAACAGCTTGATGTAAAATCTCTCTCGAAAGACAAAATTCGAGAGTTATTTCGCTTGGGCAAGCTGCCCACGGCGGATCAAATCGTCGAGGAAATCTTAGTACGAGCTATTCAAAGCGGTGCAACAGACATCCATTTCGAGCCGATAGAAGGTGAACTCCAGATTCGTCTTGGGCATGAAGGAACATTGAAGAGGCTTGTTTCTCTTTCCCCGGATATGAATGAGCCTGTTATCAGTATTCTGAAAACAAAAGCAACACTGAATCAATTTGAAAAAAAGAAACCACAGGAAGGACGGTTTTCTTCGGTGTATGGAAATGAGCCGTTCGATTTTCGCCTTAATGTAATTCCCGTACTTTCGGGTGAACGATGCTTGGTGCGATTGTGGAGGAAGACAGCGACCATCTCTCGACTTGACGAACTTGGATATGGCAAAGAGAATCTCGATAGATTGCGAACATTGCTCCGCAGTCCTCGTGGATTGGTTTTAGTTACTGGACCGTCTGGGAGCGGGAAATCAACAACCGTTTATGCTTCGGTAAACCATGTCCAGACACCGGAAAAATGTGTTATTACCGTTGAAGACCCTGTAGAGTTTCGTTTGCCATATGCCAGTCAAGTGCACTTGCCGGCTGATAAATCATTTAATTTTATTGATGCACTCAGGGCGATTCTCCGGCAGAATCCCAACGTCATCATGATTGGTGAAATACGTGATGCGGAGACCGGTATTGTGGCTGCTGAAGCTGCGCTGACCGGTAATCTGGTGCTCAGTACTATGCTTGCCGATGATGCAATTGGTGCTATTCATCGCCTTTACAATCTTGGTATTCCCCCATACTGGCTCGCATCGTCACTGGCTGGAATTGTTTATCAACTTTTAATCCGAAGAATCTGTCTCAATTGTAAGGAAGAATATCAGCTTTCACCCGATGAACTTCAAATGGTCGGTGCACCAATGGGATCATCCGATCTCAAACTCTTCCGCGGTCGTGGTTGTCAGAATTGTTTCGGTACCGGCTATAAAGGCCGGGCCGCCATCAGCGAAATTGTTACGATTAGCACGGTATTACGCGATTTGATCATCAATAAGGAATCGATTCTGAAGATGCGTCAAGAGGCTGTTAATTGCGGATTCCAGGCAATTCGGCAAGATGCAGTCCGTAAGGCGCTCACCGGCGTTACAACACTGCAAGAAGTTGTACGCGTGCTCGGTTGAGTGTTTGGCTATTAGAAAGTTTTTAAGTAACAGCCGGTCTCATCTTTATTTTGTTGGAGATGAGAATCCCAAATAATTTCTTGATTGCCTCCCCTTTTTTCACTATTTTTTAGTAAGTAAACTCGTATGAACTTCTGGCGCTCTCGGTTTTACTAACGCTGAGGCAAAAGAAGTTTTGTTGTACTATTGACGGTGGAAAGCGAATGTTTGAAAGCCTTACCCAGAAGTTAGAAACGGCATTTAAAAAGCTTCGGGGACAGGGAAAGATTACGCCTCGGAATGTTGAGGAATCTTTGCGTGAAGTACGCCGTGCTTTGCTCGATGCAGATGTGAACTATAAGGTTGTTAAGCAGTTCATCGAGGATGTTCAAAAGCGTGCCGTGGGGCAGGAAGTGCTCACGAGTTTTACGCCGGGACAACTCATCATCAAGATCATTCATGATGAGATGGTGAAGCTGCTTGGTGAAACAAAAACAGATATTGCGACAGCACAAGCTCCGCCAACAGTTATTTTGGTGGCAGGATTGCAAGGATCTGGAAAAACGACGTTCTCGGCGAAGTTGGCAAATCATCTGAAAAGCAAAGGACGATTTCCATTACTCGTCGGAGCAGATGTTCACCGGCCTGCTGCTATTGATCAGTTGGAGATGTTGGGAAAACAGATAGAAATTCCGGTATATGCGGAACGCGGGGTCGGAGCAGTGAAAATTGCACAAAACTCTATTGACTTCGCACGCAAGAATGTTCGAGATACAGTCATCATCGATACTGCAGGTCGTTTCCATGTCGATGAAGAGATGATGAAGGAAGTGGAAGCAGTTCGTGATATTGCACATCCGCATGAAATTTTGTTCGTGGTCGATGCAATGACTGGACAGGATGCTGTTCATACGGCGAAAGCGTTTCACGAACGTTTAAATTTCGACGGTGTTGTTCTTACAAAACTTGATGGAGATAGCCGCGGTGGAGCTGCACTTTCGATACGAGCAGTGGTTCAAAAACCGATTAAATTTATCGGTGTCGGCGAAAAGTTAGATGCATTGGAACCGTTTTATCCGGACCGCATTGCGTCTCGCATTCTCGGTATGGGCGATATTGTGACACTTGTTGAGAAAGCGCAAGAAAATTTCGACGAAGTAAAAGCGATCAAACTGGAGGAAAAGCTCCGAAAGTCACAATTCACTTTTGAAGATTTTCTGGATCAGCTTCGGGAAGTCAAGAAGATGGGATCTCTCAGTCAAGTGATGGGGATGATTCCGGGAATGAACCGACTTCCGGCAAATACCGAGATTGACGAGAAAAGCCTCGTACGTGTTGAAGCAATTATTCAATCGATGACTGTGGATGAGCGATTGCGTCCATCAATTATCAATGGAAATCGGAGACGCCGGATTGCACTAGGAAGCGGCACGACAGTGCAGGATGTCAACCGACTCTTGAAACAGTTCGATGAGATGCAAAAAATGATGAAACGGTTTAAAAAAGGGAATATGCATCGTGCGTTGCATGGCATGCAATTTCCGATGAATTAGCAATCGATAATGAAAATAACTATTTTGATAACTGAGTCAAGTAAAACACAGGAGTAATAACATTGGTTAAAATTCGAATGCGGAGAGAGGGAAAGAAAAAACATCCAATTTACAAGTTGGTGGCGACAGATTCCCGTTCTCCTCGCAATGGTGGATATCTCGAAGCTCTCGGGCAATACGATCCGCATACAAACCCTATCACCTTGGTATTAAAAGAGCCGCGCATTGAATTTTGGCTGCGCAAAGGTGCACAACCGACAGATACGGTCCGTTCATTACTGAGGCGCACAGGTTTTTGGCTGCACTGGACACTCACACGCCAGGGCAAAGATGAGATGACGGTGAAGAGTGTGATGGAACGCTGGCAGATGCTTCAGGTTGATAAACCAAAGCGCGAAGCCGATCGGAAATCACGGCGAGCAGAGCGGAAGAAAAAATCTGCTCCCCCAACAGAAACTCCAGCTCCAGCACCGGCTGCTGCGTAATATAGTCAGCGAATCTGACTAAACACTTGATAATTTTTCCGTCGAACGGATTTTGACAACTGATTTTTCCATAGCAGTTCATTAATCCACGGTTAGGGCAGAAGCAAGGCACTAACGCAGTTTCCACAATTGAAATAGTTGTACGCTGGGATTGCAAAGGCAAAGGAACCTGCAAACGCCCGGAGAACAACTGATACCGAGGTGGAACGATGAAGGAATTTCTGGAGTTCGTTGTGAAACATCTAGTGGATCATCCGGAAAGCGTCACTATTGAGAT
The DNA here is from genome assembly GCA_003155495.1 of Ignavibacteriota bacterium. Taxonomy (GTDB): domain Bacteria; phylum Bacteroidota; class Ignavibacteria; order UBA10030; family UBA10030; genus Fen-1298. Next base: position 22,153 of record PMDB01000112.1, read on the forward strand.
AGAAGAAAAAGAAAACAAGCACATCTTCAAACTCAAGGTAGCTGAAGGAGAGATCGGAAAAGTCATCGGCAGGCGTGGTCAAACAGCAACTTCCTTACGCGTGCTCCTAAAAGCGATCGCCGCAAAGGAAGGTAAGCGAGCGGTTTTAGATATCATTGGGTAGGCAGTTCAATGGACTCAGTGCCCTGAATCCGGGATGGACGGCAAGATAGTCTGTATGGATTTGATTGCGATTGGAAGAATTTCCAAACCGATTGGTCCTCGGGGTGAGATGAAAGTTCTCCCGTTGACAGACGACAAACAGCGATTTGCAGGTTTACAGTCGGTGTGGGTAGGTCACGATGCTACGAGAGTGGAACAGCGGGATATTTGCGTAGTGCGAATTGATGCCAAACAGGTTGTTGTGAGTCTGAATGGTATTGAGACACCGCATGAAGCACAAGAGTTTCGGAATAAATATCTATTCGTCCCGAAAGAGCATACTATAAAACTCCGTACAGGGAGCTACTTCATGGACGAGGTGATCGGATGCGAAGTAGTAACTGAAGAACAGATAAATGTTGGAATAGTAGATGATCTGCTTTCGCTTCCAGCAAATGATGTATGGGTTGTCCGGAACGGCACGAAGGAATTCTTGATTCCGGCAGTCAAAGCGATCATCCGGAAGGTAGATGTAAAGATGAAACGCATCACTATCCACGCTATAGAAGGATTGCTTGAGTGATGCGCATCGATATTATAACAGGATTGCCGAAGCTGTTGGAAAGCCCATTGCAGGAAAGTATTCTGAAACGGGCGCAGAATAAAGAGATTGTTGAGATTGTTGTGCACGATCTGCGTGCATATACGCACGATAAACACAACACCATTGACGATGCGCCCTATGGCGGTGGCGCAGGGATGGTGCTGAAACCGGAACCGTTCTTTGAATGTGTTGAAGCCCTGAAGACACAACGCCAGTACGATGAAATAATATTTCTTGCGGCTGATGGCGAAATATTTACGCAGAAGATTGCAACGCAGTTTTCGCTGAAAAAGAATCTCATACTGATGTGTGGTCATTATAAAGGTGTAGATCAACGAGTACGCGAAGCGTTGGCTACGCGCGAGATTTCCATCGGTGATTATGTTTTGACAGGCGGTGAGTTGGCGGCAATGGTTGTTGTAGATGCAATTGTACGGCTTATTCCCGGTGTTTTGAATGATGGTGAGTCAGCATTGACGGATTCGTTTCAGGATGGAATGCTAGGCTGTCCTCAATACACAAGGCCGTCAGAATATCGCGGGATGACCATTCCGGATGTGTTGCTTTCTGGAAATCATCACGAAATTGACCAATGGCGTACGGAACAGCGTGAGCAGAGAACAAGACGGTTACGGGGTGATAGTTCTGCATCGTAAATAAAGAAGAGAAGAGAATATAAATACACAATATATGATTTAGCGGAGTGAAACACCAATGGATAAGTTGAAGCTTGTTGAGGCGACTCAACTAAAAACAGATGTCCCGAAATTCAAATCAGGCGACATCGTGAACGTGCACGTGAAAGTAAAAGAGGGTGATAAAGAACGCATCCAGGAATTCCAGGGCATTGTCATGGGACAGCGTGGATCGGGCATCAATGCGACATTTACCGTTCGAAAAATTTCTGACGGAGTCGGTGTCGAAAGAATATTTCCTCTGCATTCTCCTCGCATTGCAAAAATCGAGAAGGTGAAGGAGGGTAAGTCCCGCCGTTCGAAGATTTACTATGTGCGCGAACTCGCTACGAAAGCAGTCGCGCAAAAAACGAATGCCTGATGAAATCGCGGCTTGCGGTGTCCGATGCACTCTTCCTCAAGCCGCTCTTGTTTGGCTTAGATCGAACAGAATCTCCGTTTGATCCGGTCATCGACATACCTGCACAAAATGCGTTGAAACTCAGCCAGCGTTCCGAAGGAATTCGGAACGCTTTTTTATCTCCAATTGACTATGCACGGCACGGGGGAGAATATTGTATTGTGCCGAATATCTGTGTCGCCTCATCCATTCCGACCAACACCATTCAACTCATTCTCAAGTCAGAACTACACACCATCAATACTGTTGCCATTGATGTGCGTATCACTTCGGAAATTATTCTCGCAAAGATTATTCTCGAAGAAAAATACCGCACTGACCCATCCCGCTCAAATCTCCAGTTTATTCCCATGATGCCGGATATCGATGCAATGCTTGCAAAAGCAGATGCAGCACTGCTGGTGAATGAAGCTCCTGTTGTATACAATAAATCCGGTGTCTTCACACTCGATCTCGTCGAAGAATGGAATGATCTGACCGATTTGCCGTATGTTCATGGTTTCTGGGTAGGACGTGAAGAAGAAATGACAGAACAAGAAGCGAAAGCCTTGCTCATGGCAAAGAACAATGGTGTACTTCTGCAATTACAGATTGCGCAAGAAGCTGCACAACAGCGGAATCTTCCTCTTGGAGAAATAACACAGTATTTTTCTTCATTTTCTTATGACTTGGGTGAACGTGAGCAAGAGAGCTTGGCAGAATTTATTCAATATGCATATTATCATACCGTTATCGGTGATGTGCCGGAGATTCGCTTTTTTGATGTAAGTTCAAATCTCTCATCTCAAAACTAACATCTTATTTTGATTCTTCTTAAACAAAAAAAAAGAAATTTAATCAACTATTATTGATTGGGATAATAATGAAAACTGGAACTTTGGTATTAGGACGATTCTCTATTGGCATCGGAGATCGATTCGGATTGGAAGGAAGAGCACAACTTCGCGCTTTAAAGAAAGCACTAGAGAAAGGTGTTGAAGTGACTCCGGTGTGGAACAAATCCAATCGCGAACATACATTGATCGGCACCGAACCATCGACAACGCGTGTTGCAGCTGAAAACGCCGTAAAAGCTGAAGGATGGACGCGTCAATTTTTTGTCGATGCGGACCATATTGGCTTGAAGACTGTCGATCGTTTCGTAGAAGCTTGCGATTTCTTCACTCTAGACGTAGCAGATTTTATCGGCAAAGCTGCCCCCGATGACGAAATTAATCAATTTGTAAAGGCTATTACACCGTATACCGGACCACTGCGTCATCCACTCTTAGATGGAGAGTTGAAAGTTTCGGTAGAAGAACTTCGAACCTTTGCAAAGAAATATCTCTATGCATTACAGGAGGCCGGCAAGACGTATGTCCATATTAAAAAGAACAAAGGCGAAGGAAACTTTATCATAGAAGTTTCAGTTGATGAGGCATACGACCCCCAGACACCCTCGGAGTTATATCTTTTCTTGGCAGGTTTGGCGCATTTACGAATTGCTGCACAGACTGTTGCGCCAAAATTTTCTGGTAAATTCTTAAAGGGAATTGATTATGTAGGTAATGTAGCAGCGTTCGCGAAAGAATTTAAGGAAGACGTTGCCGTTATTTCCATTGCAACGGAAAAATTTGCACTTCCTAAAGAATTAAAACTCAGTATTCATTCAGGAAGTGACAAGTTCTCATTGTATCCTCTTATCTATTCAATTCTCAAGAAGTCTGGCAGCGGAGTACATCTAAAGACTGCAGGAACAACGTGGCTGGAAGAAGTGATTGGGCTCGCAGCAGATATAAATACACTTCCTATTGCGAAGAAAATTTATACGTTGGCATTTGATCGTTTTGAGGAGCTTCGCAAACCGTACGAAACCGTTGTAGAAATTGAACAAGCCAAGCTGCCCAAACCATCGGCGGTTGCTCAATGGTCGTCTGATCAGTTTGTCGGAGCACTGAAACATGACCAAGACAGTAAAACACTTGATCGTAATTTCCGTCAATTGGTGCATATTGCCTTCCGTGTGGCATCAGAGATGGGCGATGAATTTCGAAATGCTCTTATCAGTGCCCGTACAAGCATTGAGCAGAATGTGACATATAATCTGTATACCCGGCATATTGAACCACTTTTTGTTGGAAAATAATCCGGCGGCGAGTTCTTTTATCTTGTAGTCAGTTTGAGAAAATCTCCTGATAGATCTGCACTGTTAGGAGATTTTTTATTGGGATGTCTGCCTTAAGATAATATTATTGTACTGGGCAACCAGCCATATTGGTCTGATATAAATCAATACGGAAAGGATTTCATCTCATTGAAATTCCATCTTTTTTTCTTACATTTGAGCAAAAGCAAATGCTCAAATCTCTTTCTATCCGCAACTATGCTCTCATCGAATCTGTGGATATCGAATTCGAGAGCGGTCTCAATATCCTCACCGGTGAGACTGGTGCAGGTAAATCTATCATCATAGATGCATTGAGTCTTATTCTCGGTGATCGAGCAAGCTCTGATGTCGTCCGTAAAGGAAGCGATAAAGCTATTGTAGAAGGAATTTTAGGAATAGCCGGAAATCAGAGGGTAAAAATATTGCTCGAGCAGAATGAGATCGATTTGCATGACGACCTCATTCTCCGTAGAGAAGTTTCTATGAAAGGTCAATCACGGTGTTTTGTGAATGACTCGCCGGTGCCGCTGAATGTCTTAAAAGAAATTGGTGATCATCTTGTTGATCTTCATGGCCAGCATGAACATCAATCGTTGCTTCGATCGGAGACGCATCTTGGACTTTTGGATGAATTCGGAAGTCTTGATGGCCTGGTAGATGAATATCGAATATCATACAATCGTTTAACGATGCTCTTCTCAGAATTCCGAGCGCTTACTCGAAAAGAAAATGAACTAAGGGAAAAAAGAGATCTGTATGAATTCCAGATAAAAGAAATTGATACCGTTGAGCCACGAAGAGGGGAAGACGGAGATTTGGAAAACGAACTGCGAATTTTGGAGAATGCTGAGAAACTTTTTGAAGCAACATCGCAGCTCTACCAGTCTTTGTATGAAGGTGAGCCCAATCATCAAGGTGCTGAGAATACCTGTGGGCAGTCGGTATACGATCTTCTCGTTAAGGCTCGGAACCAATTGGAAGACCTTGCCGGAATTGATAAGGCATTTGAGGATTCGAAGAATGAATGTGCTTCTGCAGCGGCGATCATTGGAGAGTTAACCAAGTTTATTCAAAGCTATAATTCGAAAATAGAATTTAATCCGGAACGGCTTGAGCAAATCCGGGAGCGGTTAGGTCAGATCACACTTCTCAAAAAGAAATATGGCGGTTCTTTGGATACGGTGATCGAGCAGCGTGAAAAGATCGGCAAAGAATTCGTGATGGCGGAAAATTTCGAAAATGAAATTCAGAGATTAAAGGAGCAGATCGAATCTGAACGAAAAATATGTTCCGCTGCGGCACAACGTCTTTCGACAAAACGGCAGGAATTAGTGAGCAAGATCGGTAAGTCGGTATGTATGGAATTGGCAAAACTAGGTATTGCTCACGCTCAATTCGATGTAAAAATTGAGAATCGTACCATGGGCAAATCGGATGGAGAAGCTGCAAGTGCATATGTTAAGCTTGGACGCGATTATTACGAAGCGGTACCAAATGGTATCGACTTCGTAGAATTCTATCTTTCAACCAATGCCGGCGAAGATGTAAAACCATTAGTGAAAGTCGCATCTGGCGGTGAAATTTCGCGCATTATGCTTGCCTTGAAAACAATCCTTGCTAAGGCAGATCGACTGCCATTGCTTGTCTTTGATGAAATAGATGTCGGCATCAGTGGAAGGATTGCTCAGGCTGTTGGTAAGAGTCTCAAGAGCCTGTCGCAATTTCATCAGGTCATTTCTATTACACATTTGCCACAGATAGCAGGTTTTGCGGATTGTCATTTTACAGTAGAGAAAAAAGAATCAAAGAATCGTACATCATCGTCCATCCGCAAGTTGGGTGAAGAAGAACGGGTCAGAGAAGTTGCACGACTCCTCAGTGGAGAAGAAGTAACCGAAGCAAGTTTGAATGGGGCAAAAGAATTGATAGGGATGAAATGAAGGAAAAAGTGAAGAGTAAACAGTAAACAGTGAAAAGTAAAAATGAAAAAGTATTAAAAGAAAAATGATAAAATGAAAAACGATTTAAACCCAACACCTAAAACCTAATCAGCTATGGCCCTTTTTATTTATAATACCCTCACTCGGCAAAAAGAAAAATTCAAACCGATTCATGAAGGACTCGTAGGCATGTATGTTTGCGGACCAACTGTGTACAGCGATTCGCATATTGGTCATGGAAAAAGCTATGTCTCTTTTGATGTGATTGTCAGATACCTGCGTTATCTTGGTAACAAAGTATTATATATTCAGAATATTACTGATGTAGGACATTTATTAGATGATGGCGAAGATCGGATGCTGAAGCAATCGAAAATTGAAAAAGTCCATCCGATGCAAATTGCTGAAAAAATTACACGAAGCTATTTCGAGGATATGGATAAGCTTGGAATTGTGCGTCCGGATATTTCTCCACGTGCATCGGGGCATATCATCGAACAAATCGAAATGGTGAAACAGCTTCTTGCAAAAGGTTTCGCATATGAAGTAAACGGTTCCGTGTATTACGATGTGCAGAAATTTAACAAGTATGGAAAACTTTCAGGAAGGGTTTTGGATGAAGCCGTCGAAGGAACGCGTGTAGAATCACGATCGGAGAAACGGAATCCGGCTGATTTTGCATTATGGAAAAAAGCTGAAAGTGGACATATTATGCATTGGCCAAGCCCTTGGGGCGAGGGTTTCCCTGGCTGGCACATCGAGTGTTCAGCAATGTCCATGAAGTATCTTGGCGAAACATTCGATATCCATGGCGGCGGAATGGATAACCAGTTTCCACATCATGAATGCGAGATTGCTCAAAGCGAAGCTGTTACCGGAAAACCGTTTGTGAAATACTGGATTCACAACAATCTTGTTACGGTGGACGGGAAAAAAATGTCGAAGTCATTCGGCAATTTTGTGACACTGAAAGATGCTTTCATAAAATACGATCCGCTTGTCGTTCGTTTTTTCATTCTGCAAAGTCATTATCGCAGTACTTTAGATTTCAGCGACGAAGCATTGCAAGGTGCGAGGACCGGCTATGAAAAACTGTTGACCACTATTCGTAATCTTCGAGAGGAATTGCAAAAAGCCGAATCCGAAAAACGGAATGAAGGAATCAGCTTTGATTTGTCTTTGTACAAGAAACGCTTTATGGAAGCGATGAATGACGATTTCAATGCACCGCTGGCAATGGGAGTGATCTTTGAGTTGTCTCGCGAAACAAATCAAGCACTCAATTCTGAACAGAAGCTGTCCATAGATTTTCTCAGACAAATCGATATGTGCTTCAGTGAACTTGGCGGCAGGATCCTTGGAATTATTCCGGAACAAATATCGACAAAAAAGGACGGAGAAAATATTGAATCGCAATTGATTGACATTCATATTAAGGTAAGGCAGCAGGCAAAACAAGAAAAAGTTTGGTGGGCAGCGGATTTAATTCGTAAGGAACTAGAAGCACTCGGAATCCGTCTGGAAGATAAAAAAGATGGAACGATTTGGCATAGAGCAAAATAGTCAATATGAACGAATCGACGAAAATAATTGAAAACGGGTTCGTCTTTACCGGCGATAAACAACATCATGCGAGAAGATTGACATTACTTGTCCAGAAAGGACGAATCGTCGACATTGGAAAACCTGTCCAGGTCTTGAAAACATTGCATCCCTCAGCTGAAATCATTAATGCGGCTGACAAAGTTCTCCTTCCGGGATTTGTGGATGCGCATCATGCAGGCGAGTCGTTCATTTTGCGATATGTTACTTCCGGACAACCGATGTCGCGATGGAATAAGAATTCGGCTGTCAGTCTTGCTGCCGATTATTTACGGAAAGAAGCCACGTATGAAGATTTTTTGAATCTGTACAAGTTGTCGTACTTTGCAGCTCTCAAATCCGGTGTAACCACAATAGCAGAATATGGATTTGATACTCCAGAACATTCCCTTTCAGCAGCTCTCGAAGCGATGCGACAAACGAACGTGAGAGGTGTCATTGGTTTGCACAACGGTGATCAGATTGAGGCTGCACGAACACTGCGTGGGACATCATCTCGATTTGCATGTGCTATCGCTGACGAAGAAAATCTCACGACATACAATTTCCAATCCACGATTCGAACTGCCCATGAGCTTCAATGGCCTGTTATATTGCATTTGGGACAAACTCAGCACGGGTTTGATGTGGTGAAAAAGAACTTCAATAAATCTATAATGCAATTGTACGCTGATTATCATGTTTTTGACTTTCCTGTACACCTGACACATCTTGCATGCTTTGATGACGGCGATATAGAAATTATTGCGAAGTTCGGTATACCGTTAGTCCTGTCTCCAATGTCGATTCTTCGGAAGGGAACGGATATACCTCCTTTTGAAAAATTATTTCAGCACAATGTAACATTGGCGCTTGGCAGTGATTGGGGGACAGCACAACCTTTGGAAAATATTCAATCCTATACTTCTCTTCTCAAGATGCTCGGTTTGCCAGTGGATAAGGCAGATGACTTGCTCGCGCTTCACACAAAAAATGGAGCGCGTACACTTGGGTTGGACACTGAAATTGGAACAATTGAGATAGGAAAGAAAGCTGATATTATTTTTCTTGATCTATCGGAATTCCGTATAAATGCTGCCCTTGCCGATGAGAATACTGAAAGGATACTTGATGTTGGTTTGCTGGAATCGACATCGTACCATGTAAGCGAAGTGATGATTAACGGTGAGTTCTATGTTCGCGAAGGACATCTTCTTACATATTCAGAAGACGATTTGAAGAATGAGGGTCAGGCAATTTTAAGAAAAATATTGCTGGGGATCGGAAAAAATAAATCATTCGTGCCGACCTCCGCTCCTGTCCTCGAACTTTCAACACAACGTAAGAACGAAAATGAAATTCCGATAACAGGGTTACCTTACGAAGAAGGTTTTAAAGTCGTGCGGAAAAAAACGATTCCCGCAGGTTATGAAAGAAAAGATGATGCATCGATAAATAGAACGAGCAAGTTGCCGGACAATGTTCGAAAAATATTTGGTGATGATGAAGTATGATAAATATTTGAAATGGAAAATCAATGATAACAATTAACAAAATCCTCATACTCAGTGTATTGATTGCAGCAACTCATAATTTGGTTATGGCGCAAAGCTATGCAGGTAGTGCAGCGAATGTTGAACCGACAATGCTTGTCGATAAACCAACTGCAGGTTTATTGAAGCGTGGATCGTACTCGGTCTCATCGAATTTCTTTCAGAGAGGCGGGATGCTTATCGGTATCACGGTTGGTATTTTTGAACCATTCACATTTGGAATATCATATGGAGGCACTGGTATTATCGGGAAAGACAGTATTAATATGAATCCGGTACCTGGAGTAAATGCTAAACTGCGTCTGGTGGGTGAAGGCATCTTGATGCCTGCTTTGGCAATCGGATTCGATTCCCAGGGCAAAGAACCGTACCTTGGTGCTGATTCTTTAAAACGTTATACAATCAAGTCACCAGGTGTGTATGTCGTAGCAAGTAAGAATTATGCAATCCTGGGAAATCTCAGTATTCATGGTGGATTAAACAAGTCTCTAGAAACTGGAGATGGCGATGGAGATCTCAATATGTTTATTGGTGTGGAAAAATCATTAAGCAGCGATGTCTCGATCATGATGGAATATGATTTTGGAGTGAATGATAACCATGGGCATGCAATTGGAAAAGGAAATGGTTACCTCAATTTCGGTTTTCGTTGGTCGTGGGGAAAAGGGCTTGTTGTCGGCTTCAACCTTAAAAATATTACTAAGAACCAAGACAATGTGGATGTTGGAAACCGAACGCTTCAGATTGACTATATTGGTGAATTATAATCCACACTCATCTCCTTTCATAAAGGTTTCGGTAGTTAAATCTGCCTCAAATATTGCAGTATACACAAGTGTGCAAATCTGTGGACGGTGATGAATAGTTCTATAGACAAATATGAATTTGTATGATACTTGGAGACTATGAAAGTGGCGAAAACAAGCGAATATCGTGACTCAGTTTTATTAATTAATGGCAAGAAACTTGATTCCTTTTTAGGAGTCTAATAGATGAGGTCATTTATGAAAACAATCAAATTATTCACGTTTCCGTTATTCTTAGGATTGATGACGGTTCTTTTTCAAGGTTGCTATACGCAAATTGCGACAATGAAGGAAGATGAATCCTCTTATGAACAAGAGGGGCAAAATTCCGGCCAATCCGACAGCACTGCCTATGATAATGCGAATTATGACAATGATGATAATTGGCAGCCGCATAATTATCTAGGTTTCTCGTACTATTATCCCGGTTGGAGTTCTTATTGGGCGTCGGATTATGGTTGTGTCTATCCGACTTACTGGGATCCGCTGTGGTGGGGTCCTGCGTTCTATGCAGGTTATGGGTATTATCCACATCATTGGGGTTATGGGGATTCTTATTCAAGATATGGTTATGGTCATTCATACCATTCTCGTTCATTTGTGACACGTAACTCTGGTTACCAAAGAGGAGGAAATAATCTCCGAAACTACGGTGTTGGGAGGTCCTCGTCGAATGGAACCGCTGGAACAGGAACGATATATAATAGCAGGTCTGGATCAGCTGGTGGAAGCATCAATCTTCCTCGGGCATCAAGTACGAGAATACGACAAAGCAGCACTGGCACATTGAAATCAAATCGGCGAAGCACTGTCTCTTCAGGTAGTTCAAGAGGAAGTGCTAAAAATCGGGGTACAACTTTGCATCGGACTGGCAATTCTCAAAACCGAAGTCAATCAAGTCCAAGACAATCGCATTCGAGTGCGCCAGCTCCAAGGAGTTCACAAAGCACGCCTTCCCAAAGAAATGATGGCGGCGGACAGCACAACAGCGGCTCTGGCAGATCACGACGATAACCTGACACTGGAAAGAATGGAGCAAAATAGTATGATAAAAAGATATCAAATATGTTTCTTAGCGATCCTCGTTACGATGGGACTTCAAATAACACAAGCACAATTGGCAGAAGATGCACTTCGATATTCACAGCTTGGATTGGGTGTCGGAGCACGTGAGCTGGGTATGGGTAATGCTACTGTAGGTGGCGTGAATGACTATTCCGCGCTTTTTTGGAATCCTGCAGGCCTTGCGCTTGAACGCGACTTTGAATTCTCTTTTGGATTATCGAGAATCGGTTATACCAACGATGTATCTTATCTCGGAACGAAAACATCCTCAAACAATAACGCAGTAAATCTCAACAACCTCGGCCTCGTCTATCCAATTCCAACGTTTCGGGGGAGTCTTACATTTGCGTTTGGTTTCAATCGTGCCGCGAATTACACCTCAACGGCTTCGATGAGCGCGTTTAATCCTTCAAGTTCCTTTTCCCAGGCGACATTTCTTTCTAGCAATCGATCATTGGACAACAATATTCCATATCAGCTTTTCTTAGCCAACAAGGATTCTCTTGAACGAGTTACACCAATCCTGAACGGTAATGTCCAGCAAGCAATCGACGTTATCGAGGGAGGAGGATTGAATCATTGGACAGTTGGAGGAGCAATGGATATTGGAGAAAACCTCTCTCTCGGTGTTTCACTTAACTTTGCTTCCGGATCATATTCTTATGACCAAACAGTAGCTGAAAGCGATACACGGAATAACTATCCAAGCCCTCCGAACGATTTTCAACAATTTAACTATGAAAATACATATAATGATGATATCAATGGATTTAATGCACTCTTTGGACTCATGTTTAGAAAACCGGGGAAATACTCTATCGGATTTGCTATTCGTACAATAAACACGTATGACATTTCTGAAACATTTACCGAGTCTGCGACGAGTCAATTTAAAACCCCTGATTCATCAGGCAATAAAGCGTATGAATATCCGCTGACCTCTAATTCGATTAAATATAGAGTGACAACACCCTATGTATTGAGCGGAGGAATATCTGTCCAACCCTTAGATTGGCTCCTCCTGGCTGGTGATGTCGAGTATATTGATTGGACGCAGATGGAAATTAAAGCGGACAGAATCGACTTTAGTGAACAAAATTCTCGTATAAAGAATGAAATGCGAGCAACAACCAATCTTCGAGGGGGAATTGAAGTCTCGCTATTTAATTTAGGATTGAAGCTCCGTGGCGGAATCATTGATAATCCATCTCCTTGGAAAGGAGACCCAAGTAGTCGAGACCAGTTGTACTACACTGCAGGAATCGGATACACGCTTGATGAGCGGACTACTTTAAATGCCGCGTATGCCTATGGATCATGGAAGAGTCTGCGGAGCAATTATTCTTATAATGCCTCCGGCCTCCTGTATGATGTCGGGACAGATGAGACCATTACTACGAATAACATTAATCTGACATTGTCCTTCCGCTTTTAACTGAGTTGCACTGCTTTTTAAGTTTGCTTACATTGATTCCGTCCCGATTGATATAATCAACCGGGACGGAATTTTTAATGTACACGCAAGGATTATTCATGCGAAACACACAAAAAGGAATGATCGGAATTATTGCAACGATCATGTTTGTTGTGCTCACCATAGGAGCGGTTGGCTACTATTTGGTAACACGATCGTTTTCAAAGATTTCAGGTATCATACGTGTGCAAGGACTCACGCACGAGGTAAAAGTTTATCGTGATGAATATGGCGTTCCTCATATTAGTGCTCAATCTGAGTACGATGCTTTCTTTGCGGTCGGGTACACCCATGCACAAGATCGGTTGTGGCAGATGGATTTGATGCGACGGGCTGGTTCCGGCCGCTTATCTGAAGTGCTGGGTGAACCAACGTTGAAAATAGATAAGATGTTTCGGACGCTTGGTCTTTGGAAGCATGCGCAGAAACTTTCTCAGTTCATTGATGAAGACACACGAAAAGCATTGCAGGCATATGCTGATGGTGTGAATCAATTTATTTCCACACAGAACGGCAAATACCCGATTGAATTCGACATGTTAAATATCGAACCGGAACCATGGACGGTCGAACATTCGCTCCTCGTAAGTCGGTTAATGTCATGGGAACTCAACTATTCGCGGTGGGTGGATTTACTCCTTGCTGAACTCGTAGAGAAATTTGGAGAAGAAAAGGCGAAAGAAATATTTCCATACTGG
>PMDB01000044.1 GCA_003155495.1 Ignavibacteriota bacterium
ACGAAAGGATGTATCTTATCCTCGCCGGTTTCGCAACACCGCTGGTGCTTTCAGTGCACACGATTGTGAGTTTTGATTTTGCTGTCTCAGTGAATCCGGGCTGGCATGCAACAATCTTTCCGCCGTACTTTGTAGCTGGAGCAGTCTTCTCCGGTTTTGCTATGGTACAAAACGTTCTTATTGTTGTGAGGAAGATGTTCAAGTTTGAGCACATCATCACGATGAACCATCTTGAGAATATGAACAAAATTATACTTCTCACCGGCAGCATGGTGGGTTATGCATATGCGATAGAATTTTTCATGGCATGGTACAGCGGAAGCCAGTTTGAACGGTTCGTATTTCTCAACCGTGTTCTCGGCCCATATGCATGGGCATACTGGACGATGGTTTCGTGCAACGTCATCTTTCCTCAGTTATTCTGGTTCAAGAAATTCCGCCGCAGTATTTTCGTCATGTTCATCATCGGAATATTGGTAAATGTTGGGATGTGGTTCGAGCGGTATGTAATCATTGTGACAACCTTGTCGCGCGATTTTCTGCCATCGAGCTGGGGACATTTTTCACCGACGATCTATGATTTTGGAATTCTCTCACTCGGCTTTGGATTATTTTTCACATTCGTACTCCTCTTTGTCCGCTTTCTGCCGTCGGTTGCAATGGCAGAAATGAAATCGGTGTTGGAAGGTGCGCAGCCGAGTCAGCATTGATAAATATTTGTTAGAGTTGACTATTGTCAGATTATGAAAACATGAAAAAATCTATTTACGCAATAACATCGCTCTTTACCACACCAGATGAGACAATTCACGCTGCATCGGAAGTGAGCAAGGCAGGCTACACAAAATTCGATGTTCATACACCGTATCCGGTGCATGGTATGGACGGTGCAATGCGGGTGAAGACCTCGAAGGTTGGTACCTTAGCATTTGTCTTTGGATTGCTGGGGGCACTCTCAGCGATAATGTTCATTTCGTGGGTCACACTTTCTGATTATCCGCTTGTCATTGGTGGAAAACCATTCTGGTCATGGCCTGCCTTTGTGCCTATATCCTTCGAACTCACGGTGCTCTTTGCAGCAGTCTTCTCTACGATTGCAATGATCGTCTTCTATTTCAAATTCCCGAACAATGCTCATCCGCTGCACGATACTCCTTACATGAAACGTGTCTCATCGGATACATTCGGAATTACCATTGAAGCGAGCGATCCGAAGTTCGATGAAAATGCGGTGAAAGAATTCCTGAAATCTCTTAGCGGGAAAGAAATCACAACTGTGTACTTCGACCCTGAGGAATTTGACCACGGACAAAAACTCATCAACATTAAATTCCTCGGCGTTCTTGTAGTTGTTGCATTAACAACAGCGGTAATATCGTACTTCACATTGAACAAGCTTCTCTACATCGAGCCATTCAATTGGATGATGGAACAACATAAACAGAAAGCCCAGCAGCCGAGCAATCTCTTCAAAGACGGCATTGGCATGAGGCTGCCGGTAGCGGGAACGGTTGCGCGCGGTTTTATACCATATCCATTTAAAGGCAAACCGGAAGAGGCGGGAAAATATCTCGTCAATCCATTGCTCCCGACAAAAGAAATCGTCGAACGCGGCAAGTCACAGTATCTGACATTTTGCAGTCCATGTCATGGCAATTTCGGACGTGGTGACAGCCGCCTGCAGGGACAATTTCCAAATCCTCCGACATTCAATTCCGACAAAGTTCGCAGTTGGCCCGACGGCAGCATCTACCATGTTATTACAGAGGGACAGAATATTATGCCAAGCTATGCGCCACAAATTTCTCGCGAAGACCGCTGGGCAATTATTCAGTATATCCGCATATTGCAGCGTGCGCAGAATGCAAAGGAGAGCGATCTGAAATGAGCGAGCATCATCCTCAGATGGAATCGTTGAAGAAACCTCTTCCTCCCAAAGTCACTTATCTTGGGTTGGTACTCTTTTGTGTGGGCATCGTTCTGTATGCGATCGGATATTATGTAGAACCTCGGCATGCGGCGTTTAACAATGTCATTAATTTTTTGTTTCTTACAAGCATTGCTGTTGGTGCACTGTTTCTCATAGCGTTGGAGTACATCGCCGGCGCAGTATGGAGTGTGCCGATGAGACGCGTGAATGAATTTCTTGCCGGACTTATTCCGTTCACGCCGTTCCTAGCAATTCCGCTCTTCTTCCACCTCCACGAGTTGTTTCATTGGACTCACACAGACGTGGTTGCTGCAGATGAATTATTGGCAGCGAAAGCAAAGTATCTCAACAGTATTTTTTTCGTACTGAGGTATATTGCCACATTTGTATTGTGGACGTTTTTTTACTGGCTCTTCACGCGCAACTCCTTGAAGCAAGATTCCACGAAAGATGCGAAGGGTGATACATATACACGAAGAAATATTCGGCTTTCAGCAATATTCCTTCCGGTTTTTGCCATTACCATTACTTTTATTGCAATTGATTGGGCAATGAGTCTAGAGCCACTTTGGTATTCTACTATAATCGGTATTTATTATTTTTCCGGCACCGTGGTTTCGGCGCTCGCGGCGGCGACGTACATTATTATCCGCTTTCATGAAACTGGCAGGTTACCTGGATTGCGGCGTGATCATTTTTATAGTCTTGGCTCACTGATGTTTGCATTCGTTAATTTTTGGGCGTATATCGCATTCAGTCAGTTTATGCTTATCTGGTATGCCAATCTTCCGGAAGAAACATTTTGGTTTATGAAGCATTGGCAAAACGGCTGGCAGNNTCGACCTCTATTGGTTTGTTATGCCGACATACGATGCAAGTGTTACATTTGGCTGGATGGAGCTGAGTTTCCCATTGCTGATAATTGGTCTTATGATAACTGTTGTTGCCTGGAAAACGAAGAAGCACAATCTCATGCCCATTGGCGATCCGAAGCTGAAGCGAGGAATGGAGTTTCATTTATAATTGATGATTTTCGATTGCGGATTGAAAACGTTCCGCGATTATTTTCTGTAATCTCGTATTATTCATAATGAGTTCATGGAACAAGATAAATTCAAACCTGAAATAGATTGGCGAGATTTGTTCAAGAAGCCGATAAAGCTTTTCGGTTATTCTTATTTCTATTTCCTCGCTTCGCTTATAGCTCTTGGTTTGCTCTATATATGGAATCTCAATACGATCGGAAAGAACGCTGTTCCTCCTGCATTATTGAAAGACTCAACAGCATTTATCCAGGATATTCCACTGCAAAGTCCACGCCTTATTCCGCCGGTGAATATTATGAGGGCTGGAGTCTCTTCAACAGAATCTGTGAACAAAGGTCGCGAATTGTACAAAAACAATTGTGCTGCATGCCATGGCGAGAATGGCATGGGAGATGGAATCTCGGCATCCATGCTGAATCCGAAACCGCGCAATTTTCATTCCCTCGAAGGTTGGAAGAACGGATCAAAAGTTGTGCAAATATATAAAACCTTACAGGAAGGAATTCCGGGAGGTTCAATGGCGTCGTATAGTTATTTGCCACCTTTAGATAGATTTTCCTTGATTCATTTCATTCGAACGTTTTCGAATAACCAGCCTAAAGATTCGCCTGATGATCTCAAGCAGCTCGATGCCGCATACGAATTGTCCAAAGGAATGAATGTCACAGGACAAATACCTATCAAGAAGGCAATAGCGATCACGATGAAAGAATCAAAGGTGCAGGCCGTAGAAATAGAGCAGGCAAAGAAAATGTTTAAGGAATCTTCCATTGAAGGAGCGATCATTCTCCGTCGTGCTACTAACGATGAAACAAAAGTATTAACGACATTGTTACAGAATAAGAAGAGTCTGGCAAGCTTGAACGAATTGATCAAGGTAGTTACAGCCGATCCTCTGCATGCGGGATTCAGAGCGAGTGTGTCAAATCTTTCCGCGAATGAATGGTCGGAGATGTACGGGTTTGTTCTCACATTGATGAAAAAGGAGAGTCGATAGTGAAAAGAGAATTTCAATATTTTACAACCGATCAAAATCAATATAGAAGGTCGAGAGCAATACCCCCTTCCAGCATAGTTTTATTAATCCTTATTCTCTCATTCATCAGTACTGTTTATACACAGCAAACCGCTCAACCGATAGGCATCAGCGAGAAACTCGGACAATTCATCCCGCTGGATGTAGAGCTGTATGATGAATCCGGTAATCTCGTACAACTTAAATCCATCATAAATAAACCAACACTTGTTGCATTTGTTTATTACCGATGCACTGGAATCTGTACTCCTCTCTTGAACGACATTGCTAAAGTTGTCGAAAAAATGGATTTGGAAATCGGTAAAGACTACCAAATTCTCACTGTAAGCTTTGATTACACCGAACGGCCGGAGATGGCATCAGACAAAAAAGATAATTACCTCAGTGGGATAAAGAAAGCTGTGGACCCGAATGGCTGGCGATTTTTGACAGGGGACAGTATGAACGTTCACCGTTTCACAGACGCAATGGGTTTTTATTACCAACAAAGCGGGAAGGAATGGATTCACCCGACAGCGCTCATTGCCGTTTCTCCTGATGGAAAAATAACACGGTATCTTTATGGTATTCATCAACTCCCGCTCGATGTGAAACTGGCTGTGATGGAAGCCTCGCAAGGACATTCTGCTCCGACTATATCGAAGGTATTAAATATGTGTTATACATATGATCCAGAGGGACAACATTATGTGTTTAATTTTGTCCATGTCGGCGGTGTAGTCATTGTAGGATTGGTCGCCTTGTTTGTTGTGGTGTTCATAGTACTACCAAAAAAGAAAAAGGAAAGGAAGTAATAGTATGACAACAGCAGCGACTGTTGCGGACACAGTTCCCGATTTTTATCACGAGAAGACAAGGTTCAAGGGAATATTTGGATGGATTTTTAGTACCGATCACAAACGGATCGGTCTCCTTTATCTCTTTGCCGTCATTACTTTTTTTCTGGTAGGAATGATTCTCGGCGTACTTATGCGGCTTGAAATGTTAACCCCCGAGAATACTATCGTCACTCCACAAACGTACAATACATTCTTCACACTGCACGGCATCATCATGATTTTTTTAGTTGTTATACCCGCTTTTCCGGCGGTGTTTGGCAACTTTCTGCTACCGTTGATGATCGGTGCAAAAGATGTGTTCTTCCCGCGGCTCAATCTCCTCTCGTGGTGGCTCTTTATTGCCGGTGGAACGCTTGCGCTAGTTTCAATCTTTCTTCCCGGCGGGGCAGCAGATACTGGATGGACGTTTTATGTTCCCTACAGCATCCGCTCAAACACAAATATTATCCCTGCGTTGATGGCGGCATTTATTCTTGGCTTTTCATCCATTCTAACAGGATTAAATTTTATCACTACGATTCATCGCATGCGCGCGCCTGGAATGACCTGGTTCAAAATGCCGCTGTTTGTGTGGTCACTCTACTCCACCGCATGGGTGCAAATCCTTGCAACACCTATCATCGGTATTACCTTGTTGCTCGTTGTCATCGAGCGATTATTTGGTGTAGGAATTTTCGATCCGACGCTCGGTGGTGACCCCGTCTTGTATCAACATTTATTCTGGATGTATTCTCATCCGGCTGTCTATATTATTATTCTGCCTGCTATGGGAGTAGTATCGGATATCATTCCGGTCTTTGCACGGCGGACAATCTTCGGATATAAATTTATTGCATATTCCAGCATTGCTATCGCCGCCGTCGGTTCGCTGGTATGGGCACATCATATGTTCACGGTTGGCATGAGCAATACAGGAATGTTCATCTTTTCTCTCCTTACATTCATCGTTGCGATTCCAAGCGCCATAAAGGTGTTCAACTGGGTTGCAACGCTGTACAAAGGCTCGATTCAATTGGAAGTTCCGCTTCTCTTTATGCTTGCGTTCATAATGCAATTCAGTATCGGCGGACTGACTGGATTAATGCTCGGCGCTCTCTCTGTGAACATTCATGTCACTGATACATATTTTGTCGTTGGGCATTTTCATTATGTTATGTTTGGCGGAACGGGCTTTGCACTCTTTGGTGCATTGTATTATTGGTTTCCAAAAATGTTCGGCAGGATGTACATAAAACGCCCTGCGTTCATCGGTTGGCTCTTGATGACTGTTGGGTTCAATATTCTATATTTTCCGATGCTCATATTAGGATATATGGGTATGCCGCGAAGGTATTACCATTACCTTCCTCAGTTTGAAACACTGCATCGCATTGCTACGGTCGGTTCATGGATCATGGTCATCGGTATTATTATTCTCATTGTCAACTTGATCGTTTCATTGAAAAAAGGAAAGAAAGCTCCTGCTAATCCGTGGGGTGCGGCAACATTGGAATGGACGGTATCATCACCGCCGCCTACTGAAAATTTCCATGAAATTCCTGTGGTCACTACCGGACCATACGATTATTCCAATATTACACAAAGTGTTGAGGAGACCAGGTGACAAGCAAAGCGGTAGCAGGAGAGCATAAGCACAGAGACGATGTCGGTTCGAGGATGGGGCTATGGCTCTTCCTCTTCAGTGAACTGATTCTCTTCGGTGGAATGTTTATCATCTATGCAGTGTATCGTTTTATGCATGCCGAAGAATTTCGCCTTGCTGCCGCAGAACTCGACCCGTTCATAGGAACCATCAATACGATGATCTTATTGACCAGCAGCCTAACAGTTGCAATGTCGATTACAGCAATTCAACAGGGAAAGAAATATCTCTCGATGGCATTGGCGAGTACGACTCTCGTCCTCGCTGTGGTGTTTCTTGTCAATAAATATTTTGAGTGGAGCCACAAAATTTCCATTGGCATTTATCCGCAGTCGCCTGAACTCATGAACAAGCCTCAGGGAGAAATTTTGTATTTCGGATTATACTATGTGATGACCGGCTTACACGCGATCCACGTCATCATTGGTATGGCAGTTCTCGGATTTATGCTCGTTTTTATTGCAAAAGGAAGTATCAACCGAGGATCATTTGTCAAACTTGAGGCCGGTGCTTTGTACTGGCATTTAGTAGACATTATTTGGATTTTCCTGTTTCCCTTGTTCTATCTGATCCATTAACAAATGTGCTCCCCTTTGAAGAAGGGGAGAAAGGATGCACACCGAGGATCCATGACACAACACGAAGAAGAACATAAGCAGCATAGAGTCCCTTACGGCGAATATATTCTCATTTGGCTCGGATTGCTGGCACTCACATGTCTTACGGTAGCACTTGCCGGTATTGATCTCGGTCGATGGGTGATCATCACCGCATTGATTATCGCTTCGGTGAAGTCTTTATTAGTAATGAATGTATTCATGCACTTAAAATATGAAGACCGGATGTTCCGATTATTTGCTCTTGTCGCGCTGGTGACATTCATCATTTTTATTTCTTTAACTTTTTTTGACTACGCCTTTCACTGAGCAGGATTATTGAAATGTTTTCAGGATCGTCTCCATTTTCAGATTATGTCGACGCAACATTTTTGACGATTGTCGGTATCTCGCTGCTCGTATTTCTGGGCCTGTTGATCGCTATGGTGTATTTTATCATACACTATAGCCGTAAGAAAAATCCTCATCCGACAGACATTGAAGGAAACATTCCGTTGGAACTCACCTGGACTATTATTCCGCTCATTCTTTTTATGGGTATGTTTTATATCGGTTGGCGAGGTTACCTGCTTGAACAGATTGTACCGGACAATGCGTTTCCCATAAAAGTCACAGCTCAGATGTGGAAATGGACTTTTGAATACCCGAATGGCGTTCGAGTCGATACATTATATGTTCCTGTCAATGCACCGATTAAATGCACGCTTCATTCTCTTGATGTAAACCATTCATTCTTTATTCCTTCATTTCGTATTAAGAAGGATGTTATTCCCAACCGGGAGAATGTCATGTGGTTCAAAACACCGCGTGTGGCATCGTTTGATATTGCCTGTGCCGAGTATTGCGGGTTAGAACATTCCTATATGTATACCAAAGTCGTTGCAATGGATACGACAACGTTCGAACACTGGTACAAGGATGTGTCGACAAAACAATCAAAACCATATCAATCATTTGTGAATAATGTAATACAATCAAATTAATTGCATGGAATTTCTTAAAGATATAGCACTGCCTCAATCGATTGAACATTACAAGCTTGTGGTTCTTATCGCCGCTATAAGTTCAATGATATTCTTGCCCTATATCGGTTTTGTGTTAGGCTCGATTATCCTTTCATTCCGGTACCGCATACAGGCGCGAAAAGAGAATAATGTTCAGGCGCTTGCCATCGCCTATCAACTTGCAGAAGTTCCGCTGAAAACGAAAAGTGTTTTGCTGTTCCTAGGAATTATTCCCGGCGCATCCTTAATCTTCTCCTTTGCTCAGATCCTGCAATCCACACCGGCAATTTCGGTAACGCTGTCTGGATTTGGATTTCTCTGTGTGGCAATTGGATTATGGTTGTTGTATTCATATAAACAAACATTCCGTATTCAAGGATTTCTTTCTTCCTATCGAACGCTTCTCAAAACACAGAAGGAGAAAGGCGAAACGGCGGCCGGTATTGAGCACTATGAGGCCGAAAATACTCAAACCTATGCACGGTCCGGGACGTACGGAATCATTCTTCTTCTCGTCGGAATTTTTCTTTATTCAGCAGCATTCGCACTGACTGCAAATCCTTCCAGTTGGCAGGAAACCGATTCTATCTTTGGTGTCTTGATGTCGTTTTCCGTTTGGATAAAGTTCTTTGTCATTCTTGCCCTATCAGCAGGCAGTACGGGCTTCGGAGTTTTATATTTTATTGTATCAAAGTCTACGAATGAACAGGAAGCATCTTTGGCAGCATTAAAGAAAATAGGTGTCCGTTTCTCGGTGATAGCATTGCTTGTTTTGCCTATTACCCTTTTAGCACAAGTTGCCAGCGTGAGCGACGAAGCAATATCCGGTCCGCTTTATTCGCTCACCGGAGTTGGACTCGTGCTGTTTTTCCTCGCTGCACATTTTCTGTATGGATATCAACGCTCGGCACATGGACAATCTGCCGCTGCAGGGTTTTTTGTGTTTCTCTTAGCGGCATGCATAAACATTACGGCCGACTCTCTCGATATCGGAACGGCAACCCGCGGACATGCAGCTGTTCTTTCAGCTCAGCATGAAAAGAATTTGGAAGATTTAAAAACGAGCCTAGGTGTCAATATAGTAACGTTTACCGGCGAGGATATTTACAACGCGAAATGTTCAGCTTGTCATCTCTTTGACCAGAAGAAAGTCGGACCGCCATACTTAGAGACAATTCCAAAGTATGAGGGAAAGAAATCAGAACTCGTTTCGTTCATTCTCAATCCTGTTAAAAAAGATCCCACCTATCCACCCATGCCGAATCAGGGCTTGAGGCCCGCAGAAGCGGATTCGGTTGGGAGTTACATCCTGCGAAGAGTTGCATCTCTTTTGTCAAAGGCAGTGAAATAACATGAAATTTGCCAATTCCATATCTGTTCGTCGTTCAAATGCCCTCGCTGATTATGTAATGCTGATGAAACCTGAATTGACACTGCTTTCAGTGTTAACCGCTGTCGGCAGTGCATTTTTAGCCCTGAATGGATCATTGCACTATTATCTTCTCGTGCACACGTTTATCGGAACAACACTTGTCGGCGGCGCGGCCGGAGTATTGAATCAATACGTCGAACGCCGATACGACTCGTTGATGAAACGAACCGAACATCGCCCGCTTCTCTCCGGACGTATTCAGCCCGTAGAAGCATTGGTCTTCGGAATTGTGCTGTGTGTTACCGGACTTTTCTATCTTGCATTATTCACAAATTGGGTAGCCGTCTCTCTTGCAGTGTTGACACTTGTGAGCTATCTGGCGATCTACACGCCGTTGAAAAGAAAGACACCTTTTGCAACGGTGGTCGGAGGAATTCCTGGAGCGTTGCCGCCGCTCATTGGATGGGCAATCGTGCGAGGCAGCGTATCGATGGAAGCGTGGTCGTTATTCTTCATCTTGTTCTTCTGGCAGATGCCGCATTTCTTATCGCTCGCATGGATGTACCGGAACGATTACGCTCGCGCCGATTACAAATTGTTGACCGTGCTCGATCCAAGCTGTGCAATCACCAGCCGGCAAATTCTCGTGTACTCCATTGCGCTTATTCCCGCATCGCTCATGCCGATGCTGGTGGGAATCACCGGAATGTTCTACTTCATCGGAGCATTGATGCTCTCTCTAGGATTTCTTGCAATTGCCATTCGCCTGTATTTTGTTCGTACGAATTATGCCGCTCGAAAACTCTTTTATGCCTCGCTTCTTTTTCTTCCCGCATTGTTCTTCTTGATGATGATCTAGTTGCCTTTCACACCCTCCTTTCTTACTTTACAAGCGACCTGCAGAGGTTGCATTCCCGAATGAACAGTATATTCGTATTAAGTTGAAAAGGATAAACACATGAACCAAACACAGAAGGATGAAACTGGATTATCTGCTAAGATGGCATTATGCCTTGCGGCAATGACGCTGGTAGGGATTGACGGAGAGTTTGCAAAAGAGGAATTGGAAAAGCTTCGGGCTCTTATTCATTCCGATGAAATTGAATTTCTCAGAGCATTTAGTTTTTATAACGAGCACTCCATCGATGTCTGTGTGAAAGTTATCGTTGCCCGGTTGAATGAAGAACAAAAAGAAATAGTGTATCGCGTTTTATACGACCTTGCCCACTCGGATCAAGACCTTGCGAAGAGTGAGGAAGATCTTTTAAAACAATACGCAACGGCATTCGGACTCGCTGCTAATTTTATTTCATGGGTAAAAACAAAAAATGATAAAAATTATGATTTAGCATTGTTTAAATAACTCGTTTTGAGGACAATTTGATACGATTATTAATCTAAAAAGTAAATTGCCACCATATGGCGTCTTTTTCTCCACATTGGGAGTAAAAACGACATGTGTCCTTATTTACGCAGAGTTAGGCACCATGCGCGCTATATTACTACGTGCCGCTAATACCGAATTTCTTGAACTTCCAAGTTAGATGAACGAAAAAACCTTGAATAGCTTTCTATCAACGAATTTAAATAAGCTCGGGCTTGTGCACATCAATTCTGAAGTACCTAAGAAACTGCTCACAGGAACGAAAAAACCAGACATAATTGCATTTGATAGAGATACTCGCATCCCAATATTCCTTGAGCTAAAGGTTGTTTCAAACCCAGGCGTAGTCTCTCAGATTTGTAATTATTTAGATAAAATAACAAACACATATCCGAACATTATAGAGGAGTTGGCATCATTCAAGATACCACCGGATTTCCAATTTAATTACGATTATGGAATAGTTGGACTCGTCATCAGCCCGGTTTCTCCGACCGATCAAAAATTTGATACGAATAATTCTATCTTGTGGGCCCAGTATGAAATAACACAGAACGCATTCTATATCACTAAGCGGCACGTCCTCAATCTAATAAAAAGCAAGCCGTCAGTTTTTATTTCTCGCCAAAATTATGTTAGTGATAGACCGTCAGCTTTGGTCAAATCGGCTTGGCCTCGACTCCAACAATTCTCTGAACTCATGAATGATGCGTTTTTATCTATCTCTTCTTCTATTTATCCTAGAGCAAACATGGATTCTGGTTATGTTGCCTATTATACGGCAAATGGTACCTATGCGATTTTTGGGATTTATACAGGTAAGAAGAAATCCACCTTCTGGGTCACTTTTCATATCAGGAAACCACATTACAATCGTTTTCTCCAGCTTCCAGAGATCAGGACGCTCGAATCCTTCGGAGTTTCACAGGGCTCGAAACAGGACAAAGGTAACTATTTTATTGTACCTTTTATTGTAAACGAACAACAAGTGACAGAGCCGACAAAGACGCATACGTTAATCGAACAGTTTATTTGTCTTGCTCAATTATCTTATTCACTAGAAAAAGATACCGCAATAGATAATCTCGATATTTCAAACGATAGCATCAATGGTTTATGTTTAAGGCAGTTCGGTCTTGTTGAGCATATTTAATGATATTGCATGTAAACACGAAAATTGAATTACATCTTGGGCTGCGCACGGCGCACAACAAGTGTAAAAATGATGGCGAGGTATGTAGCTGATAAACATTGTGTCACTCACTGTAAGTATAAAATAGCATTATGAGTTCGCACCACAACGTCATTTTTACACCGGACGTTAGCTGCAACCGCCGTAGCAAATGATGCGAGAAGCAATATGATACGAGAAACGAAGACCTTCGAACATAACCTTGCCCTCCTGGACAAGTTCATCTGGCATGAACAGGAGTTGGCTCATCGCTTAGATCAGCGGGAAGGGTTAGTCTATCTCTATGCTCTAAACTACGGTAAGACGTGCTCGGAATGCTTAAGAGTTTTCGATGGGAAAGTGTTTCTTTTATATGATGGTCGAACACAAGTTCGGCATGCCCTTCCCGCTTTACCAAATCCTTCATGTCTGAAGCCCTTAGAGTATGAGGGTGAGAAGGAGTGTGGATTCTCGTGGATGCACTTTAACCCGAGAACGCAATATCTAAGAAAAGAGAGACAGTACTACTGCAGTAGTGATGAATACCTGGACACTTGGCACTTGCAGATGCGATTAACCAACGAGCAGGAATGGGCTGAATGGATCGGTAAGAATCCCGAAATTGACCTCTACGGACCGCCTACGCTGGTTGACTCTGTTCGGCTCTCATTTTTCGAAAGGTACTGCATCAAACACGGACGTGTGAAGATTTTCCTCGATGGTTTTGAAGTCTCACTTAAGGATTTGGGATTACTTTCGCTGCTTACGATGATGCAAACTGCCAATGTTGCAGTAAGTGGCTTTGGCTTTAAATTACCCGATCTTGGTATCGATTTTTCTGAAAAGTATGACAATCTTGAAAATGGCGGCAAGAATTTGCTCACAGGCCTAATAAGAAAAATCAAATTCCAGCTTTCGGGTGGTTGTCCTTTTAAACCTATTGATGGTTGTATCAAGCATCAAATCTCATCATTAGAGATTCATGCAAAGATTGGCTTGACAAGGCAATCTTTGGATTCGTTCTTACGATTGACTGAGAGTGATATTCGGATTATGTCACAATACAGTTTGCCAACCAAATAACGGCTGCTGCAGCTAACACGCTGTTCCACTTCACAAATAGCATCGACAATATCCTGAACATTCTGACTGTTGAGTTTCAACCTCATTACTGTTTAGAGAATTTTCAGATATTCCGACCAGTTGAAGGTGAGGCACTTGAGATAGCAATTCCAATGGTCTGCTTCTGTGATCTCCCACTGTTCAGTATCAAGAAACATCTTTTCTTCTACGGATCTTACGGAATTGGTATGAGCAAGTCCTGGGGAAAGAGTCATGGCATAAGCCCAGTTCTCTACCTTACGCCCAACTCGCTACTGAGTAAATCTTTTGGCAGTATCATGCTTGCTGCGGACAGAGATGAGGTTGATAGAACTCTTTCGTGGAACTCGCGAAGAGGATCAGACATGTTATCAAGCTACATCAAGCCTTACGAAGGGGATATGTGGAGGGGCGGTAAATACGTTGAGAGAGTAAGGTTCTATGACGAGCGCGAGTGGAGATTTGTCCCTGATGCATCACGAGATGGTTTTCGTACTGCATTGAGCAAGAGAGACTATCAAAACGAGATTCTTCGGGCGCAGGAAAGTACTATGGTTGCGAATGTCAGGTTGGAATTCACACCAGACGATATCAAGTATATTATCGTAAAAAAGGAAGCCGAAATATTGCCGATGATTCGTTCTATCGAAAGAATCAAAGGTAGATTTGAACCTGACACCATCAAGCTACTCACTACACGGATCATAACAGTGGATCAGATTCGTGAAGACTTCTAGGATAAGGGAGTCGGTACCAGCATAGCGTCTGCGATCTTGACGTTATTTTATCCTGAGAAATGTTAACACAATGAAAGAACAACCGAAACACACACTCATCGATCTCTCGAATCCTATTATTGACATTATGCCGGCGTACCCGGGCGATGAACCTGCACGGCTTAAAAAGATCAACGACTTTGCGCGGGACGGGTTCAACAATTTCCGTTTCACAAGCAGCATGCATGCGGGCACACATATCGACGGGCCGATGCACATGACAGAATCCACCCGTTTCATTGATGAACTTCCTCTTGATCGGTTTATTGGAACAGGGTGCTTCTTGAATGCTGCCGGGATGAAGGTTATTTCATACACACCGGAGTTCGCATCCGCAATTGTCCCGGAAAGTATCGTTCTCATCTATACTGGATTCGGAAAACAATTTGGCAGCGAAGAATATTTTCACGATTATCCTGTCATCAGTATGGAATTGGTGCAGTTTCTTGTCAAGCAGCAGATCAGGATGGTCTGTCTCGATACGCCGTCGCCTGACAGGCATCCTTACGATATTCATATGTATCTTTTGAAGAATAACGTTCTTATTGCTGAAAATTTGACGGGCATGGAAAAACTTCTCTCGGTCAAGAAATTCGAGATCATCGCGTTACCATTGCGAATTCATGCCGATAGTTCGCCGGCAAGGATTGTCGCACGAATACTGGAGTAAACCTATGGACATCAGAACGCATGGGCGCACACTACGGAAGTGCGTTGAGACAATTCCATTGCTGTTCGGAAAATTCTCTCAACGATCTTAGCTTGCTGTCTGCAATATCAAATCGCGCCTCGTTCCACTGTTCTGCCATCGGAACGACGACCGTTTTCATCCGCGCTGCTTTCGCTGCAATGAGTCCGTTGAACGAATCCTCAATAACGAGACAATGTACCGGAGGAATGCGCAAGTGTTTCGCTGTTGTGAGAAATACTGCGGGATGCGGCTTACCGTATTCTTCCCGCTCGGCAGAATGAACGACGCTAAATGTATTCTCCATAGAAAATTTGTTCAGCACGGTATGAATAAGCCGCATTGGTGAGGATGAGGCAAGTGCTATTGTAATCCAGTGATTTTTAAAAAACTCCAATATATCCATCACACCGTCCAGCGGAACTGCTCGTTCGCGAACCCGCAGTTCCACGCCAGCTAAGATCTCGTCGGAGACTTGTTCCAATGATTTTTGATTCCATGGCTTCTGGTTATGACGGAACGCGACGACATCGTTCACCGGCAAGCCTGTGGTTTCAATACATTGTGTGCGAGTCAAATGAATTCCTACCGTCGCAAAGATTTCTATCTCAGCTTCCTGCCAAAAAGGTTCGGAGTCCAGCAGTACACCGTCCATATCGAAAATCACTGCGTCGATCATTATTTCCTCCATCTTAATCTAACAGAGAATAATCTGAATGGCAAGCGTACAAGCATCTCATGTGTGTTCCTTCTGTTAGGGATGAGACAGATTGAGAGTCTTCAGGTTTTTGCTTACTTTGTCTTTCATTAGTATTGATGAATAGGATGGTGAAGCACATGAAAAAGAATCCGAAACAACTTTCTGTTGCCACACGGGCGATCCATGGCAGCAACCTTTACGCTTTCAAAGGTCCCGTTGCGACGCCGATTTATCAAACTTCTACGTACCGATTTGAAACATCCGAGGATGCCATTCGATATGCAAAAGGAGATTCATCGGTTTATGTGTATTCGCGGTACCATAATCCCACAGTTCACGATGTAGAAGAGAAGATTGCGCTTATGGAACATGGCGAAACGGCTGCGCTCTTCTCTTCCGGTATGGCTGCAATTACGACAGCAATCCTTGCCGTAACGAAATCAGGCGATAATATCATTAGCACATCGGCTTTGTACGGCGGTACGTACCGGTGGATGCGCGACGAGCTGCCGAAACAAAATATTACCGTGCATTTCATTGACGCACAGCATTTGGAGGATATTGCACAAATTGCCGATGAACGAACGACTATCGTCTATATCGAAACTCCTACGAATCCCACGCTCAGTATTGTTGACATTTCTGAAGCAGTCCGCTGCACGAAGAAAGCAGAAAAGAGGCTCGGCCGTCGTATTCTTACGATGATCGATAATACGTTCGCTACCATTCTCAACCAGGATCCATTTCAATTCGGTGTGGATGTTATTGTCGAAAGCGCCACTAAATTTCTCGGCGGGCACAGCGATATTCTCTCCGGTGTTGTCATCGGTAAAGAGGAGTACATCAAACAGGTGCGCACACTGAGAAAGTATCATGGCGGATGTGCTGATCCTTTTGCGGCATACTTACTTGGCAGAAGTTTGAAAACATTCGAACTGCGTGTGAAAAGGCAAACCGAAAACGCTCTTGTACTGGCACGCACATTGGAGAAACATAAAAAGGTAAATCGTGTTCTCTATCCCGGACTCCCTTCGCATCCACACCACAAGATTGCTAAAAAACAAATGACCGGATTTGGCGGCATGGTCACCATTGAAGTGAAGCCATCGAAACGATACTCACCTGTTGAGGCAGCAGCAAAAGTATGCGACACCCTGACCATTGCCGTCAATGCAATGTCATTGGGCAGTGTGGAGACACTCGTCAGCATTCCGGTCTATTCGTCCCACGTATTTATGTCGGATGAAGAGTTGCAGCGTCATGGCGTTACAGCTGGAATGATTCGCATCTCTGTCGGTGTTGAAGGAATTGAAGATTTGATTACGGATTTTGTAAAAGCTTTGGCAGTGATTTGAGCTTGCGAATGAAGTGTGGTGCCTTCTATCCATAATACGAATCGTCTAAAGGAGAATAATGTGAATAACCGAATTACCGTGATTGTCGTTGTTGGCATTCTCTTGGTGCAGTGTTTCGCATTGGCTCAGAATGTTGTGATCATTGTGATCGACGGTGCGAGATACACGGAGACGTTCGGTGCAAGTTCTCTTAATATTCCGCATATATGGACACAGTTGCGACCTCTCGGATCGATCTGGACAAACTTTCGCAATGATGGAATCACCAAAACCGATCCGGGGCATGCCTCCATTGCGACAGGCACATGGCAATCTATCGACAACATAGGCGTTATCAGACCAACGCAGCCAACGATATTTGAATATTTCCGCAAAGCATCCGGAGCCCCGGAATCCGCAACAGCAGTTGTCGTCGGAAAACTCAAATTGAATATTCTAGCTTATAGTACGCATCCAAACTATGGGGCAAAATATAAAGCTTCTACTTTCATCGGTAAGGACGATACATCGGTTGTCAGAAAATTGAAAACGACGCTCCGACAAAATCATCCGAAACTCACGCTTGTGAATCTTCCGAGCACGGATGCAGCCGGTCACTCTGGCGACCGGACTCAGTACCTTTCTGCGATTCATGTTGCGGACTCATTGATTTATGATATTTGGCAAACGCTTCAGGCAGACTCATTCTATCGCATGAACACGACTTTATTTGTGACGAACGATCATGGGAGACATGACAACCTCCATGGCGGCTTTCATAATCATGGAGATGATTGTGAGGGATGCCGGCACATAATGCTTTTTGCGATTGGAAGGGGCTTTCCCGTAAACACAGTCATAACTAAAAGGCGTTCACAATGTGATATTGCGCCAACCGCTGGAGAGCTTCTTTCTTTCCCGACANNCGGTGTTCAATATCCTTAGGAAGCATGTATATTTTCCCATGGTGATTTCTCCTGACCATATCCGGCAATTTCTTGAGTCGTTTCAACGTCAAGAATGCAGCAGCAGGGGTCTCATTTCTGCCGGTGTTTTGGTTCCACTCTTCGAGAGGAACGGCGAGCTGCACGTTGTGCTCACTCAGCGGACGAATGAAGTAAAGCATCATAAAGGACAGATTTCTTTCCCCGGCGGGGTCAAGAATGAGCAAGATACAACTATTATTGAAACAGCACTTCGAGAGACAGAAGAGGAAATCGGACTGCCAAGAAATGAAGTAACCGTGCTTGGCATGCTGAACGATTTCCAGACACCAAGCGGTTTTCGTATTACACCGGTCGTTGCGTTTCTCCTTTCTGTTCCTTCATTTTCTATCAACACAGCGGAAGTATCTCGAATCTTCGATGTCCCATTATCATTTTTCATTGATGCCCGCAACGAGCGTGTAGAGCGGCGCGAACGTTCCGGAAAAATGATGAACGACTATTTCTATCGTTATGGACAGTATGAGATATGGGGAGCAACAGCGGCGATGCTGTGATCATTCATGCACGATTTGACGATGTGGCTCGAGTACAAAAAGACTTTGTAAATCTGGCAATTCTTGATTATCTTTAAGGCAGATAGTTATTGAACGACACGCAACAAGTCCTCATTTCGGGACAAAGGAGAATGAACGAATGCCACAACATAAATCAGCAGTAAAACGAACTCGTCAAGGTGCGCACCGGGCTGAACGCAATAAAGCACACCTTTCAAAGGTAAAAACATTGATTAAGAAAGTGCGCTCTTCCAAGAACAAGGAAGAAGGGATTGCAGCATTGAAAAGTGCCATAAAGTACCTCGACCAGCTTGGCACAAAAGGTGTCATTCACAAAAACAATGCTTCCAACCAAAAATCACGATTGACGCGGTTTGTCAACAAGATAAAATAAAAAACATAATCCGGTTAGCAAATAAAACCCCAAACCGAACCGGCTTGGGGTTTTGCTTTTTAGCCATAGAAATGGATACAATTCTCTATTTACTGCTTTGACTTTTTAATTTTTCAAGTTCCTCAATCCGTTTTTCGAATCGCTCTTTCTCACCTGGCTTATTGCGTGCAAGTGCTTTATATGCCTTAATGGCGTCATCAAACCAGCCCTGCTTAGCATAAATCTCTGCAAGTGTAGGTGTTACAAACCCCATACTCACCGGCAGATCTTGTTCGGATGCAGGGAGTGTCTCTTTCTGCGCTAAATCGATCACGGGTACGATCTTTCCTGCACCTTTTAGTTTATTTGCAATTTCTTCGATATTGTTTTGTATGCTGGTCGACATGGGAAGTTCGGGCGGTGAGATTTGCGGCAGAATAATTGTCGTGTCGGTTGCGTACGCCTCCTTCGTAACAATATCATCAACCTTATTCTGCATATCCGTAGACATTGGAAGCTCGAGCGATAATCCTTCCGGCTGAACAATCGAAGCGTTACTGAGATAATCCTCCAATGAAACAGTGTCTTCACCGGTGAGCTCTGATCTCCGTTGTGATGCATAGAGTGCAAATGATTCTTCTTCCGACGGTGCTGGCGTTAAGCTTTCCTGTTCGGGAGCCGTCAGAGTAAATTCAACTCCGCTTGATGGTTCCGGTACTGATCTTGGTATGTCGGCAAATGCTGATGTTTGTGTTTCAGAGAACGATGGTGACTCCGGCATCGGGACATCGAATCCGCTAAACGATGAGGGTTCCGGCATTTCCGGTGTCTCAATCGAAGGCGCGGAAAATCCTAAAAGATCGTCTGTTGTGGTTGCAGCCGGTGCCTGTGTGATCGCATCAAAAAAAGACGGGCCGCTTAAGGAAGTGGGCGCCGGTAACAATTCAGGCTGTTGTTCTTGTGGAGGTTGATCGAATCCGCTAAAACTATAACCTTGGTCAGGATGTGGTTGGGGCATCGATGGAATTTTATATTCATCCAACGAGGGCGGAATATATTCCGGTTCGAGAATTTCCGGTTGTACTTCTTGCAGTGTTGCACTGAGGGTTTCATCTTCGCTCGGCGGTATTTGTTCGAGCAGAGCTGTTACCATTTCATTTCGTGGCAGAAACTCAAGCACAAATTCAAATTCGCGGCGTGCTTCCGCTCGCATATGTAATGCGACTAACGCTTTTCCCTTAACAAGATGCCCAGTAGTGTAAAACGGATAGTGTGCCAGTCCGGCATCACATATGCGTAATGCATCTTCTGAGCGGTGTTGTTCAAGATAGAAATTTGCCAGCTGTGCAAATAACGGCGACTTGGCATCCGGTCCAACTTTTTTTTCGAGTGCTGTAATTTGTTGTTGAACTAGTTCGGTCATTGTACTTACTAATGAAGTTTCCGCGCCTCAAGAGCATGTCTCACGGAAAGCCACGAAACGCATGCGAATCCCATAAAATATAATAGCTGGAATGGCACCGCAGCTATCTCCAGATAGTATAATGATGAAATCACACCGAAGAAGCAATAGA
>PMDB01000072.1 GCA_003155495.1 Ignavibacteriota bacterium
GTTGCGAAGTTTCGTGCTGCCCGCCGTCTCTGGGCGAAGATTATGAAAGAACGGTTTGGCGCAAAGAAAACAAAATCGATGATGATGCGTTTTCACACGCAAACAGCAGGTTCTACTCTCACAGCCCAGCAAGCCGATAACAATATTGTGCGCGTAACCATTCAAACATTAGCGGCAGTGCTTGGCGGTACTCAAAGTTTACATACCAATTCACGCGACGAGGCGCTTGCGCTTCCGACGGAGGATTCTGTTCGCATCGCCTTGCGTACTCAGCAAATTGTTGCTCATGAAAGCGGTATAACTGATACAGTTGATCCGCTTGCTGGTTCTTATTATGTGGAAGCATTGACCGATCATATCGAAGGTGAGGCGATGGAATATATCAGAAAGATTGATGCAGTCGGTGGAATGATCCCAGCCATCGAAGCCGGATATCCCCAGAGTGAAATTCAAAAGGCATCCTGTCGATCAACAAAAATGATAGAAGAGGGAAATCGTATCATCGTCGGTGTGAACAAATACCGCATTGAAGAGAAGGAGTTGGAAGGATTATTGAAGATAGATCGTTCAGTACAGGACGCGCAAATACAATCTCTTCGTAAAATACGTACGGAACGAAATCAGACCGAGGTACATGCCAGATTAGCAGAACTAAAAAAGGCAGCAGAGGGAACAGACAACTTGATGTCTTTCGTATTACAAGCAGTACGAGCATATGCAAGTATTGGAGAAATTTGTAATACGCTTCGTTCAGTCTTTGGAGAATATCGGGAGCACAATACACTCTGATAATTCACACTGAACAGGTTCAAGATCTTTTCAAGGTTCCTTGTCTCATGTTTGGAAATTTATTGAGGAATTCTATATATGACCACTTCTCATATCGAGCATATCGGTATAGCCGTTAAGAATCTTCAGGAATCAATACAATTATATGAACATATCTTAGGGGTGTCTTGCTATAATGTAGAAGAAATTCCTGATCAAAAAATCCGAACAGCATTTTTTCAAATCGGCCAAACAAAAATTGAATTAATGGAATCCAGGGATCCGGAAGGGCCTGTCAGTAAATTTATCAAAAGAAAAGGGGAAGGTGTTCATCATATTGCATTTGCAGTGGAGAATCTTGCAGATGCTCTCGGGGAAGTTGAGGCAAAGGGGTTTCAACTCATCGATAAACATCCACGCCAAGGAGCGGAAGGGTTGAATATTGCTTTTCTTCATCCAAAATCCACCGGTGGTGTGCTACTAGAGTTGTGTGAGAACCCTTCAATAAAAAAATGATTGGAACCTGTTTTCTTTAGTTGACTTTTTTTAAAAAAAAAGGTAACCTAATATCAGAATGAGTAACGAGCTGCAATATTGTAATCAACAACAGGCTTGGTGGTGGCGATGGATGAAGTCCGCGCTTCCGCTGAGGTAGCTCATTTGCACTGATTACCCAAACAAAGGTGGAAACGCGGACTGGAGCGTTCCTGCCTTTTTTCGTTTCATGCCGAATCGGATAATCGCGGAAACCTCCGTTCACAAGTGTGATTCACCCAAATACTAATAACAAATAACCATACGGAGGTCATTATGCCGCGCAAATTCATGCTCGAAGAGCAGGAAATCCCGACACACTATTATAACATCGCCGCTGATCTGGCTACACCACTGGATCCGCCGCTTCATCCCGGAACCAAGCAGCCGATTGGTCCGCAGGATTTAGCACCCATCTTCCCGATGGAATTAATTAAGCAGGAAGTGAGTTCCGAGCGCTTCATTGAAATTCCGGATGCAGTTCGAAATGCGTACGCAACTTTTCGTCCATCACCGCTCATTCGAGCTCTTGACCTGGAACGGGCACTTGGAACACCTGCACAGATCTATTATAAATATGAAGGTGTCAGTCCGGCTGGAAGTCACAAGCTCAATACAGCACTCGCGCAGGCGTACTACAATAAACAGGCGGGCATCAAACGCATTGCTACGGAAACTGGAGCAGGACAATGGGGAAGTGCTTTGTCGCTGGCATGTAAGATGTTTGGTTTGCAATGCAAAGTGTACATGGTAAAAGTGAGCTATGAACAAAAACCATATCGCCGTTCGATGATTCATACGTGGGGAGCAGAAGTAGTTGCGAGCCCAAGTACGGATACAAAATCTGGCAGGGATGCTCTTGCAAAAAATCCAAATTCCACGGGCAGCCTCGGTCTTGCAATTAGCGAAGCAGTGGAAGATGCAGCCGGACGTGAAGACACCAATTACTCACTCGGCAGTGTATTAAACCATGTCCTATTGCATCAAACAGTTATCGGGTTGGAAGCAAAGAAACAGATGGAAAAGGCAGGTGTCTATCCGGATATAATTATCGGTTGTGTCGGCGGCGGTTCGAATTTCGGCGGCATTGTACTGCCATTCATTAAAGATAAACTTGCAGGGAAAAAATTTCGGGCAATAGCAGTTGAACCCGCTTCTTGTCCGTCGCTCACAAAAGGCGAGTATCGGTACGATTTAGGCGATGTTGCGGGTATGGCACCCATGGTCAAGATGTATACCCTTGGCCATGATTTTATCCCGCCTTCAATTCATGCAGGAGGACTGAGATATCATGGAATGTCTCCGATCATCAGTAAATTGTATCATGAAAAATTGATTGAAGCTCAGGCATATGATCAAATGGAAGTCTTCGAGGCGGGTGTGCTGTTTGCTCAGACAGAAGGAATTATTCCGGCACCGGAATCTTCCCACGCTATCAAATCTGCGATTGAAGAAGCGAAGAAAGCAAAGTTGGAAGGAACAAAGAAAATTATTCTCTTTAACTTAAGCGGTCATGGCCACTTCGATATGAGTGCCTATGATGCATATTTTGCCGGTAAACTTGGTCAGGGAAACGGGAACGGGAAATAGAGAAACAGTAGAGGGAGTTATTTCAGAGGGGCGAATCATGCGATCCGCCCCTTTTTTTGTTCATACGCAGGAAGAAGGAATGGCAAAATAAAAGAATGTCAATCGTATTCCCAAAAAATGTTTTTATTCTCTATCACAACGGGAAATGATAATTGACCCCGAAACGAAGCGTGAAACCAGATAAGTCCAGTGAGAAATTAGGCCAGGTTTGACCGTCGACTGTTACTTTGTTCGCTTTGCTGAAGAGATATCCTGTTCCAGCCATTATTGACCAATTGTCTATGAGATAATATTGCGCGCCGATCATCAAACGATAAGCGCTCGTGGTGCCGATTCTATTAAAATTTCGTCCAGAGTAAAAGTAATTATCTATTACCTCTGTAGCTGTGATCGATCCAATGTCCATACCACCAAAAAAGTAAAGTTCCGGAATCGATTCGAGTACCGTACTTGCCCTGAGAGACCCATAAAAGAATGTGCTGTTAACTTGATCACCCGGGGTTTCTATCGTTGATACTTTTGTCGTAAAAAAAAACTCATATCCGATGCCGATTTGAAAATATTTGTTCATGACCCACCCACCCTCAGCGCCAAATACCATACAATTTGAAGATGGATGCGTTCCATCGGAGAGATGGAGTTGAATTTTCCAATCATTGAGAGAAGAAAAGAGTCCGCTTGTGTTGAACTGTACATAGAGACTGCTCTTCGAGCTTCCTTCTTGTTCATTCTGCGATAGAGTAGAAATGGAATCACTGATTATCTTGCCAGAATGTGCTGGATAATCAGAAGTCTCTTTCGGATCATGACTCTCGGCAAAAGCAGTCCCGATAAAAAAGATGGGAATAAAATAATAGAGAAATCGGACCATCGTAAGATGTTTCTTAAGAAAGTATCTCCTTTGCCGTTTTCACCACGTTCTCTACGGTGAATCCGAAATGTTTAAAGATCGCATCCACAGGAGCGGAAGTGCCAAAAGAAGTCATACCGATGATCTTTCCATTGTCTCCAACATATTTTTCCCAACCCATTGGAACGAGAGCTTCAACAGCAATGCGTTTTTTCACGTTCGGCGGAAGAATAAAGTTGCGATACTCTTTCGATTGCCGCTCAAATAATTCCCATGAAGGCATACTGACCACGCGCACTTTGACACCTTCTTTAATCATCTGGTCGTATGCACCAAGTGCAAGCGAAACCTCAGAACCAGTACCGATAAGAATGAGATCGGGGGTGGAGGAGTTCTCGATAAGTATGTATGCACCTTTCATGAGATTCTCAGCAGAGGAATATTTCGCTCTATCGATGGTTGGCAGCTTCTGTCGCGTCAATAATAACGCAACAGGACCGTTGTTATATTCAATAGCAAACTTCCAAGCAGCAACTGTTTCATTTGCGTCGGCCGGACGGATGGAAGTCATATTGGGAATGCAACGAAGTGCGGCAAGCTGTTCTACCGGTTCGTGTGTTGGACCATCTTCGCCCACGCCGATGCTGTCATGTGTGAAGACGTAAATCGGGCGGATACCCATAATACATGCCAATCGAATGGCAGGACGCATGTAATCCGAAAAGACGAAGAACGTTCCGCCGTAAGGAATAATACCATCCGTGACCGCCATGCCATTCATTATAGCACCCATCGCATGCTCACGCACGCCATATCGCATATAGCGATTCCCATAACTCTTTGCCTGGAATTCACCCATACTTTTTACACATGTATTATTTGAGGGAGCAAGATCGGCAGAACCGCCGATCATCGATGGTAGATATGGAGCAATGGCAGTCAATACTTTTCCGGATGCATCGCGTGTCGCCATAGCTTCTGTAAATTTCGGTAATGCTTTCTTCCACTCTTCGCCAAAATTTCCACTGCGGATCTTTTCAAGCTTTGATGACAATTCCGAATACTTCTTTTTATATTCTTCAAATTTTGCATTCCACTTTGCTTCCTTTTTCTTTCCGGTTTCGATCGCTTTGCGGAATTGCTTCAATGCTTTTTCTGGGACATAGAATTGTTTTTCCGGATCCCAGCCATAAGCTTTTTTGGTTAATTTCACTTCTTCTTCGCCAAGCGGCGAACCATGCACTTCACAAGTGTCTTGTTTGTTCGGACTGCCGTAACCGATATGCGTTCGTACCATGATAATTGATGGTCGCCCGGTTTCTTTCTTCGCACGTCGAATTGCCTTATCGATCGCTTTGAGATCGTTGCCGTCTTTTACTTTCAATACCAGCCAGCCGTACGCTTCGAATCGTTTCCCACGATCTTCCGTAAATGCCAATTCGGTGGGACCATCGATACTGATATGGTTGTCGTCATAAATATAAATCAGATTGCTTAACTTCAAATGTCCGGCGAGCGATGCGGCTTCTCCTGTGATGCCTTCCATTAAATCGCCGTCACCGAGAGTTGCATAAATAGTATAATCGACAATTTTGAATCCTGGTTTATTATAGCGTGCGGCGAGATATTTTTGCGCGATCGCCATGCCCACGCCATTAGCAAATCCTTGTCCAAGCGGACCTGTGGTTACTTCCACACCGTCGGTGTGTTTGTATTCCGGATGACCCGGTGTCTTGCTGCCGAGTTGACGAAACTTCATCAATTCTTCAAGTGGAAGATCATAACCGGTGAGATACAGAAGACTATAGAGGAGCATTGATCCATGTCCGCCTGAAAGGACAAAGCGATCGCGGTTATGCCAGTGCATGTTTGCCGGATTGTGGTTCAGGTGTTTCGTCCAAAGTAAATAGGCGGCCGGTGCCATACCCATTGGCATACCGGGATGACCCGATTTTGCTTTTTGGACACCGTCGATGGAAAGCGTGCGAATCGTATTAATGCATAATTGATCTAATGATGATGCCATTGTGTTCTCTCCGATGATTTTCTATTGTAAATTGTGAAATAAGCGATTGTAAGATAGTGAAGCTTTGTAGAAATTCAAAGACGCAACCGTATACGACTGCCTTTTTTGAGGGAAATAAGAGCTCAAATTTATTGCATTCGGTTTGCTTCCTACTATTAACGAACCGAAAGGCGAATACTCATGAAAAGTGGATCTCATATTCTCATTGTGGAAGATAATGCATCTTTCCGTGAATTAATTCGGGAAGTATTCGGATATCTTGGGTACCGCGTTTCAGAAGCGTCGAATGGCCTTGAAGGACTTGCGCTCATGGATTGTACTCCTATCAATCTTGCCATTGTTGATTTAGAAATGCCGCAGATGAATGGACTTGAGTTTACAAAACGCGTGAAAGAAAAGAATCCTCAATTTCCTGTGATTATGATGACAGCGTATGCAGATTTACACTCGCCGGCAGAAATTGCGAACGCCCATGTCGATGCTTTTCTCCAAAAACCTATGGGTGTAGATACGTTAATAAACATAGTGGAACAACTGTAAATAGAAAAACGTAGGAATTTTCTGGAATCTTTTTAATTCTCTAAACGATTGGTTGTCAACTCTAAATTATTTTAACCGGAACAACTTGATCGTGTTAATCTCGATCCCTGCTCATAATGAACTGATACATCGTTTTTGCAAATGCGGTTACATTCCATGATTTTGTATGCCTGCCGGGTATCATACTGTACTTTTGATACCTTTATAAATAGAGCGCGATGAGGGGATACATTGGTTGAGCTACTCGGTTGCCTTTGCTGCCGGCTCAATGCGGAATGAGTGCGTAATTGTTGCGCTTGCCGCTAATTGAGCAGAAACCGAGCAATATTTTGTTTTTGAAAGATCAATCGCGCGTTCCACGTCATCTGCTCTAATGCCGTCCCCATAGAATACATATTCTATATGTATCTCGGTAAATATTTTCGGATGTTCTTCGCGCTCGATTCCTTTTACATTACATTCGTATGCGACCACAGGAGAGCGTTTCTTTTTTAGAATCGGAATGACGTCCATCGATGTGCAGCCAGCAAGTGCCATGAGCATAAGTTCCTTAGGAGTTGAGCCGGCTTCGCTGCCCCCGACTTCATTTTTTGTATCCATGACGACCCAATGGTTGGAATTCGCTCTAGCGGCAAGTGTATTGCCCTTAATTTGTTTGAGGTGAATTTCTTTTGTCATATGCGGGTTTGTTTCTTTATGATGGTTCTTTGTTTTTTGATTTCATACGATTGATGCGGTATTGCAAAGAGAGCAGCAAGGGACACTGGCGGCCAAAATTGGTGAAGCCAAGGAATAATGCAATGATAGATAAAGTTAGGAGTAGTTTACCAGCAGCTCTTTCAGCAATGAAAAGGAATAAAAGGACTCCGGACAAACCGAAAACCAGTTTTCGATGAAAGGAAAGTTTATTCTGGCCTGTATGTTCTAGGATCATTTTTTTTTGTATAGTTCATGAAGCTGCATTTCCCATCTCAGGACTGTCCATAACGTTTTGTGCGATGTCATGCCCGGGCAAGAATCAGAAAGATGTCTATAAAGATAGACAACCTTTTTGAGACTGTCCAAATAGCACACACAGTTTGGATAATTTTCCAGGTGTTTTCTCATTTGCCGATAAGTTGCCAGATTCAACCTTGAATCAAGT
Organism: Ignavibacteriota bacterium; assembly: GCA_003155495.1. Taxonomy (GTDB): domain Bacteria; phylum Bacteroidota; class Ignavibacteria; order UBA10030; family UBA10030; genus Fen-1298. The sequence goes on from PMDB01000072.1 coordinate 7,453, forward strand.
TCTGTCCGTATGATGCTTAACACTTTGGAACAAGGCAAGATCGATGTTTTTTTGCGGATCGGCATAACAGGTCGCCATGAAAATGTTGAAAGAGAGAGGATGTCATATCACCTCTCCCAAAAGTTATGCTTTTATTTTTTGATCTTTCTTTGTTGAAAGCTTTAATGGGATATAGAGCGGACAGACTCCGATAAAACTTGTTACTACAAAGACTACGGCAAGCAAACCAAGAACGACAGCTGCGGTTCCGCTCATTTGAGCGGTGAAATACAAAACGGCGATGCCGAGTGCGATGATGATGCGAAGAACACGGTCAAGAGAACCCATATTTTGTTTCATACTACTCTCCTCAAATTAAAAGTGGTGAATGACTCTTCAAGGGATAGGATGCGCGCAATGGCAAAAGGATTCAGAGAAAAAGAGAACAGCTTACACTATGGATTGAGATAGGATCTTGAATAAAAAAGGTCGACGCATCATGTCGACCTGAAAAAATCCATAGGTAAAGTGGCTGTCAATTAAACAAGTGGATCATCGCTGTCATCGATGTGAATATCAAGGTCAATTTCATCAAGTGGAGTGATAGGGATTCCATCGGGGGCGATCAATGGTGGATCATTCGGTTTCTCTTGCTTCTTTTCTAACTGTCGCTGCCGCTTCTCTTCCTGCTTCTTCTGACGGGCAATCTCTTTCTTTCGTTTCTCAAATTTGTATGATGCTGGATTCTTTCCCATGATTGATTCCTCTCAAATATAGAATATCACTGCCTGTTCAAGTTTTGTACAGTATATAGTATAACGTAATTATCTTTTTCTCGAAGTCAAAATAGTTTTTCTCAAACCATCAAAATTTATATTGGTGTGAGGGAATAAAAAAGCATCCCGCTCTTCACGAGATGCCTTTACCGTATGTGTATTATCCAAAGAAAATAGTATAAAGGGCTTTACGTCCCGGCTGAATAATCATCAATGTATATTGCTTGCTCCTTTGTAAGCTTATCGATCTTGTAACCCATTGTTGTGAGCTTGACACCGGCGATTTCCTGATCCTGCTCTGCCGAAATATCGTACACCTTATTTTCCAACCGTTTTCCCTTTTTATGAAGTTCCACAATTCGGAGCTGCGACATGAACTGGTTGGCGAACGACATATCCATTACTTCCGACGGATGCCCTTCAGCGGCGGCAAGATTGACAAGGCGCCCTTTCGCAAGCAGAAAGATGCGATTACCATTCTTCAAAGTGTATTCTTCATTATCCTTTCGGACTTCGCGCGTACTCTTGGCGAGTTTCTCAAGATCGGGGATGTTAATCTCGCAATCATAATGTCCTGTATTACAGACGATCGCGCCATCTTTCATGGAATTGAAATGTCTCTTAATAATTATATCTTTCACTCCCGTTGCTGTGATGAAGATGTCGCCAATTTTTGCAGCATCATCCATTTTCATTATACGATACCCTTCGAGTGTCGCCTTCAGAGCTGCTGTCGGCTTCACTTCGGTTATGACGACATTTGCACCGAGACCTTTCGCTCGCAATGCAACACCTTTGCCGCAATGACCGAATCCCGCAACAACAATATTCTTGCCAGCCAAGAGAACACTTGTAGCTCGAAGAACACCATCGAGCGTTGATTGTCCTGTTCCGTACACATTGTCGAAGTCCCACTTTGTTTCTGCATCATTGACAGCGATGACAGGATATCGGAGCGCACCATCGTTCGCCATTGCACGCAAACGATGAACACCGGTTGTCGTTTCTTCTGTGCCTCCGATAACAGTCGGAATCAATTCTTTATGTTTATTATGCACAGTGAAAATAAGATCGGCGCCGTCATCGAGCGTGAGGTTCGGTTTAAATTTCAATGTTTCTTCAATGCACCAGTAGAATTCTTTCACATTCATCCCGTGCCAAGCGAAAATGCTTACGCTCTCATCAGCAAGTGCCGCTGCGACATCGTCTTGTGTTGAAAGCGGATTGCAGCCGCTCCAACTCACTTCGGCTCCTGCTTGGACGAATGTTTTCACAAGCACTGCCGTCTCTTTTGTTACGTGCAGACATCCGGCAATTTTGTAGCCTTTAAACGGTTTTGTTTTGCAATATTTTTCCTGCAATGCCATGAGTACGGGCATACGTGATTCTGCCCACTCGATACGAAGCTTGCCGGCTTTTGCAAGTGAAAGATCTTTTACTTTAAATTTTCCTGGCTTGTGGTCCATACTTTTTTTGTCTCTCCTGATACATGGTTTGTAATTTTAATTATCTATTTTAATGCCTTCTGGAGTGTTTTTATCAAATCCAATTTTTCCCATGTGAATTCTTTCTCACTGCGGCCAAAGTGGCCGTATGCTGCGGTCTTGCGATAGATCGGACGGCGCAGATCAAGCCGTTTAATGATACCGCGAGGCGTGAGATCAATTTCCTTCATCACAAAATCCGAGAGCTGTGCATCAGGAATGATGCCGGTGCCGAAGGTCTTGATTTGAATGGACACAGGTTCTACTACACCGATCGCATATGCTACTTGGATCTGACATTCGGTGGCAAGCTTTGCAGCGACAATATTCTTTGCAAGATGACGTGCCGCATATGCAGCACTGCGATCTACTTTCGTTGGGTCTTTACCGGAGAATGCGCCGCCGCCATGTGGTGCGCGTCCGCCGTACGTATCGACAACAATCTTACGCCCGGTCAAACCGCTGTCACCATGAGGCCCGCCAACTTCAAATCTACCCGTAGGATTGACGAAGTAGCGTGTTTTATTGTCAAGCATTCCAGATGGAATAACATTTCGTACGATCAACTCGATGACATCTTCTTTAATCTTTTTTTGTGTCACATCGGGATCGTGCTGAGTGGAGACAACAATTGTATCAACGCGGACGGGTTTTCCGTCGCTGTCGTATTCGACTGTTACCTGCGACTTTGCATCTGGGCGAAGATAGGGCATCAAGTTGGGCTGTTTCTTTCGAACAGAAGCAAGTTGAAACACCAATTTGTGCGCGTACATAATTGGTGCGGGCATCAACTCGGGAGTCTCCGAAGAGGCGTATCCGAACATCATTCCTTGGTCGCCTGCGCCACCGGTATCCACACCCTGAGCAATGTCAGGCGACTGAGAATGGATAGAAGAGAGGACTGAGCATGAATCGGCATCAAAACCGACTCCGGCTTTTGTATAACCGATATCGCGAATAACATTGCGGACGATCTCTTGGACTTCGATATATCCCTTGGTAGTGATTTCTCCGCCGACGAGTACCATACCGGTAGTAACGAATGTTTCGCATGCCACACGCGATGTTTTGTCTTGTAGAAGCAATGCGTCAAGAACTGCATCGGAAATTTGGTCGCACACTTTGTCGGGATGTCCTTCGGATACCGATTCCGAAGTAAATAAGTTTCTCATTGTTTCTCCGTACTAAGTTGATGATTCAGTAAATAAAATTTATGTTCGATCGAAAAATTGATCTGGTTGGATTGCAATGGTAAGTTGATCAGTAAAATTCCAATTCAGATGAATCACCGATATTAATTCGTTTATAATTCCCACGGACGACAGCATTGCTGCCAATAATAGAATCTTCAATGAGCGAGTTGAGTACTGTTGCTCCCTCGCTAATGATAGAGTTGCGGACAATGGTATTTTCCACTACTGCATTTTCAGCAATAGTGGCATGGGGTCCGATAATAGCATTGGAAACTTTTGCTTTTGTTGAGATAAAAGCAGGCGGTTGAATCAGGACACCTTTCAACGGCTGAGGCGGAGGTTGATGTTCCAGAAGATATCGGTTTGTGGAAAGCAACGTCTCCGGACTACCGCAGTCAAACCATCCTTCTATAGAGAACGTCTTCATCTTTTCACCGTGGTTGAGCATCATCTGAAGCGCATCAGTCAATTGGAATTCGCCTTTTGTACGTGTGTTGTTTTGAATCATTTCCTTCAAACAATCCACTAAGAGCTGTGGCTGTGTGATATAGTACAGGCCGACGAGAGCAAGGTTACTCTTCGGCACTTCCGGTTTCTCTACCAGTTGTGTTATCTGGCCGTCGGTTGTTTCGGCAACTCCAAACCGCCTCGGATCATCCACATGTTTAACACCAATTTGTGTTTGATCGTTCTTAATCATCGACTTCAGATCAACCTCAAAGATCGTATCGCCCAATATAATGAGAATTGGGCTGGTGGAGAATGTATGCCGGGAGATGTAGATGGCATGACCCAGACCAAGGCGCTCCTCCTGTTCCACGAAATCGACCTTAATCTTATAGTTCGCAAGCACATATTCTTTAATCATTTCACCGAGATATCCGATGATAATGGTAGCTTCGGTAAAGCCAGCCTCAATAATTTTATCGAGAATATGTCCGATGATCGGTTTACCGGCAACATTCAGGAGTACTTTCGGCACTGTGAATGTGTACGGGCGGAGCCGACTGCCTACACCTGCAACGGGGATGATTGCTCTCATATTCCGGATTTGTTCTTGTTGATAAATTCCTTTAAAAAATACGGAAGAATCCCTTCACAAACAAACTCAATCATTTTTTTTGGAAATTGAATATAAACAGTCTCCTTCCATTGAATTATTCTGAAAAACATGTAACTTATTAATAAAATGTATTGTTATGTTATAAACACATTTATTCGATGTACCGAAATCTTTTCTTAGTCAGTCAATAATTAATTGGAGTATTTTTTATGAATATCAGCAAGCTAGCGGCATCAATCGCTGAATCGCCAACAGTAAAACTTAACGCTGAAGCTGCGAAGCTGCGTGCACAAGGTGAGGCAGTTGTTCACCTTGGGATCGGCGAACCAAAGAACAAGGCTCCTATTGGCGCAATCTCGAGTGCCATCGAAAAATTGAACTCAGGCGAAATAAAGTATGTGCCGGCGTCGGACGGTATGCCTTCGCTGAAAAAAGCCATTGTTCAATATACAGAAAAGAATTACGGGAGAACTATAGATCCGGCAAATGTAATCGTCTCCGATGGTGCCAAGCATTCCATATTCAATGTGCTCTATGCTCTTATTAATCCGGGAAATCAAGTCATTGTCTTGGCTCCATATTGGGTGAGCTATCCGGAAATGGTCAAAATGGTCAACGGTGTACCTGTAATCGTCACACCAGCCGATGGAAGCTTTTATCCGAAACTATCGGAGATTGAAAAAGCACTTACTCCATCGACCCGTGCAATTATCGTCAATAGTCCGAACAATCCTTCCGGCGCCGTATTCTCGGATGAGTTTGTCGGCCAGATTGTTGAATTCTGTGAACGAAAAAATATCTATCTCCTGATGGACGATATTTATCACAAACTTGTCTTCGATGGCAAAAAAATAGCACCTGTTTATAACTTTACAAAAAAAGATATCGAATCGACCAATGTTATTGTGATTAACGGTATTTCAAAAACGTACGGCATGACGGGGTTTCGAGTGGGCTGGGTTGTTGCTAATCGAAAACTTGTCAAGGTTATGACAAATATTCAAGGACAAATTACAACTTGCAATTCACCGATCTGCCAGGTCGCTGCAGAAGCGGCACTGACAGGCGATCAGAGTTGTGTCGATACTTTGCTCGATACAATTGAGAAGAACCGAAATACAGTCATGCAGGAATTGCAGTCTATTCCAGGTGTGAAAATCATAAAACCACAAGGAACATTTTACTGTTTCCCTGATTTTAGTGCATTGAATAAAGATTCCATGGCAATGGCGGATTTTTTATTGAAGAAAGCTCTCGTGGTTACCATCCCGGGTAAAGAATTCGGTATGGAAGGCCATTTGCGCCTCAGTTATGCCGGTTCGGTCAGCGAGGTTGCAGACGGATTAGCGCGCATCAAATGGGCTCTGGATCCGAATGCGCCGCGAGAGATCCAAATTGGTAATCGTAAAGTTGTCCGCGATTGGTAAGAAACCTTTATAGAAGATTTTTTGTTCTTTTATTAACTAATGAATGGATTAATTATGAATGTCCCGGCATATGTCAAAAATGAAAAAGCAATTACCTGGATAAAAGATATTGCTGCATTAACAAAACCAGACAATGTGTACTGGTGCGACGGTTCTCAAGCCGAAAATGATACTATGTATCAACAGCTTGTGAAGTCCGGATCATTCATAAAATTGAATGAGAAAAAACGTCCCAACAGCTACCTCGTCCGATCGGATGTGAGTGATGTAGCGCGCGTGGAAGATCGTACATTTATTTGCAGTGTAAAGAAGAGCGATGCGGGCCCGACAAATAATTGGGCTGATCCGCGGGAGATGAAAGTAACTTTGAATAAGTTATTCGACGGTTGCATGCGAGGACGCACTCTGTATGTTATCCCATTTAGCATGGGGCCGCTTGGTTCTCATATCGCACACATCGGCATTGAGTTAACAGACTCACTGTATGTTGTTGTCAATATGCGAATTATGACTCGCATGGGAAAAGCTATTTGGGATGTGCTTGGCAGTGACGGCGATTTTGTGCCATGCGTTCATTCGGTTGGCGCACCATTGGCGCCAGGTCAGAAAGATGTTCCATGGCCGTGCAACAAAGAAAAATATATTGTTCACTACCCGGAAGAACATGCGATCTGGTCGTTTGGAAGCGGGTATGGTGGAAATGCTTTACTCGGGAAAAAATGTCTTGCACTTCGCATTGCCTCCACGATGGCGCGTGATCAAGGCTGGATGGCTGAACATATGCTCATTGTCGGGCTTGAATCTCCACAAGGACAAAAAACTTATGTTGCAGCTGCGTTTCCAAGCGCCTGCGGTAAAACCAACCTTGCCATGCTTATTCCTCCGGATGCTTTGAAAACATGGAAGGTCACGACAGTAGGCGATGATATTGCATGGATTAAACCGGGAAAAGACGGCCAACTCTATGCCATTAATCCCGAAAACGGATATTTTGGAGTTGCGCCCGGTACTTCGGAAAAATCGAACCCGAATGCCATGGTCACTATTAAAAAGAATTCTATCTTCACGAACGTTGCACTCACACCGGATGGCGATGTATGGTGGGAGGGTATGACGAAAACACCCCCTCCTCAATTGATTGATTGGACCGGACAACAATGGACTCCCGATTGCGGACGTAAAGCTGCTCATCCGAATGCACGGTTTACTACCCCGGCAAATCAATGTCCCTGTATCGATTCCGAGTGGGAGAATCCAAACGGTGTCCCGATAAAGGCATTTATCTTCGGCGGCCGCAGAAGTAATACAATGCCGTTAATCTGTCAAGCGGTGAATTGGGCGCATGGCGTTTATCTTGCTGCAACGATGGGCTCTGAGACAACAGCGGCAGCAGCGGGTAAGGTTGGGCAAGTACGCCGCGATCCGTTTGCAATGCTGCCATTCTGCGGCTACCATATGGCCGAGTACTTCGATCACTGGCTGACCATGGGCCGCCGCGTTGCTCATCCTCCGCGAATCTTTGGAGTGAACTGGTTCCGAGTCGATGAGAGCGGTAATTTTATCTGGCCGGGATATGGCGAGAATATGCGCGTGCTGAAATGGATCGTGGAACGCGTGAATGGATCTGCAAGAGGGTTTGAAAGTCCGCTTGGCTGGATGCCGCTCTATGAAGACATTGACTGGAATGGATTGGAATTTTCCCGGAAACAATTTGATGATTTGATGAAAGTGGATACGGAGTTGTGGAAAAAAGAAATCCAGCTCCATGAAGAGTTATTCATGAATCTTTACGACAAACTACCGAGAGAACTTAACTCTATTCGAGAACTGCTGCTCTCCAGTCTTTTGCGCGGATAAATAATTATGTAAAACAATTAAAATATCTTTTACTATTTTAGAATAGTGAAGCCGCTTTATCACAGTGATGAAGCGGCTTTTGTATTTATCTACTCTGTTCTCTTCCTTTTTTCTTGCCCTCATATCCAGAAACATGTATATTATAGAAGCAAAAATCTCAAATCTCTGATTCGTACCATTGGGGGAATCGCCAATGACAGCTCTTGAGAAATCAAATGCAATATGAAGCACAAAGTCTATCTATCATCCTATTACGGACAAAATACAGACTAAGTCTCCCGAAGGTGGCGAAGCCATACCATTGGTAGATGCCTTCGGCATATCTAATCACATGTTAGCGTGCCGCTGATAAGGGCAAGGAGTTCTATGGACAGATCAGACGCAGATATGATTGTTGATTTTGCGAGGACTTACCAAGTTTGTCGAGAGTGTGGATTTGTCGATCGCGATCAAGGAAGACTCAAGGTAGGTTACAAATGTTCTGTTTGTGGTGTCCAGAGCGAAGGCGGCTTGATGTTCCTGGAACTCAATGTTCTTGTCCTCATTCGTCATATCTATGAGGCATACTACTTTTCCGATACAGCAGTCGAAGAATCATACATGGCGGAACCAGAGGAATTCAAGGATCTGGCCGTCGTCGTTTTCTTCTGTATTCTTAAAGAAGTTCTCTTGGAAAGGTTTCTTTTAAACTTTATGCACGTACTGAATCTTCCTGAAGGAGTTATGACGAGAATGGAATCTGATAACGATTCCCACAGGCGCCGGCTAGAAAACCTATTTCCAAGTTTGACCGGTCAAAAGTGGAAAGATGTACTGTCAAAGCTCCCATCAAATGATCCAAAGAAGTACAATATCCTGGATGAGCTCCTCTTGCGTGCCACGAAGGCGAGAAACGAATTGCTCCACGAAGCCAATCACCACTCGATTACATCGAAGCTTGCAGAAGAGTGTTTTAATGCTATTCCGGTCTTACTCGATTGTTACAAGCATTTAAATAATATCTATGTTCACCCAGTAGTAAACGCGGCACGTTAACCAGGGCATCAAGCTGACCGGATGAGCGTTGGTACGTTAAACATGGCGAGCATAGGTTTCGGTTCTTAATAATAAATTATTCAGCATGAACTTGTTTCGTTTGGTACATTTTGAAAGTTATCAGCGCGGCAGCTTAGCCGCCATCCGTTATACGGCATGCCTAAAAGCATTTTTTAATGCGCCTAAAAATATTTAAAGAATAGAGATATGAATACGCCAGTAATTAGACCACATATAAAGACAAGAAATACTGAGATTAGTGCATCGCAAAAACTTTTATAATGAGAATTAAAATGCAAACATATATCTTTATTTCTGCAAGCCTTAGCGCCTTGTTGCTCGCCATAGGTGCTTATATTTTCTTCTTCCATAAGACACCATCTATTTGGATATTTTTCTCTGGTATTGTTTTAGGTTTCCTTGCAGTAGCCCTTCATCTACAAGTAAAAGTATGGGATGAAGAACAAACTACATCTAAACAATCAATATCAACTGATACCACAAAAATAAAACAACCAAAAATTGAAAATCATTTAAGCGCTTCTGAAAAACCAATCGTAGAGATTTCAAACGCCATTATCACAAAGATTGATGGCTCTGCGGTGACAGTATTTATCACGTTTTCCAACATTGGTAAAACCACCGCTACAAATGTAAAGATCTCTTCAGGTGCAAAATTAAACTATTCCCGCAATGATATAGATTTTACTGTCCCATATAAAAATGAGAACATCTTATCTGACATACCCCCAGGCGCGGGGAAAACAATGTTCCACACATCTGATTTTACTCCTGTTCCGCTCAATGTTGTTATCCAAAACAAAGGAATGTACTTTTATATATATGGGAAAATTGTCTATGGGAACGAAGTCAATAAAGATAAATACCGTAAACATTTTTCGTTTTTCTATGATGCAGAATTTAAAAGATTTATTGATGTTGTTAATGGTAAATATCCGCCTGATCTTTTAAAATAATTCAATTCTCTAAAACGATAATGAATATGAAGAAATCCAACTCAAGAAATAAAAATATTATGGGGCGCAAAACAAAAAAATAAGACAGGCATGCCGTATAACCAGCGCATCAAGCTGACGCAATTAGCCGAGTACGTTAGTCATTGCAAATGGTGGGTTTGTATTTTTATTATTACCTTTTCAGTACCTCGTTGGTTTGGGTTTAATTAATTCGGTTATCAGCATGAACTAGTTTTGTTTTGTGTATTTTGAGAGTATTCAGTGGCGCAGCTTATGCGCCATCCGTTAGGACGCAACACCATAAACCAAAGAGTGAACTATGGCAATACAAGATTCTAAATTAGAAAAAGAACTTCCCACTTTGGAAGAATTCTTAATTAATTCGCCCCCAGGTTCGGAAGCAACCATTAAAGTATCTGCGTATGAATACAACACTCAATATCCTCCCCAAAAATGGCAAATCGCATTAGAAGAATTGCAATTATTTTGTAAGAACGAATCCTGTAAAGGTATTCGTTTCTTTGAACCCACGAAGGAAAAAATTTACCCCCAAGAAGGTAAAGGTGAATTGCTATTTCTATCTTATCAATGCAAAAATTGTGAAGACACTATCAAAATATATCCTATTTTATTTCATTTACAGGATAGCAATAAGGCAACGATTGTAAAGATCGGCGAATGGCCTTCGTTTGGAACACCGACTCCTACTAGGTTGCTTTCGTTAGTTGGAAGCGAAAAAGATTATTTTTTAAAAGGCAGGAGAGCAGAGAATCAAGGGCTTGGTATTGGCGCATTTGCATATTATAGACGTGTAGTCGAGAATCAAAAGAATCGAATATTTGATGAGATAATTAAAGTTGTTGAGTTAACGAAATCGGATACTAGTTTGGCTGATGCATTGAGAAATGCAAAAAATGAAACACAGTTTACAAAAGCCGTCGAATCATTAAAAGGCGGCATTCCTGATTCACTACTAATTGATGGTCACAACCCATTGACTTTGCTGCATAGTGCTTTAAGTGAAGGATTGCATGCGGAAAGTGATGAGGATTGTTTAGAATTTGCAAATACGATTCGCATTGTATTATCCGCATTCGCAGAGCGGATTGGTGAGATTCTGAAAGATCAATCAGAGTTGAAGCAAGCACTTTCAAAACTGTTATCAAAGAAAACGAATTCCTAAATAATCTTAATGAAATATGTTGCGCATCCCGATTTATCGGGAGCCGGTCCGTTAGAACGCAAAGATATATTGCGTTGTTATTTGAGGTGTGCAAAATATTTAGTGAAAACAGAAACTACCCATCGTGGTCGGTAAACCATTTAAAACAGGAGCAAGAATGAAAAACTCATTGATCTTATTATTTCTCCTATCCTCTTTAGCTTTTTCTCAAACTCCGACAAAAGTTGTCAATACGATGTCATCACCCTCAGTGAAGGACTCCACTGTGCTGTCAGAAATAAAGAAAAGCTATTCAAGGCAGATCGGGGCCGCGTTTAAAATGCTGGAGCATGTAATTGATAATGCCAATGATACAACATGGACGGCAAGAATAAGTAACGTGCCGTTTTGGCAGATATGTTATCATGTTCTATGGTTTACTGATTTTTATTTTCACGCCAATCAAGCAACTTTTCAACCTCAAAGTTTTGACATGAAAGATATTCATAATTATTGGGTCTATCCAGATTCTCAAATGGTTGAGAATCAAAAGCATCCGATTTCAAAAAGTACTATGAAAGCCTATTGCAAATATGTAAGACAAAAAGCAAATCAATTCATTCAAAATATAAATGATACTTATTTTACAACTCCATCACCATTTGAGTGGCAAGGTTTTCCTAAAATTGATTTAGTGGATTACAATCTTCGTCATCTTCAACATCATGTTGGACAATTGGATATTGTATTACGAAGGGAACAAAATATTGGAAATCCTTGGATTATGTTTGATGATTTATCGGAAACAACAATTCTTCCGGTAGACACTTCACCGACAAAGTAAAACTATAGTGAACAATAGCAGCATGTAGAATAATGGTTAATTAAATTTGTAAACGTTTGCATTCTAACCAGACGCTCCCGACCAACCCGCCACAAAGCTTGGCGGGTAAACAAGACGGTGGGCAGGCAAGCTCGGCTTGTCCAAATAACTGAATCACAGCCGGAGGCCCAAGACTGTTAGTGCACGAAGTACTGTTCGGATTGTCATCTATAATATCCTTGGTCAATTGGTTAGCGAATTAGTCAACACAGAGCAGCAAGCTGGATATCATTCGATAGTCTGGAATGCAAATGTATTTTCGGGATTATACTTCTATAGACTTGAAGCAGTTTCGGCGGGAGACCCTCATAAGAGATTCATTGAGACGAAGAAGATGCTGCTGCTACGTTAGTTGAATGGAGAAAACCGATCCCCCAAAGTTGCGTTGGCCATGAGATCATTGTTATTGGCGCTACGGTGAACTTTGGTGAGTGTCATCGAAGCACCATGAAACATTGCATTCTATTATATCGTATAGGAAATCGTATTCACATAGATCAATTCTTCCATAACCATATGAGGAACAATTAAAATGGAAAAGCATATTACACTCGTGGGAATCCTAAATATCGTATACCGCTCTCTGGCAATCATCGGAGCGCTTATTCTCTTTGCATTGGCTTTTGGATTTGGATATCTTATGGAATATATCTCGCGTTTCAACCACAACGAAATGTGTGAGATTCCTCCGGAAATGTTGAACGTCGTACCGATCATCTTAACATGTGTGGGTGTTCTCATCATGATTTTTGCTATCGCAGGGATCATTGGTGCGGTTGGTGTGTTAAGGAAAAAGGAATGGGGACGGATTACCTTGCTTATTGTATCATTCTTCAGTCTCCTCAGCATTCCGCTCGGCACTATTCTCGGAGTGTATAGCATTTGGGTTCTTTTGAACGACGAGACGATTCGTCTTTTTAATTCGGTTTCCAACATTCCGGTCAAGGAAACAGCAAAATAATTACTGGATATTTCTTTTATGAAAATTCTAGCACTAGAAAAAGAAGTTCCTGGTATAATCGATAACCGGTTCACTTCTGAAATCCTTCGCACGGAAGCTGCGCGGGCATGGGAATTGTATCAGGCAGGAATGATCCGCGAATTATATTTCCGCAGCGATCGTCAGGAAGCAGTACTCGTACTCGAATGTAAGGACGCCGAAGATGCTCGATCGGTGCTTGCAACGCTGCCGTTAGTTAAAGAAGGTCTGATCACATTTGACATTATCCCGTTGACAGCATATCCGGGATTTGCCAGGCTTTTTGAGAAGAAGGAATAGCAAGGCTTCTAAAAATAGGAAAGAAAGTGGCGTTCATCAATTAATGTTACTTGATGCGTTAAAATATTCTTTTATCTATAGCCGCCGCTTCTGAATAATCAACCATATGTTTCGGGCCTACACCGTTCGATGTTGATTGAAAGATTTGTGTCTGAGAGAAGAGAACCTATACTTGGTTTGATCATTACTTGGTAATCCGGTGTGACTCTTCTGGAATATGGCGATGAAACAGCCAGCAGGATACTCCATACATGAGAAGAATGCAGATGCATTCCCCATATGTCGGCTGTTCTTCTTGATTGCAGCTGTTTTTCTTGTCAAGACGCTCCGGATACAAAATCCTTCGCACATTCCGGGCAGAGGCCATGGCTGAGTGTTGCATCGGAGTGTTCCAACAGATATTTTTCTAATTGATTCCAATATCCCTTGTCATCTCGAATTTTTTTACAGGATGAACAGATGGGAATAAGCCCGCTGAGTTTTTTTACATTCGCGAGCGCTTCCTGGAGTTCGCGAATCAGTTTTTCCCGTTCTTTTTCTTCCCGCTTGCGTTCATGAATAAGATGCCATTCACGCAACGTGCGCTCCACTGTGCGAGGCATCGAGTCAAATGCTTCAGGGGATTTCACAACGTAATCCATCGCGCCCGATTTGAGCGCTTGAACGGCTAATTCTTCGCCGCCATGCGATGTAAGTATGACAATTGGGAAACGATCTTTGCACATCGGCACTAAAGCCACACCTTGTCCATCCGGTAAACCATTATCGACCAATGCTATATGAGGTGTACGATTTTCTATTTCTGTTCTGGCTTCACTCAGAGTCCGAGCGACGATCACAGAATATTCTTCTGCCGAATCGGCAAAGGCACGACAGATCAACTCGGCGTGACCGGATTCGTCTTCCACAAGGAGAATATGCCGTTCAGAATTATTCTTGGACATTCGCATCATCCTTTCTTTCTTCACCAAGGGCGTTTGTTCCATGCCAACCAGTAATAACCTAAATCGCGCAAGAGGCGCGAGAAGTTTTCAAAATTGACCGGCTTGGTTACATAGCTGTTTGCATGGTATTCATACGCTTGGGCCAAATCTTTTTCAGCATCGGATGTGGTAAGCACGACAATCGGAATCGCTTGCAGTGTCAAATCACTTTTTATTTGTTTAAGCACTTCCAGGCCGTCGATTCGAGGTAAACGCAAGTCTAACAGTATGAGATCTGGACGCGGATATTTCTTTTGATCGGAATATGTGCCTTGTTTATACACATAGTCGAGTGCAGCTTCACCGTCTTCGACATGATAAATATGGTTGGCAACCTGAAATTCTTCCAGATTGCGTTTGACAAGTTCCGCATGATCGGGGTTGTCTTCTACCAGTAATATCGTCAATGGTTTGCCAATCATTGTTCATGATCCTTTCGCGCTATATGGTTTGAGGAGAGTGTAAAGCAGAACGTTGTACCAAAACCTTTGCCTTGTGATTCGACCCAGACTCTTCCGCCGTGAATTTCTACAATGCGGTGCACAAGAGCCAATCCGATACCGGTGCCGTGGGTGCCGGTATCAAGCTTGTTAAATAATCCGAACACCGTTTCGTGATAGCGTGGATCCACACCGATGCCATTGTCTTGAACATAGATCACCTGTTCTTCATGATCTTTCCGTGTGCCGATTTCAATACGTGGATTCGGCTGGTTCCCCATAAACTTGACGGCATTTTCTATCAAGTTTTGCAGTACTTGTGCCAGACGCCGTTGATCACCATAGACCATCGGTAAATCTGGTTGAATGATTACTTCCACTTCATGTTCTGTAATCGTTCCGGCGAGCAGCCCCACAACTTCTTGTGTGAGTTCAACCAGATTCACATCCGATGGCGGGTTCATGGTGCGCCCAATGCGAGAAAGCTCCAGAAGATTCCCAAGGAGTCCTCCCATTTTATCAGCAGCGTCGGCAATCCTCCGCAGATCGCTTTCCAATCGTTGATATCGCCCAGCAATGACATCATGCAGCAGTGCGCCTGCAAATCCTTTAATTGTAATCAGCGGACTTTTCAAGTCATGCGATACCGTGTACGTAAAGCGTTCTAACTCTGCGTTCTTATCCTGCAATTGCTTTTGCTTTTGCCTGCGCTCGGTAATGTCTTCAAATACCGTTGCGAAAGTACCTTGCTTCGGCGAGACAACACCGATACGAAAGTGTCTTTCCAGCGGTAAAAAATATGTTTCGAAGGTATAGGGTTCTCCGGTGCGCGCTACGCGTTCGAATTCTTCAAAGTATGGCGGTGACGCTGTGCCATAGAGAACGCTCGCCAATAATCCTTTTGCTTTCTTATGGAGTAGGCCTGTATGCTTTTCGTATGACGGGTTAATATCGAGAATGCGATAATCAACCGCTTTGCCGTTCTCATCGTAGATCATTTCATGCAGTGCAACACCTTCTGTCAAATTCTCGAACAAGGTACGGAATTTATGTTCGTTATCGCTGAGATTGGCTAATAATTTTTCGCGCTCTTGCTGTGCCTTCATAAGGTCATTGATTCCGCGCGTGATCCCCACGAGCCCCACGATTTGACCACTGTCATCGCGCAACGGAACTTTTGTGGTCCACGTCCAGTTGGTCTGTCCGTCCTTCAATTGCCTGCTTTCAACGAGACCTATAATCGGCTCGCCCGATTCCATCAGTCGCTGTTCATCAATAAATGTCTTTCGGCCAAACTCTTCACCCCACAGGTCTGCATCAGTTTTTCCAACGATTTGACTCATATCGTCCACATTCAGGTCTCGCATTTCTTTACGATTCGTCCTTAGTAAACGACACTGCCGGTCTTTAAAGTAAATACTGTCCGGGATGTTGTCCATCAGTGCATCTAAAAAAGCTTTTTCATTTTTCAATGCTTCTTCTATTTTTTTGCGTTCCGTGATATCCCTGCTAACCCCGACAATACCGATAATCTTTCCGTGATTGTCTCTAATGGGAACCTTTGTGGTCAGATGCCAATTGAGTTTTCCCGTTTTCGCATCCAACACCTCTTCTTCATGATTCAAGAGCGCTTCACCTGTTTCAAAAACATTCCGTTCATCTGAAGTGAATTTCTTCGCAAGCAGCTCAGAAAAAAAATCAAACGAAGTCTTGCCCAATGCATCTTCTTGTTTCAATAAGCCTACCGATTGTAAGTGAGCCATATTATTGATGACATAACGACCCTTGTCGTCTTTGACATATATTTTGTCCGGTAAGTTGTCGATCAACGTACGGAGAAGATTTCGTTCCCCTGCCACCATTTCCTTCGTTCTTTTTCGCAGCAGTTCGGCAACTGATTGCCCGCTCGTATCAGCAGAGAGATCGACACCGAAGAGAAGTGAACTTATTCTTAGCTCACTGAATCTTCCCGTTACCCACCCAATAATGCTGGCTATAATACCGCCGAAAATAATAGAAACAAATTCCATGGAACCATACTGAAGAGCAAATCCGTGCAGAAGGAGGTTTACGAGACCAACAATCAATCCTGCCAACATTCCACCTCTTGCTCCCAAAACCCAAGCTGATAGAATCACCGGAACTAAGATGATGATACCTCCGGTTTCACCCATCTGTTGATGAATGCGAGAAAACATATAGACATATAAAACCAGCAGCAAAATCGCAAGAGTAACCAAAGCACCTTGAAGAATATAACCGCGTAGGCCGCCTTCTTGTTTAATATGTTCCGTCATTCTCTTAAATCCTTTTTCACTTCCTGTTGCTTCTTCTCTTGCTTGTTGCTATGTATCATGACAATTGCTTCGTTGCTTTCACCGTATTTCTCAGAAGCATTGCAATGGTCATGAGGCCAACACCGCCGGGAACAGGAGTGATAGCTTTTGCAATTTTCGATGCAGATTCAAAATGCACATCGCCAACAATTCGATATCCTTTCGGCAATGAAGAATCCTCCACGCGATTGATTCCGACATCGATAACGACAACACCTTCTTTCAACATTGCACCGGTAATGAATTCCGGTTTACCAATTGCGGCTATCAGAATATCCGCAGACTTGATGTAGGAGGTAAGATCAGAAGCACCTGTGTGCGCAACAGTGACAACTGCGTTCGCTCCGGATTGTTTCTGGAGAAGGATGTTCGCTATCGGTTTACCCACAATATTACTCCGCCCAACAACAACAACATGTTTCCCAGCAGGATCATTTCCGCTGCGAACGAGTAATTCCTGTATTCCCGCCGGTGTACATGATTTAAAGGTATCCTGACCGATCACTAACTTTCCAATGTTCATCGGATGGAACCCATCGACATCTTTTCGCGGGTCGATTGCTCGGATTACTTCTTCCTCGCTGATATGTTTCGGCAGCGGCAGTTGGACGAGAAGTCCATGGATATTGGGATCGGCATTGAATTCAGCAATCCTCGCCAGCAATACATATTCCGGTGTATCCATCGGCATTCGTTCAGTAACCGAATAGATGCCTGCTTCTTCGCATGCTTTTCCCTTTGATCGGACATACGATTGTGAAGCGGGGTTTTCGCCCACAAGGATAAACGCTAATCCCGGAACAATCCCTTTCGTTGCGCGCATACGGACAACTTCTTGTTTCACCTCACGCTTGATATCTTCGGCAATTTTCTTTCCGTCAATAATTTCAGCCATAATAATTTCTCCAATCCCGCCGATCGACCACAGATGAGAATTTCGCAGATAATGATTTGATACTATTCTCTGTCTGTTCTTTTTCTCTATGGAGGCTCGATTTGTTTCAGTTTATATGTTTCGTCTTTTCACAATCCATTGTAACAAACGGTACTCTCATAGCGAATCCTTGGTTTCTTTCGGCTCTACGATTCATCTTGTCTTCAATCTGCTGAAAAATCTCATCTTGAAGATCTGCCGGCACAATCTCCTTCCACGCTTCCATAAATGCTAATTTCATAAAAAAATGATTGAACATCGATGTGCCGTCTGAAAATCGATACGTAAATTCATCTTCGTGAATTGCTCGGATCAGAAAACCTGCTGCATGCAGCACATCTTTGAACTCAGAGAGCGGCTTGCGCTTGGAATAAATATGAATGTCAATTTTTTCTTCACATTCCCGCAACCCGTGTTCCCTCAGCACTTCACGGAACACATCGTACAATTCTATAAATGTGCGATTCGTATTGAATGTAAAAACAAGCTGAGCAGTTATTTTGGAAACACGATTGCATTCTGCCATTACGTTGGTCAAATCCCGAACATTATTCAAGCCATTATTTGAAACAATCAGATCAAAAAAATTGTTTTCAAACGGCATTGTTTCAGCAACGCCTTCGATCAATTCAACATTCTGTACTTCAGAATATTTGAGCTTGAGCTGAGCACGTTCTATTCCGGTTTTTTCTGGATCGATGCCATAGACTTTCGATGAAGGACCGAGACGCATTGCAAGTTCCATAAGGGGAAAACCAAATCCAAAACCAATATCGAGTGCGCGTATATTTTTCTTATAACGCACAATATCCAATAGTTTTATACCAAATGGAGCAGACCAGAAAGGCAAATCATCGATAATGGATATACAGGCAGGATCGTTAAGATTATATTGAGCACGCAAATACTGTGTCATTGTACTTGTTTCATAGACCGTATTTTACTTCCATGTGAACACACACTACTGAAAACTTGGGAAAATCACTTGTTCAATCTTTGTCGCTTTCCCCGTTTCAACATCCACCTGAATAGAGACTGCGCACATTCGCACATCATGTTCGGCCATTTCGAACTTGTATGGTGTCTGGAACATGAATCGACGAATTGCGATTTCCTTCTTCATTCCGATGACCGAATCGTACGGTCCGCTCATTCCTACATCGGTAATATATGCAGTACCGTTTGGAAGAATCCGCGCATCGGATGTCGGTATATGCGTGTGTGTACCGACGATTGCGCTCACACGTCCATCAAGATGCCACGCAAGCGCCATTTTTTCCGCTGTCGCTTCGGCGTGCATATCGATCAGTACTACTTTCGTATCATTTGCTATCCTGCTCAAAGCCCAATCTGCCGCCTTGAACGGATCGTCGATCGTTTGCATGAACGTTCGCCCCTGTATATTTACGACGCCTACACGCCCCTTTTCTTTTAAATCGTAGACGACAAAACCACTGCCGGGATTTTCTTTCGGATAATTCAACGGACGTAGAATATTGCGTTCTTTTGAAAGCAGTGCTTTGGATTGCCATCGATCCCACAAATGGTTGCCGGTGGTAATGACATGAACTCCCAATCCAAACAATGTTTTTGCATCTGCCTCATCAATCCCTTTCCCCTCAGTGACATTCTCGCCGTTGACGACACAGAAATCGATTTCGTACTTTTGGATATACTGTTTAAGCAATGAAGAGATGAGTGTCATCCCCGGTTTGCCGTTAATATCGCCGACAAAGAAGATGTTCAACGATTTCGCCACTAAAACCTCTCTCTTGTGTAATGTGTGTAATGTTTGATCAATCTGCAGTGCAATATACAAAAAATGTCGGCAGATGAAAAGCAGCTTAAGCCAGTCCTAAAACATGTTCGTACACTTGCTTCGTCTTCTCTCCCACCTTGTTCCAGATAAATTCTTTTCTGATACGCTCACGTAACTCCGGATCTTTCTCTTTTCCTAACGCCGATTGAATTCCTTTTACGATGTCTTCTACAGAGGTTGGATCAACATAGATGGCGTTGTTCCCGAAGTAATCTCGTGTTCCTCCAAACGGTGTAATAACGATCTTTGCACCGGCAAGCGCTGCCTCCAATGCGGCAATGCCCGGTGTTTCAAATTGTGACGGCAAGACAAACACATCACACGCACTGTATGCAGAAGCAAGCAGCATGGAATCATGCGGCAGCGTATCCACAATCAATAATCGCGGGTTGCGTTTAGCGCGTTCCAAACATGCTCTTCCCGAAGGCGTATCTTCAATGCGCCCAATAATTGCGGCGGGATGATCGATGTGCTCTAATGCTTCAATGAGACGTAAGACATTTTTACGCCCTGGACCAATATGACCGACAGAGAGAATAAAGTTTTTTATCCTATACTCCCTCTCAAAAAGATTTGGTTCCGCATATGCGAATCGTTCTTCCACGCCATTTGGCACAACGGTGATTTTCTTTTGGGGAATATGAAAAGCTTTTTCAAATAAACGCGCCTCATCGGTCGTATTCGGCAGAAGCGCTTCCGCCCAATGGCACATCTCTGCTATCAAACCATAATCTGTCCAGAAACCACGGAAAAAGCGGCTCATCAGTCTATCTACAGCAACGACATTTTGGACGACCTGTATGGAGCGGCGGGTAAAAAACACAGGCGAGATGACGATGGGAAGATTATGAACTTTGAAAGCACGCGCTACGTGGTAGGTTGCCATATTTGCGGTGAAGATGTGCACTAAATCAAATTCATTCGGGTGAAATTCGCGCCAAGCGTCGAATAAGGTAACATGCACACCAAGATTTTCTAGTGCGCTTTTTGTTTGAAGAGTTTGTGTGAGCACGCCGCCGCGCATGACTGATGCTGCTTGATTTGTTACGAACAAAACGCGCATAGTGTTCCTCTAAATCTTTTTTCGTCGAACAAAATTTGTCACTGCATCAAGACCGCGCACAAGTTTAACGCGATAATTCAATCGCCGCTCACGCAAATACTCGTCGGGCATCACCCATGGAGCCGGTTTCGAACCCCAGCGAATTGCCTCCAGCACTATTTGTTTCGATGTTGGAATGATGGCTTCTGTTCCATCCGGCTGCGTGATACGCATATACAACGACCGATCTCGTTGACCTCCGCGCAGATATATATTTCCTTTTGTGTATCGAAATTCGGGAATAGATGCTGTCCGCGTCTTCCACCATCGCGCATACTCAATCATCGTCTTGATCGGCACACGATTTTGACGCATCTCCTGAAATAACCAATCCAGCACCGTATGATGCCCATCTTTTGGATGATGATAAAATATCATCGGCTCTCGCGTTGCAAGCCTTCGTTGAATCACACTATCAAAATAACGCATGATGCGGGTGTCGTTATATCCATGTCGTTTCAAACTGCCGATGCAAATTGGGTGAATCGGAACTTGAAGTGCGCCATGACCATGCTCGAGCCGGGACATAACGGGCACATCATCATAATCATACGAAAACTCTGATGAATATTCAAAGCCGCACTCAACAATTGCACGGCCGAGTTCTTCGTTCCACATACCGAACGGCGCAGCAAATCCTTTCGCCTCAAGTTTAGCATGATGCAATATTGCCTGGGCTTTTCGTATGTTCTGAATATTCCGCTCATAATCCGGAAATGTTTGGTGCTCGTAACAATGTACGCCAATTTCTTGTTTATGCATTTCCTTAAAAAATTTTATCGACTTTTCTTGGCTTTTTGTATCAACAAACCATGTTGCGGAAATACCGTTCCGATGAATCGTAGAAGACAGATCTTCCATTTGCTCATCTGTTCCATAGTCTGTATCAATACGAAAACAGAAGATGGATCGTGCGCCGTTGGGAAAGTGCCATAGATGCACATAGGGCAGACCGCGGCGATGATGGAGGAATTCAAGACAGCATGAAACAAGCTCCCGGATTTCCCCTTTTGAAACAAGCGAGACTGTTTCAAACGGCAGCCGGCGCTCCGGTGAATAAAATGATTTAATCGCTGTGCGTCGATCAAACACCGATGAAGCCGGATCAAACGGAAGCGCAATGACAAAGTCTTTCGAACGTGTCCCGACATGAGCCCCCAAACTGCCCCGGTTCGTCTTTAAATCGTTGGCATTCCATGCTAGTTGACATTGTGCATAAACATCGATAACACCGACCGAGTGAAAGGGCGAATCAATCGTCGGATAGAGATAGTTGACATTCATCGATTGAACAGTCGTTTGTCGGATTCGGGCGTACACTTTGGCCGAGCAGAGCACAGCTCCGCCCAGTGCGAGGTACTGACGCAGCATTTCTGATTCGCGGTCGTTGATATCATCACTCACCACTGCGGCACTGAATTCATCCGGAAGCAATGTATTTGTGACAACAACATGAGGAATGCCGATTTGCTGAAGCAGTAATTTCCATCCATCCCGTTCACCGAGTATTCCGATTTTTAGATGCATTAGAACCTCGCCATAAATGTTTTTACATCGTTCCATACAACTGCTCGGAGAAGAATTATGAACAAACAATAACTCCCCACTCCCACAAGAAGCGCCCAGAGGAATCCATATTGCTCAACAGAGGCAACACCGATAGCCATCAAGACAACAGAGAGAACTACACGCAATATTTTTTCCGGCGAAGGCACCGGCACCAAGAGACGCAACGCACGGCCGATCAGAACAACACTCAATCCTTCGGCTGCTACTACGCCGAACGCCGCACCAATTGGACCAAACCAGAAAACACCGGCGCTTATAGCGAAGAAGTATGCAAGTGCTGTGATAACCATGATTTTCCCGTAAGACTTTTCACCGCCTGCTCCAATTAATCCGGAAGTGAATACCGTGTGCAGCATCGTTAAGAAAAAATACCAGATGAACACTTGCAATACAGATGCAGATACACCGTAGTCTGCTCCAAAGACAATCCGAATCAAGTCATCTGCGATCAACATCCCACCGACCGCAATAGGCAGACTGATAAGAAGAATCCATCGCATTGAATCACGCAGCAGTCCTTGGAATTTCTCGGGTGAGTCATGAAATTTACGCGCCGATGCAGGGAGAAGCAGCAGCATGAGGATGCGGTCACCCATCATAACGAAGTACACTAATTTGCTCGCTGCACTATACACACCGACATCAGAAGATGTTTTCAAGATTCCAAGCGCGAGAACCGGATAATTCATCATGAGCGTTGCAAGGATTACTCCAATTGCGAGCGGAGCAGATTGCTTGAATAAGTGCAGCGACGGTGTAAAGTGAAGGCGAACATTATGATATTTTTTTCGAAATTGAGCAAACAGAAGTGCCGATGCAGCGCATTCTCCGCATATACTTCCAACCGCAACCCATAAGACATTGTCGGCCGTTCGCACAAAGATGAGAACGACGGCAAGATAGATAACCGATTGCACTATTCTCGCCGCACTGACGATTCCCATCGTCTCCTTTCCTTGGAAAAACCAGTCGACAAAAAAGATTTGAGGAAGGAGTGAAAACAAAAAGAGAATGATCAACCACGCAATTATTCTATTCTGAACTCCGGCTATCACCGTAAGGACAATCACTGCAAGCACGAGAATTGTAGAGATCAATCTGCTGCCAATCACTTGTCCTACGAGTTCAAGTGACTCTCCCTGAGCAATTTTCTTCGTCCCAATCGTTGGAAAACCAGCCGCACTTAAAACCATGCCATATGCCAGCACCGCTAAGCCAAGATTGATGGCACCAAAATCTTCCTTCCCCAGTACTCGTGCAAGATAAGCCACAGAAATAAAACCTAACAGACGACGTGCGATATCCGCAGTAAAGAGTGAGAGAAGATTTTGAGAAAGCCGTTTCATCGAGACAAGTGGTCTATTATCTGTGTCAGCTTTTTTTCGCGTGTTCTTTTATCAAATCTCCAAATAATTCGTTCTCGTGCAGCACGATACATTTTTTCTGGTAATTGCAAAGCCTGCGTGAGCGCTAAGGTAAGAGCGTCCGCGTTGGGAGGAACGCACATTCCAATTTCTCCAAGAACTGACTTTGTTGCGCCAACATCTGTTGCGACAGGAATACAGCCGCAGAGCATTGCTTCACAAAGGACATTCGACATTCCCTCTTGCCGAGATGGTTGGCAATACACTTTTGCCCGCTGGTAATAAGGTAGTAAAAGCCTCCGATCCATCGGTGGAACTAACTCAACATTAGAAGGAGGATTGAAGAGAGCGATAATCTCTTTGGTCAAACCAATCATGGTGAATGAAATATGCGGCAACGAACGAGCAGTCTCAAATAGTATATCAATTCCTTTGACGCGAAATCGTATCTCATCATGGACTATTGCCACAGTTAAAACGTTGATGGCTTTATTCGATTCAGATATTTTCCAGAAGTCAACATCATATCCGGTTGGCACGATTTCGATATTCTTCCCATCATACTGAACAAGGTGACAAGCTTTTTCTGCAAGACTCTGATCGACAGCCATAATTTTATTTGCATGTTTCATTGCATATCGCACCAAGTGAGCTTTCCAGGGAACAAGCCAGATTCCATACTTCAGCTTTTCATCTTTAGCAACATCCACGCCGCCTATGACGAGCACAGAGCGTCTGCCTAAAAGTCGCATGAATGCTACCGCAACAAATGCGTACGTAGAAGCAAACCAACAAAAGGCAATATCCGATTTGAAACAAGAAAGAACGATCTTGAAAATGTGGGAGATCCCAGAACCAATCTGGACGTGTGTTCTGTAAAATCTTTTGAGCGTTTCAAGATCATCTTGAATGAAAGGAGTAGAAAAAGTAGATATAAAAGCTATTCTCAAGGACCTCTGTGTTTGCATGTTTTGGTGTTTCATCCGGAATGGCAAATGTCATTTATTCGTCCACCTGCACCTCAAACTTGACGATATTGTAACCTTTCATGGTATCGAGCACTCCAAAAATGACACCAATAAACACGACGATCATTCCTAAAAGAAATGCGCCAAGAATAATGTATCGAAGCTGCAGAATCGATGCAAAAAAATCTATTCCAATACACAGCGATGTTGCGACGAAAAGGCCTACAGCAAGGAGGTAACAGAATACAGCGTTCCGAATCAATCGGGCACGAGTGAGAAGATCCGAAACCTGTCGTGCAATACTTTCAACCCGCTGATTTTCTATAGGGTAAAATTCTCGTTGCGATGCGTTAAGCATGAGCTTGCGTTTTTCTTCCGTCAATGCACGGATACGGTTGAGAACGCTTGTAAACTTATTGCTGATACCAAGCAGCAGCAGGCCGCATGCATTAATCATGACGCCGGGCGCAAGAATCAGCTGGATAACTTGGATAACAGAGAGACTTTCTGAAAGATTGGGATTCATAAATGTATGATCCTCAAGTTCTTAACGATAATCAAGTATGACTTCACCCATAATAAACGGTTTCTCGTTCTTCTTTTTCAATGCTGTTATGATTGTATCGGTTTTCTTACGATCGACGATCAAAACTAAACCGACCCCAAGATTGAATGTGCGGCGCATATCTTTTTCCGGTACATCGCCGACATGCTGGATAAGATCAAAAATAGCCGGACGATCCCATGAATCCCAATCCACACTGAGCCTGAATTTTTTCGGCACGACACGCATCGTGTTGCCTTCGATGCCGCCGCCGGTAATATGGGCAAGTCCATGAATACTGCGTGCAATAGATTGCTGAAGTAGAGGATGAAGAGACGGCTGGTAGGACCGGTGGACTGCAAGCAGCGCATCGCCGATTGTTTTATTCAATTTATCGATGTAAGTACTCAATGTGAACTTACTCAATAATGCTTGCCGGGCAAGCGAGTATCCGTTGGTGTGCAATCCAGTCGATGGCAAACCGATAAGGACATCGCCTTTCTCTACTTTCTTACCGTCCAACAGTTTCGTTTCATCCACAACACCAACAATGGTGCCGGCAATGTCATAATCGTTCGTTTCGTACATTCCGGGCATTTCCGCAGTCTCGCCGCCAATGAGCGCGCATCCATTTTCTTTGCAGGCTTTCACAAATCCAAGGATGACTCGTTCAGCGACAAGTGGTGAGAGTTTTCCTGTGGCATAATAATCGAGGAAAAACAATGGTTTTGCGCCGCATACGAGGATATCGTTCACACAATGATTCACCAGGTCCTGTCCGACAGTATCGTGGCGATTCATTGCAATAGCGATTTTAAGTTTTGTGCCGACACCATCAACGCTTGAAACGAGAATCGGTTTTTTGTAGCCTTTGAAATTCGCACGATAGAACGCACCAAACATGCCGATATCGGCGAGAACATTTTTATTGAACGTGGTGCGAATAGGCTGTTTAATGCGGCGCACAAGATCTTCGCCCGCCTCGATATCAACACCGGAGTCTTTGTATGTTGTCATGTGGGTTTCGCCATTTAAGATTTAGATTGGGATAAGATAGCTGATTTTTTAACGTTGAACAAGGAAAGAACGATTCTTCAAATAAAACGCGAATAGTTTTACTTGTTCTTTTTTTACAGCTTCCCTATATTGTAGAAAGATTATTATAATACTCATAGAGAGGGACAATGATCAAAATTCGATTTCCCTTAGCAACAGTATTATCCTCAATTCTCACCCTGTATTGTTCATCAACAAAATCTCTTTCAGAGGCAGAAAAAGCCAATGTAGACCTACCGTTGCTGCATTTGCTTACCGGAAAACCTGTAGAGGAAAACCGTCGTGATATCTTAACACGGTCCGACGGAACAAAAGAGTATTCAGTCATTGTTCAATCAGAACATCCAGAAGCTATTAACGCACGAGGGATCACCGTAAGCATTGTTTTTGGAGATGTCATCATAGTACATGTCACCCCCTAAAGAATTAAAAAATATCGTATCATTACCTCCAGTTCAGACTGTACGAACCGGATCAAGAAGAACTATCCAACAGCAGTATTAAAAAGGCTCCTATGCCAACTTTGACACAACAAATCAGAACATCCATCCTCCTGTTGCTTATTGTGTATACTACCTTCGGTGCAGATATCACGGAAAAGCAAAGGTTAAAACTGCATCCATTGTTTCGATCTTTAATAACAAAATCGTCGCAGCCATTGCTAAAGACTTCAAGCAGGTTAAATCGCATCGCATCAACAGTATCCACCGATGGCACTATCCGTTATGGTGCCATTGTTTACACTCGCGATGTTGAAACGCTTCGCACTATGGGAATATATATCAATTCGATATTGCCAGAATTTGTCACTGCACAGCTCACGCCATCGGATATGGTGAGAATCGTTGATCTTGAAAGCGTGAAGTTCCTTGGTCCCGGCAAAGTGCATCATCCACTTCTCGATGTCAGTGTCCCCGAAACCGGCGCAGCACTTTTGCATTCAGGTTTTATCAATAACACTCCCTATAAAGGATCCGGAGCGATTGTCTTGATCTACGATACCGGCATTGACTGGAAACATTTCGATTTCAGAAAAACGGATACAACAAAGTCACGAATTCTGTTTATTTGGGATCAAACTCTCACTGCGGGTGTTGGCGAATCCGCACCTTCTGGCTTTTCCTACGGTGTTGAGTACTCACAAACACAAATTGAAGGCGAATTGAGCGGATCCATGAGAGGTGTCGTTCGTGAGAAAGACATTAACGGACATGGAACACACGTAGCGAGTACCGCCGCGGGAAATGGCTATTCATTACCATCCAATAAATATATTGGAATGGCACCTGAAGCAGATATCATCATCGTGAAAGGTGGAGATGGTAATTTCTCATCAATCGGAGAGATCGATGGTCTGACGTATGCACAAAATAAAGCAGCGGCATTGGGGAAACCCATTGTTGTCAATATGAGTCTCGGAGGCCAACTAGGTTCGCATGACGGAACAGATGACAGTGAAGTTGCAGTGAACAGTTTTGTTCAGAACCCCGGGCGCGTGGTATGTATTGCAGCCGGTAATGACGGAGACAATAATATCCATACCAACGGAAGTATAGCCAATGGTTCGCCTGCTGTTATAACAGTAACAGTGCCGACGTATACAGAAAATCCAGGAACAGCGAATGATGAGTTCATTCTCGATATCTGGCTACCCGACTCAAATGCAGTAGACTTGAAAGTGACATCACCAACGAACATGATATACTCTACTCCTGCAGACTCGTCAATAGATGGACTGAACCGTCCAGATGGCACGATAGACACATGGAACCACATTGAAACTCAAAACCGGCACCGTCACCTCCAAGTATGGATTCACGATGCAACTGCATCTGTTCCCAAATCCGGTACGTGGACAATCACGCTTATCACCACAGGCAGTTCGGTTACCTTTGACGGATGGATTGACAGCGACCTTGGCGGCTCTTTTGCAACTCTTCCAAACGGTAATACGAATAAGACAGTTGCCGTACCCGGCACCGCAAACGGTGCAATTACGATCGCTTCGTATGTAACAAAGTGGAGTTGGACGAGTTCAGATGGAAACAATTGGTGGTACGGCTCGCCAGACCAAACCGGCAATATCTCTACGTTCAGCAGTCTAGGACCGACAGCTGATAACAGACAGAAACCAGACGTCGCTGCTCCTGGTCAAGGAATTGCTGCTGCATTCTCCAGCACTGATTTTAATGAATCGACATCGGACATTATTATTAATAATAAATATCTCCTTATGCAGGGTACGAGCATGGCAACTCCTCATGTGACAGGAGGCGCAGCATTGCTGCTTGCTGCAAAACCATCATTGACCGCTGACCAAATCAAGAATTACTTGATGAGTACTACCCACACTGATGCCTTTACTTCAACTGTTTGGAATTCGTCTTGGGGATTCGGCAAGATGGACATCTATAAAGCTATGGCGAGTGCACTCGGTGCATCGGGAGCAAACCGTTCATTGCTTTCTTATTATAGTGATTCAATAGTTGGATACATATCCTTACCAAGTAGTAATCAAAAATTTGCTGAGCGTTTTACTCCAACGATCACCGGTAAACTTTCCAATGTCGCAATAACGTTAAACAGCGGAGCATCTGGAGTCATAGGGACTGGAAATCTGAAAGTTACAGCGACGCAGAGTGTTGCAGGAAGTATCGCCGGTATCCCCGGCACACAGATTGGTACCAGTGTTCTCGTTCCATTTAGTTCATTGAGCCCCGGAGTTGCCAATATGATCGATTTTTCGTCCGCAGACGTGTCAGTAACATCAGGAACAGATTTTCAGATCGTCTTGGAAACTACCAATAGCGATGACACCCTTCAACTCCTTCTCGATGATAATGCATCGTCGAACATAGACCGAACTTCGTCCTATCGGAATGGCAATAATGGAACTGGCTGGTACAATAGGGCCGATCCTAATTATGGATCTGGTAAACCACCGGATCACTATAATCTTCTTATCGCAGCGAATATTGCAGTCTCAATCGGACATAGTACTCCTGAATTGCCGACATCATTTATACTTATGCAAAACTACCCCAATCCATTTAATCCGATAACAAAGATCACATATACAATTCCAACCGCGAGCAAAGTTACATTGAAGATATTTAACCTGCTCGGACAACTCGTTGCGACTTTGGTTGATGAACAACAGGATGCAAATATCTATGTGAAGGAATTTGATGCATCCCTCTTGGCTTCCGGGACCTATTTCTATCAGATCAAAGCCGGAAATTTTCACTCCACAAAGAAAATGGTTCTGATAAAATAATAGGCGGTGTTGTTCATCCAAACGAAAGCCCTGCCGCAGAAATGCGATAGGGCTTTCGTGTCTCATCATCACAAGTTGACTAATGAGTTCCTCAAAGAAATCTAACTCTAGAGGTAAAAAAGCAAAAGCCAATTCGCCGTGATGTCAGGACTTCCCTCCAGACATAAAATTGTTCCATTACCTGCTTATAGTATTGTTGACAGAGTCAATTGGCTGAAAAGCTTCTAAAACAAACACAAGGGAGACAATGATCCTCTATCGATCTGCTTTTACGATAGCTTCTTTTGCTCCTCCCGCCTTCGATATGTTTCAACATAGGCAGACTTATTAAGAATGATGGAGAAGGGAACCACTATAATAGAGTCTTCGTTCATATAAAGAGCGAAAATTTGATTGTTATGGTAAATCACAACTCGCAGAAGCAATAATTTGGTATATTTTCATGATACATCATGTGATGATTATTGAACCAGAATATAACTGTAACCATAGGAACGCTGTTATGATAGAAAAATCATAACAGGCAATAAAATGCTCATATTGAAATTTCGGCAGGATACCTGTTCTCTGAAAATATCTTATGCTTTCTTCATAATGGTGTTTTTTTGTAATTTCAATATTTCTTGTTCTTCAAGCAAGAAAGAAACCCGTAGCGAACAAACCAATACTGCGAGTACACATCTATTGCCAACGACACAAGAGAAAACGGCAATCAAAGACAGCATACCTACAACGGCATTGCTGGACGTTGCCTCAGCCGTGAACGATTCTGTAACCGGAGTACTGTACGCTATAGGGAACGATCCGTTCATAAAACTTGGATTGCAGACTCCGGACGGAAAAATGTATATTTTAAAATGCACAAAAGAGATAGAATCAGATTTGCTTACCAAGCAAGGAAAGATTGTGACCATTTACTATAATGGCATAGAACAAATTCCAGAGGGTCAAGCTCTGAAGATTGTAAGTGTAGAATATTTACACTAACGCACAGTTAATTGATAATCATCCCACGTAGAGTAGAAAATATCATATGCAGCATTATTTCGTTCGACAATTTATAGTTTTTATTTTGTGTTTCATGGTTTGCACGACACTACATGCACAACCCTCGGAAATAATAACAACAGAAAAGGGCTTCCCGCCGAACAGCTACCCGATTCACGGATCAGATCTGCTCTGGAAACAGGAACTTGAAGTACAAAAATATGTAGCAGAACATCCGGAAGCTCTCAGATCAAACGCCTTACACAAAACCGCATGGTCGTTCACCGTAGGCTCTACCAAAGCATGGTATGCAGATAATTTGATTACCGGTTTAACCAGAGACAGGTACCAAGTACCTTCGACCTGCCGTGCTGTAGGAACCAATTGCTACATTTTTGTTGAAAATGCAAGCTGGAACACTCGTGTAGATTCAGCAGCAGTTGATTCTATACTTTTATATTTTAATTCTAAAACTCCTGCGAATCCTTCCATGGGTATTTTTGCTACGGATACATCTGCGTTCGGTAATCCACCCAACGTTGATAACGATCCAAAAATAATCATCCTTCTTCTTGATATTAAAGATACTTACAGCGGCAGCGGTGGTTTTGTCGAAGGGTACTTTTCTTCATTTAATGAAGTTAATCCCTCGCAACTCGGATATAGCACAAGCAATTTCGCAGAAATGTTTTATATCGATACAAATCCGCTTAACCTTAGAACATCAGGAGGATTAGAATCCGGAATTTCAACACTCGCTCATGAATTCCAACATATGATTCATTTCATCCACGATCCTCACGAAATAACTTTTGTAAATGAAGGCTGCTCGGTACTTGCAGAAGTAAACTGCGGTTTCCCTATCTATGATCCGGCACTCTACGCAAATGAGCCAAATCACTATCTCCTTGACTGGCGCAGCGGTGACTTGACTCATGTGCTTAATGATTATTCAAGAGCGGCTCGATTTTTTGTTTATCTGCGCGATCAAGTAGGTATTGGAGTATTTAAAAAAATAGTTGCCAATACTCAACATGGAACTGCCGGGATTGACAGCGGATTAGTTGCATACGGTTCGCCTTTAAGGTTCAATGAAATCCTGCAGGATTGGTTCATTGCAAATATCTTAGATGATAGATCTGTCGATTCATTATACGGCTACTCCTATCCAAAACTTCCAAAACCGGTAGAACAGTCCTTCTTCAATCCAAATATTGCACTCACAACCGACTCTGTACAGAATTATGCAGTACAGTATCTCGCCTTTAAAGCTGGCTCACAATTGAGCGCTACATTTACATCCAGCAATCCCGCTCTTATTATTAAGGCAGTTGAAATAGGCGCCTCCGAAAAACTCGTACGTGATGTACCGAGAAATGTTAAGTTCACAGAGCCGTTGTTTGGTACTACATACTACGCAATTCATTTTGTTGTTATGAATACAAATCCTAATACTCAAGCAATATATTCTTATACGGCATCCGGAACCGGCGGTATTACTCAGACAACTCTCTCCTATGCGGGCAGTGCACAAGGTGCTATTCTTATTCCAGGTCCAAATTCTAATCAAAAATTAGCTGAGAGATTTAGTCCTACCGTATCAGGACAGCTCTATTCTGTTTCTGTTAAGTTGAGTAATGGAGTAAACGCTATTCAAGGGAGCGGAAAACTTCGTGTCTCTGCCTGCCAAGATTCTTCCGGAAGCATTGGCGGTGTACCAGGAATACGTATTGGCACGAGCGTTGATGTACCATTTAGTCAACTTATGAGCGATTCATGGAATGAAGTTAATATGCAAGGTGCAAACGTTCCAATTACCGCAAGAACTGATTTCCACATTGTAGTAGAAGTTGTTGGCACTGTTGGGGACACATTACAATTTTTATTAGACAATGGATCAGCTACACCAACGAGTACTCGCACATCATCTTATCGAACCGGGCTCAATGGTATTCGTTGGTATAATAGAGCAGATCCCAACTATGGTAGTGGTAAAGCAGTCTCGCATGAAAATCTTTTATTAACTGCATCTATTGCAGTGCCAACCGCTGTTATCGAATCGGCGACTCAATCCAACGTCCCTCTACAATATGGATTGGAGCAAAACTATCCTAATCCCTTCAATCCCTCTACCACCATCAGGTTTCAAATGCCATCGAAAGGATTTGTAACTTTAAGGATCTATGATATCGTCGGACGCGAAGTAGCCACGCTGGTAAATGGATTCCAGGAAGCCGGAACACATAATGTAAAGTTTGATGCATCAAACCTGCCAAGCGGTATCTATCTCTATCGTATCACGAGCGGCACATATGCAGAGACCAAGAAACTCGTGCTCATTAAATAAACTTACGAAATCCATCAAAGAAAGCCCTTTCGCGGAAATGCGTTAGGGCTTTCGTGTTTCAGCGTGAGTTGCCATTCTTCGTTGGCTTCGTTATATTAAAACCAGTCAATTGCAGAAAATCGATATGAAATCCGTAACATTACGCGGCTCCGGCGAGCCGATTCTTGTTCAAAAAATCATCTGTCTTGGACAGAACTATGCCGAACACGCGAAAGAAATGAAGCTTGATGTGCCGGCTTCACCTGTTTTTTTCCTCAAGCCTCCGAGTGCCATCATTCATCAGGGCGAGCAAATCGTACTCCCCTCTATTTCAGCCAATGTTCAGCATGAAGTAGAGATGACCGTTCTCATCGGTGAAGGAGGAAAGAATATCCATCTATATTCCGCATTGAATCACGTGGCAGGGTACGGTGTCGGCCTTGATATGACACTGCGAGACATTCAATTGGAAGCAAAAAACAAAGGACTTCCATGGTCGCTTGCAAAAGGATTTGATACTGCCGCTCCTCTTTCGGAATTTATCCCGACTGCACTTGTAGGCGACCCTCGAGCACTGAATATCCAATTGCATGTCAACGGGAAAATCCGGCAGTCTTCCAGTACGAACAAACTCATTTTCTCCATCGATAAAATTATTGCATACATCTCTCAGTTCATCACACTCGAGAGAGGAGATGTCATTTATACCGGCACGCCGGAAGGAGTCTCTCGTGTTGATCATGGCGATACATTAGAAGCAGTCCTGCAGCATGTAGATGGACATGTTTTAACATCGTTATCGGTGAGTGTTCAGTAACAATGAAATTGAGAATTTGTAGAATGCTGATGACAGATTACGAAAAAAAGAGCTGACAGCTGAGTACAAATACCTGACACCTCACGTGGCTAAAATCATCACCATAGCGATCCCGAAAGGCGGCGTTGGAAAAACTACGACGGCAGTGAATCTTGCTGCAAGTTTCGCTGTCTTAGAAAAACGTGTACTGCTCATTGATACAGATCCGTTTGGTGCATGCAGTATGTCGCTTGGATTCACGCCGGAAAAGACTAAAGGCGGATTGTACGAAGTCTTCAGCTTTATCCATTCCATGGCACAGGTCATTCACCGGACAGACCTTGCATTCCTGGATTTTATTCCGACTAACATTACATCGCAGCAGGCAGAAGAGCGCATCATGCGCTTATCGGAAAATCGAACATTACTGAAGAACATCCTTCGCACAATTGTACCGCACTACGACTATATCATCATCGATACGCCGCCTTTCCTGCGCGGCCTTACAACAAATGCCCTTACATGTTCCGATTCTGTACTCATACCGATTAAGTCGGGACATTTTTCACTCGAAGGGATTGAGAAGCTCTTTAAGTACTTCGATTGGATTCAAGAAGTGGCAAACAAAAACCTGCAAATTGAAGGCATCCTTCAGACGATGTACGAGCCGCATACAAAAGTCACAGAAATCACGGATCGTGAGCTGCAACTGCGATTCCGTAAATATCTTCTCAAAACCATTATTCCAAAAAATACGCATCTCACCGAAGCTTCCTTCTATGGTAAACCGGCGGTGCTCTTCAATGCCTCTTCGAAAGGGACACTGGCATATTTGGACCTCGCGCGTGAATTGGCCGAACGGCACCGAACGGCGCAACCGCCTATCGTCCTCCCTTCAAATATTCAACTCGCATGAATTTCAGTGATAAAACAAAGACCATAGCAACATTTCTGAAAGAGAATATATTTTAGAAACGTAATGGGCAAACGGAGGGATTGCCAATGGAAACAATCGACCCTATCCACTAAAAACAATGGTAGAAAGAGCAGCCCACTAGAACCTCATTCCCACACCACCAAAGGATAGTAACCAGAAGAATATCTTTTCTTGAGAAATGCAAAAATGAATTTAAAAGTTGGACTACAAGATTATACTACAGGAGTCAAACAACATAAAATCAGTTTTCAATGTGATTATAATCCGGATTCTCAAGAAGTTATTGTGTTCTTTCATGGACTTGCATGTTCACGAGAATCATTTCGCAACGTATTTGACAAACAATATTTTCCAAATAAATCATTACTGTTAATAGATTTCGTCGGTTTTGGTAAATCTTCAAAATTCGAAGAATTTTCTTACAGCATGGAAGATCAAGCTGATGTGGTGGAAGAACTACTCTCTGTTCTTCCACCATGGCAAATGCACATTGTTGCTCATAGTATGGGTGGAGCCGTCGCTTTACTATTTTCAAAAAAGACATTATCGCGAATTTGTTCATTTACTAATATCGAAGGGAATCTCATCAGTGAGGATTGTGGTCTCTTAAGTCGTGGTATTGCCAGTGTCCTTTATAACGATTACAAAACTGGGATGTTCAATACACAACGAATTGAATCGAAAGGACATCACCAATTACGCTTTGAGCAAACCAACCCGACCGCTGTTTATAAAAGCGCACTATCATTGATTCAATGGTCGGAGAGCGGTAAATTACTTGGAAAATTCAAAGCTCTCGCTTGTAAAAAGAGTTACTTTTGGGGTGAAGAAAACTTTAACATGCCAATTTTAAAGAAACTCGATTTTGTCAAAACATATATGATTCGCGATAGCGGCCATGGAATGATGACAGAGAATCCAAAAGAATTTTATATAAAACTTGTTGAGTTTATTGAATCAAAGATGGTCAGTTGAAAATATTTAATATAAACTGACACTTGCAGGTAATTTGCCTCTCACCGCTAAAGGCAGGGAAGGCATGGAACAATTGGCACCACGAGGAGAATGAAAAGAAAATGAGGACAGTCGGTATTCTGATTCTTTTTTTTTGTCAACACCGTTTGCAAGCGGACAGGAACAAGATACAGTACCAGTAAAAGATACATCCGTGAACAAACTAAGAAATTTTAATTCGGGATATTTATTCGGGACGCCTTCGTTTTCTCTTCCCTTCTCACTGAGAATCATCCCTGAAAATGCTCCATATTACCTCAACCAATCACCGGTTGTTTCTTTGCAGTACAGCTCATGGAAATTACAACAGAATCTTAATCTTACACCTATCTGGAAACTTGAGCTGGCCAAGCAAGAAGAATATAAAACACTCTACACAATTCTGGGGTCGATTGAAGCCGGCGGGGTTGCATATCTTACCTACCTCCACTTCAAGAAGTATGGCTTGAAATAGAAAAATGAGTACAAAAAAATTCATCGCTGCGCAACTTCGAAAACCATCTGGCTTCTTCGGGCGGTTTATCACGGTGCGTTTTCTGAATCTTGTCAATGTGCCATTAAATAGATTGACGCTCGAGATTTTACAGCTCCAGCCCGACGATCATGTGCTTGAAATAGGTTTCGGCGGAGGAGATCTCATCGCCAGGATGGCTCGCATTGTGACGCATGGACATATAACGGGCGCCGATTTTTCTATTGATGCCATCGAAGTTTGCAGAAAACGCTTTGATACTTTGATGGATGTCGGGACAATCGAATTGCGGTGTGCCAGCGTTGAAGCACTTCCATTTAATGCCGATACGTTTACAAAGGCCTGCACGGTAAATACAATTTACTTCTGGCCTGATCCCCTTGCAGCGTTGGGTCAAATACGCCGTGTTCTGAAACAAGAAGGTACATTACTGGTATGTTTCAGCCCTCGAGCCGTCATGGAGAAGCAAGAATTCACTCAGCATGGTTTTACATTGTTCGAACCGGAAGAAGTAAAATCTCTACTTTCAAAGGCAGGCTTTCGAGATGTACAACTTGTGTTCGGTCGGCATCGCTTTGGAGAATGTGTAGTAGCTAAAGGGATAAAGTAATACTCCTTATCTTCCCTCCTCGTTGATTTCATCCCCCTTTTTTCGTTAATTGAAATGAATGTTATCTCTGTGGGCAGCGACAAGCAGCCCTTTTCTCTATTTATATACAGAATCCGATGAGCATACAGGAACTTTCAAAAACATACAATCCGAAAGAAGTCGAAGATAAGTGGTATTCCTTCTGGGAATCGAACCGGCTATTCCACGCAACTGTCAATAAAGACAAAACACCGTACACGGTTGTCATTCCCCCGCCGAATATTACCGGCATCCTCACCATGGGTCATGTGCTGAACAACACCCTGCAGGATATATTTGTCCGGTGGAAACGAATGCAGGGATTTGAAGCATGCTGGATTCCCGGCACCGACCATGCCGGCATCGCGACCCAGAACGCAGTTGAAAAATCTCTTGCAAATGAAGGCAAGCATCGCCGCGATCTCGGACGCGAAAAATTTATCGAACTCGTGTGGCAGTGGCGGGATAAATACGGCAGCACTATCATACGGCAGCTCAGAAAACTCGGCGTCTCCTGTGATTGGGATCGCGAACGATTTACCATGGACGAAGGGTTGTCAAATGCAGTAAAGGAAGTCTTCATCCGACTGTTCGAAAAAGGGCTTGTGTACCGCGGCAAGTACATTGTCAATTGGTGCCCGCAGCACCAGACCGCACTGAGCGATGACGAGGTCGATCACTCAGAGACAAATGGAAATCTCTATCATATTAAGTACCAGATTATCGGTTCAAGTGAATTCGCCGTTGTCGCTACCACGCGGCCGGAAACCATGCTCGGCGACACAGCGCTCTGTGTGCATCCAAAAGATGAGCGATACAAGCACTTGATCGGGAAGACTGCGATTCTTCCGATCGTCGGGCGCATACTTCCCATCATCGCCGATGATTATATCGACCTGAGCTTCGGAACCGGTGTCATGAAAGTAACTCCGGCGCACGATACAAACGATTTCCTTCTCGGCCAGCGGCATGAACTTGAACAATTAAACATCCTTGATGAAACCGGACATTTAAATGCGGCTGCACCAAAGCAATACGAAGGTATGGACCGGTTCGAATGCCGCAAGCAGCTTGTAAAAGATTTGGAAGCACAAGGTTTCCTTGTAAAAGTTGAACCGTATGTGTACAATATCGGCAAGTGCTATCGTTGTCACACAATCATCGAGCCGTACCTATCCGATCAGTGGTTTGTGAAGATGAAACCGCTTGCTGCACCGGCACTGCGTGTCGTGTATGAAGGCAAAATCCGTTTTCATCCAGATCGCTGGACGAAAGTATATGAACACTGGATGACAAACATCCGGGATTGGTGCATCTCTCGACAAATCTGGTGGGGGCATCGGATTCCCGTCTATTATACACCCGACGGTAACTACACCGCGGCGCGCAGTGAAGAAGAAGCGCGCAAGAAACTCGGTGTCGGCCCGGAAATCGCTATTCGCCAGGATGAGGATGTGCTCGATACGTGGTTCTCGTCGTGGCTCTGGCCATTCTCCACGCTGGGCTGGCCGGAGGACAATGCAGATTTGCATTACTTCAATCCGACCAGCACATTGGTCACGGCACCCGATATTATTTTCTTCTGGGTTGCACGCATGATCATGGCGAACATGGAATTCATGAAAGGTACACCGGGGCACGATGGTAAGCCGCGCAAAAAGGATGACGACCTGATTCCATTCAGTGATGTGTACTTCACGAGCATCATCCGTGATATGGAGGGGCGCAAAATGAGCAAGTCGCTCGGCAACTCCCCTGATCCGCTTGATGTTATTGAACAGTACGGCGCCGATGCATTGCGTTTTACGACTGCGTACCTTGCGCCGCTTGGTCAGGATGTACTGTTCTCCACAGAAAAATGTGAGATCGGCAGAAATTTTGCCAACAAGATTTGGAACGCAGGACGCTTCTTACTGATGAATAAGAACGAAATTCTTGGAGACGTAAATGTTTCGCTTGAGACACTCCCGGCAGAACACCTTGATCTTGCCGACCGCTGGATACTCTCGCGGCTCAATCAAGCAATCAAGGCGTTCAATACATCACTCAACGAATTTCATGTCAACGAAGCTACCAAGCTCATCTACGATTTCATCTGGCATGATTTCTGTGATTGGTATGTAGAATTAGTCAAGACCCGTTTCTACGGCGACGAGCCGAAGGAAATAAAAGCGGTAATCGTCACACGCGCTCTCTGGATTTATGATCAAGCATTGCGCCTGCTGCATCCGGTGATGCCGTTTATTTCGGAAGAACTCTGGCAGCACCTCACCGATCGAAAAGGACAGTCCCTTGTGCGCGCTGAATTCCCCGTCGTCTACAAGCGTTACATTAACCAGACAATCGAAGACGAATTACATTTTGTCATCAAAGTCGTCGAAGCAGTTCGGAATATTCGCGGCGAGCTGAATGTTGCTCCTTCGAAGCAGATAGAAGTGCATATGCACCTCCATGGAGAAATGGACGAAAAATTCCCGGAAAGCACCGGCAATATACAAGGACTTCTCAATTATATAGATCGCCTGTGCCGTGCAAAGACGGTAACGACATGGGAGGGTGAATCAAAGAAGTTCGAACGCCCCAAAGCATCTGCAAGCGCAGTGGTCGATGGAACGGAAATCTTTATTCCGCTGGAAGGCATCATCGATCTCGATGCCGAACGGAAACGATTGGAAAAAGAAATCGCGCGCCTGCAGGGATTGGTTGACGGTATCGAAAGAAAATTAGCAAATCCGAGCTTTGTGGACAAAGCACCGGAAGAAGTGGTTGAAAAGGAACGCGAGAAACAAAAGAATATTACGATGAATATGGAGAAGTTGAAAACGAATTTGGAACAGTTGAAATAAATCTTTGATACGTATTACTGTTCAATTATCACTTATTACTTGAACTATGTATACAGTGACCATCGAAACAGAATTCTCCGCCGCGCACATTATCCGTGGATACAATGGTCCATGCTCCCGGCTTCATGGACATAATTGGAAAGTAACGGTCGAAGCCAAGACCGATGTGCTCGATACGATCGGTATGAGCGTCGATTTCTATGTACTGCAGAAAAAGACCGAAGAGATAACGGCAAAATTCGACCACCGCGATATGAACGGCATTCCGCCGTTTGATAAAGAACTCAATCCAACATCGGAAAATATTGCACGGTACATTTATGACGAGCTGAAAAAACTATTGCCTCCGCAGATAAAACTTTCATTTGTAGCCATTGGTGAGACCGGACAGTATACAGCAAAATATTCAGAACAGTAATGCCGATCACTTTACATATTGCCCCCACTTCTCTCCTCACCTTGAGGGGAGAACATACATTATATCTTTCCCCCTCCGAGGGGAAGATTATGAGGGGGGTATAACAATAATGACAACACCGTCACAAGACACACTCATCATCAATGAAATCTTTTTCAGCATCCAAGGTGAATCGACACGCATTGGACGACCATGTGTCTTTGTCCGGTTGACGGCATGTGATCTCCGGTGCAGTTGGTGCGATACAGCGTATGCTTTCGAGGAAGGCGCCGAATTGAACTTGAATGCTATTCTTCAAAAGGTGAAAGAATACGGATGTAATCTTGTTGAAATCACCGGCGGCGAACCGCTGCTGCAGGAGAATGTTCATCCGTTGATGCGGCGTCTCTGCGAGGAAGCGTTTGAGGTCATGATTGAGACCGGTGGTCACCATGACATCAGCAAGATTGATCCGCGCGTAAAACGAGTTATGGACATTAAGTGTCCCGGCAGTAAGATGGAAAAGCGAAATCGATGGGAAAATATCGAAATGCTCAATGCTCATGATGAAGTAAAATTTGTCATTGCTGATCGTGTCGATTATGAATGGGCAAAACATGTCCTCCTGCAATATCAGTTGGATAAACGCTGCCCGGTTCTTATGTCGCCTGTGTTTGGTACATTAGAAAATCACACATTAGCAGAGTGGATCCTGCATGATCGTCTTCGTGTACAATTTCAACTGCAAATGCATAAATATATTTGGGATCCGACGGCAAGAGGAGTATAGCATGAATCCAATTGATAAACTCGAAACGTTCGACAACAAATATCCGGGCCGTGATTATACTATTACGATCGTGAATCCGGAATTCACTTCCGTGTGCCCCAAAACAGGCCTGCCCGACTTCGGCACAATCACCATTCATTACATTCCGGCAAAGAAATGCATCGAATTGAAATCACTCAAATATTATTTTCTGGAATACCGTTCGATGGGAATTTTCTACGAGACAGTCACAAACAAAATTCTTGACGATCTTGTCTCCGTGCTCCATCCAAAATGGATGGAAGTCGTGGGCGCGTTCACTGCACGCGGCGGTATTACTACTACGGTGAAAACCGTGCATTCACAAAAAGGAAAACACAAGAGTCGATGAGCAAGCCCCGTGCAGTTGTTCTTGTGAGCGGAGGAATGGATAGCTGTGTTACCGCAGCCATTGCCCATCTTGAATACAATCCAGCGTTTCTCCATATTAACTATGGCCAGCGAACCGAGCGGCGGGAATTGAAAGCCTTCCGGGCACTTGCCGATCATTTTGGTATCGGAAAACGTTTGATCGCCGAGCTCACACACCTGAACAAAATCGGCGGATCGAGCCTTACAGATAAAAATATCAGAATTACAAAAGCTGATCCGGAAATACTTTTTCAATCGGCGAAAAACGAGATCCCAACATCCTATGTCCCGTTTCGCAATGCGAATATTCTCTCTNNTATCCCGACTGCCGGAAAGAATTCTACGATGCTTTCAATGCCATGATCGATCTCGGAACAAAACCGGAAACAAAAATTACCATCGTGACACCGGTGATTGATTTAAAAAAATCAGACATTGTGATACGAGGAAAAGAATTAAAGGCGCCGTTCGAATTAACTTGGTCGTGTTATAAAAATGAGGATATTGCGTGCGGTATTTGCGACAGCTGCGCATTACGCCTGCGTGCCTTCCGAATCGCAGGGATGGAAGATCCGATACCGTATCTAATCAGGCCAAAATATAATTGACTTGATCTTTTTCATCCAGTACTTTGTTTCGTGCGAAAAGAGATCAAAACACTTTTCACTTGATTTATTTTGCGTGGTTCTATGTTTCCATCGGAAATTCTCCGCAATATTATCAAACTTTTCCAACTCCTCTCTCGGGGATTCAAGTCGAGTTTTTCGCTCAATCCATCGGAAGAGAAAAAGAACAATCCTGGTTCAAATCGGCCGATCCCAGTCGCACACCGCAATATCTGCCCGCATTGCAAGCTCGATATTCCGGATGGTGCACGCGTCTGCCATCATTGTCACCAGTTTGTCAGCGTACGATTCAATCTCGCAAACCTTATCACGATTATTGCTTCCGTTGCCGCGGTAGCGATGTCAGTGTACGCGCTTTATATGACGGCTTCACAGGCACAAGTAGCAAAGAATATTGAGAGCCGCCGCTTCCTCATTGAAACACTCGACAACATGCATAGGACTCAGGGTGAACTGCAAACATCACGGGAAAAAGGAGGCAGTGAAGATAATCTGAGTGAGAAAGAAATATTACTTTTGAATTACTACCAGGTTCTCTCTCGCACACTTGCACAGTACATCAAACTGGAACCGGCGCTCTTTGTGAAGGCACGCTGCACGTTCGAACCTTTCCTTCCGATTCGGCAAAGCCCCTCTGAAAAATCAAAAAAAATTGGTGCAGTATATAAAGACGAAGAGGTGTTTCGACTCGGCACATTTTCCTATGGTAAAGGAGAAGTGTGGTACTATATCGCCAGCGCCGACCAGCAAAAAATCGGGTGGGTGCATAAGTATCTGGAAATTGTACCATAGCAAGTAACCTTTTCAAGGTCTTCGTGTTTAAGCTGAGATACCTTGAAAAGGTCATCTCGGCTACTCCCGCCACTTAATCGAACAGCCCATTGAGGGAATTTGTTTTCCAGTAATCGACTTTCCTTCGGCAAGGTTCGTAATCGCATCCTTCAATTCTTCCTTTGTTACCTTCGATTCTTCTTGCCAGTTGTCATCAAGGCGTCCATGATACACAAGTTTCTGCCCAGCATCAAAGAGATAAATATCCGGTGTGCATTGTGCATCGAATGCACGAGCAACCTTTTGGGTATCGTCAATAAGATATGGGAATGGAATTTCCCATTCTTTGATTTTCTTGCCCATCTCGTCCGGTGCATCGTCGGGATACTTGGGATTGATATTCGGGTTGATTGCCAGAACATTGATCTCTTGTTCCATCGCATATCGGCCTAAGCGAATCATCCGCGGCCACACTGCTTTTGCATAGGGACAATGATTGCAGGTGAAAACGACCAATAATCCTTTATTCCCGATTGCATAATCACTTACATGGATAACACCGTCGGGATCTTTTAAAACGAATTTGGGCATGATGATGCCAAGTGGAACATCTACTGATTCTCGTTGTGCCATCGAATCTTCTCCTATGTATAAATAGAACCATCATGAATCTAAAAAAAGTTTCCAACAATTGCAGACGCTTGCAATTCATAGGAAATTGGCTGACATTTGATCGTTTCTAAAAACTCCAGTTCCCAAAAAAATGTGAATACGTGCCGTTGAGTATTCAGTAATTCACTCATTGAATTGCATATCACACTGAACGGCCAATACATCAATCTGTCACTCGAACCAACACATTGAGGCTTCTATGAAACGTACTCCCAAGCTGAATAAAGTTCATCACATTGATTCCATTCAAGACATGCTCATCAAGTCTGCAAATACGTATGGTGATAAGCTTGCATTGGAAGATTTGAGGGACACGCCTATCCCCAAGGCGAGCTATAACTCACTGTTGAAGTATGTGTTGAAGTTCGGTACAGCGCTTCGCGAACTCGGACTCCCCGAGCGAAGTCATATTGCTGTCATCGGCGAGAACCGTGTGCAGTGGGGTATAACATATCTGACAGCCATGTGCTTCAATTATGTTATCGTACCCATTGATGCTAAATTGAGCACCAATGAAATCATCAACATCATCCATGAATCGGATGCAAGCGCCATCGTCTTCTCCGAATCATTCGATGCGATGCTTCGGGAAGAAAAACGCGCACTGAAACATCTGCGATATTACATTAGCATGGATTTACTGGCGAAGAAAGACGGATTTCATTCGATGCCGGAATTTATCAACAACAGCCGGGGCTGTACAACCGATGCACTGCCGAGACTCGATCCAAAAGCTATGGCTGTCATTATTTTTACATCGGGCACACTGGGCAGAGCAAAAGGTGTCATGCTGAGCCAGCGTAATCTTGCTGCAAATCTTGTTGCGATGGTGAGCATGATGATGATTCATCCACAGGATCGATTTCTTTCCGTATTGCCAATTCACCATACGTACGAATGTACTTGTGGATTCCTTTGCCCGCTTTATTCAGGTGCATCCGCACATTATGCGCGTTCACTCAAGACGGTCGTCGATGACCTGCAACAGGTGAAGGCCACGATGCTGCTGGGCGTACCGCTATTGTTTGACAAAATGTTCAAGCGCATTTATCATGCTATTAAGGAAAAACGTATCACGTCTATTATTGTTCCACCGTTAATCAAACTGACCGATGTTGCTGCCCGGTTCGGATGGAAGGGCGCAAAGAAAATAATCTTTTCAGAAATTCACGAAAAATTTGGCGGACATATTCGTGCATTCATCGCCGGCGGCGCGGCGCCCGATCCGATGGTTGCAAAGGGCCTGCGGGATTTGGGATTCACATTCGTGCAGGGGTATGGTTTGACCGAAACTTCTCCGATCCTTACACTCAATCAACTCGACAATTTCAAAGATGAAGCAGCTGGCTTGCCATTACCCGGCGTAGAACTCCGTATCGACTCGAACGATGAAGACGGTATCGGCGAAGTGCTGGCGAAAGGAGCGAATGTGATGGTTGGTTTTTATAAAAATGAACGGGCCACAAAAGAGGCATTTGAGAATGGCTGGTTCAAAACCGGCGATCTCGGTTTCATCGACAGCGATGGCTTCCTCCATATTTGCGGTCGGAAGAAAAACGTGATCATCTCCCGCAGCGGCAAAAATGTATTTCCTGAAGAGATCGAAGACATCCTTCAGCGCAGCCCCTTTGTACAGGAATGTCTCGTGTACGGTGAAGACGATCCGAAATTAGATGAAATTATCTG
This sequence comes from Ignavibacteriota bacterium, assembly GCA_003155495.1. Taxonomy (GTDB): domain Bacteria; phylum Bacteroidota; class Ignavibacteria; order UBA10030; family UBA10030; genus Fen-1298. The sequence goes on from PMDB01000072.1 coordinate 52,298, forward strand.
CGCACAGATTGTTGTCGATGCAGAAGCATTCATCGAGTTATCCGAATCGCGCGGTGTGCAGATTACTCCTGAGCTTATCAATGAAATACTCAGTGAAGAAGTAAAGAAAGCAAACGCAGAGCTCACTAGTTTTAAACAAATTAAAAAATTTACCATCCGCGAGCAAGAATTCGAAAAAACAACCACTCTCAAGGTAAAGCGGTATTTAGCATTTCCAAAGTAGAATGCATAGTACCAACATAAAAAGGAAGTAGGACATTTAAGTTGCTCGTTACTCCTAATTCATAAATCACGTCACAAAATATCGGAGGATGTTATGGCAGCATCCATTATACATTGGGAAATTTCTGCAAAAAATTCAAAGCTCTTGTAGGACTTTTATTCTAACCTTTTTGGCTGGCAAATAAATGCCGATAATCCACAACAGTACGGGATGGTAGATACCGGTTTGAAAATGGGAATCAATGGAGGGATCTATCAAGGGACTCAGCAGCAGCCACAGGGTGTCGTCATCTATACCCAAGTCGAAGATATACAAATATATTTGGATAAAGCTGTAAGACTTGGTGGAAAAGTTATTCTCCCGATCACTGAAATTCCCAATATGGTTACCTATGCTATGTTTGCGGATGTGGAAGGGAATGTTATGGGTTTAATAAAGGGACCTCAAAGCGTATCGGAAAAACCAAAGAAAAAGAAACCAGTGCGTAAACAAAAAAAGAATAAAAAGACGCTAAAAGTGAAACGGGTAATAAAGAAGAAGGCACGAAAATAATTCAATCGGACAACCTTGCAAAAGCTAAATCTTTTGCATGGTCTTTTTTGTATGGGGAAAGAAAAGAAATACATAGCCCATCTCGATCTCGATTGTTTCTTCGTTTCCGTTGAGCGCATTAAAAATCCCGATCTCATCGGCAAACAGGTCGTTGTCGGCGGCAGTGCAACCGGACGAGGTGTTGTCGCTTCCGCATCGTATGAAGCACGGAAGTTTGGCATTCATTCCGCCATGCCAACCGGTCGAGCGCAGAAACTGTGTCCCAATCTTCTTGTTGTGCATGGAAGTCACGGCGAATATAGCCGTATCTCACAAAAACTCTATGAACGAATGTGCGAACTGGCACCCATTGTTGAACGTGCCTCCATCGATGAGATGAACATGGATTTTACCGGATGCGAAAATCTTTACAAGAACGATCTTCCCGGTTTCATGAAAACCATTCAGAAGCTTGTCCAGGATGAATTCAAACTTCCCTGTACTATCGGACTCGCTTCCAATACCACGATCGCAAAAATTGCAGCAAATCGCGTTAAGCCCGAAGGTGTCATTTTTGTACCGCATGGAAAAGAAGCTGAATATGTAGCACCGTTCGATATTAATGTTATTCCAGGCATAGGAAAAAAGACAGAAGAATATTTAAGAGGCAAAGGATTTCAGAAAGTTGCCGATATCCAATCTAAGTCCGAAGAGGAATTGTTGTCTCTTCTCGGTACACAAGGGTCATGGATTTTTCATGCCGCCAACGGACATGGTTCGGATGTTATCGGAGAGGAATGGGAAGCAAAGAGTATTTCACGTGAAGAGACCTTTGCAAAGGATATCATCGACCGGAGAGCACTTGAAAAGGTCATCTTCGAATTGACCGAGGATGTATGCCGGCAGCTCCGCGCCCATGGCTGGAAAACGCATACCGTGACACTCAAGCTCCGCTCTTCCGACTTCAAGACAATCACTCGCGCAAAGAGCATCGACCCAACGAATGACGATACTGTTGTTTCACGTGTGGCACGAGAACTTCTTCAATCCTCCTACACAGGCAAACTGCCGGTTCGACTCATTGGAGTGCGGCTTTCCAACTTCGATGAAGAAGAACAACTTAAACTCTCCCTTTTCCCATCGGATCAGAAGAAACAGAACATCCTCCGTGCCGTGGATACTTTACGAAAGAAATTTGGGGATAACGTCATCCATGTGGGCGGAGAATAGCACAGGGACGTTCAATCGACCCTCCCTGCGAAAACATACACCTTTTTGGCTTCCATCTAACAAATCCGTATCTTACCAGTGTATGGCACGATTTAAGTTCATTATTGAGTATGAAGGTACTCGTTTTAGCGGCTGGCAGGTACAAAAAAACGCCCGCACGGTTCAAGGTGAATTCAACGCCGCCGTAGGCAAAGTTTTTGGCACACATCATTTTGAATTTTATGGTTCAGGCCGAACAGACGCCGGTGTTCATGCATTACAGCAAGCAGCGCACCTTGAAATTAAAACGATGCTGGCACCGGAAATTATCCGATTGAAGCTGAACGACGAACTCCCCGCCGACATCAACATTATTGAAATCGAAAAAGCCTCTGCCGATTTCCATGCCCGGCATGATGCCCTGGCACGAAGCTATCTCTATCAAATTTCAAAGCGCCGGACAGCATTCGGCAAAAAATTCGTCTGGTGGGTAAAAGACCCGCTCGATGTGATAAAGATGCGGCAAACGGCTGAGTTATTCCGAGGGCTCAAAGATTTCCAATCCTTCACTGCCGACGACCCGGAAGAAAAATCTACTAAAGTACATATTAATTCAATCGATGTTCAGCAGGCAGGCGATTTAATTCTTGTGCGCATTGTCGGCTCGCATTTTATCTGGAAGATGATTCGTCAAATCGTTGGCGTGCTGGCAGAAGTCGGACGCGGAAAAATGCCGCTGAACGATGTTAAGAAATTTCTTCATACAAAATCGGATGAACCGGCAAAGCTGACGGCTCCGCCTTCAGGGTTATTCCTCGAGCGCGTCTATTATAAAGGAGATGTATGGCTGAAAGAATTGAAGCCGATGATGGAAATTTCCACGCGACTCCCTATGAAATTCATCAAGAAACAAGAGGGAATACCAAGGAAGGATGAAAAAGAATAAAAAGGAACAACAAACAGCATTACCCAGGGATATCCTTCCGCTCTTCTGCGATTTTTCATGCTCGTACGCGGGGTTTGCACAACCGGATGCTGTCGGCGCATGCAGACGCGATCTGGCGGTTTACTGTAACAAGTTTAAAAAACACAACAACAAAAACTCTCACTGTATAAGGAGAAAATCATGAAATCACATCGGTTCTTCATTCTGGCAATAAGCCTCCTTCTTGCTCTGTGCATCTGCTCGAGCAAGGAAGCCAAAAACATCCGCAGGGCAGTTTTTGCAGAAGTGAAAAAGTATCCGGACCTCCAAATTCAGGACCTGTATAAGCTTGCATATCAGGCGGCGATGGGGAATGATAATATCACGAACGACCTTGTTGCTATGAAAAAATCTCTCACCGATGAACTCTCTGCCGTCGATACACTTTCCGACGAGCCATTGATTGTGTACCTCACATCCGACAGTTCCATTGCGCGCGTGAATCTTCGCGCAATGAAAAAACAAAAGAAAAATTTAGATAAACTTTTTGCAGCGATGACGCAGACAGCTTCTTCTGTTCAGCCATCTACAGATCTCCTGCGTGAATTCTGGAATGATATGGAAGGACTGGCGGAAGATGGACGCATTCCATTTAAGAAAGATGAGTTGGAAAGTTATTTTAGTACCATGGAAAATCAAAACTTTCCCATCGTGAATCACTCCAAAATTGTTGACGAAGAGTACCACCCTGAATATCGCATCGTGGTAGGGAAACACATCACTCTTCAGTAAGTATAAGAAGGCATATGCCCCAGCATCTCAATAAAGAGCTGAACAGCATTGCAGAACCGTACACCAAGCTTGTGCTCGCTGTGGGCCAGCACGATGCAGATTACGTTGATGCGTACTATGGTCCAAAGGAATGGTCTGAAGAAGCAAAAACCGAGAAGAAACCGCTGAGCGCCATCAAGCAAGAGGCACTCATGCTCAAAACAAGGCTCGATGAAATTGATATTCCTCGGAACGAGAATATCCTTCATCTCCGCCATCAGTATTTACAGAAACAAATTACCTCGCTTCTGTCCCGGGTCGAAGCACTCAGCGGCAAGAAGCTTTCCTTCGATGAAGAGGCGAAAGCGTACTACGATGTCGAACCGCCTTATTTTCCCGAAGAACATTTCCAGAAACTTGTGGGCGAGTTAACCTCATTAGTATCTGGCAACGGATCGATTCCTGAACGTGTCGAAACCTATCGACGGCAATTTATAATTACTCCCGACAAGATTGATAAGGTATTCAGCGCAGCAATTTATGAATGCCGACAGCGAACAAAGAACTATATCGACCTTCCCGAGAATGAAACCTTCCGATTGGAATACGTTCACAACAAATCATGGAGCGGGTACAATTGGTATAAAGGGAACAACGAAAGCCTGATTCAAATCAACACCGACCTGCCGATCTTTTTGGAACGCGCCATTGACCTTGCGGCGCACGAAGGGTATCCGGGTCATCACGTCTATAATTGTTTATTAGAGACAGCGTTCGCACGCAAATTTGGTTGGGTGGAATTTACTGTCTATCCACTCTTCAGTTCACAATCGCTTATTGCGGAAGGAACAGCAAACTTCGGCATCGAAGTCGCATTCCCCGGGAAGGAGAGAATGGAATTCGAACGATCCATGCTCTTCCCGCTCGCCGGACTTGATAAAGATCAAGCAGAGAATTATTCCAAAGTGCAGGCATTTGCAGCAAAACTCAGTTATGCTGGCAACGAAGCGGCACGCCGCTATCTGAACGCTGAAATCTCGCGCGAAGACGCTGCACAGTGGCTTGTCAACTACGCGCTGATGTCGCCGGAACGCGCACAACAGCGTACGCGTTTCTTCGATCAGTACCGCAGTTACGTCATTAATTATAATTTCGGACTAGATTTGGTACGTCACTACATTGAGCGACGCGGCGGCACAGAAGACAAGCCGGGAAAGCGCTGGGAAGAATTCACGAAACTCATTTCATCACCACGATTACCTTCGGGATTGCTCTAGATGTCGCCTATCAAATCAAAAATATGATCACAGGACCAGGAATTGCTTATAGCATCGGGAGAAAAGAATGAGACCACAACGACTATTCATTTTTGCGATGAGTCTTTCTATTGCTGCAAGTATCGGATATAGCAAGGATAGCAATAGTGCAAAATCCCAACACGGCCTCAACGCGAAACTGAATCGAATTGCTGAATCGTACGTTCAACTCGTTCTTGCTGTCGGACAGCACGATTCAAATTACGTTGATGCTTTTTATGGTCCTAAGGAATGGCTGGCGGAAGCAAAATCGGCAAAGAAGTCACTTGATGCTATTAGGCAGGCAGCGCTTCCTCTTGCAGCAGAACTGGATTCACTCGACAGCAACCACGAAGAAGAAATACTGCAACTGCGCCATCAGTATTTGAAGAAGCAACTTTCGTCGCTCATCGCTCGCGTCGGAGCACTGGGAGGCAAAAAGTATTCATTCGACGAAGAGGCAAAAGCGTTCTATGATGTCGATCCACCGATCTTTCCGGAAGAACATTTCCAGAAGCTTGTTGCCGAGTTAGATACGATAATCCCCGGCAAGGGATCTATTTCAGAGCGTGTTGAGAACTACCATCAACAATTCACCGTCACACCCGATAAAGTTGACACAGTCTTACGTGTTGCCATCCGTGAGTGTCGAACTCGAACGAAGAAGTACATCAAATTATCGGACAATGAAACTTTCCGGCTCGAATATGTTCACAATAAATCATGGGGCGCATACAATTGGTACAAAGGAAACAACGAAAGTCTGATTCAAATCAATACTGACAGACCGATACACCTTCATTCTGTGATCGACCTTGCTGCGCACGAGGGTTATCCGGGCCATCACGTGTACAACTGCTTGCTTGAGACAGAATTCGCATCGAAGCGCGGCTGGGTAGAATTTACTGTTTCTGCGCTCTTCAGTCCACAATCACTGATCTCGGAAGGAACAGCGAACTTCGGCATTGAAGTCGCATTCCCCGGGAAGGAGCGAATGGAATTCGAGCGCGACGTGCTCTTCCCGCTTGCGGGACTCGATAAAAATCAGGCGGAGAATTACTCGAAAGTGCAGGCGCTTATCGGGAAGCTCGGCTACGCCGAAAATGAAGCCGCTCGCCGGTATCTCAATGGTGAAATCTCGCGCGAAGATGCCGCCCAATGGCTTATGCACTACGCATTGATGTCACCGGAAAGCGCACACCGGCTCACGCATTTCTTCGACCAGTATCGCAGTTACATCATCAATTATAATTTTGGACTTGATTTGGTGAAACAGTACATAGAACACCAAGGCGGGACAGAAAACAATCCGGCTAAACGCTGGGAGGAATTCACAAAACTCATTTCATCACCGCGATTGCCTTCAGGATTGCGTTAGATGTCGCCTATCAAATCCAAAATACCAAAAGAAGAACGTCCATATCTCGACCGCCTCTTGGACGAAATCCGTTACCGGATATCCGGTGTCGAAGACATCGATGTAGCGAGTCAATCCATACCGCGTTATACCGGTGAGTTCTGGACATCGAAACAGCGGCAGGCACACTCATTGCATGAAGTATCGTACCGCGCGTGCTTCAAACCGCAGCTTCCGAACTTCTTCATAAAAGATCTTACCAATGAAGCTGATACAGTGTACGATCCATTCAGCGGGCGCGGCACAACCGTATTAGAAGCAGGACTGATGGGAAGAAAAGTCATTGCGAACGATATCAATCCCTTGAGCACTCTTCTCAGCAGGCCCCGTTTCTTCCCGCCATCGCTTGAAGCGTTGATGAAGCGGTTGAACAGTATTCATATAGATGAAAACGAAGATGCCGAAATCGATCTCTCGATGTTCTTTCATCCAAAGACCGAAGCTGAAATCGTTTCCATGAAAAACTATCTCACCGAACGCCGCGAGAGCGGTACGGAAGACGACATCGATCGGTGGATCCGGATGGTCGCCACAAATCGGTTGACCGGACATTCCAAGGGATTCTTTTCTGTATATACACTGCCGCCGAATCAAGCCGTGAGCGCCGATAGCCAGCGAAAAATCAATTTGAAGATGCAACAAACTCCGGAGCATCGGGACACTCGTGTCATCATATTTAAAAAATCGCAGGCGCTCTTGAGCGATGTAACAACAGCGGAACGCACTCTTCTTCAACAAACCGGCTCAGCTGCACGCTTCCTCACCTCCGATGCACGAGAAACAAAAACGATCGCTGCCAACTCTATTCAGCTCACTGTAACCTCGCCTCCCTTCCTCGATGTTGTCGATTACGTGCAGGACAACTGGCTGCGTTGCTGGTTCAATGACCTCGATGTGGCAGAAGCCGCGAAAACAATTACCATGGCACGAACGCTGGAAGATTGGTCGGCGGTCATATTTGGAGCCTTCCGTGAGCTGTATCGCATAACGAAACCCCGCGGATTCGTAGCTTTTGAAGTCGGTGAAGTTCGAAATAATAAAATACGCTTAGATGAACATGTGGTGCCGCTCGGAGTAAAGACAGGCTTTTCATGTATTGGGATAATCAAAAATGAGCATCATAGCTCCTTTTCCACAACTAAACAAAAAGCAGAAAACTTGGATTTACCTATAGATAATATTGTCCTTTTTAGAAAATAGTACTGTACAAATTCAATTCCTTTTTGTATATTTCTGGTATGCAGAATGAAAGGTTGATGTAATATGGGATCTGCAAGAATGATGGCGGGCACAACACTTCCCAAGTTTTATTCTCCTACAAGCAAGTATTCCACATATACAGTAAAAGTTGGGAACAAGGAAGTTCCAAGATATGAAGGGGAATTTTGGACATCAAGACAAAGGCAATCTTCATCTTTGCATGAGGTTTCTTATCGTGCATGCTTCAAAGCCGAAGTTCCACGGTTCTTTATTGAGTGGTTAACTGTAGAGGGAGATAAGATATACGACCCATTCAACGGTCGAGGTACGACGGTCATCGAAGCTGCGTTGCTCGGTAGAAAAATAGTCGCAAACGATATAAACCCGCTTAGTGAAGTACTTTCCCGTCCTCGATTATCTGTACCTAATTTTCAAGAAATAAAAAGCCGTCTTGATAAAATTAAAACTGACACAAAAGCAAAAGCCGATCTAGATTTATCGATGTTTTTCCATCCACAAACTGAATCTGAAATCGTTTCTTTGAAAAATTATTTAAAGCGACGTCGAGATAACGGGAAAGAGGATGATTTGGATAGATGGATAAGAATGGTCGCGACTAATCGTCTTACAGGACATTCAATGGGATTCTTTTCTGTTTATACCCTCCCACCGAACCAAGCGGTTAGTCCAGAAAGTCAAATAAAAATAAATAAACGGCTTAAGCAAAAGCCAGAATACCGTGATACAAAAAATCTTATCCTTAAGAAATCTAAGAGTCTAACAAGAAAGCTAAGAGAAGAAGATATTTTAACACTAGATAAAATTGGAAAAACAGCTTTATTAATCACAGGAGACGCGCGACACACACCGCGAATTGAAAATAATTCTGTTAATCTGACGGTCACATCACCACATTTTCTTGATACGATAAATTATTTTGGAGATAATTGGCTTCGTTGTTGGTTCAATTGCATTGACGAAAGAAAAGTTAGTGAGAGTATACGTGAATCAAAAGATATTCGAGGATGGTCTGCAATGATGGAAGAAGTTTTCAAAGAACTTCTACGAATCACAAAAAATGGTGGATGGGTAGCTTTTGAAGTCGGCGAAGTAAGAAATGCCTCGGTTAAACTTGAAGAAATTATTCTGCCTATTGGGGAACGAGTTGGATTTAAGTGCCAAGGAATTTTGATAAACCGCCAAAATTTTACGAAGACAGCGCATATCTGGGGTATTCGAAATAATAACAACGGCACAAATACCAACAGAATTATCATATTTCAAAAATAACACCTTTTAGTTATTCCATCAGGGGGTCTACAATGTCTTTTCAATCAATATCAAATAGCTATTGCTAATCAAGGAGGATCATGTGCAAACAATATTGAGCGACGATGAATTGCGAATTCTATTTCAACAGGATCCTAAAACAAAGGGTGATGGTGGATTCCAAAATTTTCTAGTTTCTCTACAAATAAAAATTGATAAAAAAACAAAAACCCTCAACCTGACTGATGATGATCTCGAGAAGATTCCTCGTTACGCTTTTGATTATTCAAACGGTGGATGGCAAGCTCGACTTCTCGGTATTTTTGGACGTGTTCTCGGAAGTCGTCTTGGTCGATAACAACACGCATCTATTAGGAAGGATCCATCATGTCTACACCAATAGATAAAGCGTTAAAATGGACACCGCAACCTGGGGACATTCATGGCGCAGATAAAAAAGTTTTTCTGAGTTATTTGCTTAGTAATTGTATTGGTTTTAAGAGTTCGGAGAAAATTGAAACCATTTTAGGTTCCTTAAAGACAAAATTTAAAAGAAGATACACAAAAGAATCTCTACAGCATTGCTTATTAGTTCCTCTCCGAGAAGAAATAGGATTCTTTGTTGGAACCAGTTCTAAGGGAATATATCTAGTTAAAGATGCTGAAGATGCATTAACAACAATAAATTTTTATTCGAATCGAATTCGGTCAGAAGAAAAACATCTAAGAAATCTTAGAGTAATAGTTCAGAAAAACAAATTATTCCGAGGTTATATAGCTGGAGAAAGATTAAATAGACCAGTAAATGTGTATTTCGATGAATCAGGAACGCCTGACATTAAGACCTTTCAAGAAGATCCTTACTTTATCGTAACAGGAATAGTAATAGATAGTCGTATCCCCTATAATCTGCTTGAAGAAAAATTAGCATTTATTCGAGCTCTTTTAGGAAAATGTCCGACCTATGAGCTTAAATCCAATAAACTTAACGCAAAAGAACATAAACTAGCAATAAGCGAATTGCGTACAGTGGATTATGAATTCGCAAGTGTTTGTTTTGTAAAAGAAAGACTACACACACAAGGTTTTGAACATCCAAGTTCATTCTACAAATATGCCAATCATTTTTTAGTTGAAAAACTACTCGATAGACTGGGTAAAGTAAACCTGTTTTTTGATCAATATGGTGACCCAAAATCTGCATTCGAAACAAAATTCCTTAATTACATAAAATCAAAAAGTGATGTTTGGCCAGAAGATAAGATTCAGCAAATGAAAATGTTAGATAGCAAAACAAGCCAATTCATCCAAACTGTAGATCTTATTGCTGGGGCAATTAGTAAGTCGTTACGAGGAAAAGGTAATTATTTGCCGTTTTTGGAAGAAAAGAAAATTGACATCTATTGGTTCCCTTACCAATAGCATATTATATTAATGCCAACCGGATTGTTCTTTTCAGAAAGGAGTCAAAATGATTTGGCGTACTATTTTCACATTCACATTGCTTTCTTTTGTTTCATGCTCCAGCGGATATTTTTCGCTTCGGAATAACGACCGCATCGTATTTTTTGGTGATTCGATTACGCAGCTTGGAGTAAAACCTAACGGGTACATTGCACTCATCAAAGATTCTCTCACAATGAAGTTACCTTCCATCGAAATTATCGGTGCAGGTATCGGCGGAAACAAAGTGCCCGATCTTCAAGCAAGAATCGATACCGATGTCATTGCTAAAAATCCGACAATCGTCGTTATCTACATCGGCATCAACGATGTCTGGCATTCTATAACGCCCGGCCGTGTCGGCACACCGAAAGATAAGTATGAAGCAGGATTAGAAGAAATCATCGGTAAAATACAGAAAACAGGGGCGCGTGTTATTCTCTGTACTCCAACGGTCATTGGTGAGAAAAAGAATGGAAAAAATCAGCTGGATGCAAAATTAGATGAGTACTCCGGAATCAGCCGCCGCGTTGCCCAAAAAACAAAGATTGAGCTCTGCGATTTACGAAATGCTTTCGTGAGTTACCTTAAATTGCATAATCCTAATAATGCTGAAAAAGGAATCTTGACAACCGATAAAGCGCATCTCAGCGATAAAGGGAACCGTCTCGTTGCTGCGGAATTGCTTAAGGCACTCAAACAACAAATGGCCAACGATAGCGAGAAATGAGTTCGTTTGCGGAACTTTATGCTGTTAGGAAATACAGATTGATATGATCTACCGAAGGTTTCTATTTAATCTTCAGAGAACCTTTGGAGGGATTTTCGCATCTTTTCGTCTTTTTAACTCTCATCCACTTTCGTAAAGTGTCAGATTTAGCCTCTGTAACTTTACGAAAGTATCTGTATATTTCAACATGAATAAAAAAGAACTTGAAAATCTTCACGCTATCATTCATAGAGCACTTGAAGAAGATATAGGCAGTGGCGATATTACAACACTCAGCACGATTCCGGCAAAATCCATTCTGAAGGGAACGTTTATCGCAAAAGAATCCGGAGTGATAGCCGGATTGGAGGTGGTGCGAGAAACGTTACACTATCTCGACAAACGGGTTTCGTTTTCTCCGAAAGTTGCCGACGGCGATTATGTAGTCAAAGGAACTGTTCTCGCAACAGTGCGCGGTAAAGGACGAGTTTTACTGACAGCCGAGCGAACGGCATTAAATTTTCTTCAGCGAATGTCAGGAATTGCTACACTCACAGGCGCGTATGTCGATGCCGTCAAAGGTACTGATACAATCATTCTCGATACACGTAAAACATCTCCGGGCAATAGATTGCTCGATAAACAAGCGGTCCTCCTTGGCGGGGGAGCTAATCATCGATTCGGATTGTTTGATATGGTACTGATTAAGGACAATCATATTGCCGCCGCTGGAGGGATCACTCAAGCGGTGACTCAAGTCTGGGCAACGGATACAATGAAACGGCTTATCGAAGTGGAAGTGAAGAATCTCAAAGAACTGCGGGAAGCGCTCTCGCTGAAAGTTGATCGGATATTACTCGACAATATGGACATCAAAACGCTCCGTGATGCAGTCCGTTTTACCGCCGGACGCGTTCCCCTGGAAGCATCCGGCAATGTCACACTCAAGAATGTTGCCGCAATAGCCGCAACCGGTGTTGATATGATTTCCATCGGTGCGCTGACACATTCGGTACGTGCCTTGGATATAAGTTTTTTGATTCAACCATCAATGAAATAAACATAATGTCTGCGGAAGATATTTATCAAGATCTGAAAACAAAATTGCACGATGTCGTGCCGGATGTCGAGCTGCGATTAAAATCCGAACTCGCATTCGAAATCAAGAAGCTCAAAGTCGAACGCAACGCCGTCATCCTTGGTCATAATTACATGGAACCGGCGCTCTTCCATTCCATTCCTGATTATACCGGGGACTCTCTTGAATTGAGCCGGATTGCCTCTAAGACCGATAAAGATATTATCGTGTTCTGCGGTGTGCGTTTTATGGCAGAGACGGCAAAAATCTTATCACCGCAAAAGACCGTTCTCATTCCGGCAAAGAAAGCCGGCTGCTCGCTCGCAGATGGAATTACCGCAGATGATGTTCGCCAGTTGAAAGTAAAATATCCGGGCGTACCGGTTGTAACATACATAAATACCAACGCGGAAGTCAAAGCAGAATCGGATATTTGCTGTACATCGAGCAATGCAGTGGCGGTGGTTCAGTCGCTCAAGAGCGAAACGGTTATTTTTCTTCCGGATGAATATCTCGCCCGCAATGTCGCCCGTGCGACGAAAAGACATATTATTTTTCCGTCTCTGACCGGAGGTGGGCCCGAAAATGACACACTTCTCGATACACCTATCATCGGCTGGAAGGCGCGGTGTGAAGTGCATGAGAAATTCACTGTCGAAGATATCCAAAATATACGCAGGCAATTTTCTGATGTCATTATTCTCTCTCATCCAGAATGCAGTCCGGAAGTTGTGGCGGCATCGGACTTCTCCGGCAGTACGACGCAAATGATTCGCCATATCCAGCGCACGAATGCTGCGCGTTATCTTTTGCTTACGGAGTGTTCTATGGGCGATAACATCATGGCTGCCAATCCGGAAAAGAATATGCTACGCTTGTGCAGCGTCCGCTGTCCGCATATGAATGAGATTACATTAGAAGACACATTAGAAGCACTCCGGCAAACACGGTATGTCATCGAAGTGCCGGAAGAGATTCGTGTGCGTGCACTGCGTGCGGTCGAGCGGATGTTGGAAATTATTCCATCAGCAGCAGATTAATTTTTATAGATAGTCATGCCCGCACGTTTTAGGTGGGATGACGAACTTCTTTATAGAATAGACTATGCAAGAATATATCAAATGTGATGTACTCATTATCGGATGCGGGGTTGCAGGCAGTATTGCCGCGTTGCAGCTTGCAGACGCCGGTGTTCACGTCGTTGTAGCGACACGCTCATCGAACCCCGAAGAATCCAATACCTACTATGCACAGGGCGGAATCGTGTACGAAGGAGAAGGAGATTCACCGGAACTTCTCGCCAAAGATATTCTGCATGCGGGTGCCGGGTATTGCAATCCACAGGCAGTGGAGCTTCTTGCACGGGAAGCACCCAAACTCGTTCGCTCGCTACTTCTGGAAAAACTCTCTATCCCCTTCGACCGAACAGCCGATGGAAAACTTTCCCTCGTGCTCGAAGGCGGACATAGCATCGCTCGCATTCTTCATGCGGCAGATTCNNGATCCACTCTCCTGCAACGGTGCGTTCCTTCTCAATCAGGGAACAGGGCAGGTACAGCGAGTACTTGCACGCACGACCATCTTGGCATCCGGCGGGTTGGGGCAGATTTTTCTCCGAACGACGAATCCGGCAGGAGCGCGGGGCGACGGATTGGCGATGGCGTACCGTGCCGGCGCAAGAGTTCTCAATTGCGAATTTATGCAGTTCCATCCAACGGCATTCTATCAGCAAGGCGCGCCGTGTTTTCTTATTACCGAAGCAATGCGCGGGGCAGGTGCCCGGCTGTTGGATTCCAACGGCAATTTGTTTATGCAAAAATACGATCCTGAATGGAAAGACCTTGCTCCGCGCGATGTCGTTGCCCGAAGCATTCATCAGGAAATGCTGACGAGTGGAACCACGCACGTTTTTCTCGATATTGCATCGCATCTTCCAGAAAACGAAATTCGAGACCGCTTCCCTTTTATCTACGAAAAATGCCTTGAGTATGGTGTCGATATTACGCACGAACCTATCCCGATTGTTCCGGCAGCGCATTATTTTTGCGGAGGCGTGTGGGTCGATCTCTGGGGACGAACAACGCTCAACCATCTCTATGCTGTCGGCGAGGTTGCCTGCACAGGGCTTCATGGCGCCAACCGGTTGGCAAGCACATCATTACTGGAAGGTGTCGTTTGGGGCAATCGGGCTGCAGAACATATTCTCCGTACCATGGAAGAACATCCAATGCCGCACAAGGATGAAATTCCGCCATGGATTGAAACCGGTACAGAGATTCCGGATTCTGCACTCATCAGTCAGGATATGAGCGTCATCAAACACATTATGTGGAATTACACCGGACTCATTCGCACAACCGAGCGTTTACAGCGTGCCTTACGCGAACTGCGCCATCTTGAATCCGAAATCGACCGATTTTATCAAGCCGTCAAGCTGACTGACGGAATCATCGGACTGCGCAATGCCGTACGTGCTGCTATCATTATTACCATCGCAGCGTGGGAAAATAAAACAAGCGTTGGCTGTCATTATAGACAGTGATAAAGGTTGATGCGATCGGGTGATTGGGAGATTGGAGGATTGAGAGATTGGAAATTGGGTGATATGGTGATTTAGTGATTTAGTGATTTGGCGATTATTGGAGTTGAATAATATGAAACATATACTTCTGTATGCACTTCTCATAGCTTTTTTTGGAAAAGCATTCTCTCAGGATTCTACAAAATCTGAACCTGCATACGAAATGACAACGTATGTCATGGGATTTCTCGTGAAAGGACCGGCATGGACACAGGATAGGACTCCAGAATTAGCAAAACTTCAGCAAAACCATATCGCACACATTTTCAGTCTCATCGACTCAAACAAAGCGGCAATTGCCGGGCCGTTTCTGGATAACCAAGAAATACGAGGCGTCATTGTTTTCAATACAGATTCCATTGAACTTGCAAACATGTGGGAATCTAATGATCCGGCAATTCAAGCGGGACGGTTTTCCTTGCAGTACACAAAGTGGTTTGCAGGCAAAGGAATTATAAAGCATCCCGATTCACCGGCTGTCTTTGCAAAATATTATTTTGGATTGCTGAAAAAAGGGCCGAAATGGACTCCGGCAGAAACAGATGAAGTGAAGAAAATTCAGGAAGGACATATTGCGAATATCAACGCAATGGCAAAGATGGGCAAAGTAGTTCTTGCCGGGCCATTTATCGATGACGGCGATAACCGCGGCGTGTTTATGTTTAAGACGGAATCGCTTGAAGAGGCACAAGCTCTTTGCACTCACGACCCGGCTGTTCAGGCAGGCCGTTTGATTGTGGAACTGCATCCCTGGATGGTGACAAAGGGTTCATTACCATAGGCATGAAGGAATGAGGTTTTGTTTGTCATTCCCATCCCGACAAAGTCGGGAGGAATCCAGGTCAAGATCCTTTGATACTGGATTCCCGACAGAAGCATTCGGGAATGACATATTTTTGTTTTGAGCCACTTCTGAGGAATTGGATATTTTAGTAACAACTGAAAAAACATTTTTCGTCTACATACTTGCCAGCAAAAGAAATGGCACACTTTATATCGGCATGACAAGTGATTTGGCACAACGGATCTGGGAACACAAGCACGATGTCTATGAAGGATTCACCAAACGTCACAAAGTGCATTTATTGGTATATTATGAAGATGGGGGAGATGCTTTGAACGCTATTGGACGAGAGAAACAAATGAAGAAATGGAGTCGCGCTTGGAAGATACGATTGATTGAAAAACATAATCCTCAGTGGAAGAATTTATATAATGAGGAAGAAGGGATTCTTCCATTGCCTTTGGAATGACGCACTCTTAGTCCTCTTGTCATGCTCGCGGATTTTTGGCGGGCATCCAGGTCTAGGCTTCCTTGGTTTTGGATTCCCGATAGAAGCATTCCGGAATGACAACGTTTTTAAAGATGGCTTTTAGAGAAGGCTTTCCACAAAAAAACCTGAAAAACCTTACGATTGATTCTATGTGAACTATTGAAATCTTTAAGAAGGTTTCTTCTTCCCATTCCCTTTCCTTTTTCCTGACTTTATTTATTTATGAATTTTTCTTATACTTTGTTCACTGTATCTATTATTGAAAGGAACAAATAATGTATAGACCGCAGATCACGGTGGTGGATTGTACTATCCGCGATGGTGGACTGATGAATAAGTCCCAGTTTACATTGGATTGTGTGCAGGCGGTATACAAAGCCATTTGCGAATCAGGCATCCATATAGTGGAATTGGGGTATCGAAACAGCCGGAAGATGTTCGATCCGGAAAAATACGGCGCATGGCGTTTTTGCGATGACGAGATGATCAAAAAAGTTGTCGGGGATAATAAATACTTGGACACCAAGATCGCTGTTATGATGGACGCACATAAGAGCTCCATCGACGACCTCCTTCCCAAAGATAAAAGTCTTGTGGATGTGATTCGCTGTGCCACCTATGTAAAAGACGTCGACAAATGCATCATGATCGTCAATGATGCCGTTGCGAAAGGATACGAGACGACCATCAACATTATGTCTATTTCCACCGCACCGGAGCGGGAACTGAATGAAGCATTACAGCAGATCCATGAAGAGACAAAGATCAAGGCGTGTTACATTGTGGATAGTTTCGGCAATCTGTATTCCGAGGACATCGATTATTTTGTTTCCAAGTATCAGAAAATGCTGCCCGGCATCGAAGTTGGTGTCCATATGCACAACAATCAGCAGCTTGCGTTCGCCAACACGATTGAAGGCATCATCCGCGGTGCAAATTATCTTGACGGCACACTATATGGATTGGGCCGCGGCGCAGGCAACTGCTGTCTGGAGCTTTTACTCGGTTTCCTGAAAAATCCTAAATTCAATATGCGTCCGCTCTTAGATGTCATCGCGTCTCACATTATTCCCTTGGAGAATGAAATTAATTGGGGATACTCTGTTCCTTATATGATAACAGGTATTATGAACCGGCATCCCGATGAAGCCATTAAGCTGATGATGCTACCGGAAAAAGATCCCGCAAGAAACAACTTCCGCGCATTCTATGAAAGAATGTTAGATCCGGAACCATAGAGAAGAAAGATAATCCAAAGAAAGGCGATCACAATCGGTCGCCTTTTTTATTCCTATCGATTTCATGAGCGAAAATAAAATATTGTAAGTCATTTATGAGCAAGCGGGAATTTGAGAAATAAAAGTAAAGTCATTCCGGTATGCTTTTGGCCGGAATCCAGGATATAGGCAACCTAAAGCTTCTTTATGTAGTGATATGATTCGCCGCTTTCTTTTAACGAAAAGAAAGCGGCAGAAAGAAACGTTAGCGAAATCGAAATGTGTAATCTCATGAAAGAACTCAGATTCAAGATTTAACCAACAATACGATTGGATATATAAGTCGAATATAATAGTCATCACCTTGCCTCAGCTCTATTCACTGCTGTCGATTTCGCGGGCTAAAATAAAATCATAAAAAATGTTATTCCTCTGTATGTAAGAATCTAACCTTACATTTATCTCTTGCGTTTGAGAGATGCAATTGATAGATTACCAGCGCGTATAAGGAAGATACAACGTCAAAGTATCTGAAGAAAGAGGGGAATTGTTGGGAGCTATCGGAAATTCAAACAACTATAGTGCCAGAACCAGTTTAATAATTGCCAGGCTTGTGTGTAGACCTTGCAGTCTATCACACAATTTCATCATGTTAGGTTGCGATATGCAGTCTAATACGCAAAAAGCGCATGTTAGGCTGCGGTGTGCAGTCTAATCATAATTAGGGCGCGCTAATGAAAAAACAACATCAAGTCAATCTGAAAACACTTATGAAAAAGACATTTTTTATTTTTACGATCGCTCTTGCATTTTCTTCAATTGTAGTAGCGGGAATTAACACCAAAAATGTAACTGATTCTCTATTTGATGTTTTTCCACTCAAGCCTAGTCTTCATTATTCCTATTATTTCTTTTCTTATGGCGCTGACGGGGATGAAATGACCTTAGGTTCGATCAAAGATTCCGGCCAAGTAGATTACATCGTAATAGATTCTACAAATTCAAACGACTCAACGATGGCTTGGAACATTCTCGAAATTCATAATTTTCGACGCACGTGGCATAGGGAAGATTTGTCATCTCATGATACAACATATTACATTACAGATTCCGCCAAATTCACACTTTATGAAAACAGATCGGCCAGACATGAACTTGTATGTTCAGGACTAATCTGGAACTTTCCATTGAAGCATTTAAGAGATCAGGTCAACGAATCCGTCTTTAGATATATGGACACATCAGAAACCAGAATGACTTGGCAATGGCAGAACAAGTGGGTTGAAGGAGTAAGCGGATCCGGCACGGACACACTTTTTCTTTTAATTTCTTCAGGTTTTAATCAGCGTCATTTCAAAGAAAATTGGACAAGTGGATATATGTGGGGTAATTCCAATTTAACGGTTCAGTCATTTCATGACCCTACAAAGGTCAATAAAGAGCAAATTTATAAACCGGAGTATATTCATCTAAAACAAAACTTCCCAAATCCATTCAATCCAAGTACTACGTTTGCATTTCAACTCGAAAACAATGAATATGCTTCATTGAAAATATTTAATGTATTGGGAGAAGAAATTGTAACCATAACAGAAGGATTATTTTTATCTGGAGAAAATATTGTCAAATGGAATGCTTCAAATCTTGCTAGTGGTATTTATTTTTACAGGTTGCAGACAAAAAATTATTCAGAGACAAAAAAACTCTTGCTGTTAAAATGAGCGCGCCCTAACCAGGCGCTTTCCGAAGGCCTGCCCCTTTGGGGGATCCCTTTTGCCGAAGGCATTCCTTTGGAAGGGACAAGCTGACGGTTGCCAGCTGAGTACGTTAAACATGGCGAGCATAGGTTTTATTCTTAATAATTTCTTTTTCAGCATGAACTCACTTTGTTGGGTGCATGTTGATAGTTATCACCGCCGCAGCTTATTTATCCCGTGCTTTTTACGGGAGCGCCGGTCCGTTAGGTTGTTTTCAAGGAGATCAATTCATGCAAGTATTTATTAGTTGGTCTGGAAACAAAAGTCATTCTATTGCAATTGTTTTAAGAACATATCTGAAACTAATGCTTCAAAATCTTTCTCCATACCTATCTTCAGAAGATATAAAGAAAGGAAAAAGATGGTCTGTTGAACTCAGCAAAACATTGAACAATGTTAAATTTGGTATTATTTGCCTAACGAAAGAGAATTTAAATTCTGAATGGATATTATTTGAAGCGGGCGCTATTTCAAAATCATTAGAAGATGCCCGTGTATTTACTCTGTTGTTCGATAATCTGACACCGTCAGAAATAAAAGGTCCACTTGCTCATTTTCAACATACGTTATTTAATAAAAATGATTTTGAAAAATTACTTTATGAACTCTATAATCTTCTGGAAGAAAAGCCTATAGACTCAGAGACGTTAAAAAAGTCATTCAACACTTTTTGGCCACACTTAGAAGGGGAAATTATTGAGGCATTAAAAAAGAGTGAAATAGAAACATCCTTAATAGCAGAAAGAACAGAGAAAGATTACTTACAGGATATTCTCCTTTCTTGTAGGCAGATACTTTACAATCAAGAGAGTGTTCATCTTAAAGATATTGCGAATTATAGTGATCAAGAACTCTTAAGTCCAGACAAAAGTGATTTTAATCATCCTATAAAGATTGTGATAGATCCGGTTGCCACATTAAAAAATGGAGAGAATAAGCTTGTTAGAATAATTGTAGAAAAAGATTCGATTAAGATGGAAGAGGCTGAATATCCAATTCATCGAAGAGGAATACAAATAGCAATCACATTCCGCAGTGAGTATGAAAAAAATCTTTGGGAGTTAATATTTACTTTTCATAAAGGTAATACCTATGTCGAATCATCGAGATTGCCATTGGATGAAAGTATTACAGAGATTGATACAATATGGCGTGATTGAAAACAACCTAACCAGGCGCTTCCCGAAGGCCTGCCCCTTTGGGGGATCCCTTTTGCCGAAGGCATTCCTTTGGAAAGGACAAGCTGATGGAATGAGCTGGGTGCAATTTACATTGCGTGTGGTGGGTTTACGTTTGTTAAGTTTGTTTTAAGTTTCTCGTTGGTTTAGTTTTTATTAATTT
>PMDB01000084.1:0-8876 GCA_003155495.1 Ignavibacteriota bacterium
TGCCGGCGTTTCGACCAGACAAAGCAATGGCAGTTGAAAATGGTGATGCGTTTCTTTCCTATCTCCAGAAGTTAGAAGCGGTATCCGGAATTGAAATAAAGGATTTCGATTCGTTGCTCGTTGCTCTTCGTGCCCGGCATGATTTCTTTCACTCGCGTGGCTGCAGGGTGTCGGACCATGGCATCGAAACAGCATATGCAGAAGACTATACGGATTCAGAAATGAGGTCTATTTTCAAAAAACTCCAGAAGGGAAAAAGTCCTGATGCAGTCGAGACATTGAAATTCAAATCGGCGATGATGTATGAGTTTGGTGTGATGGATTACGAAAAGGGATGGGTTCAGCAGCTCCATCTAGGTGCACTTCGCAATAACAACTCAAGAATGATGCGTGTGCTTGGACCTGATACTGGATTCGATTCCATCGGTGATTTCGAGATTGCTCGGCCATTAGCTAAATTTCTCAATAAACTCGATACAGAGAATAAGCTTGCTAAGACTATTCTCTACAATCTTAATCCAAGAGATAATGAATTGATGGCGACCATGATCGGGAATTTCCAAGATGGAAGTATTGCTGGTAAATTGCAGTATGGTTCAGGGTGGTGGTTCCTTGATCAACGTGATGGTATGCAAAAACAAATCGAAGCACTCTCGAACTTGGGAATGTTAAGTCAGTTTATCGGTATGCTCACAGATTCAAGGAGTTTTCTCTCGTATCCGCGACATGAGTATTTTCGAAGACTGCTCTGCAATATTCTTGGTGGCGAGATAGAACAGGGCCTGATCCCGAACGACATGAAACTTATTGGCGGTATGGTTCAGGACATTTGCTATAACAATGCGAAGAAATATTTTGGTTTTTAATTCAATTTGAAAAATGTTTGAGTATCGATACAATCGGCAAGTGATACGTAAAAGAGAGGATTGAAAATTAAAACAGGCTGAGAAACGGAATTTGATGTGCTCTCACTGGGAGAATGCATGAACCGGTCGAGTTCTCTTGGACGTCAGCGGATTGAATTTATACCTATATTTGAAGTGTTTACCGGCGAAGGCGAATACAATGTTATACATGCTCTGGCACGTTACAGGATGCGTGCACACCAGATTGCACGCCTGCAGGATATAATGAAGAGGCTATTCCAGCTTGAATTACTCTCCACTAATCTTTTTTTTTGGCATTCTGGGTGGAAAGCCCTTTGTAAGGTATATATGCCACAGTTGTCTCTTCTATGTACTTGCATTTCTGTACGCCTTGCTGTAAATTGATTCGGAAAAAAGATTATAGAAAGAAGTCGGTGATGTTCAAGGGGACAAGGAGAGGAAATGAGTGAATATTCTTGTTCTGTCTCATTCAAAATTATATTCGTTCATGATATTTTCTGACATCTGCACACTTATTTTATTTTTGTCATACTGAGGTTTCTATGTTCTCATCGAGACTCTTTTGGAAAGTAACCTTTTATTTTGTCTTCCTTCTCATTATTCTTTCGTTGATGACTGGCGTAACTTTGTATTTTTTAAACGATCAAAAGAAAAGTTATAGTCAGGCGTTTATTGAAATTACGACTACTTCAAATTTAGACCGTATTCGGGAACTACTCGTCGATATCCAATCTACATCAGGCGACTATTTGTACACAGGAATACCAGAAAGAAAAATGACCTATGAGGCTTCTTTGAAAGCATTTGATAATGAAATGATTACGCTTCAGAAGAGCTATTCAGATTCTCTTGATCTCCAAACATTGGAACAAATACAGAAATCTGTTTTTGATTGGATTTCCAATATTGGAGACAAGAGAGTATCGCTTTATTCTTCTAGATTGACCGGTGAGAAACTAGGACAAGAGATACAGTCGTTGGGCCGTCAGGAAGCTGCTGAACACTATCTGGAAATAGCAAGAACATTGATCAATACACTTTATCAACAACGGCTCAGATCCGTCCCAATGCATATTGAGAATGCTATCGAACTTGCAAAAAAAATAAATACATTCATTATTGCAGTGAATGTATTGTTTGCTGTTTTTGCTCTTGTTCTTGGTGTTTCGTTGTCTCGGTCTATCACAAAACCTGTAGGACTCTTACGCGATGGAACGCAGAACATTATGAAGGGCGTGTTTCAACCGATCACGCTGCGTCAGCGTGATGAATTGGGAGCTTTGGCGAAAGATTTCAATCATATGTCTGAAATGCTGCAAAATAACTACAATCGGCTGACGGCGTATTCAGAGTTGATGACAGCATTGAATAAGCACGAATCGACTGAAAATGTAGAACAAGCCAGTTTACAAATATTGTGTTTGCATACGAGTTCTGCGGTTGGCGCATTGTATCTGCTGGAGAACGAATTAAATGTGTTGAGATTGGTCAGCGGCTATGCCCTGAATATTACCGAAGACAAGTTGGAATACAAAGTAGGGGAAGGCATTCCCGGACAATGTGCTGCGATGAAACAGAATCTTGAAGTCAGCGATATTGTTGCCGCGAAAGGATTTATTATCGATACAGGACTTGTACGCGTTGCACCAACAAATGTTTTAGCAGTGCCTATTTTGTTTCAAGAAAATCTTCTTGGTGTGATTGTTCTGGGTGCAATGCATCCATTCGATAATCTTCGCCTGGAAATTATCAAAAATTCCGTTCCACAGATCGGTGTTGCTATTACCAACGCGATGAACATGGATTCTACACGGAAGCTTTCGATTGAAATTGCAACAAAGAATAATGAACTCAATACGAAGAATGCTGAATTGGGGAAGGCATACCGCGTAAAATCGGATTTCCTCTCGAACATGTCTCATGAACTGCGAACCCCGCTGAATTCCATCATCGGCTTTACTTCTGTTTTGTTAGGACCACACGGCGAACCGCTCACTCCCGATCAGGCAAAGGCTATCGAAAAAGTATTGAAAAATGGCAAACACTTGCTCGAACTCATTAATGATATTTTGGATTTCTCAAAAATTGAGGCAGGCAGAACACCTATCAATATTGACAGCGGTGAAATTAGTGAAATCATTTCAAACGTCATGGTTACTGTGGAACCCATGGTGACAGCGAAAGGTGTGAAGCTTATTCAAGAGGTTGAACCCGAACTTCCCATATTGAATACTGATATCCTCAAGGTCAAGCAAATCCTCTTGAATCTCTTGAGCAATGCAGCAAAATTTACCGACCAAGGTACCATTCTGATTTCTGCAAAGAAGGACGGTGATATGATTTCTATCTCCGTGAAAGATGATGGGATCGGCATTGAAGCAATAAATCTTGATCGTGTCTTTGAGGAGTTTTCTCAGATCGATTCGAGCAGCTCCAGAAAGTATAAAGGCACTGGCCTAGGATTACCGATTGCGAAAAATTATGCTCGCCTGCTGGGTGGTAATCTTACGGTGCAAAGTGAGTTCGGGAAGGGTTCTACGTTTATTCTTGTTCTTCCTCCTGCATTCCCCAAAGATAAACTTCAGAAACCCAGTGAAGAGCCAGCGCCTTCAAAGGGTGAGCCGGCTACCTCAGCAACAGCCGTACGCTCCACAACGAGACCTGCACCGGAGAAATCAGTCGCACCTTCTTCAAGCATTCTTGTTCTTTGCATTGATGATGATGCGGAGGTGATTGATCTTCTGCGTCGCTACCTCATTCCGGAAGGTTATTCAGTTCGAGGAGCAAGGTCGGGAGAAGATGGGATTCGATTAGCAAAAGAACTTCATCCCGCGGTTATTACTTTAGACATTATGATGCCAGAGAAAGACGGTTGGCAAGTTCTTCGAGAACTAAAGAATAATCCTGCAACGAAAGATATTCCGGTGATTATTCATTCGATTATTGAAAACCGGCCGCTGGCATTATCGCTTGGTGCACTGGAAGTCATCGCAAAACCTTCTGAACCTAAGAAAGTGCTCAGTGTTGTGGAACGTGCCTGCCGCTCCAAGAATCAACCAATTATGATCGTCGATGACAACCAGGATTTTGCTGATTCATTAAAAATATTGCTTGAAGCTGAAGGATATCGTGCAGTGGCGATGTATAGCGGTGAGAATGCACTTAAGAATATTGAGGATATCAATCCATCGCTCTTATTCCTTGATCTTCTTATGCCGGGCATAGACGGATTTGCTGTCGTGAAACGGCTTCGCAGTCAGGAACGGTGGCGCGATCTTCCTATCGTGATTGTTTCCGGAGCCGAGATTACAAATGGACAGCGTAAGAGCTTGAATACTCTCACTCAGGAGTTTATCGAAAAAGGTCAATTCTCGAAAGAAATTATTACGAGTACAATCAAGAAAATCATTCATCAATCACCTCGATAGAGAAAGAACAGAGAAGCATATGGAAGTACCGCAACCAACAATTCTTGTCGTTGATGATACCGAGGATAATCTCGATTTATTGGAGTTCGCCCTCAAACGAAAACCAGTGCGGATGTTACGTGCAAGTAGCGGCAAAGAATGTTTACAGATATCAGCCCAGAATCATCCGGATGTTATTCTATTGGATATTCAAATGCCGGAAATGGATGGGTTCGAGACCTTGAAACATCTACGCGCTTCAAAGAAAACCGCGGACATTCCTGTCATCTTTCTCACGGCTCAACGGAAAGATGCTTCGAGTATTGAACAAGGTCTCTCGTTAGGGGCGGATGAATACCTCACGAAACCGATCGACATAGATGAGTTATTGGTTCGCACCCGATCGCTTGTACGTCTCAAAAAAATGGAAGCTGAACTTGAGCGGACGAAGGCTGATTTTATGGCGATGCTCATCCACGACATGCGTAGTCCGATTGGAGGAATCAGCAGTATTTTGGAATTACTCGAAGAACCGTTGATCAAAGGTTCTGCGATTCAAGACGTTCATCGGGAACTTCTCATTTCAGCCGAAGATGCCACGAGGCGATTGCTCAATTTGATCAATGACATGCTCGATCTCTCAAAATTTGAAGCCGGCAAAATGAACTTGATCCGAGATCCGATGTATATTGGTGAAATTGCCAATAGAATTATGAAACAAATGCAGCCTCAATTCAAACAAAAGCGGATCCATATTGATATCTCACTTGAAGAGGGCTTGCCGTCAATTTCAGCGGATGTACAAAAAATAGCTCAGGTCTATGCGAATATCCTTAGCAACGCGTTAAAATTTACACCAGCCGAAGGAACTGTCCAAATTTCGGTTGTGAGTTCAAAGGACGCAACCGGAGCGAGTGAATTTATACGGACTTCGATCAGCAACAACGGACCTGGGATTCTCCCGAATGAACTGCCGACGCTCTTCGCACGGTATAAACAAGGTATAGCTTCTGAGATTGTACAAGCAAAAGGCACGGGATTGGGATTGGCAATTTGTAAGCTCATTGTGGAAGCACATGGCGGAGTTATTACAGCAGAAAGCGAGCCAGGGAAAATAACCACATTTCGATTCAGTCTTCCGATAAGTGCTCCCGCGGAAAGCTGAGAGAAAAATTCTTAAACATTAGAACAATAGGAAAATCTATGTGGGAACAAAAGCAAATAGGGATTGTGAAAGAAGTAGTCAACGTAACAGTCGTTGTTCTTCTTGATCGTGAAATCACGAATATGACAAAAAAAATTGGAGATAGGGTTTACTATATCGGGCAGATCGGTTCCTACGTGCTCATTCCGATTGGTGCTATCTATGTTATTGGTATTGTTTCGGGAATCAAGAAAGAGGAAACACGTGAAGATGGAGTGGGCTTTATTCAATACATTATGACGGTTACGTTGGTAGGAACAATCCGAAAAGGAAAATATGAAACAGGCGTTTCGGTTATGCCGACAGTGGATATGGTCGTTTATTTACTGGAAGACAAAGACATCAAGTCTATCTTTGCAGCGTATCAGCAATACAATTTTTCCATCGGACAACTCTCCTTATTTGAAAATGAGCGTGCTTATTTAGATCCTAATCGGTTCTTTGGAAAACATCTCGCAGTCCTCGGCTCAAGTGGTTCGGGAAAGTCCTACACAGTTGCATCCATTCTCCAAAAAGTTGCACGATTCTCGGATACCCATATTGTCCTTCTTGATCTCCACAATGAATATCGTGAAGCTTTTCCTGATACGGGCCAGTTCTGTGATATCGCATCGCTCGAACTTCCGTATTGGTTGATGAACGCAGAAGAGATGCTCGAAATGTTTGTGGAACCTACTGATGAGAATGCTTCAGTTCAAGGTGCTGTTCTCCAAGACCTTATCTATGCAGCAAAAAAGGCTAAGAATCCGACACTCGCAGATGTCATTACGATTGATTCGCCGGTTTCGTACGATTTGAAAGAAATACGTACGAGACTGCATTTTCTCGATACTGAAAAAGTGACTGCTGCGGGCGGCATGAAAGAAGGGCCGTACTTCGGCAAGTTCTCTCGTTTATTGATTCGTCTCGACAATAAAATGAGCGATCCACGGTATGCATTTTTATTCCAACCTAATATTTGTGTTGAAACAGAATCTGTCTTGCCGCTCCTTATGACGCTTTTCGGTCTTGCGAGTAAAGCACGGATTACTATTTGGGACATGAGCGGTGTTCCATTTGATGTTGTCAAGACAATTTCTGCCTTGATAGCAAGAGTCACGTTTGATTTCAATTTCTGGAATCCAAAACGTCATGACCTGCCTATCTTGTTGGTGTTCGAAGAGGCTCATAATTACCTGTCGACTTCCAATGATGGATCAAAAGCAGCACGGCGAACCGTTGAACGCATTGCGAAAGAGGGAAGAAAATACGGCGTCAGCTGTATGATTGTCAGTCAACGTCCTTCAGATATTTCTGAGACGATTCTCTCTCAATGCAACAATTTTATTATCTTGCGATTACTCAATCCAACCGATCAGGCATACATACGTCGTCTGATGCCCGATACATTCAGCGGACTCGACAGCGTTGTTCCGCTTCTTCGTCAAGGTGAATCCATTATCATAGGTGATGCAATTCCTATTCCACAGCGTGTTCAAATTGATCTTCCTACACCGACTCCGCACAGCGCCGATGTGAAATTCTTCGATAAGTGGAAACACCCCAATACAAAGACAGACGTTGCCGAAGTTATGGATCACTGGTGGAACCAAAAGAGAAGCTGAACCAGGAAAGAAAAAGAAGGTCAGACGAAAAGAGCAGTCATAATTGAAAATTAGGCTTGAATTAGACAAATTGTTTTCAGATATTATATGTAGAAAAATTATTTAGATTCATATCATTGGTATCCCTAACATCGTGACTATGCAGATCCACCATGCTCGTAATGTAAGACATGAATCCCAGGTAGTGTTGGGTTTCTGTTGTTGCTGTTGTAAACGAATTGCGAGCGAAGTACTTAAGAGATAATTTTGAGGATGTAAGTGGTTTCTTGACGAAAGGCTCGGCGATGCTGAGCCTTTTTTATTTGCGGGAACCTATTTGAGACAGAACGCATTACTAGAGTATAGATGTGCACAAACAATTTGAACAAGGAGGATGCAAATGACTAATGAGACACTTTATAACGGATTTGCTCAAACATTGAAAGAGCGCCGTGACGACCATTCACTCGGATTTCAGCTCAAGAAGGGAACACAGGAGTTTGTAGAAAACTTGCTTGCCATTTTATTCCCACATTTTTGTAAGGAGATGTTCTATACAAAAGAGGAAATAGAATCGCGTCTTGTACTCATGGAGCGTGATCTAAAGCGTCTGCTTATTCCGCTTTTGAAAGACACGTCCTTGAATCTGGAAGATGTAGTGAAACAATTTATGAAGGCACTTCCGGGCTTGCATGATAAACTCTGGCTAGATGCAGAAGCTATTACCAGTGGAGATCCGGCGGCGGAGAGTGTTGACGAAGTGATTCTGGCATATCCCGGCTTTTCAGCCATCGCAATCTATCGTATCGCGCATGAATTCTATGTAATGCATGTTCCTATTTTCTCACGTCTCGTTACGGAATATGCGCATCAAATAACGGGAATTGATATTCATCCCGGTGCTCAAATCGGAACATCATTTGCTATTGATCATGGAACCGGTATCGTTATTGGTGAGTCTGCCATTATTGGAAAAGATGTAAAGATGTACCAAGGAGTTACGCTCGGGGCTTTGAGTGTGGATAAGAAATTAGCAAAGTCTAAACGCCATCCGACCATCGAAGATGGTGTCGTTATCTACGCGCAGGCAATCATTCTTGGCGGTGAGACTATTGTCGGTCATCATAGTGTTATCGGAGGAAACGTCTGGCTTACAACGAGTGTGCCGCCGTTCTCCTCTGTGTATCAAGAAAGCAAAGTAACAGTGCGCCCCAAAGAAATGACGGGTGCACCAATTGATTTTAGTATCTAACCACATAAAGGAAGAAATTATGAAAGCAAACTCTATTCTGGAAACAATCGGTAACACTCCTCATGTTCGTATTCGTCGACTCTTTGGCGATCATGAAGTCTGGGTCAAATTAGAACGTGCAAATCCCGGCGGCAGTATTAAAGATCGTATTGGGCTCTCCATGATTGAGGATGCTGAGCGTCGCGGTATATTGAAGTCGGACACCGTCATCATCGAACCGACCTCCGGGAATACAGGTATTGGTCTTGCTTTGGTTGCGGCAGTAAAAAAATACAAACTCATTCTCGTCATGCCCGATTCGATGTCCGTCGAACGACGGCGGCTCATAGCTGCATATGGAGCGCAGCTGGAACTTACTCCTCGCGAAAAAGGAATGAAGGGAGCAATTGAAAAAGCAAACGAACTTGCAGCAGGAACAAAGAATTCATGGATTCCACAACAGTTTGAGAATGCGGCGAATATTGAAATCCATCGGAAGACAACAGCTGAAGAAATTCTCCGAGATTTTCCACAAGGGTTCGATATGTTGATTACAGGCGTCGG
>PMDB01000084.1:8918-36804 GCA_003155495.1 Ignavibacteriota bacterium
CGAAATACTTGATGGTGTTATTCAGATTACGAAAGATGAAGCATTCGAATACGCCCAGCGTTGCGCACGTGAGGAAGGAATTCTTGTCGGAATTTCTTCCGGTGCGTCACTCGCAGCTGTGGCAAAGAAACTTCCTGATCTTCCAAAGGATGGAAAGATCCTCACCTTCTGCTATGACACAGGCGAACGTTATTTGTCGGTTGAAGGGTTGTTCTAATGACGAAGAATATACAATCCTCGATTAAGAGAGTTCCTTTTCTTGGTCTAAAATAAGAGGGTAGTAAAAATAATACTCCGACGTACTACCAGACGCCGGAGTATAGGGAGGCTAACTATGTGTCGTCGGGGAGACGACACGCCACAAGATAAATTCTGAACACGTGAATGTCAAGTGGTTGCAAAATTAATTTTATAAAAGTAAACCTGTGAAGTATAGCTTACTGAATGTAAAGATAAAGCCGTTCAAAAATGTTCTGCCCAATCGAGAAAACGGTAGTGAGGCCGTTTCGTACAAGGATTATCGATCGTTCTGATCAGTTCGTGTAGAGATATCGCTTGATTTTCTGCGTCGGTGTCTTCTCGAACGGCTCTGTTTGTTCAATAACGTGACTAATGCGTGAAAAAGAAGAAACTTGTTCATTCACCCGGTTTCGTATGTCTTCCAATAATTGGATAATTCGTCCCTGTGCTTGTGATTCAGTTAATCCCATAATGGAAAATTCAACATCAAGCTTCTCATAGTCGAGGTAGATACGTGCAACAAGCTGTCCTTCGTCTTGATAGGTTAGCGATTCGAGCACGATATCTGATCGGTTAATCACAGACTCGATAGCTTCGGGATAAATATTTTCGCCACTCGGACCGAGAATGACATTTTTCATGCGTCCATCGATGTAGAGATAGCCATTCTTATCAAAACTGCCGAGGTCACCCGTGTGAAACCAGCCTTCACGCGAGAGCACTTCTTCTGTACGCTCTACATCGCGATAGTACCCCTTCATAACGCTTGGTCCGCGCACAATAATCTCTCCAATACTGGATTTTGGATCGGGGTTTTCGATGCGCACCTCAAGTCCTGGGACAATAGGACCGGTGGATCGATATCTTGTTTTTTCTGCATTTGCTCCTGCAACGAGGGGCGATGTCTCTGTTAACCCGTACCCGATGGCATAAGGGAATTCTGCTTCGAGTAGAAACCGCTCAACTTCAGGTGAGAGTGCCGCTCCTCCAACTCCAAAAAATCTCAATGCTCCGCCAAATGTCTCCATCAGTTTCTTGCCGGCAAGTTTGTGGATGCGCTTGCGAATCATCGGAAATTTATAGACGAGTCGCACGATTTTCCTTTTTTTGATTTCAGGCATGATGCGCGTCTTATACATTTTCTCAATGATTAATGGAACTGTGAGCATCATCGTAGGTTTTACTTTTTCCAATGCCGGAAGAAGAACAGCGGCAGTGGGAGGTTTCTTTACATAGTAGACAGATGCACCGAACATAATCGGAAGAATCAATCCTAATGTGCACTCATACACATGGGCAAGCGGAAGGACGGAGAGCATTCGGTCCTTCTCGTTGATGTCTGGTATTTTGGAGGATGCCCTGGCGTTCCAGACAATATTCTTGTGTGTGAGCATGACGCCTTTAGAATGCCCCGTGGTTCCTGAAGTATAAATGATGGATGCAATGTCATCTTCGGTAACCTCTCGTTGAATCAACCCTGCAAGGCTCAAGACGAGATTTTTGATTTTTCGCAGTTCC
The DNA here is from genome assembly GCA_003155495.1 of Ignavibacteriota bacterium. Classification (GTDB taxonomy): domain Bacteria; phylum Bacteroidota; class Ignavibacteria; order UBA10030; family UBA10030; genus Fen-1298. Next base: position 10,677 of record PMDB01000084.1, read on the forward strand.
TTGCTTCCTTCTGCAATCAATTGGCGCAACGTTGCTTTCGATGTTGCGGGATTGATGATGGAAAAATCGTTCATTAAAATGATGCTGTTAAATTCCGTAAAATCGAGATCTTCAATTTTATGAAAGAAGCGTTCGGAGATGAAAATAACTTTACTGCCGGAGTGCCGGAGAATATGGTGAATTTCTGAAGCATGAAAGTCCGGGAGAATTGGAACAGCGATAGAACCCATCGTGGTGATCGCGAAATAGGCGATCCCCCATTGAGGGCTGTTTTCACCGAGAATTGCAATACGGTCGCCATGCACTACCCCTTGATTTTTCAGAAAGACGGAGAGATGGTCTATCTGTCGTTTTAAATCGGAATAGCTCGTTGGCTCATCGTCTGTAAAAGTGAGAGCAATGTGTGATGAATTCTTCCGGCAGCTATCTTCTATAACGTGCTGTAAAGTGAATTGCTGGCGTTCGGTTCGTATTCCATGCTGAGAAAACATGCTTCATCTTTCTGAAAGATTCTTTTAAACATAAGAAGAAAATAGATGATTAGAAAGCTCACCTCTTCCCATTATCTCACTTGCAGACAATTTAAAATATTCCTACCATGCTTCAACGGATGAAATCTCACATGCCATTTATTTCCTTCGTGTGTCTGGAGAGGTATAAGAGGCCGATTTCATCGTCTATTCATTGTAAGATGATCTACATTCATGTAAGCGCTTTTCAAAGTAAAATATATCAATTTCTTTCTCTTTATTCAGCAGGAGATTCTATAATGCAACGTTCTTCTTTTTCTCTGTTCCTTATAATGCTTTGTGTTTCTTCCTCTCTTGGTCAATCTCCGAGTGGTGTGCCGTATACGAAGTATGGCATTTATGATATCGATCGCATCAGGCCGGAAGAGTGCCGCCGCCGACGTGCTGTGTTGATGGCGAAAATGGGAACAAATTCTGTTGTCATCTTGAGAGCTCAAGATTATGCTCATCGATCTGGAGATGAGGATTATCGCTTTCGACAAAATAGCAATTTCCTATATTTCACGGGATGTAACGAATCGAACAGCACACTTATTCTTGTCCCGAGTGGTTTTGTTCTCGATAATGGAATTGTCGTGAAAGAAATTCTTTTTCTCACTCCTAAAATAAAAGATTGGAGAGGTGAAAACCTTGGGACAGAAGGTGCTCGTGAAATTCTTGGATTTGGATTCGAAGGAACTCAAAGCGTTGCTCTCTCAAACGACCGATTGAAAGATATTCTCGTTTCAATTCTTTCGAATACACGTATTTTGTATTACACACCTTCTCTTGTAGAGACGCTTGTTGATCCGGTTTCGAATATAAGTTTTATCAGTTGGCGTGAATCGATGAAAAATTTGCAGGAAAAATATCCTAATCTCGAAGTGAAAGGCGAAAACACAATCATCGGTGAGATGCGAACTGTGAAGTCATCCGCAGAGATTGGACTTCTTCAGAAAGCTGTCGATGCTACGATTGCCGGACACATTGAAGCGATGAAGAGTTGTGAACCAGGAATGTTTGAATACCAATTACAGGCGGTTGTCGAATATTGTTTTACACAGGCTGGGGCAGAATATATTGGTTTCCGGTCAATCATCGGTTCTGGGCCGAATACACAATTGTTTCATTATGATGCAAATAGACGCAAAATGCTCAGCGGCGAACTTGTCGTTATGGATATTGGAGCTGAATATCATGGATATTCTGCAGATATTACACGTACCATTCCGGTCAACGGAAAATTCACTTCTGCTCAAAGAGAAATTTATGAACTTGTTCTTCATGCGCAGCAAGCTGCAATTGACACTATTTTCCCGGGGACAATGATGGTGGATGTCGAAAAAACAGCAATGAAAGTTATTGCCGAAGGATTGACTCGGCTGGGGATTGCCAAGGATTCTGATGATGTAAAAAAATACTATCCGCATAGGATCAGTCATTTCATTGGACTTGATGTGCATGACGGTAGTCCGATTGGAAAACTTATTCCAGGCATGGTTATGACCGTGGAGCCTGGTATTTATATTCCGGAAGGCAGTGATTGTCCTCAAAAATATTGGAATATCGGAATACGAATTGAAGACGACGTAGTCATAACAGATGAGGGAAGGAGTGTGCTTTCTGCCTTTGCACCGCAGTCTGCAGCAGATATTGAAACGCTCATGAAGAAAAAGGGCATAGGAAATCAAAGGGTTGGAAAAGAGTAATACATATGTCTATAGAATAGTGGTTGTATCTTTTAACAAGTGGCGAGTTGGTGTTACAATGATCGGAGGAATGAATACCGATATAATGTCATAGCAGCATGAATAGTGTCCCATCGAAAAAAGGAGAACGCTATGTCTCACTTAAAACCAGAAGACTGCCTGAGCTTCTTTTCTGAAGTATTAAATATTCTCAAAGCAAGCCATGAACCGGAACGTGTGGTCTCACTTATTGTCGATCGGATTGTACATATGTATGGCTGTCAAACTTGTGCGGTCATTATCATCGATCCTGCAACGGAATATCTTCGCGTATTTTCTAATCATAATTTATCACATCTCTATGTGAAAGAATTCCGGCGTTCACTCGGCACCGGTGCTATTGCACGAATGCTCTCAACTGGGCATCCAATTTTGGTTGCTGATGGAGAACAAGAACCGCAATTGACAAAGGAAGTTCAATTGGAGCATCCATTCCGTTCTGCTGTGTGCCTGCAAATTGTCGCTGAACATCGCACACTGGGATATCTCCATGCTGATGCGCGTGACTCGAACGTGTTTGCGATTCATGATCTTCGAATACTTCAAAGCTTTGCCGATCTGACAAGTGTTGCACTGAATAAGTCATATCTGTATGAAAAAAACCTTCGCCTCGATCCGGTTGACGCCGAAACTAACTTAGAAAAATATGCACCGTTTCTAGAACGACTCAGCACAAGTATATCGCGTGCCGAAGCGAATCACGAAAGTCTATCGCTCTTTATTTTAGATATTGACAATTTCAAACAAATTGGAGGTACCTACGGTTATGAAGCATCGAAGCGGTTGCTAAAAGGAATCGCTGGTGTCATCAAGACTCGTTTACGGCCGATGGATGCAGCCAGCCGCTACGGATTTGATGAATTAATTATCCTGCGTGAGAACAGCCCGCTTGATCATGGAGTCGCGTTTGCCGAAGGATTAAGGAAGATGATTGAAGAGACGGAGTTTACACAGGAAAAAATCCGAACGACGGTAAGCATCGGCGTGGCTGCGTTTCCCGGGAATGCCGGATCAGAAAAAGATCTCTTGGTTGCCTCAAAAGAAGCGCTTTATCATGCACAGCGAGGCGGTAGAAACCGCGTGGCACATCCCTGAATGGAAAAGATTGAAATGAAAGAGAACGGGGAGTTGTTAGAATAGAATTTTAACCCGTATTCTCCGACATATGTTTTGATACGCAACGGTAACACGCAGAGAGGGGATTTTTGCGTCTATATTCACGAAATCGGGATGCTTTTTCGCTGTTCCATAACGCTTCAATGGTCGCATCTTTTACGTTGCCGAAAGAATAATCCGGAGTATCTACACAAAAGTTCGCGTTTCCATCGGGCTGAATGTCAATCAGTTTTTCAATATTTGTACATTGTGGCGAACCTATCTGTGTCGTCGGATTTCCAAACCATGTCCGGTAATCTACCTCCGAAAAAACCATATAGGGATAATTGCGGATACCATTGAGGCCGGCGATGTATTTTCTGTATTCTTTTTGGAATTCGTCGAAATCGACACCCGAGTTTTCATGATGGAAACCAGTCCAGGAGAATGCGGTAGTTTTAAAATAATCCTTCAGCTCTTTTGCATATCTGTTCCCCATTGTTGTGGAAATATAATTGTATGGAACAATCACAAGCGTGTTTATGGATAAACTTCTCGCAACATCCGGCATTTTTCCAAGTCCGCTCACAGAATATGGGCTGATAGTAAAACAAATTGCCCTGCTTATATTTCTACCACTGTTCCTTTCGACTTCAAGAAGCCGGTCAACCCCTTCTTTTATCTTTCGAAAGCATCCTTTCATCCCGCGTACTTGATCATGAATTTCTTCCGGCCCGTCAACTGAAATGGTAATATGAATGTTCCCGATCCGGACGATGTCGGCCGCATATTTCTTCAACAATGTTCCGTTCGTGTCGAGCGAAACAAAAATTCTTTTGCTGTTGATATACTCCAGAAGCTCGACAATGTCGGGGAAAAGGAATGGTTCGCCACCTCTAAGAATAACCGAAGAGATTTGATGGGCATTGAGTTCGTCAGCAAGCCTTTTCCAATCTGCCAGTGCCAATGAGCGTGGCAGATTTTCTTTCGCACTGCGGATATATCCCTCTTCGCTCCACTGTCCGCACATCCTGCATTTCAAATTGCAGGTGTTTGTTATTGTAAACGAAACCGTGGCTGGAAAATTTATCATAGATAATGAAGAAACAGCACACTACACATTATTGGAAACCTTTGGAAAAAATGCAGTGTGCTATTTCTAAGATCAGATGGTATTTTACACGTGTCCTCTTCGCGCTTCAAGTTCGGTACGGATTTCTTCACACCGTTGTTTTGTAAGATCGAGTTTTGAAATAATAAAAATTACTGCAAACAACCCGATAACAGGAATACTTGCGAGCATTGCTCGGATCCAGAATATTGTATTCGGTGATTGAGCGCCAAGGACGGAATTAAATCCGGCCCAACCAAGAATCAGACCGGAAACGAATCCGCCCATAGAATTTCCAAGTTTTAGAACGTACGATCCGCATGCTGTAAAGGAACCTTCTCTGCGTACGCCCATCGCTAATTCGTCGTAGTCAATAACATCCGCCCCGATGGAACCATGCAGCATCCAGAGGCCGGCTGCTGCAAGTCCCATGGTACCGGAAGCGATTGTCTGCAGCCAGGGGATAGCCGGTGTGTAGAGGAACCATGAACCGCCGTATCCAATAATGCCAATGGTAGCTGCCACCATAACGGCGGTTTTCTTCTGTGTTGCACGCGCCACTTGTCCCAGAAGTGGTGCACCGAAGAATCCACCAATCATGAAAGCAACCCCCATCCAAAAGTTCCAGTCATCTCCATTGATGGTGTTGCCGCCACATACATAATAAACAGTGGCATAGTATCCGAGAGAACCTACCATGCTTGTACTTAAAGTGAACATGGCACCATAACCCATAATAACCCTGAATGGTTTACACTTCAAGGTTTCATACAATGATGCTTTCAGGGAAATGCGTTCTTTCGTTTTTACGACAACTTTTTCGTAATACCGTTCTTTGACCCTGAAAAATATAGTTATGGAAAAGATCGCCATCAATGTGCCGAGAATACAAGTGTATACCTGAATGCCTGCCAAAGTATTTTTGCCTACAACTGTTCCCGGAAGAAGAAACCATGAGAGATTGGTGAAGCGCAGCGCGTAAAAATTTGCCACTTCAAAAATTTTCTGCATCGATCCCTTATAAGTCATCACGGATGTTCGTTCCTCATAGTCGGGAGTCATCTCCGCTCCGAGACTATTGTATGGTACCGTATACATAGCCATGATAGGGATATATACTAATGATGATCCCATCATATACCAGAAGATGGCAGACAGACCAAGAAATGAATGGTGAGCCCAGGAAGGGGAAACTAGGAAAAGTGCCGGAAGGCCAAGACCTGCGAGTACTCCTGCAACAAGAATGAACGGACGCCTACGTCCAAACTTTGAGCGGAAATTGTCCGATATCCAGCCTGTAATGGGATCAGAAATCGCATCATAAATTCTGATAAGTGTCAGTGCAAGGCCGACAAGCCATGGATCCACTCCTAAATAGATATTGAACACCGCAAAAGCAACTCCGGGATAGAGCCAAAATCCCCACATATCGAGGGCGGTTCCAAGTCCGTATGATATTTTCGTGCCGACTGGAATACGATCTCGTATGCGGCTTACAACGATTTTTGAGTTTGCTTCTTGTTCCATTTACGCTCCTTCGTTATAAATGCAAGATGAGTGTTTCATTGTATGGTTTCGACATCCTCAATTCCAATAAAAGGAACATTTGGCAAAAATGCAGTATATAAAAAGTACCTTGCGAAAATTCTGCTTCTACCATAATAAATATTATCTTTCAACCTTTCATAAAGGTCATTATGATTTCTCTTCCAGCATGTTCCAAAGAGTGTTTGGATTGTACCCTTGCTGGAAGTGCGTGAGCCCACCCGCCGGAGTGAAACGTTTGTGGGACTCTTGCACACGAGGGGGTATTGTACATGCTTTATTCAGAACGATCGGTATACACCTTGACAATGAAACGTCCGTTACACTTTGATGACATGAAAGATATCGGTGTTGCTTAATAACCCGACGATCGCCTTGCCATCAAAAACAGCTACCCTTCTGATTCCCTTCATACACATCAGTTGGGCACAGTCTTTCACTAAGAGATCAGGAGAGACAGTGACAAGCGGTTTGGAATCGATTTCAGAGATTTTTACCTCTTCTGGATTCTTGTCAGGAGCGACAATTTTATTTACCACATCCTTGCGTGTCACAATTCCCCAAGGATCGGTCGGTGTTTTTCCGTTTACTATCAAGCTGGAGAGGTTTTCCGCCCTCATAAGTCTGATTGCTTCGGCTACAGACTTATCGCCGTCGATGTAAAAGACGTACTTCGTCATAACATCACCTGCTTTAGCAAATCGTGCATCGTTTAGTATTTTTTTTGCCATGTGTCTCCTCTCCTTCTCCCGGAGTAATGAACTTCTTTCATCAGCGGTGGTTATTCACTTAATATTTAACTTTGTCACCCTTTTTCTTCCATTCTTTGAACACTTCGAGCGCTTCATTTTGGGGCATTAGGACCATCGGCATTTTTCGTTCACTAATCTTTTTGGAAAATTCCGAATAAATAAAGGCATCGTCAAAACCAGCATTGGCGGCATCCTGCATGATCGAGGCGATGAATATTTTTGCCAAACGTGCCCAATACATAGCGCCGAGACACATAGGGCATGGTTCGCAGGAGGAATATATCTCGCATCCTCTCAGTTGAAACGTACCGAGTATTTTGCATGCTTCGCGAATGGCAATGATTTCTGCATGTGCTGTAGGATCGTTCAGAGATGTAACGAGACTGGTTCCGCTTGCGATGATGTTGTTTCCTTTTACTATGAGAGCAGCAAATGGTCCACCTTTTCCCGTTTGAACATTCTCTAAGGCAAGTTTTAGAGCTTTCCGTATAAAGAGTTGTTGATTTGTCATACTCGTCAGAGCTTTCCGATGTCTTCATCCCAGAGAGTTGGATTCTTTTTTATGAATGTTTCCATCAGTTCAATGCATTCATCCCAGTCCCAATCATCCACAGTAACCCAGTGATCTTTCAGAAATTCTATGTCTCCTTTGAAACTTCTCGATTCTCCCACAACAACTTTCTCGATTCCAAATTGTGCAATTGCACCGGAACAAAGATAACAAGGCATAAGAGTGCTATAGAGAATCGTATTTGCGTATGTTCCGATGCGTCCTGCATTGCGAAGGCACTCTATATCGGCGTGCGCAAGCGGGTCGTTGTTCTGAACACGTCGATTATGTCCTCGTCCGATGATCTTGCTGTCACGTACAAGCACCGAACCGATGGGAATTCCGCCTTCCTGCAAGCCAAGCTTGGCTTCTTCGATGGCGGCTCTCATGAATTCTTCCATGATATTCTCCAAAAGTATTACAATGTCCAGTCCTATTCTATGGATTATCGGAATAAGATTCAACAAAGAAATGAGCATGGAATGGAATACAGCTTGAATTTTCGGTTCTATTGTTCTATCCTATAGAAGTATGAAAATTGAATTATCAGGAGATTTATGACAAGGACACAATCATTCGTAATATTCTTTTCTATAGTTATTGTTCTCTATGGATTGATCAATACTTATATTTTTCTCCGCGGCTTGCAAGCCATTTCCCATGGCTCTCCTTTGCGGATATGGTTCACAGTGGCCTTTTGGTCTCTTTCACTATCATACATCGCAGCGCGATTACTCGAGCGTATTGCCCTTTCGGGGTTAACGGATGGATTGGTCTGGATAGGTTCTTTCTGGTTGGGAGCAATGGCATATTTTCTTATTATTCTCTTAGCAATTGATCTTTTGAGACTTGTAAATCTTATTTTACCAATCTTCCCGGATTTTCTGACACGAAATCTCCAGCATACAAAACAGGTAATGGCTCTTATTGTTATTGGTATCGTCTTTCTGACGGTTGTTGGAGCGCGGTTCAATGCAATGTTCCCGCGAATTCAAACTCTGGATTTGACGATTCAAAAAAAATCTCCGCTGAAGGAATTGAATGTCGCACTTGTGACCGATGTTCATCTTGGAACGATCATTTGTAACAGTCATTTTATGCGTATTGTGAAAATAATTAATTCATTGAATCCGGACATTGTTTTATTCGCAGGCGATTTAGTGGATGAGGATATAGAACCCGTGATTCGTCAAAATCTTGGAGAGACACTGCGGCAAATCAAATCAAAGTACGGAATCTATGGAATCACCGGAAATCATGAATATATCGGCGGAGTTGAACCCGCATGCAAATATCTTATCGAGCATGGAGTTATTATGCTGAGAGATAGCGTTGCGAAAGTCGCAAATGCATTTACATTGGTTGGAAGAGAGGATGTCAGTATTCGCCAATTCAATGGGAAGAAGCGAAAACAACTTAGCGAGTTGATGAATGGTGTTGATACAACTCTTCCGGTGATTCTCATGGACCATCAGCCGCTGCGATTGGATGATGTTGTTGATCATGGAGTCGATCTTCAACTCTCCGGTCATACTCACCACGGACAACTTTGGCCATTCAATTATATCTCGCAGGCAGTGTATGAACTGAGCTGGGGATATATGAAGAAAGGCAGTACGCATTTTTATGTTTCGTGCGGTGTCGGAACGTGGGGTCCGCCGATGCGAACCGGTAACCGGCCGGAAGTAGTACATGTGAAATTGAAGTTTGAAAGTGAAACAAAAAGGTGAGTTGCCAGGTTAATTCAATCAATTAGTTTGAATAGCAAATAATTCAAACTTACAGTATCTTAATCGCAATCCAAACAAATGCTTTGAAAGTAATCAGTAGCGTAGCTTAGTTGCTATCCGTTAGGCGGCTGAAAACTCAAATACTCTATGCTTTCATACGAATTTACAAAGTTCTACGAAAATTGGAATAGAAAAGTTGAAGAATATAGAGACGATGATCTTCGTACTCATTTTGATAGATTTTTTACTCTCTATGTGCTATACAATCGTTTATATGCAGAAACAACTTTTGAAATGGCAAGAAATAATCAAATAAGATTTGTCAATAGATCAACTTTTCCAGATAAAACGGCTGCAACAGATTATGTCGTTCAGTTTATTGGCGCAAATAATTTTATAGATTGTATTGAAGGTAATCAAAGTTCGAAAAATGCTTTTGAGCAATTAAAGTCACTAATAGAAAAAGAAAAGTTTCATATTCTTTTAGATTTAATTACAGGCGACTCAAACAGACAAAAGGATTTGGAGTTATTAGAATTACTAAATTCAGATATCGCTGCTGATAAAGCGAAAGCAATTACAAAAGTTGTTTACGCTATTAGATGCAATCTTTTTCACGGCCATAAACAATTTGCTGGCGTACAAGTAGAAATATTAGTTCCTGTTACGACAATTCTTAAGCGTATTGTAGAATGTTTATATAACAAACTAAAAACAACTGACTTATCAGCAAATCATACTGATGGAATGGACACACTGCAAAATTAATAGCGCATAGATGGAGTACAGAAATGAAAAAGCAAATAATAGTGTTATCTATTCTAGCTGTTGTTATTTATGGATCTGCTAAATCAGCTGATTGGAAATACATTGGTAATTCTATTATACATGAGAAAATATATTATGGATTTTATGATGAAGAGACAAAAGAACAAAAACCAAATGGCAATATAGTAGTTTGGATTAAATTCATTAGTGTTCAGCAGATTGATAGTATAAAAAACGCTGAACGTGACTCAATAGGTACTATCGCAGTAAAAAAGCTTATGCAAAAATATTTTCCTCCATATGCAATTATGCAACCGAATACTTCATTAGACGAAATGTTTGGTTTCCTTCAGCTGGAGGTTACAACTAATAATTTCAGAACGGCAAAAAAACTAATGATTCATACTGAGTTTGACTGTAAACATAGAAAATCTAAAGGATTATCTACGATAGCTTACAATGATGTTGGTGGGGTTGAAAATAGTTCATCAACAGAAAATGAATGGATTGATATTGTTCCAGAATCAAGTGGTGAAACGATGCTTAAAGTGCTTTGTAGTAAATATTGATTGCCACCTAACCTGCCGTTCAATCCGACAGAAGAAGCACACTGAAAAAATTATGGTGCACAGCGGTGTAGTACAGATTTTTAAGCTAGAGGCTTATGGGCCTTCGGCTCAAAAGTTATCAGCGGTGCAACTTAGTTGTCCACCGTTGGCTGGCGATAAAGAAAGGACTACAAAATGAAGAAAATATTATCAATCGTTTCTGCGATTATGATAGGTATTGCATCATTAGGATTTCTAATAATTCAACAATATTATGGAAACAGAATCAATGAATTGAAAAATGAGAATGAATCAATTATCACTAATCAAAGGGATGCTTTAGATTGCATCCAAAAATCCTTTTCCTCGAAATTGGATTATGCATTATTTAGAGATGAACTTGATTTATTTAAAATTGCCAGCACTGATATGAACAAAATAAAAGAAAAAGAACATGATTTATTGTTTACAATTGCAAATGCTGCACAATATGCTTTGACAGCATCAATGATAGTAAAGAAGATTGATACGAGTACATATAACTCTGAGACGAAAAAAATAATAGGTATAACGGATTATAATATTCATAATGAGTATTACCGGAAGTATATAGAAATTGCTGCCAAAGGGACAACAGAATTAGACGAACTTAGAAAACAAAACGTAATAAAGATTAATAATATGTCTTCTTCGAAAGATACACTTTGGTATTCCTTTTTTTTAATTCAATCTTTCGGCCTCAGCTTAGCAATTATTGCTATGATAACTAATCATAAAATAAATAAATCTTAACTCTCCGCACAATCCAACCGGTTGATACATTTGTGTCTGGAATTCTGATTTGTTTAACACAATGTCATTTCTATTTACAGACATCTTCTCAATAGTTATTTAAAATAACTACTCAGCACATACTCTTTCGTATGTAGAACTCCTCTGGAGTTCTGAATAATCTTGGTTTTCCAGATTACAAACGTACAATCCCTACAGGATTGATATAATAAAGAATATTTCCAAAATAACTCCCTAGGAGTCGTACGTTTGTAACAATAACCAAAACAGATACACGGAACTCCGTTAGGAGTTCAACGATTGAAAATATGAGGAGTAGTTATATTCTAATCAATCAAGTTTTGTTCTTTGAATCAACAAATCAGACTGTAGTTGACTGTAGCCCAATTGCAGCGGGACATTTGATTAGATGAGATAAAATCAGTAAATTTAAATTGAACGATAATCAGTTACATCGTAAATCGTTTGGGCCCTTAGCTCAGTTGGTTAGAGCAGCAGACTCATAATCTGCGGGTCGCTGGTTCGAGTCCAGCAGGGCCCACAAACCTTTTAGTTCTTCGTTCTTAGTTCTTCGTATTACTTCGACTGAAGGATAAATACACCGCTCCAGTTATCGGACGGCGGCGTGATCTGATATAACTTCATCCGTTCCACGTAGAGTTGGCAGACAGAATCGTCTGGAACTTTCTCCAGTGCGTGTTCCATGAACGCAATGCCCTCATCCCATCGGCGCTCTTGATATGCTTTGAGTCCTTGCTCATAGATATCGAGAAAGTACTTCATCTTTTCATCTAAGGGTTTATTGGCGATGTCTATGAGTTCGTAAATTTTCACAGGTTCAGACTTACCTACGACCTGCACACGGTCAACCAGGCGAGTGACCAAGCGGTTTCCAACTTTTTTGTGGGTAAACTCTGAAATGAGAATACCGGTACCGTATTGTTTATTCACTCCTTCAAGACGAGAGGCGAGATTGACAGGGTCTCCTGTTACTGTGTAGTTTTTTTTCTGCTCGGATCCCATATTCCCGACAATACATAATCCTGTATTCACACCTATCCGCTGTTTGATTGCCACGCCGCCAATTTTTAATAACCGTGTTTGAAGTTTATCCAATTGTGATTGCATGTGCACGGCAGTAACACAGGCATGATACGCAGAATCGGAATCAGGCAGCGGTGCACCCCAGAATGCCATAATGGAATCGCCGATGAATTTGTCCACTGCACCGCCGTTTGCTAAAACGACATTCGTCATATCAGTGAAGTAAATATTGAGAAGTTTGACGAGAACGTCCTCGCTTACCTTTTCCGAAATACTCGAGAAGCCTTTGATATCGGTAAAGAGGATCGTGATCTCATGTTTTTCGCCGCCTAATTTTGCAAGGCTTGGATTATTAATAAGGATTCGGACAACATTGCTGTCGACATACGTCCCGAACATGCTCGTAATCATCTTGCGCTGGCGGCCTTCTGTAGCGGCTTTGTAAGCAACGGTTGTCACGAAACAAATGAGAACTGCGCTCAGCGGGGCCGCGATGTTCAACCAGAGAAATGCAGAATTGAAAGCGACAACAGCACATATCAGGAAGAGAAATGTCACCACGATAAGAACAAGAATCCCGATTTTCATATGCCGTGTTTGCGTAACGAATCCAACAATAAGTGTAATAACCAGGAGAATGAGGAATTGGATCCACGCGGGTGCCGGAGTAATGAATGAGTTTGTGATTACCATATCGTAGACATTTGCGTGTGTCATAAATCCAGCCGATGATTCTTCAAATGGAGTAGAATAGTAATCGCCGATGGAACGAATTGTCGGCCCTATGATGCACACCTTTCCATTGAATTGTTCAAAGAATTTTTCATTTCGCTCCTTGGCGGCTGAAAGTACATCATAGAAGGAAACCGACGGTAATAAATCGCTTTTTCCAATATAGTTTATCAATACTTCACCCCACAAGCCGGTATGGATAACAAGTGAACCGGCATAAACGATCGTACCTTTATCTGTATCTTCAAACCGTACTTGTTTCGGTTCAATGTTCAGTGCTTTGAGTGCGAGTGCAAAACCGATCGATGGATAGAGACGACCGGCATACTCTATATACAGCGGCATAGAGCGGATGACACCGTCTAATTCATCAGGAATGAGCAGTGCATGACCAACTCCCGTTGAGACATTCGCCAACTCGGGAAATGGAAAATCGTTAATGAATGGTGCGCGTGGGAAATGATGTTGTCTTGGCGCAGGGACTCCAAATTTCCCAATTACATAATGTGCAGTACTATCGACGTTTCTGCGGCTGACTTGTTCGCGTTCTGTCTTTGAGGGGATGAAAGGACCAATGACCTGATAGGTATTCTGTGCTTTGGACAAATATTGGACGAGGAGTGCGTTTTCTGTACTGTCGACATCCTGTTTGGCGGCAAGGAACACGTCAAGCGCTACGGCTCTCGCACCGGAATTGCTCAGGAGCGTCATTACTGCGCCGTATTGATCGCGTGGAATCGGCCATCCGAGTTGCTTATCGGTGTAGTCATCGATCTTAATCATCACAATGTTTTCAGCATTTGCACGTTCGCCGCGGAACCGCATCAACATATCCAAGCTGCGCCGTTCCATCGATTGAAAGATGTTTGTTCCAATCGTGTCGGGAATCAAGGATGTATGAAACAAAAGTTCAACGAGGAGTACGGTCGCCAGGGCAATGATAATACCTGCGAAACGTTTCAAATGGAATTTTTTTTCTTCGGTGGTTGTCATGACATTCATCCTTGGTGTAGTGAAGTAAAGAACAGCCGGCAAAACTGGTGCTAATCTAACAAGGAGGCACGCAAAATGCAAGGATACCTTGTCGTTCAGTGAAAATATTGTGATATTGTATGTTGACAAAGGTGTAAATTCTTGTTATGATTTTACACCACCTATCCCATTTATGCTGGAAAACATATGAACCTGTTCAAATATTTTGCCATTCTCCTCTTTTCAATACTTATTCTCTCAACGTGGAACAAAGCCGAAGCGGGCTTGATTTTTAGGTCCGATACATTAAGTATTGGAGATGAAGCGCCCCAGTTTGTGATGCGTAATATTATGACGAATACAGCTATTTTTCTTCGTGATTTTACGGGCAAGACATTGCGAGAACCATGGAAGAAAAAAGAACGGCAAGTAGTTGTTTTGAGTTTCTGGGCAACATGGTGTCAGCCCTGCAAGAATGAAATCCCAATTCTTACAAAGATTGCAGCTGATTATAAAGATCAAAATGTGAAATTCTTTCTTGTCAATACCATGGAGAAAGCTGAATCGACAGAAGACTCGGTACGCGATGCATACAAGAATCGCGGCTATACACTGCCATGTTTAGTGGATCCATCGGGCAGATATGCAAGTCAGTATTCTGTTCATGGGTTACCGGTCCTGGTGGTGATTGATAAATTTGGGATTGTGCGCAAAATCAACCGCGGCTACCATGAAAATTTTCAAATTGACCTAGAAAAATTGATTAAGGATCTCCTGAAGAAAGAAGAACCTGTCAAGAAGTAGCCGGCAAAAAGTGTTTGCATGTTCTTAGGTATGGATATATCTAAAACCATCAAATTACAAACAGCAAATCCCGCTGTACGGAATCCTGAAAAGCGGGACAAATTTCAACCATAAGAAACAAGACGTATAAAAATCATTTTATCAATCATTGTACATTTAGAATTTGGACATTGTTTGATATTTGAAGCATTAGATTTTAGTGATACCCCAAAATCTTGAATCCATAAAACTCTATCGACTCATGAGGTGTTCGATGTGGCAAAGGCTGCTCTGGTGTGTAAGTAGTATTGTTCTTCTTATCGGCTGCAGTTCGACAGAAAAAATCCCCCCTCCATCGCCTATTCTTTGCAGTATTCTTTCACTCGAATCACGCGCCGGTATGAAGGCAGGCGAAGCTGAGAGTGTAACAGATATGTTCTCATCCGCATTGCAGAATACCGGACGATTCACTGTCGTCGAACGGAATAAATTAAACGCAGTACTACAAGAACAAGGATTCCAAGCAACCCAAGACGGGGGAGATGCAGTGAAAGCCGGGAAAATACTTTCTGTACGAAAAATATTCTCGGGTTCCATCAGTATGTTGGGAGAGAAATACATTCTCAATCTAAAAATGATCGATGTGGAATCTTCACGCGTAGAGTATGCCCACACATGGACATATGACGACGACCTGGGAAACATAGGTGAGAAGTTCCTGCCGAAGTTGGTTCAGGAATTTATAAAGAGTCTTGATAGTACGTTGAAGAAATAACTGGTTGCAGTTATTTTGACCTGAATGTATGAACACGATGCTGATAGAGCTGCCGGACGCAAGAGATCAGCGGAATTTTGAATATTTTTAATGCAGGAGGTTCACATGTGTTTACATTTTTTCCACCATCCTTCTCTTATCCGTTTCGTTTTGTTTGTATTCTTGATTTCGATTGCGGCCCCTGCCGCATTGAGCCAGGACAATAAACTTCAGAAGAAGAAGCTGAATATCGCGGTCCTTGAGTTCGAACCGCGCGGCGGTGTATCGAAGGAAGATGCAGCATCGCTGTCCGATGCCTTCCAGGGGCAGATTATTGAAACAGGTGAATTCATTGTCGTTGACCGCAACCGGATCAGGTCTATTCTTCAAGAGCAAGGATTTCAGCAATCGGAGGCATGTTCGCAAGTGGAATGTATTGTGGAAGTTGGAAAAATTTTAAAAGTGGAAAAAATGTTTGCAGGAACAATCGGGAAGGTCGGGAAAATCTATACCATCAATATACAAGTGATCGACATTGGTACGGCTCAGATTGAACAAAACAAAAGCCGACGACATGATGGTGCTATTGAAGATTTGTTGACGGATATTATTCCTGAGTTAGCCGCTGAGATGGCGAAAGGATTAACGGGCAAAGATGTAAAAGTGTCAACCGGCACAACAGGCGGTTCATCTTCATGGGTATGGTACACGCTGGGCGGAGTAGCCGTTGCAGGCGGGGTAGCGGCCGTTTTATTATCGAAAAAGAATGATAACAGTAACAGCCAGACAAAGACACAGCCATTGCCAGAATCTCCAGCTTTACCGTAGACAGAGAACTCTGAGAAGACGCTTATGGGTAACCGCACAAGAAATATTTGTAAATGTGCCAAGGAAAGGAATCTTGTCAAGGTTACCAACGCACTGGCGCTGAAAACCTTGACAAGGTCTCTTTGCTGAGAAAGTTACTATCAGCTCTTTGAGTATGAGCGGTACACAAAGTTAAAAATAACGAGGCATGATATGAAATATATGATAACGATGGCTGAAACCAATTTTCAACGAAATATTATTTTCCTGTTGTTCATCTTGCTCATGCCAATATTTTCTCTTATTGCCCAGAATCAGAAAGCAATAAAGACACAACTTCTAGAGGATAAAATTTATTACACACCACAGTTGGCAGGATCGAGTCCAACGATCAAACCGGCAACCGTGAATACTTCCTTTCGGAATTATCAAGAGTTATCATCGAAAGCTTCTCAAGTTCAGCAAATAAAGAAAACAAGCTATCCTGTGACGTGGCCTCAATTAGCGAAACAGATGAGTGCGACAAAAAACTTGCTGAGCGATGTGACGATATATTCGGGAATAGGAAATCAGCGATCACCTCAAATAGCTTCTCTGGGCAATGAAATGTTTGTAGTGTTTGAGAGCGATGATACTCAAGGTGGAACATATCCTTACGGCACTCTCCAGATCTATCATTCTTTGGATGGCGGAGGAACCTGGAATCATTTTGATGGCTTGTTTCTCGGTTCATATCGTTTATCTTCGCCTCAAATTCTTCTTGTTGGTACAGATGTGATCGTCTCATATCTCTCCGACGGGTACTTGTACACATTTCGATGGGTGCGTAGCGATGGATCACTTGTTAAAGGGTTCATCCCTGTTCCAACTGTGAGCACGAATGAATATGTTATCGATTATAAAATGGTTACCGATGCCCAGGAATACGTTGGAACATCCTATCTCTATATGGCATATCTCTTCAAACGTGCAGATGGAAAAAATAGAGTCATGTTTAGTTACTCTCAAGATACGGCACGAACATGGAATGCATATCAAGAATTAGGGCTTTCTCAAAGTGAACTCGGTGCTGCTTCTGTCGGACTCGATTATGGCACAAGTGGATTATATCTTTGCTATTTAGGGACAGATACAAGTGCCGGTTCAATTATTATGCGTAAATCTATATCATTCGGCTCATCATGGTCTCCTGAAATAAGTTTACCGATGGATGTGTATGGTGGTAAGAATAAGAAAGTCGGACCGATGGTCTCCGCTATCGGTCAACGTGTTGCTGTTGTCTATCAATATGATTACGATTCGACAGCAACGGATTGGAAGACATCGGGAGATTTTGATGTGAATGCGGTCGTATCGGATGATGAAGGTGTATCATGGCAGGAACGCCTGGTGGGTGGGACAGCTTCAAATGAGATTCTGCCTAGCGTTACGAGCGATGTAGATGGAAATTTTTATGTGTCCTTCATACGAGATGGAAAAACAAGAGTTAGTATGGCGGGATCAGAGTTCGCATTCGGACTTCCTGATAGCTCTTCGACTGCGAATGTAAGCTTAGACGATTTTCCTTCTATTTATGGCAGCACCATTTCTGGTACTCAAACGGCTTATACCACGTGGACGGAGTTATCGAACTCGAACGGAATGGATATCTTTGGCGCCGAAGTAAAACTTAAAATACCGCCGTTATCGCCATCAAATCTTGTTGCTACCGTAGTATCAAACTCAGAGATTAAGCTCAATTGGAAGGATAATTCGTTGGATGAAACTGGATTTATCATTTATTATCGGCAGACGGGAACAGGATCTGGTTTTGCAAAAATAACATCTGTTAGTACAGATGTTACATCGTTTACAGTCACAGGATTATCTCCGATAGGATATGATTTCTATGTACGTGCTTATAATGCAAATGGACTTTCGCTCAGAACAATTATTGCAAGTGCAACACCAGGAGGTGGGACGGCTAACGGTCTTGTGGCATACTACCCATTCAACGGGAATGCAAATGATGAGAGCGGGAATGGAAATAATGGTACTATCATTGGTGCAGCATCTTCGATAGATAGATTTGGAAATGCGAATAGCGCGTATAGCTTTGATGGGCTGAATAATTATATACAAATACCAAATTCTTCGAGTCTTGATATTAATGGACCGAGCCAAATCAGTATTTGTGCATGGGCAAAGTTTTCGGAAATTAAAAAACAAGGGATTGTTGGTAAGTGGGGACAAATTGGGGGTCCACAATATCTTCTGTATATGGATATAACAAATAAAGTAACATTTCAGGTTCAACCTTCTGGAGGCGTGTCGGGATTTGCATCCCTGACTACACCTGAAATTAATAAATGGTATTTTATTGTTGGAGTTTTCGATCAATCAACTCGAAAATTATATTTTAATGGTAGTTTAGATAATCAAGTTTCAAATTCTTATACGATTGTTTCGACAACGCAAAACCTCGAAATAGGGCGTTATGATGAGACTAATTATTTCAATGGAGTAATAGACGACATACGCATTTATAACCGGGCTTTGAGTGCTGTGGAAATTGGCGCCCTTTATCACGAAGGCGGTTGGAATCCAAATGCATCTCCATCTGCCCCACAGAATCTTTCTGCTACTGCCGGCAACGCCCAAGTCACACTCAAATGGAACAAAAATACAGAAGCTGATTTCCTCCGTTACCGCATTTACAGCGGCACCTCGCCAAATCCAACGACAAAGGTGGACTCGACGACAAGCGGTATCACCGATACCAATCACACAATCACTCAATTACTCAATGGTTCTACTTACTACTTCCGCATTACTGCTGTAAATAATGCTGGCGCCGAAAGCGGATTCTCAAACGAAGTGAGTTCGAAACCAAATGCAATAGTAGATAACACACCGCCAACCTTTACTGTGGGTCCCAAAGTCACTGGTGTTCCAGTCATTGTCAATGCTTCAGGTGATGTCGTGTCTTCTCCTCTCCCGCAAGTGAGTGCTTCAGCATCTGATGGAGAATCAGGAATTTCGAGGATGCAGGTTGTCTATCGGAATACTTCAGAGCAGAATTGGTCCAAATCACCGTTTGATTCATCAGGCACAATCAGTTTTCCGATTCCAACAAATAAATTTGTCTATAACAACAAGCCTGTCGGTGTGAATTACCGCGTTGGTGCATGGGATAAAGCAGGGAATGTGACATGGTCTCCGTATAATTCCATCGATGTAAAATTAGGACCGCTGGCTACTGATAAATCGTTTGATATGCCGGCAGCTTCTCAGGTTAGCAATAAAACAACCGCATATCGAATGATCTCCGTTCCGTATGATTTATCGGATAAAAAGCCCGTAAGTCTCTTGAGCAATTTCGGAGATCATAAGGAAAATACTGTTCCTTATGCTCGGTGGCGCTTCCAGCGGTACGACAATGGACAGTATCAGGATTATGAACAGTTCAGTACTGAAAATGCGGTCACTCCGGGTGCAGCATTTTTCTTTATTGTCAAAGATCTAGGCACGCAGATTGTTGTTCAGGGGGCAAGTATTGTTCGCTCGGATGATATGTATAATATAAATATTTCGTTGAAAAATGGTTGGAATCTTATTGGGAATCCATTCACTATTCCATACCCGGTAGATAGTTTAGAATTTATAAACACTTCAATGATTGGTCGTGCTTATTACAGCGGTTCTGGCTCAGTCGGTGGATGGGAGCTAACCGGAGCAAATGTTGCCTTTATACAACCATGGCAAGGGATAGCGATTAAAGTGAACGTTGATGGCACAATGAAATTTCCGTCCGTCGGTCAAAGATTCGGATTGCCAAAACTGAAGAATACACCATCGAGAGCACCAATTGAGCCGGCGCAGGCAGAGAATCCATCGAATTGGATGATTCCGATAAATGCATATCGTTCAGATATTGATATGCGTTGTGAAGGAGGATCTGTTGGAATGGCACAGGGGGCGAGCGAAGGTGATGATCAATATGATGTGTACATCCCGCCATTTGTCGGTGATAAAAATATTGCAGTGTATTTCAATGGTCCGGAAGGCGCGATGTTGCGTGATATACGTCCGTTGAATGATGAAGGCGGTGTGTGGGAAATGCATGTCGTGACGGGTGATGCGGGTGCTAGAGTGAAATTGCAATTAGGCGATAAATTGAATTTACCCAATTCTGCATTCGAAGCATATCTTATTGATGTCGATCAGAAGATAGCCCATAATCTCAAAGAGATCCAATCGCTGGAAATCAATTCCGGCAATGGTATACGGAACTTCCGTGTAGTCGTTGGAAAAAAATCATTTGTGGAAGGGAATAATACCGGCATAGCATTGACGCCATCAAGTATGAAACTTTATGCTAATTATCCGAATCCATTCAATCCGGAAACAGTGATCCGGTACACAGTGCCCGATGCATCGGCATCGTATACGGTCATGCTGAAGATCTTCAATGTGCTCGGTCAGGAAATAGCTACTTTAGTAAACGAGCAGAAATCATCTGGATATTACGAGGTGAAATGGAATGCACTGCAGCAAAGTTCAGGCATTTATTTCTATGAACTCTCAATCACAGACGGCAGTAAAACGTTCCAGGATATTAAGAAAATGGTACTCATGAAATAAGAATAAAATAAAAGAAGAAGCTCGTCCTGCTCTCGTAGAGAAGTGGGGTGGAGGGGATGTTATTAAAAGAGGAGAAATAATAATGAAAATAATCAGAACAGTATTTCTTGGAGTGATGCTCATCCTTCCATTGCTTATTTCAACAGGACAGGATAAAAGAGAATGGCCGCGCATCATGGTGATTCTTGATGAAAAAATTGACGGTATGGCTGTCGATGCACGTCTTGTTGCATCGAAAATCGAAGAAATACTCCTCGATAAAGGATTCCGGCTGGTTGATAAAGGGCAGTTCGAAAATGTTCAGATGCGTGATATCGCCATTGCTGAGGGCAATCCTGCCCGCGCAAAGGAAATCGGTATGCGTTATGGTGCTGAATTGATCATCGTCGGAAAAGCAGAAGGAAATCTCGAAGCAGAAAAAGAGTTCTATGGTGTTAAAAATATTGAGTATGCGGGCAAAGGCAGCTGCAAAGTAATCATTACAGATACAGGTGAACTCATTGCGGTATCATCAAAGACAACAAAAAAATCCGCCGGCGGGGCAAATTCAGCAGCGAATCTCACCATGACCACTCTTGGCGAAGCGCTTGCGACCGATGTGTACGTGAAGATTCGCACAAAGATGAATGAAGAAGTATCCGGACCTCGCATTGTGCAGCTTGCATTCATCGGATTTGACCAGAAATCAATCGCTCAATATGAACGGAATCTGCCGCACGAAATCATCATGATCGAACAGATGAAGTTGCGGTACTTTGAAAAAGACGCAGCAGTGTTTGAAGCAACGATCAATGGAACCATAGATAATCTGCGCGATGAATTCACAAAACGTCAGGATGTCGTCGTCGTCGGTTTCACCGGAACCCGTCTCGATATCAGCACGCCCGACTTTGCCGAGAAGGCAAAGGGAAATATGGTTATAGCAAGTCCGTTAGATATCACGCAGTTCACGATAGAGAATATTTTTCCATCACAGGTTAATTATTATGCATACAACCCGCTTGCGAAAATTGAAGTAGAAAACTCGGCAAAGACAGAAATCCGCAATGTGAAAGTTTCCATTTTTATTCCGGATTATATGAAATTACCTTCGGAGCAGATTGTATCTCAAATCGATGCAGGAAAGAAACAATCGTTCAATCTCTCAGCTACACTCGATGCGAAGCAGCTCTTTACGCTCAGTGCCAACGCCGCTGCACAAGCAAAAGTGGAATTGAGTTATTTGTTTAATAATCAGTCGCAAACACGGAGTCTCATTAAGCCAGTAACACTCTACAGTCGCAACACCATCAATTGGAAACGCGGTGAGTCTGTCGGTGCATTTGTTACTCCCACAGACGAAGCGGTAGTAAATTTCTCTCGCTATGTGGTCGGCACTGTTGCGAACAATGACAGCTTGAATGCAAAACTTCCGCGGAATGTTGCGTATGCGCTCGCGGTGTGGAGTGCGGTCCGGGCGAATGGATACAGTTATATTTCCAGTCCATGGAAACCGTCAGAGCAGGATATACTTGACCTTGTCGCGTATCCTGTGGAAACGCTGGCATCGCGAACAGGAAACTGCAGCGCTACCTCTGTACTGATGGCATCATGTCTTGAAAATCTTGGCATTCAGACAAAATTTCTTGCAACCGAAGACCATATCTATCTTATGTTTGATACGGACGTGTTGCCGAAGAATGGGTATATGGTAAGTCAGAACGACAAAGAATATATTGTTGATGAAGGAAAAGTGTGGATCCCGCTGGAAGCAACAATGATCAACCAGCCCTTTATGGTTGCGTGGACCAAGGGCGCGGAAGAGTATTACAAGTATACCGGTGGCGGAAAAAAGGTCGAGATGATAGATACACGGAGAGCAATGGCCGCATTTCCTGCCGCGAACCTTTCATTACCGGCAAAATCCGTAGAAACGCCGTCGGCAGAAAAAATTGCAACGTATGCTTCGCAGGATCTTACAGATTATGTCCATCATCAAAACCAACTTTCCGGTTCTGCCATTACAAGCCTTGCAGCTGAGAATACCCCGAGTGCAAAAAATAAATCGGCAATTATTCAGGCGAAAGCAGGAAGTTTCGATGCTGCGGTTGCTGTTTTGACAGGTGTGGATACTTGGCAGGCGGAGAATACACTTGGCAATATCTATTTGCTGAAGAATGAACTTGATACGGCACAAGAGCATTATCAAAAGAGCCTTGCATTGAATAAAAATGATGGCGGCGTGTATCTCAATTTCGGTCTTGCACGGTATCTCACCGGTTCAAAAGAGGATGCAGCAGAAGCGTTTCAAGTTGCAGTAACAAAGTTTGATTCGGTGGAACAGGCGTACGATATTTTGGGGCTCGGACGCATCAAGGAAACACTCGGTATGAAAGGTGCGCAACAATCTGAACGGAAAGTTTCCAAGAGCGATTTGTTCGACCTCTTGAGTCAATCTCTCAGAAAAATACCGGATAAACAAAAATCCATTACACAGGCACAACGCGTGCGCGAGAAATACAAGAATGAGCAGAACCGCTTTGTATTCGGTGGCCGCCGCGGTGCCGATCCGACACAAATTGCAAGTGTAAAGGAATTTCTCTATTGGAAAGAATGAAAATACTTTTGATGAACCGACCCGCCCAACAAGATGGCGGGCAAGTGAGCCTATAAGCCTTTGAGTCGTTGAGTATCGAGTAAAGAAACTCAAATTTTTTAAAAGAAGGATAGTAAAACAAAAAACCCCGTCGATGAGACGGGGTTTCTTGATTCAACGCTGAATGATTTCTTAGGAAACCACTGAAACGTTTGCAGCTTGGAGGCCTTTCGGTCCTTGCTGAACTTCAAATTCTACTTTGTCGCCCTCGTTGAGCGNNCTCTACTCAAAAACACTTTTACTGGATTGATACGGCCCAAATAAGTCGGTAACATCTTTATGGAGGTGTTCAAACCAAAAGATTGAAGCAAACCACCAGCAGACGACTCGTAACAGGACTTACTCTACAGAAAAGGTCTCCCGAGGGAGCCATAACGGTGTACTGTTATTTAACAATTATAAGGTAACGAAGATATTTGACAATTGCCAGTGATTTTTACAATTTTTTCCTTCCAGAAGGAACTAATCCCACATCAGCAATTCTCAGACCAGCTTCAGTTCAGCCAATGCATTCTTCAATTTTACACGGCTTGGCTCTGTGAGGGGAACCAATGGCAAACGGAGGGTTTCCTCCATCATTCCCATCATTGCAAGAGCAGTTTTAACAGGAGTGGGGCTGGATTCGATGAAGTTGATATTCATCAACGGCAAAAGGCGATAGTGAAGTTGAAGTGCTTCTGTCCAATTTCCTTTGAGGCAAAGCCGCAGCAAATTCGAATATTCTTTTGGCACTTCATTCGATACCACAGAAATACACCCATCGCCTCCGAGGGCGATAAGAGAATATGCAAGTGAATCATCCCCTGAGAGGAGAGAGAAATGCTTCGGCATGTTGCGGGCGATTTCCATAATCTGTGTCATGTTACCGGATGCTTCTTTTACCATCACAACATTGGGAATCTCTTCCGCCATCCGTAACATCGTTGCGGCTTCGATGTTGCCGCCCGTTCGCCCTGGTACATTATATATGATCAGTGGAATATCCACGGCATCGGCAACAGTGCTAAAGTGTTGGAAGTATCCATGTTGTGTTGGCCTGTTGTAGTAAGGACCGACAACCAATGCTGCATCTGCTCCTGCTTTTTTAGCAAAGCGTACTTTTTCAACCACCTCAGTAGTGTTATTGCTGCCGGCGCCTGCAAAGATTTTTACTCGTTTGTTGGTTTGCTCTATGACAATTTCGATGACGTGCTTTTGCTCATCGGCGTTGAGTGTTGGATTCTCGCCTGTTGTCCCAACAGGTACCAATGCTTCGACACCCCCGCTGATCTGAAAATCTACAAAGCGTCTTAATGCCGCTTCATCTATCGAGCCGTCTTTTTTAAACGGCGTGACGATAGCAGTTGCTGTCCCTTGAAATTTTGTCTGTGCTGCCATGACCTAACGGTCTCCTTGTTTGAAGATATCTTGAAATACATCGTCCATGGTAAATAGTCCTTTTTTTCCGATAATCCATTCCGCTGCAAGCAATGTGCCGAGTGCAAAGCCGGAACGGTCTTTCGCTGTGTGTTTCAGTTCAATCGTATCCGCCATCGAGTCGAATGTGAGAATGTGTGTGCCGACAACCGAGCCGCTCCGAGTTGAAGAAATATGAAGCTGCTCTGGACGAATCTTTCCATGAGATGTCTCGTTGAGCAATTCTTTCTTCCGGCGAAGGTGGTTCAAAACGATTTGTCCCATCGTCAACGCTGTTCCACTCGGACTATCGAGTTTATTCTTATGATGGATCTCTTGAATAAATGCATCATACTCTGAAAATCGATCCATCGTTTGAGCTGCAGTCCGAATGAGATGGAAGAAGATATTGACACCCAATGAAAAGTTAGATGCGTAAATCAACCCAATATTATTTTTCTTAACGAGTGCTTCTACTTTCGGCTTTTGGTCGTGCCAGCCGGTTGTCCCGACAACGATCGGTTTATCGGCTTCCGCCCACGGTGTAAGATCATCGATCAAACTGACGGCGTGAGCACAATGGATAACAACATCGATATTCATTCGCTGCGCAGTTGTAATAGGCGGTGTGTCAATATCGATGCGGAGATCTACGCACCAGCCTCGTTCGAGAGCAAGACGCTCGATCTCTTTTCCCATTTTTCCATACCCAACGAGAGCGATATGCATACAGGTTACTTTCCTCCGACTGGTTCAAATAAATCTAGAGAAGGAATATGTTCAAAGAATTGTTTGTGAAGCCGTCGGACGGCTTCGTCGATCTGCGATTCTTCGATGACGATACTCATATTGATTTCTGATGCTCCTTGAGAAATCATTACTAAGTTGATTTCCCGCAATGCATGAAAGATCTGATCGGCAACTCCTGCAGTTGATCGCATTTGATCGCCTACGATACAAAGAATTCCTTGTTTCTCAAGGATGGAGACCTCTGCGAATGTCGAAAGTTCTGCGACAATCTTATCAAGTGTTGAGGTGTTGTCGATGGTCAATGAGACAGCAACTTCCGAAGTGCTGACAAGATCGACAGGTGTCTCGTATTTATTGAATACAGAAAAGATCGACTCCAAAAAGCCGTACGCCATCAACATCCGGAGCGATTGAACATTGACGACGGTAATGCCGCGTTTGCAGGCGATAGATTTTACCGGAACATTTGTTTTCGGCGGATGTGA
>PMDB01000084.1:36818-61545 GCA_003155495.1 Ignavibacteriota bacterium
GCAATGCGCGGATCTGCCGTGAGTACACCGTCGACGTCTGTCCAGATCTGAATTTCTTCAGCATCCAAGGCGGCGCCAATAATAGAAGCGGAGTAGTCGGAACCTCCTCGGCCCAGAGTAGTCGTAATTCCTTTAGAGTTCGATCCGATGAAGCCCTGTGTAATGATGATTGTCTTCGATGCTAGTAAAGGAGAAAGAATCTCTTTTGATCTCACATTGATCTGATCGAATTGTGGCACTGCAGACACGAATTGATTGTCCGTTATGATGAATGTTCGAGCATCGACCCATTTTGCCGGAAGACCCTGGATACACATCGCTTCGCTAAGAATCTGTGATGAAAGGAGTTCACCGACCGATGCAATTGCGTCGAGTGAACGATTCGTCAACTCTCCAAGAATAGCAATGCCCTGGCAGAGATTCCGCAGTTCTTCGAATCGTGGTTTGAATGATGCAATAAGCCGCTGGACGGTTGAGCGGTCGTCGATCAAGTTCTCCATCACTGTCACATGACGATCGAGCAAACCATTCAGAAGCAGAATAGCATCATCAAGTTTGCCTTCTTGTGCAATGCGCGCGGCTTTGAGGAGCGTGTTGGTTGCACCGGAAATGGCAGAAAGAACAACCACAGGTTGTCGGGCTTGCTCTTTTCGAACAACTTTGATAACGGTTTGCATGGACCTGGCATCTTCAATGGAAGTGCCGCCGAATTTCATAACAATCATTTTTTAAACCTTTTTCAGCCTATTTAAAAAATACAATTATCAAACAAATTATTTTATTACTGTATTTGTGAAATGAGCAGCTGTGCAATTTGTACTGCATTTGTTGCTGCGCCTTTGCGAACATTGTCCGAGACGATCCAGAGGTTGATTCCATTGCGAATGCTGAAATCTTTTCGGATTCGGCCAACGAAAACATCATTCTTTCCATACGCGTGAATGGGAAGCGGATACAGATTCGTTGCGGGATCGTCCTGGACAATAATACCGGGAGCGCGTTTCAGAATTGCACGTACGTCTTCAATGGGGCAAGGACGCTCGAACTCGATGTTCACTGCTTCACTGTGCCCACCGATAACCGGCACGCGCACTGTTGTGGCAGTGACCGGAATATCTGCGCCCATAATTTTTTTTGTTTCATCCGTCATTTTTTGTTCTTCCTTCGTGTAACCATCCGGAAGGAAAACATCGATATGCGGCAGTACGTTGTATGCGATCGGATGCGGAAATTTCTTTTCACGAAGTGGTCGTTTGGCAATTTCATCTTCGAGCTGGTTGACACCTTTCTTGCCTGCACCAGTGACCGATTGGTACGTGGAAACCACAACGCGTTTAATGCCGAATGCATCGTGCAGTGGTTTCAATACCACCACCATTTGGATCGTGGAGCAATTCGGGTTAGCGATGATGCCGTGGTGCTTGAAAGCATCTTTTGGATTCACCTCTGGCACAACAAGCGGAACATCCGGATCCATCCGAAATGCACTGCTGTTATCGATGACAATAGCACCTTGTAATACCGCTTTCGGCCCAAATTCTTTGCTCACGCTTGCGCCCGCCGAGAAAAGTGCGAAATCCACACCGGCAAAGCTTTCTGCAGTGAGAGCCTGGACTTTGACGGGTTTCCCTTTAAATGGTACTTCCGTTCCGGCGGAGCGTGAGGAAGCGAGCGGAACAAGCTGATCAACGGGAAAATTTAGTTCTTCCAGAACGGTGATCATCGTTCGTCCAACTAAGCCGGTTGCACCTGCTACTGCGACTGTATATAATTTCTTCATTATTTTTGCTTTATGCGTGCGGTGAACAATACTTTACTTTGTTATAAGATACAGATTCCAATGCTTTTCTCCAAATAAATTCTTTCATGAGATGCTGATTGTTTTCAGTTGAACAAGAATGAAGGCATTGGTATATTGACAGAAGAACCATGGACGAACATCCGGTATGAACGAAACGATACTGCTAACGCGGCAACTCGGGAAACGATACAAAAAACGATGGGCTGTGAAAAATCTCAATCTTGAAGTCTATCGTGGCGATGTGTTTGGTTTTCTGGGACCGAACGGTGCGGGAAAAAGCACAACCATCCGTATGATTCTCTCGCTCATTAAGCCAACGGAAGGTACGACAGAAATTTTCGGCCATTCCCTCAAATCGCATCGGTCGGAGGCGCTGAGTCGTGTTGGAGGAATTGTCGAGAAACCGGATTTCTATCAATATCTCTCTGCATATAAAAATCTTGAAATTGTCGGCGCGCTTTCCGGTGATGTGAAACGTAAAAGAATCTTCGAAATGCTTGATCTTGTTGGCTTGAGCGACCGGGCGACTGACCGGGTTAAAACATATTCCCACGGAATGAAACAACGGCTTGGAATTGCGCAGGCGTTAATTTCCGATCCTGAGCTTGTCATTCTTGATGAGCCTACCAACGGACTTGATCCACAGGGAATGAAGGAAGTGCGCGACCTCATTGTTCATCTCTCCCGTGATCAGAAGAAAACAATTATTCTCTCTTCGCATTTGCTGAACGAAATAGAAATGGTCGCCAACCGTATGGCGATAATTCATAACGGAGAACTGGTCGTTCAGGGTGATGTCAATACGTTATTAGATGAAGGCGAGAAATATGTGATCCTTCACGCGGAACCGCTGCAAAAGGTTCTCTCTGTCCTGAAGCGCCGAAAAATGATCTTAAAAAATATTTCAGAAAAAGAAAGAAGATTTGAAGTGATCATGGATTTTGCAGTCATTCCTGAATTGAACAAAGCTCTTGTCGATGCCGGTATTCAGGTGCGAGCGTTGATTCCGCGGCGTTCGCTGGAAGATCTCTTTCTGTCAATGACGGAACGTACAACATAGGACTGCATATGACTCGATTGGTATATTACGAATTCATAAAGCTTTTCCTCAAGAAACGAACATACATCGGCTTTGGGATTGTTCTTCTGATTGTGCCGTTAGTAGAGGTAGCGATGAAGCTGGAAGGCGGCCGATTCTTGACGATAGCAATGCGCGGGTTATCGCAAGACTTTCTTTTCTTTGGAAATCTGTTTAACGGATGGTTCGTCGCTCACCAGATTATGAACAGTCTCTGGTTTCACATCCCACTCCTCATCTCGTTTGTTGCAGGGGATCAACTGGCTGGAGAAGCTACGGCGGGAACATATCGTCTGATTCTTATTCGGCCTGTATCACGAACACGCATTTTTATTGCAAAATACATAACAACTCTTATTTACACAATTATCTTCGTCTTCTTTCTGGCAGGTTTAAGTATTGGATTAGCGTTGATTCTTCTTGGGCGCGGTGATCTGATTGTTATTCTTCGCGGCATTCTCATTCTTCCGGAGGCGGAGGTTGCATGGCGCTTCATGATCGCATATCTTCTTGCTACATGGACGATGATCACAATCGCATCCCTCTCATTTTTCTTTTCGTCGTTCGTCGAGAATGCTATAGGACCTATCGTTGCAACCATGGGAGTGCTGATTGTGTTTGCTGTTATCAGTGTTATTCCCGTGGAATTGTTTGAAGTCCCGAAAAGATTTCTCTTCACAAAATATCTCAATATGTGGCAGAAAATGTTTCAGGATCCGGTTCCTTGGGATGAAATTAAGACAGGCATTCTCTTCTTGGGGACGTGGACTCTTGGGTGCGTCATGGGCGCGTGGACAGTGTTTGTACGGAAAGATATTTTATCATAGTCTAAAGAGTTTATAGATAACCTACCGCTATACCACTCATCCGAATAGATTGATGTCGCCTGTCGTTGTTCACGTGCTGCTCGGATTTTTCAATGCATATCAGGCTAAATTTTCTTATTTTTCTACTCATGGGAGAAGTTATTTATTGAAAAAGGAATCTCAATGAGTATTGCTGGCCTGACAATTATCGCTGAATCAATAAATGATTCTGTACCATCTACACACGCATTATTCGAAAAGAATGATATTGCCGGAATAGTTGAGCTGGCAAAATCGCAAGCAGAAAACGGCGCCGCCTATATAGATGTCAACGTAGGATTGCGTTCTCCTGGATTTATGGCTGATATCGTGAAGAAAATCCAAGAACATATTACGCTCCCGCTTTCGATTGATACACCTGATCCTGAAATTGCCGCCGCAGGGCTGGAAGCTTACAATCCTGAACGTGCAAGGAAACGAAAGCCTATTATAAATTCAATCTCTCAAGCGCGGCTGCAAATGTTTGATATTTATAAAAAGCAGCCGTTTATTCCGATCCTCCTTGTTACAGAAGGTTTAGATCAAAGCGGCGATTTAAAAATGAATAAGACAGCTGAAGAAACACATGCGACAGCAAGAGTTATGATGAATATAGCACGTGAACGCATCGGCAATGTAAAAAACGGTGACGTAATTCTTGATCCAGGTATCGTGCCGATTGGCAGCGATTTGGAAGGAAATTTTAAGCGATTGGTGAACGCAATCAAATTGATTCATCAGGATGCCGACCTAATAGGAGTGAATATGTCAGTCGGGTTAAGCAATTTCACCGTCATGCTCCCTTCCAAACGGGCTGACGGATCGCCGGTAAAAGGTTCGTTGGAGAGTGCTTTTTTAACTATGGCAATGCCGATGGGATTTAATACCATCATCGGATCTGTTAAACGAAATTATTCGCTCCTTGCGGAGGATCATCCCGCAATGCAATGCTTAAAAGAGGTACTTCAATTAGATGGTTTTGATGTAATTATGAGGGTTATGAGTTTCTATTCATAGACAAGAAAATACTTAGAGGATAGAGAATAAGTTTATATGATATTTGATTTTGTTACATCCGGAAAATCACCGATATCACCGCGCGAAAAGAAATTTTCATGCTTTATGCTTTTCTTTGAAGACGTTGTAAAAGTACCTGTATTCGGCTGCCAGCGATGCGGCGAATGTATATTATCTTCTACAGCTTTCATTTGCAGTCAGAGATGCCCCAAACGAATGCGCAATGGACCGTGCGGAGGAACCGGTGCGGGAGGAATGTGCGAAGTATACCCCGAACGGAAATGTGTTTGGTACAGAATCTATTATCGTTCAAAACTACTGAATCGCTTAAGTTTGTTGTATAAAATAAATAAGATCCATAACTGGAATTTAGAAGGAACATCAAGCTGGTTAAATGTATTCAAGAAGAGGATAGGTGCACCGATTTGGTTTATTCGCGGTGATAAACAAAAAGTGAAGGAAATTCTATCCGATGACGCTCAAAGAAAAGATTGAATCAGGTAAATTTATCGTTTGCGGTGAAATAGGCCCGCCAAAAAGCTGCGACGGGGATGTGATCAGGGAAAAATCCAAATACTTCAAAGGCATTGTTGACGCGGTGAATATTACAGATAATCAGACTGCGCTCGTTCGATTATCAAGCATAGCATCGGCAAAAATATTGTTGGAAGAAGGCGTAGAACCGATTATGCAGATGACGTGCCGTGACCGTAACAGGATCGCTATTCAGAGTGATTTGTTGGGGGCTGCCGCACTTGGCATTCATAATGTACTCTGTTTGACCGGTGATTATCAGAAATTTGGCGACCAGCCTGAAGCAAAGGGTGTGTTTGATTTAGATTCGATACAGCTCATTGCTACCGTTGCTAAGATGAACAGCGGCTTTTTACTTTCTGAACAAGAAATGAAAAAGGCCCCTAACTTTTTCATTGGCGCTGCAGCAAATCCATTTGCCGAGCCCTTTGAAATGCGGCTTATCCGGCTGCATAAAAAAGTAAAAGCAGGGGCGCGTTTCATCCAGACCCAGCCGGTATTTGATATGGATATTTTTACACGCTGGATGGAAAAAGTTGTCGAGATGGAGCTGCATGAGAAATGCACAATTCTTGCCGGTGTTATGCCCGTGAAATCTGTAAAAGCTTTACACCATATGAAAAAGGAAGTTCCTGGTGTGAAAATAAACAACGAATATATTAGCCGCTTGGAAAACGCTTCCGACCCGAAAGAAGAAGGAATAAAAATTGCAATAGAAATGATTAAGACGCTCCGAAAGATACAAGGGGTACAGGGCATCCACATCATGCCTGTTATGTGGGAAAGCATAACACCGGTCATTGTCAATGAAGCAGGATTAAATGGAATCTGATGCAAAACGCAAAATTTTATATCTCAAATTTCAAGAAGGATGATATTTGAATATTCGGGCGAGAGTGCAAGAGATCCGCAGCGGTTTTCACCCGACATTCTGGGTTGCCAACGGAATGGAGTTGTTCGAGCGGCTGGCATACTACGGACAACAGATCGTATTTATGATCTACCTCCGCAACAGGCTTGGATTTTCAGAATCGGAAGCGGGACAACTTTCTGGTATCTTTGGTGGTTTAATTTATCTTTTGCCGATCCTCGCCGGCACACTTGCAGATAAGTGGGGATTTCGTCGTGCATTTAATATTGCATTTTCCGTATTGGCTCTCGGCTATTTCTTCATCGGTTCTTTAGGGATGCATGCCTTTGCCGGTGTCTATAGTAATTTCAATTTGTACTGGCTCCTGCTGATTTTTCTCGTGCTGACTGCATTCGGAGGTTCGTTCATCAAACCGTCTGTGCTGGGAACGGTTGCTGTGACATCGAAAGATGAAACAAAGTCGCTGGGGTTTGCGGTGTACTACTGGTTAGTCAATGTTGGGGCACTCCTCGGGCCGACGATCGCCTATTTTGTGCGCGATAGGTTTGGGAATGAATTTGTCTATTTGGTTTCGTCGATCAGTTGCCTTGCAATGCTCATGGTCAATTTGATTCTCTACAAGGAAGTGAAGAGCGCACGCACGGAAGTCATCGAATCTCTTGGAAAAAAGATTGCCAACCTGTTTGTCGTGATGGCAAATTTCAAATTCATGATCTTTTTGCTCATCTATTCTCTCTACTGGATTATCTTTTGGCAGGAATTCATCATTGTCCCATATTACGTTACAGATTACATAAATGCGAATGCGCCGTACGAAATTCTTCAATCATGGGCTGGAGCCGGGGCGATCATCCTCTTTCAAATTCCACTCAATCGTCTTACGAAGAATATTCCGACACGGAGTGCGATCGTACTTGGATTCGGGGTCTCGAGTTTGATCTGGCTCATCATCGGAATCTATCCAAGTATTCCAACAATTGCAGCGGGTATTGTTGCATTCGCTATCGGTGAAATGATACAAGCGCCGCGATATTATGAATATATTTCAGAAATAGCACCACCCGGCCAACAAGGTCTGTACCAGGGGTATGCATTTCTGCCCATTGCCATAGCAAGATTTGTCGGGGATCCTCTTGGCGGATGGCTCTATCAAACATCGAAAGCAAACGGCAGACCTGAAATGGTGTGGTTTGCGCTTATAGGCATTGGTGTACTTGGTACATTATTGATGATTCTCTATAATAAATTTGTAAAAGTGGAACAATCAAAAACGGCTATGAATATATGAAAAAAATCTGTATCAAAGCATTTCTTGTATTTGTTCTTATTTCCGACACAACATTTGCACAAAAGATACCGGAAGCGCTGAATGCCGACACTATTCTTGCGAGACTCGTGAAAGGGTTCGCGGAGGTCCAAGACTTTACAGTCACTATCGATGCAGAACTCAAGATGGAGCGCGTACAAGTTCCCAAGATGCATGCAACGATGGATTTTAAGAGGCCGGATAAAGTTCATTTCACATCGCAGGGTTTTTTGTTTGTTCCGCGCGACGGCGTGACAATGAATCCCGCAGTTTTATCGCAGCGCTATGATGCATCTTTTATCGGAACAGATACGGTAAAGGGGCTAAAACTTTTTAAGCTTCAGCTTGCGGCAAAAGCGAAGAAAACAAAACTAAGGCAAATGTATGCATGGATTGATCCTGTGCACTGGACGATAGCAAAGATAGAAACCATTCCGTACGAAGGCAGGACGCTCTCTACGGTTTTTGAATATGAATTTTTGCAGGAGAAGTTTTGGCTGCCGTCAAAGATGATTGTTACTTTCGGATCGACGACGGAAGGAGAGAAAACTGCGGGCGATTCAATTTCCCAACCTGCAGATCAATTTAATCAAATGCAGCGCGGAGCGCCGAGAAATGGTTCGGTGACTATTCTGTATTCAAATTATAAAGTGAATGTCGGACTTGAAGACGCTGTTTTTGAGGAGAAGAAAAATTAATCTGCTGTTCAATCAATTGATTGATATTATATAATCGCAACATAAATAAATTATTTATTGGAGGACCTTACCACATGACAAATCAACCGATGAAAATATTAGTCACCACACCATATTTTGGCTCGTCATTTCAAATCGCTATACTTGATTACTTTAAAAAGTTAGTAAAACCGGAAAATTTGTCATTCCGATCTTCAACAGGCGAAGTGGATAAACAATTTGAAAGTTTAAAAAAAATGTTGGCGGAAAATAAGCCCACTGTTTTAATAGCTATCTCTATGTGTCCGCATCCCGACATTATTTCGTTATATAAAACGAGCAATGTTCCCATAATACTCATAGACGAAGAAGCAGAGGGAGCATCCACCATAGCTATAGATAACTATACGGGCGGGCGTATGGCTGCAGAGCATCTCATTTCAAAAGGGAGAAAGAAAATAGCAATTATCACAGGCAAGACTCAATCCAGAGCGAATTACGCAGGGAATTACAATGCAAGATTGCGACTCATGGGATTCAGCGAAGCATTAAAACATAAAGGGCTTTCTATACCAGCCGGATGTACCATAGAGGTGCCAAATTACTCTCGTGAAGACGGTGTTGTTGCTATGCCAAATCTCATAGGAGCAAGTGTCGATGCCATTTTCTGTGCAGCCGCAGACAACTGCGCACAGGGTCTTCTCTCGGTAGCGAGAGAACGAGGAGTCCGAATACCCGAGGATATTGCAGTCATCGGTTTTGATGATTTGCCAATTGCACAGCTTTCAACTCCAACGCTCACGACGATCAGGCAGCCTATGAAAGAAATAGTGGACGCAGCATACAAAATGTCGACAACACAGCGAGACGAAATTCTAAATAATCCCAAAAAGGTTTTATTTAAGCCTGAACTTATTATCCGACAGTCCGCATAACCTTGAAAAGAGTTAAATAGGGGCCGATTCACTTTTGGTTTGGCGCCTTGAATATCGCCGCATAAATCTGCTCCAGTGGCGATACAAATACAGGAAGCGGTAGAATCGCTGGCGAAGAATTTACTCCGTTCTTGCTTTGACCTTTTTTAATTGGACATCGATCTCTTCGATCAATTCAGCCAAATGCAGCGTGGAGTGCCGAGAAATGGTTCGGCGGCTATTCTGTATTCAAATTACAAAGTGAATGTCGGACTTGAAGACGTTCTTTTTGAAGAGAAGAAAAAGTAGGGACGTATGGAGATACGTCCCTACAAAAGAAAAATGATTCCTTCTTAGAATAATCCTGTAATATTTCCATTCTCATCAATATCAACGTTTTCGGCAGCGGGGATAGTCGGAAGTCCAGGCATGCGCATGATCTCACCTGTAATCGGAATGACAAATCCTGCACCGGCAGCGATTTCGACTTCTCTCACGGTTAAAAGAAAATTTTCAGGCCTTCCAAGTAATTTGGGATTATCGGAAAGTGAATTTTGAGTTTTTGCCATGCACACGGGAAGCTTATCCAAACCGAGTTTCTGTATTTTTTCCAGATCATCTTTCGCTTTTGCTGTAAACTCGACTGCTTTTGCTCCGTAGATATTTTTTGCGATGGTCTCAACTTTTTTTGGAATATCCCAATTCCAGTCATATGTCGGTTTATATCTGTTCTTACAATTCTTGGCAAGATCACAGACTATCTCTGCAAGTTCCATCGAGCCCTCTCCGCCTTTTCCCCAGACGTCAGCAATGGACGCTGGAACACCAAGTTCTTTACACCTGTCCTTCACCAAGTTTAATTCTTCATCTGCATCTGATGCAAATTTATTGAGAGCGATAACTGGGCGAATGTCAAATGCGAGAATATTTTCAACGTGTTTTTCGAGATTTCTTAATCCCTTTTTCAACGCTTCTTTGTTTGGTTGATTGACGGACTTCAGTTCGGCGCCGCCATGATATTTCAATGCTTTCAAGGTTGCAACAAGGACAACCGCTTTAGGTGATAAACCTGAATAACCGCATTTAATATCGAAAAACTTCTCCGCCCCTAAATCGAATGCAAATCCTGCCTCGGTTACTACGTAATCGGAAAGAGTCAAACCCATCTTCGTTGCAACGACAGTATTGGTTCCCTGGGCAATATTGGCAAACGGTCCGCCGTGAATAATTGCAGGATTTCCTTCAATCGTCTGAACAAGGTTGGGCATGATAGCGTCTCTGAGCAGTGCAGTCATTGCACCGCTTGCCTTCAAATCGCGTGCATAGATAGGATTTTTGTCATAGGTAAATCCGACAAAAATATTTTCTAATTTTCTTTTTAGATCCGTAAGATTTTCTGCGAGGCAAAGTATCGCCATCACTTCCGAGGCGGCTGTAATATCAAATCCTGTTTCGCGCGGTACGCCGGAAAGAGTTCCTCCAAGTCCAACTATGATTTTCCGAAGGGACCGATCGTTCATATCCATAACTCTTTTCCAATGAACAGTGCGAGGATCGATTCCCAGGTTATTCTTTTTATTCTGAATATTATTGTCGATCAAAGCAGCGAGGAGATTGTGCGCTTTTTCAACCGCAGAAAAATCTCCTGTAAAATGAAGATTGATATCTTCCATAGGAATTACCTGGGCACGTCCGCTGCCAGTCGCACCTCCTTTTATTCCAAATACGGGTCCAAGAGAAGGTTCTCTCAATACGACCGTCGTTTGTTTCCCAATCCTGTTCATACCTTGAGTTAAGCCGATCGAAACGGTCGTTTTGCCTTCTCCCGCAGGAGTCGGAGAAATAGCAGAAACTAAAATCAGATTATTTTGTTGAATTTTTCGGGGTCGATATATTTTAAAGGAACTTTAGCTTTTTAATTGCCATAGAGAATGAGATCTTCCTCGGCGATACGTAGGTGTGAGGCGATTTCTTTTATTTTCTTCATTGTAGTAAAGTCCCGTGGATAGATTGTTTATGAATGATCGATTGAAGAGTAGCCGCCCTTCCTTCTCTTGCAGTATATTTATTATTCCGATATATTACTCTCAATTTACATAACTATTATAAGGTTACCAAATATTTATCCGTTCAATGCTTGATTCAAATTTTGGAAGGGCTATCCATTCCATCTGACAAAATCTCATCACCACCTGTCTCTCTCTCTGAAGTACATGGTTCCGTAAGCATTCCAAAGAATTATGGAATGATAAAACGGTTTCTCGCTTTTGCCGGACCAGCCTATCTTGTCAGTGTTGGATATATGGATCCGGGGAATTGGGCGACAGATATCGAAGGCGGCTCGCGGTTCGGATATCAACTTCTGTGGGTCATCTTGATGTCAAATTTGATGGCGGTGCTCCTGCAAACGCTCTCCGCTCGTCTCGGCATTGTCACAGGACGCGACCTTGCACAAAGTTGTCGGGACGAATATCCAAAGCCTATTACCTATGTCTTATGGATTCTTTGCGAGATTGCGATTGCCGCTTGTGACCTTGCCGAATTGCTTGGCACAGCCATCGGATTAAATCTCCTGTTCGGTCTGCCATTGATCATCGGTGTTGTCCTCACGGGGTTTGATACGATGCTTTTCCTGATCATCCAAAATTTTGGTATTCGGAAAATGGAATTTTTCATTATACTGTTGGTAACGATGATGGGCGCATGCTTTGGCATTGAGATGCTGCTTTCCAAACCGCTGATTGGTGAAATTGTAACCGGATTTATTCCACGATTGCACTCTGGAAGCTTGTATATTGCAATTGGGATTCTTGGTGCTACGGTCATGCCGCACAATTTGTATCTTCACTCAGCGCTTGTTCAAACGCGGCTCGTTGAACAAACAGAACAGGGCAAACGACAAGCATGCAAATTCAATTTTGTTGATACCTTGATTGCATTAAATGCCGCATTTCTTATCAACGCAGCGATCCTTATTCTTTCCGCATCAGTATTCTTTAAAGATGGAATTCTTGTGACGGAAATACAGCAGGCACATACNNACAGGCACCTATGCCGGACAGATTGTGATGGAGGGTTTTCTTCATTTTAAAATGCGGCCGGTTCTCCGGCGGCTCTTAACACGCACACTCGCTATTATTCCGGCGGTCATCGTCATCGCGTTGCGTGGAGATAAGGGGCCCTATGAGTTACTCATTTTGAGCCAGGTAGTATTGAGTCTACAACTCCCGTTTGCCGTGGTTCCGCTTATCCATTTTACAAGTGATAGAGAACGCATGGGGACATTTGCCAATAAACAGTGGGTGAAGATTCTTGCATGGATTGCCGCAGCGACCATCGTTCTATTGAACGCCCGATTGGTGATCAGTACCATTACAGATTGGATTTCGAACACGGGAGGTGGATCGATCATTCTGTGGTTCACGGTTGTTCCCTTGATTGCAGGAATTTTCATACTGCTTGTCTATATTTCTTTACCAAAATCTTGGCGAAGGAGAAAACCAACAATGCCATCTGAGATTGAACGACTCGAATTTGTACCGCATCCATTTGCCCGTATTGGGGTCGCACTTGATTTAGGTGCGATGGATTCGAAAGTGCTCTCGCATGCACAATCGCTTGCGCAGCAGAACGGAGCGCATCTTGTTCTCATGCACGTTGTTGAAGGCGTGGGCGGACAGTTGTTTGGCAAACATGCCTATGATGATGAAACCCGAGACGATATGCGGCATTTGGAAAAACATGCGGAAGAACTTCGAATCACAGGGATTGATGTTCAAGCAGTCCTTGGCTTTGGACGTGTTCCGAAAGAGATTATCCGTATAGCCCAGGAGCAGAAAATCGACCTGCTGGTGATGGGCGGGCATGGGCACCGTGGAATGAAAGATTTGCTCTTTGGTACTTCAATTTCAAAGGTTCGTCATGCCTTAAAGATACCTGTTCTGGTCATTCAATAAGACTCTCCTCAATAAACAAAAAAGCCGAACTGGTTTTTATCAGCTCGGCTTTGATTTTATCACGCTAGAGAAATTTATTTTTGAATCTTATCATTATGTTTTGCCCGATATATATGGCGGCTCGCTTTCCTTTGATCACGACGAATTTTTTGACGTTCTTGAGGTGTTACTTTCCCATCTGATTTTGCCTGCAATTTTTCAGCCTGGATCTTTCCTTGCTCTTTCTCCAGACGCGCTGTCTTGCCTTTTGTGAGTTCTCCGCTTTGAACCCCTTGTTTAATTCGCGCCTGCTGATGAATCTGTCTTTTTGTAATTTTGGGAGTCTTTGGTGGAGCCGTTTGTTCCTGTGCAGAAACACTCCAGCAAAATAAAGAAATTATCAATGCGGTAATCATCAGACTACTTCTTTTCATACCATCCTCCGATTCTAATAAATGGAACCATATTGATTTTTTACTCTAGAGATAAGATATTGAAATAGAGTGTCAGGTTTAAATTTTTAATCAGGGAACAGGTTAATTATTCTTCATAGTATCAATCAATTCCGGGATTTACGGAACATCATTCTCTATTCCTTCTTGTAGCGCTTGTTCGTATTTTCTCTTATAATCCTTCACTCCTTTAAAAAGGGCCTCAGCAATTTTTCTTTGGCCATCCTGACTACGAAGCAACTGCTCTTCTTTCCTGTTGGAGAGATATCCAAGCTCTACGAGTACATTAGGCATGGATGCACCGACAAGGACATAGAAACCGGCTTGTTTCACACCGCTGTTCTTGATACGCAAATTTTTCGCCATTGATCCGATAGCGCACTCGGCAAATTGTTCGCTCTGTTTCATATAGGAACTCTGTGCCATGGTAACTATAATAAATTTCTCTTCCGTCAATTTTTGATATCGCTCTTCGTATCCTTCTTCCAGTTGAATGACAGCATTCTCTCGTGAGGCGATTGAAACCGCTTCCTCCGACCGGTTGGGGCGAAGCAGGTAGATCTCGAAGCCATTCATGCTCGACGGTTTATACGACAATGCATTACAATGAAGGCTTACAAATAATTTTCCGGCGGCTTCGTTAGCAATTTGTGTGCGCCGGTACAGTTCGACAAATCGGTCTGTTGTGCGCGTGTACACAACCTGAATGTCTTTTAAGTTCTTTTCAATAAGCTGTCCGAGCCTGAGTGCGACACTCAGAGTAATATCTTTTTCGTAGGTGCCCGCAACACCGACGGTTCCCGGATCTTTACCGCCATGTCCTGCATCGATAACGATGACATCAAGTTTCCAGCGATCGCGTTTGTGTTCACGGTCTTGTTTGACAGCTTCAAGTTTCTTCTTTTCTATCTCTTTTCTTTCGGATTCTGAACGGGTCCTCAGCGAGATGAAAATGTTGTTCGATGACGGATCGTTTGCCGTTTCTGCTTGCACGACATCGGGAGTAACGCGAAATGTTAATTGGACAGACGTCGGTGACTGAAACACAAGTACTTTTTTCACTGTTTCAGATGGTTTTGTTCCATTCAGCGCGGTAGTATTGGCGGTGGCCCCTGTAACAGTGACGAAGAGCCAGCCATCAGGTTTCAGCCAAGTTTCGATATCGCCGAGTTTTTTATTGGCAAGAATGGTGATGAGAGATCCGTTCAGTTTCTTTTCGATTTCAATCCCTGCAATAT
The DNA here is from genome assembly GCA_003155495.1 of Ignavibacteriota bacterium. Classification (GTDB taxonomy): domain Bacteria; phylum Bacteroidota; class Ignavibacteria; order UBA10030; family UBA10030; genus Fen-1298. Next base: position 51,487 of record PMDB01000084.1, read on the forward strand.
CGTATGGCGATGCGGATGAACGCAATTCCAGCATCATGCGTTCTGCATCGAAGAATAAGAGTTTGTCCGTTATCCGTTCAAACAGCGCGACGAAGGTCAACACAGGGATATAAAATTCTCCGTGTTTGCGAATCACCTGTGTCGGCATTTGATACACTGTAGCGGTGTTCGATAAACGTTCTGTAATGACAACGAAAGGGTTCCGATTCGTAAATCGAACGAGTTGTGAAGCAATGAGACACTCGATTTTTCCAGTGCTGTCATTAAGAATGCCGGGGAGTTGCAGCGGTTTCAAAAAATCATTGAGAGAGAGATAGAGAACTTCAGCGCTATCGAGAGTACGGATGAGTGCAGTATTACCGTTCGCCAGATGAAATGTGATCGGAGTTTCCTGATCGTTCTCTTGAGAATGACACAAGGAAAAAGAAATAAAAGAGAGAAATAAGAATTTCCAAAAGCAGGGGCGGTTCATCTAACGATAATTCACAAATTGCAGCGCAAATGGAAAGTCCTGACCTCGAAGCAGACTGATTATAGCTTGCAGGTCATCCTTATCCTTTCCACTTACGCGTACCTGGTCTTCCATGATTTGCGCTTGCACTTTCAATTTTGAATCTTTTATAAGTTTCGTAATTTTTTTTGCATCGTCTTTCGCAATACCAACCTGCAGAGCAATGATTTGCCGTACCGCACTGGAGGCGGCAGGTTCAATATCTCCGTATTTGAGCGCCTTCAGAGGAACACTCCGTTTGATCAGCTTTGATTGTAAAATATCGATGACGCTTTTCAAATGAAATTCATCGCCAGTAGTAACAACGAGCTTTTTCTCTTTTTGGTCGAGTTCAACTGTCGTATGGATTCCTTTGAAATCATACCGCTGGGTGATTTCTTTGTGTGCTTGATTGACTGCATTATCGACTTCCTGAAGATTTACTTCGGACACTATATCGAAAGAGTTTTGCTGCGCCATGGCGTTAACGGATGATCCAGGAGGAGTTATTTTGTTCGTTAATAATTACCTGTACCTGTGTTGTGTCTTTCCCTTCGGTAACCGTTCCAATACCCTTTATTACAATTTCATCTTTTGTTGGAGATCCTACAATAAAAAATCGCCCATTTGCATTTGAAGACACATTAGAAAGCATTGGAAGTGTTACACCGAAAAAACTTCTGTTACCGCCGCCAAGCGTTGTTGGTCTCCAATAGAACTCACGTGCCTTCGCTGCATAATAGAGCAGGTCCCTCGTGAGCGCATTGCGGTTTGCTTCAACCGCTTTTGCTTGAGATCTCGTGATTACCACTGTCATAGCGATACCAATGAACACTAAAATAAACAATATCAAGAACAATTGCTTGGATTTCATATCGTCTCCTTCAGAATTATGACCGGAGCGTTATTGGGAAGTATCTCATTTACGGATTTCTCCCGTGCTCTTGCTCCAGAATACCAAGTCTAATTCATCCAATCCTATGCCAACGTTGTTTGAAAATATTTTAAATCGCTGCTCGATTTCAAGATATTGTTTTTTACTTATCGAATTCGGGATGGAATCAACAACTCCCAGTAGTTCTAACATGCGTAGAATGTGCCGATCAAGGATGGCGAGTCCGTCGTTTTTACCTATGTTACGTAGAAAATGTGTAGCCTCTTTATAACCTAATCCGATGATGTGCATCACAAGCCACTGACGCAAATCGAATGCTGAAGCTGGTTCCGATAATTTTTGTGCAATGATGGAGAATTGTTCCTTCATATGCAGGAGATGCCGCGTTTTTGTTCTATGAAAGCGGATATAATGTTCTTTACGCCTAAGGATAGGTTCAATATCGATGGGATGAGAACGGAAGCCGGCGGCACGCAACTGAGCAACAGCCTGTTCAGCGTGTGCTGCGCTTGATTGGGGTGTGAGAAGGCAATAGGTAAGTTCGTAGAAATATTCTGAAGGCGGAACAGATTGAAATTCCGATAATCGAACTCGGATAGCCTCTTTATGCGTCAGATAATGATGTTCTAATTCATCGAGCAGCTTTGTTTTATCGCGGGAAGTGGATTTCATTTTGGCAGTGAAATAAAGCTTTTCGTTTTTTGGGAGTGAATTTGAATCAATCCGTCTCGTTGAAGCCGGGTTAATATCAGCGAAAACCATTTTTGATTTTGGCTTCGTGCTTTTGGCCGTATCATGTGTAATAATCGATTTGATTCGATCGATTGACGACGACTCATGGCGCGAAGCAGTGCGACAATTCGTCCGCGGTAAATTCTGTTCGGAATCATGGCGCGTTGTTTCTTCCCGGTATAAGATTTCTTCGGATTATGGATTCGAAATGCGTTTGGACAATACTGTTTGAGCGGACAGTTAACACAGCGCGGATGAGCTGCTGTACAATGAGCACTGCCAAGTTCCATGAGTGCCTGATTCCATTCGTAGGCTTTTCTTTTGGGGAGCACCGATTCAGCAAGTTCCCATTCATCCAGGGAACGGGCTCGTTTGGGGAATAACCGGGCGAGAATCCTCCGCACGTTCGTATCGACGACAGCTGTGTGTTGTCCAAATGAAAAGCAAGCGACAGCATGAGCCGTGTACCGTCCGATACCGGGAAGTTTTTGGAGTATATGAATGTCGGAAGGCAGACGACCGTCGTTATCATTCATAATCTCTTTGGCAATCTGCTGCAAGCGTATTGCACGGTTGTTATAACCCATGCCTGCCCAAGCGCGAATCACATCGCCGGTTCGGGCATGGGCAAGCGACGAGAAGTTCGGGAACCGGCGAAGGAACTCCGTATACTTTCGCAGTACACGGCTTACCTGAGTCTGCTGAAGCATCACTTCCGATACAAGGATGCGATAAGGGTTCCGTGTCTTTCTCCAGGGAAGTGGACGAGCGTTCTTTCGATACCAAGACAGAAGGGATTTGGTGATTGTTGATTTGCGATTGTGGATTGACGAATGCGTCATTGAATTTGATTATGGAGCGAGCTTTGCAATGAATGGCTTGTTCCCCTCAAGCATATCCATGCATTTTAATTCATCGACGGTTACCCAGCGAATCTGTTCAAAGACATTGTTTTTCGGTTCCCCTGTATAACCGGAGATGAAGCAGTACGCCACGTTGAATATTCCGCCGTCTTCATAATACGAAGCTTGTGTTTGGATGCATTCGATGGATTGAATTTCGATGCTCAGTTCTTCGCGCAGTTCGCGGCGCAAGCATTGTTCGGTGGTTTCTCCGTTTTCAAGTTTTCCACCGGGAAATTCCCACTTGAGCTCATATCTGCCGCCTTTTTTCCGCTGGCAGATAAGTATCTTCCCGTTTTTTCGGAGTATGCCGACTGCTACCTCTGTCATTTCATCCTTCTATATGGAATTGAATATATTGAAACACCAATGGAATTCCAATGGTTTTCTTATTGTCACTTTTTGAGTGATTTAGTTAAACAGATAAAATCGGAATTAATTGTTGAACTCCTACGGAATCAATCTCGGACCTAGATCTGAAGTTTAAAGTCCTCGGCAATAATGAAAGGGGCATAAAGCATCTTATTGCGAATTAACTTGAGAAAAAGAAGAAAAAGACTATATTCATGCAAGCGCCAACTTTTCAAAAGGAAAAACTCATGCGTACTCGAAGTTTGTTCTTCGTGCTTTCAATATATTTCATAACGTTCACACAACAAATATTCGCGCAAGTTGTCATCAGCGAAATTTATGGAGGAGGCGGAAATTCCGGTTCAATATATAAGAATGATTTTATTGAACTGTATAATCCGGCTGACTCTGCTGTTTCTCTTAACGAGTACACAGTTCAATATACTTCAGCGACAGCGACAGGTACTTGGAAAGTCACGAATCTCAATGGTTCGATCGCACCACATGGATTTTATCTCATTCAAGAAGCTCAGGGAGCAGGAGGAACAACGAATCTGCCAACTCCTGATGTTACTGGAACAATTGCAATGAGCGGTGGAGCCGGAAAGATTGCATTATGTAATACAACAACTGCATTGACAGGTGCAAGTCCCACAAGTCTTGCTATTGTCGATTTAGTCGGATTTGGTACTGCGAATTTTTATGAAGGAAGCGGCGCGGCACCTGCACCGTCAAATACAAAATCCATTGAACGAAAGGCGTCGTCTACATCGACAGCTGAGACTATGGATTCTACAGGAACAGAAGAATTTCTTGGAAATGGGTTCGATTCAAATGACAACAGCATCGATTTCTTAACCCGTGCACCGCAGCCGCAAAACTCGGCAAGTCCGTCGGAATCATTATCGTTTGATTTCATTCCGCCGGTCGTCGATTCGATGAAGGTTCTTTCAAGTACGCAGATCGAAGTGCTCTTCAATGAAGCGGTCGATTCACTCTCTTCATCCACTTCCACAAATTATGCAATCAACAAAGCTCTCATTGTGACACATGCAGAACGTGACGCCGTAAATCTGAAACGGGTTCTCTTAACCATACCACAGCTGGCAAATGATTCCTATACACTCACTATCCAAAATGTAAAAGATATCGCTGGAAATGAGATGACAACATCAAAGACTTTCTCATTTATATTTGGAGTTTTTACCATCGCTCAAGCACGCTCAGCAGGAGCCGGAGCTGCGGTGCGTGTGCGTGGTGTCGTGACTGTTGCAGACGAGTTCAAATCTCCATCATTTATTCAAGATACGACTGCCGGGTTAGCAATCTTTTGTCCGAACTTCAGTTCTTCCGTACGCGTGGGAGATCTCTGGGAGATTGCAGGTGTTTTGAAAGATTTCAACGGATTGCTCGGCATCGATTCGCTTACAGACACTCTTCGTGTGAGTACAGACAATCCGATCCCCATACCTAAGATGATTTCTGCGGAGCAAGCAGGAGAACTCTATGAAGGACAACTTGTGCGCGTAACGGGAGTTTCATTTGCGGAGACAGGTTTTTTCACAGGCGGCACATCCGGAACAACATATCACATCATGGATGGAATGACGCGTTTAGATGTTCGTATTCCAAACGGTTCCGAATTAGAAGGGGTCGCGATACCAGCCGGCATCATGAACTTGAAAGGAATTCTCGGCCAATACTTTTCACGTTATCAGATTATGCCGCGAAATGTATCAGATATTGAACAATTGCCCGGGCCTGTTTTCGTTGTTCCGCCTGATGTTTCAGCGCTTACCGATTCAAGCTTCACAGTAAGTTGGATGACATCGGATCCCGGATATTCACATCTGGCGTTCGGTACAAGTCCTGCTTTTGATGATTCCATCGCGACTCCGATTTCTGCATTGATCACATCTCATTCGCTTACCGTGCCGCGAAGAAAACCGGGACGGCTGTATTATTTCCGGGCGGCAACGGCCAATGCCGCAGGCACGAGTTTTTCTGCAACCTACCCCGTGGTGACGACTTCATCCCAGAGTTCCGGACAAATAGATGTCTATTTTAATTATTCCGTTGATGGGACATTGGGATTACTGCCGACTGCGAATGGGAACGTTGATCTCCGGACAAAGCTACTGGAGCGGATTTTACATGCTACCAAGTCGATCGACCTTGCCTTATATTCATTTGATGATTTCAACAGTTCAGTGGAGGCCGTTGCAAGCCGCGTCGCAGATTCATTGATTGCAGCGAAGAATCGCGGTGTTGCAGTACGTGTGGTATTCGAAGACAAGCAGACTTCTTCACCGTTAGCAAAGTTGATTGCTGCCGGAATCCCGGTGCAGAAAAGAAACCTGGCCAACAATAACGGCATTATGCATAACAAGTTTTTTATTTTTGACGGGCGCGATACAACGAGCGCAGCAGATGATTGGGTCATGAGCGGTTCCTGGAATGTGACGGACATCGGGACATATCTTGACGCACAAAATGCCATATTCATTCAGGATCAATCGTTAGCGCGTATCTACACATTAGAGTTCGAGGAAATGTTTGGAAGCTTGGGCGAGACAGCCAATCCGAACCTGGCGCGGTTCGGGCCGACAAAGCAGGATAATACACCGCACTATACAATCATTAATGGAACGAAAGTGGAAGTGTACTTCAGCCCATCCGACCAAACGACTTCGCGAATTATTCAGGCTCTTTCTACCGCAAACTCGAATATCTTTTTTGGTTTGCTCACTTTTACACGTGATGATATACGCGAACAGCTTATCGCGAGCAAAAATGCGGGTGTTGTTGTGAGAGGGATGATCGATCAACAACCGAGCGAATTGGGTACGCTGCAATCTGCCGGTGTCGATGCGATGCAAGCGGGACATTCGGTAATTACCGGACTTTTTCATCACAAGTACGGCATTATCGATCCATTCAATGACGCAAGCGATCCGCTGGTGATAACCGGAAGCCATAATTGGTCCACGGCGGCTGAAGTTGACAACGACGAGAACACGCTCATTATTCATTCCGGCATTATTGCGAGACAGTATGTGCAGGAATTCAGCGAGCGTTACAAAGAAAGCGGTGGATCGGGTATCATTACGGATGTAGAGGGGCAGAAGAGGGATATACCGGCAAGCTATGAGCTTTCACAAAATTATCCGAATCCTTTCAATTCTGAAACGAATATCAGATATTCTACCCCACCCCATTCCTCCCCTTACCAAGGGGAGGGAGAAAGGGAGGGGTCGTTTGTATCCCTAAAAGTGTATGATATTCTTGGGCGAGAAGTAGCAATTTTAGTGGATGAGATAAAGCCGGCAGGAACATATACGCTTACGTGGAATGCTTCCCATGTATCGAGTGGTGTTTACTTTTATCGCTTACAGAATCAAAATATTCTACTCAGTAGGAAAATGCTGATATTAAAATGAGTGTTTGATACCTATACTTTATGACTTCTATCATGTATTTTTTTATGACGAATATTAAGATTGTATCAATTATTTTTTAAATCATATGAACAGGAGTTGTCATGTTAAAAAACTTGATACCGTATTTTATCATAACAATTTGTCTTTATCTTGCTTGGTCCACGGTTGTATTTGCCGAAACGGAGCCAAACAATACACCCGGCACTGCTACACCGCTCACCCTTAATAGTTCATCCACCGGGTCATTGACAGAGACAACCGATAATGTCGATTGGTGGAAGATTACTACAACATTCGACGGGTCGCTTGTCGTCAACACGACATCGGATCCGACACTTGAAATAGATTTGTATTTATATGATCAGGATGGCACCACTCAAATAGCGAGTTATGATACGAGCGTCGGTATTCATGAAGCGACACATTCTCGCAATCTTACTCCAGGTACATATTATGTCCTTGCGCTTCGTTATGGCGGTAGCGGTTCGTATTCAATTTCTAATGTGTATGTACCAACGGGACTTGCTAATGATTCTGAACCGAACGATTCTTCCAGTATTGCACAGACACTTGCACCGAATAGTTCGACAACAGGGCATTTGGGGTATTACGGCACTAATCACACAGATGGTTTTGATTGGTGGAAGGTAACAACGACATTTGACGGCGCACTCGTTGTCAACACGACTTCGGATGCAACGCTCGATATTGATCTACGTTTATACGATAAGGATGGCCACACACAGATTGCCGGTTATGATACGAGCGTCGGTATTCATGAAGCGACACATCGCTACGATCTTACGCCCGGGACATATTATATTCAGGCGTATGCGTACGGCGGTTACGGCTCTTATACAATTTCTAATGTGTACACTCCGACAGGATTAGCACATGATCCTGAACCGAATGATTCTGTGCAGGTTTCGTCGACACTTGCAGTGAATGACTCGACAACAGGACATCTTGGATACTTCAACCGGGGGAATTATGACCAATATGATTGGTGGAAAGTGTCACTTCCGGCAGATGGCAACCTTACAGTTCGAACGTATTCCGACACGACGCTCGATATCGATTTGCATATGTACGACGTCAATGGAACAAGTCAAATAGCAGGTTATGATATTAGTGTTGGGCGAAGCGAAGCAACACATTATTATGGTTTGAAAGCGGGAACGTATTTTGTGCGCGCGTTCTGTTACGGTGGATACGGCTCCTACCGTATTTCCTCTCGGTTCACTGCAGCGCAATTTACAAATGATCCGGAACCAAACGATTCTCTTTCTGCTGCGCGAACAATACCATTGAATTCTATGATTACCGGACATTTGGGATTCTTCGGCAATGGTACCAGGGATCAGTACGATTTCTATACTTTTACATTGCCCGCATCGTGGGATACGTTGTTTATCCGCACTGATAGTGACTCGACAATCGATATCGATTTGAAACTCTATGATCAATCAGGTGCAGAGATCGCTTCGTCGGGATCTTCCGGCTCTGCTGAGCTGTTGAGCTATCTGTCCGCAGGTGCGGGTACCTATTCAGTTCGACTTTATGGATACGGAAACGGTTATGGTTCCTATGGTGTCATTGTCTCGAACATCCGGCCGAATACAACGTTGGTCAGTGTCCAAGAACAGAAACATGCATCCGAATTGCCAAAGATTTTTTCACTCTCACAGAATTATCCGAATCCGTTTAATCCGACAACATCGATCGGTTATACAGTTCCACAAGGAGGGATACGGCATGCAGTGTCCATTCGGATATTTGATATTCTCGGAAGGGAAGTGGCAACGTTAGTGAATGAAGTAAAACCTGCAGGAACATATTCGGTTATGTGGAATGCAGCGAGTATGCCCAGCGGAATATATTTTTATCGGCTGCAGAGTGATAATTTTGTTGCGACAAAAAAGTTAGTGTTGATAAAATAGCAGGAGAGAGAAAGCAGGAAGAAGGAAGTTGGAAATTATCTCAAAAATGATGGCTTGCCAAAATACTCTTGTCATGCCCACAGCCGGAGGCCCGATAATGTCACACGCGAAAGCGTGCGTCTTTATTTCATGAACGGGAATCCAGAATACCAGACTACCGCGTTGCGGGAGCGATGGAGAAAATAATTTAAGGATTTAGGAATGTTCGTCGCTTTCTTTGACTACACAAAGATGTTGTTCTTTCTTTTGTCTTGACACAAAAGGAAAGAACCAAAGAAAAAGTCAAGACTGAAAAATATTCGACTAATATTTGTTACACTTCGCTACGGAAAATAAACTCCGCCGTTTTCAACGGTGTCGGACAGTATTTTCCGTTTAACGCTCCGTTTCACAAATATTTATACGTCAAATATTTTTAGGTCACATTCCTGGAGTATAAGATTTAGACAAAATACTTCAGACGATTTCGCGGGTTTGAGGAGAAGATCAAACAAGGGAATGTCATTCCCAGCCGGAGGCGTAAAATTGAATCACGCGAAGCGTGATACATTATCAGGCTTCCAGCTGTCGGGAATCCAGAATACCAGACTCCCGTGTATAATCGGGAGCGGCAGAAAAAGTCAAGGTTGAAAAAAAAATTAATTGGATGAGTCCACAGGTTTGAGGAAGAGATACGAAAAAAACAGTCATTCCCGTGTAAACGGGAATCTTGATATAATTTATTGTCAATGTGAAACTAATCGTCGCTTTCTTTGGGCGCAAAGCGACCCCACCGTTCCGAAGAATATTAATTCTTCGGAACACCTCCCCTTAAGTAAGGGGAGGACTGACAGAAAGATGGACAGATAGAAGTATGAATAGAATCTTGCTATCGCACGATACAGTGACAGGCCTCCGGGAAAACGCTTGCGAAATCTGCCGAAGGCATGGCTTCGCCAGAAAAGTGTAATCTCAAGGATGAACTGAGATCGCTGATGCGAACAAATTAGAAGTAGAGACAACATCTTTTCACTGATTGAAATAGCCCTTGCCCTTTCCGTTCTATCCTCTGTCGATTTCGCAGGCTTGGGTAAAAAATCAAAAAAGAAAATGTCATTGCGAGGAATAAATCACACGAAGCGTGATGAATGACGAAGTGCCGAAGGCATCCCCTGCCTGACGGCAGGAAGGCGTACAGCGGGACAATCTGCAAATAATGAATCATAAAGAAAAGTTTGAGTATACGGATTGCTTCATCCTGCAGAAAACGCAGGACTCGCAATGACAAATGTCTGGGTTAGCTCTGTATGAGCAGCAGAAGCGATTATGT
>PMDB01000092.1 GCA_003155495.1 Ignavibacteriota bacterium
CCCATATAACTTCCTTCAATATGAGGCAAGCCTTCTAATTGTTTCATCCCAATCTCATCACCATAATAAATAAAAGGAGTTCCTGGCATTGTTAACATAAAGGCAAAGATCACCGCAATATCCTTATCCGTTCTTCCATTGTTTTTTATCCTTACCAAATCATGGTTCCCAAAAGGAACAGCAATATATCCGTTATCTTTGCTATCATAATATTGATCTAAATAAACTTCAAGAAAATGAGTAATATCGCCCTTGCCCTCTGAATCAAAATAACTATGCCCATCGTGATTCGGATTTCTTATCTTTTCTTTTTGGAATAAATCGTCGTAGCCATTGAACCAATGAAAGAAATCGGCATTAAAACCACCTTTCACAGCATCTTTAGGATATGACCATTCAGCGACAGTAAATGTACCCGGATATTCTTTATCAAGAAATTCTCTTACTGTTTTCCAGTATTTACTGGTTTCTGATCCATCATCTTTTTTAACAATTGAACCGGCCATATCGATTCTGAAACCGTCGCAACCCAAATTGAGCCAAAAACGCATGACATTTTTCATTTCCTCTTTCAAAGCCATGACATCAGGATGATTTGTTGGTAACTGCCATGGTTGTTGAGGATCGGGCTTTGCATAACCATAGTTTAATGCCGGCTGATGCCAGAAGAAATTATTCATAAACATGCCATCACGTTCGCAATATCCTTGGATAAAGCTGGCTTTATATTTATCCATGTCGGGGAACCATGTACTATTAGTCCAAACATACCAGTTGGAATATTTATTCGGCTTGGGGTCGCATGACGCCTTGAACCATGGATGGTCGATGCTCGTATAGCTCGGCACATAATCGATGATGATATGCATACCTCTTTTATGAACTTCGGCAAATAATCTTTTGGCATCATCGTTTGTTCCATAACGGGGGGCAACTTTATAAAAATCCGTTACATCATAACCTGCATCCCTAAATGGTGATTCATAAAACGGGTTAAGCCAAATAGCAGTGACACCCAGACTTTTTACATAATCCAATTTCTCGATAATTCCCTGCAGGTCTCCCACACCGTCGCCATTTGAATCATAAAATGTCTGAGGATAGATTTGGTAAAATACTGCTTTGTCTACCCATGCCGGACTTACCGGACGTTGTACTTTGCCTGTAACAATCCCGGCAGTTTTGGAAGATGTATTGGCAGCATCCTGCGCCTGTCCCCAAAAATTAAAACAAGTAACGGAAATGATAGATATAACTAATTTTCTGATCATAGCATTTATTCCTTAGTATTTATTTTTTATTATTTCTCGATAAAAGTAACAGAGATACAGATTAAATGCAAGAAGAACATACCAGCTTCAAGCACACGCCTGCATTGACTCAAAAAGAATGTAACTTTAGCGAAGTTGCACGGGAGTCGCCTATCCAATACCTCCGGTAAAATACTCTGTTTCATTTTTTCACATTATAGGGTTCGAAGAGAAGTTCAGATCTACGATTGGCAAAATGAACGATGACTATTTTTTCTGTTTTATGAAAATATCGAAGTGTTTTGCAGATAATGTCTGTGTACATAACACAACATTTTTGCAAACTCAAATGAATGCCGGTCAGCGACTACTTTTTTTTGCCCGCCCTCGGGTCAAAATGCAGCACTCCCGCCTTCACTACGCTCCGGTGGATAAGTTCGGTGTGTCTACCCGCTATCTCAGCAAAACAAGTTTCTTTGTTTCAGTAAACGAGCCAGCTTGCAGACGATAAAAATAAATTCCACTCGATAAGTTACTTGCATTCCATTGTCTTAAGTAAACACCGGGCGTCAGGGGTTCGTTAACAATCGTTGTTACTTCCCGACCGAGGAGATCGAACACTTTCAACGATACAAATTCAGAATGTGCAATTGCAAATCGAAAATTTGTCGTCGGGTTAAAAGGGTTTGGATAATTCTGTTCCAATGTACATGAACATAGAGATATTATTGGTGGTTCAACTCCGTCCATGGGAAGTCTAACCAAACGCGAATAGATATGAGAATGCCCAGACCGGTTGCTTTCCCATACAGTAAGAACAGATAATTTTCCGTTGGTGACAAACATATCTGTTCCGATGCAAGCATTACGATTGTAGCCTACACTTTTCACGGTATCCGCCAAATAATATCCTTCAGAAAAGATGAGCATCGAATCGGTATTTGTATACTTTTCCATTGTTAAAATACCATAATACGAAAAGTATGATTTCTTGTTTACTACTCCTCTTTTAGTAACAACCGGATTGGAAAATGCCCGTGGGTTGCGATCATCGGCAAGCGAATCGTTCGATATATTTTCGATCCTTTGATCTTGAGGATAGTATTCCTTCCACATCATTATCTCGCGATTGCCGTTTACAAGGGTCTCAAAAAAAACAGATTTATCACCGTAAAACAATAAAGTGAACCGAGGATTGAAAGCGCTTTGACTGATAAACAATGTTTCAGGCGCAGTCAAAGTAAACGAAGGATAAGTTTCGAATGATCGAAAGATCATAATGTTTTTGTCGGTGGTATCGCGCGACGTCCAGACTAAATTTCCGGAGCCATAACGGGAAAAAATATCGAATTCCAGAGAATCGAAAGTGCCGACAGCGATGGTCTCTGGGACTGAAAACGTCACCGAATTTACGATAGAGTAGAGAAGGGCAGATTTCCTTTTCCAGACCACTATGAATGAAGAGTCTGACAACGGACGAATTTGTGCATTCGTGTTATCAACTGTATCCTGAGTGAGGGGCTGAGAAGGCACCCACACCGAATCGTTGTCCATGAAACGGCTGTAGTAAATATTCCATACGCTGTTTTCCCTTTGCTCCCACGCAGCAAATTGAAATGTATGGGAGAAATTATTTCGAGAGAATGAAATTTCCGAGATATCAGGATTTCTTTGAGACATAGGAATATGAGATGACGAGATTGAAACTACAGAAGAATCCCACAAGGCATCGCCAAGTAAAAACTTTTTTCCAACGATTTCGGAACTACTCTCTGTGTTTCGTCCAAATAAAAGCCATTGATAGGGCTGGGAATATCCAAAGCTGAACGTTCCGTGGATGAGTACGGGATTTGCATCGTCATACTCTCCCATCGTAACGGTATCAACCTTTCCCAATGAAGAATTATCTTGAGCGTAGAGTGGAAAAGCTAATAGCAGGGAAATCTGAATGACAAAAAAAGTTTTCATTTTTTCCCCTTCTATGAATTAATACATAAAGAGGTAAATATCGTAAAAACTTAGGCGGTCCCCTTAAAAGTTATGGAACAAATTCTCAACGAAGCAGGAAACATGAGAACCACTTATGAAAATGGTAATGAGTATTTTTTAAAGATACAAGCGGCAGGAAATCTATGATTTGCTGTGCAAAACCTTCTCAATCACATCGAGCATGATCTTTGCAGAAGTATCCCATGTGAGAGACTGTGCATAGGATAACGCTCCGGCCGCTAATCGCATGCGAAGACGCTCATCCCGAAGGAGGAGAAGAATTTTTTCGGCAAGTTGTTCGATGTTCCCATATTCGTAAAGCAATCCGGTTTCACCATCGATGACGGCATCGCGCAGTCCCGGAACATCGCTCGCAACGGCGGGTGCTCCGCATGCGTTCGCCTCTGTGACCGTTAATCCCCATCCTTCTTTTGCAGATGTGTTCACGACGAGCTGCATCTGGTTCAGCAATCGTACTTTTTCTTCCAGCGGAAGGAATCCGGTAAAAGTCGTTGCATGATCGATGTGAAGCTCGTGTGCTATTCTCTGGAATTCAGGCTTGCTATCGCCTTCCCCAATGATGACAAGTTTTGCCTGCGGCAATTCCTTCAGCACGATAGCGAAAGCGTGCAGTAAATGATCGACACTTTTATATTTTTTTATTCTTCCCACATAGCCAATCAATGGCTCGATTCGATGTATGCCTGGAAGTTGCCGGTACGTTGCGTGGTTGACGGCACATGGAACAAGAAAAATATTTTCTTTCCGACAGCCGTGCGAGAGTAATTCCTGCCGCGTGCTTTCAGAAATTGCCACTAGCGGAGTCTTTTGGTACACGGAGAGAGCAAGCCGCTCTGCACCATACACGTACGTCGCTGCCGGAATCGAGGCTTCCTTAAAAATAGCATTGCCGAATAAGTGCATCACCATTCCCAACAGCGGCTCACGAATAAATAACGGTGCGTAAAACGGAATTTTATTGATGTCGTCTATGACGATATCATAATGTTCATGGCGAAATCTTTTTCTGTATTCAAGGGGAATGATATAGTTAAAGAGGCTACGATTTCCTTTTCGTATTACGTGGATGCCATCGATGTCTTCTTCAGAAGGAGCATTCGCGAATTGGCAGCTGAACAGCGTTACTGAATGCCCCAGTGACGCAATCCGTTTGAAGATTTGGTGGAGATATACTTCTGCTCCGCCTCCGTAGGGATTTTTAATATCCTGCCAATTAAGAAGAAGAATTTTCATGTGCAGAGTTCGCTTGACCGGTTCTTCAATCGTTTCAGCTGATGATCGACCATCATCTTCACCAGGTCTGTGAACGATGTACGCGGCGACCAACCCAACTCGGTTTTTGCTTTCGCTGCATCTGCGACGGTCGTTCCGGTTTCTGTCAGACGGATGAATCGTGGATCGACAACAACGTATTTTTGCCAGTCCATGCCGACACTATTAAATGCCGTTTCGCACAATTGCCGCACGGTACGAACTTCCCCTGTGCCGATGACATATGTGTCCGGCTTATCATGCTGAAGCATCATCCACATGGCTTCCACATAATCGCCTGCAAATCCCCAGTCGCGCTTTGCTTCTAAATTGCCAAGTGCAATTTTCCCGTCTTTAACGATTGGTTCACCCTGCTCATTGAGGTCGGGAGAATTAAGTATGCCGAGTTGAATGCATGCAGCGCCGTAAGCAACTTTTTGCGTTAGGAAGTGTATCCCGCGCCGGGGACTTTCGTGATTAAAAAGAATTCCGCATGCGATAAAGAGTTTGTAACTCGTCATATAGATTTGCGCCATGGTATGCGCATAGAGTTTGGCGGCTCCGTAAGGGTTTACCGGTGCAAACGGTGTTTGCTCATTTTGTGGTACTATACTCGGTGTGCCAAACATTTCCGATGAGGAAGCCTGATAAATCCGGCAATCCGGTTTTACATATCGCACAGCCTCATAGACACGATGAGCGCCAATGCCCGTGATCTCCGCTGTCTCGATGGCAAGCCGCCACGATTCGCCGGGGTACGACTGAGCCGCAAGATTGTATATCTCATCCGGTTGATACAAACGAATATTTTCTGCGATGGAAAACGTGTCAAGCAGATCGCCGTACGCAATATGGATTTTGTTCGCGAGATGTGCCACGTGAGAACTCGGCACGGCAGAGGTTTTGCGCATCAATCCCACTACTTGATAGTTCTTGGCTAGTAGGAACTCTGTGAGGTACGAGCCATCTTGTCCGGTAATACCTATGACAAATGCAGTTTTTTGTTTCATCGTTCTCCTGAAGCGACTTCAATCTTTCCATGGAATGCCAGTTGAAGAGCCGTTCTCAATCATTTATTCTTTTGCTTTGTTGGTGGCTGCCTTGCATCCAATGCGCTTGTTTGTTTCATCTGAATCTGAGCGCGCAGTTGTCCGAGTATTTGGTCGATCCCCTGCTCCTTCGGATAGGTGGACTTGATGAGTGTCAGAACATCCTCAGCTTCCTTGTACATTTCTAATCCATCGTAGGAATAAAAAAGAATGATGTACGGATTGTACTGCGATAGTTGTTCAGTGACTGGATTGCTGATCACCCGTTTGAGTTCCTGAATATTTTCGTTCAATAATTCACGATACCGGTCTTTATTGCCTGCCATATTATAGAATGAAGCTAACTCATGCTTGACGTGATAATCCATCGGAATGGAACGCTGGGGCAGGACTTGCTCCATCCGATCGAGAATTGCTGATACTTCTTGCGGTTTGTTTTTGACATTAGCGCAATACAACGCGTAGGCCATAAACAGATTTCTATAATTTGAAGTGAGTAATCGACGTGTGTCTTCGTCGTAATATATTGTGCTGTCCTGAAATCCGCGCCATCGGAATCCGTACTGCAGTTCTTTGGAAAACTGTTTGATATCGGTAAAAATATTCTGGTGCAGCACCGGTTCATTCAAGTTTGACCAATAGTTTTGCGATTTGAATGGAACCAGCTTAAATGTCAATCCCGTCAATTGCATATAGTCGTGCAGGCCGATCTTCCCATCGTCCGACACAGTCATTGCATAATAGATGGGCCTCTGCCAATTGTTTGTCATGATGATGTCGTACACCATAATATCCTGTGGACGGATCGCTTTGACATTGCCAACCTGCAGTGTATTGGGCATGAGAAATCGGATTACACCACTCTTTGCAATTGAAGTATCAAGTAGTGATGTACCATAGTTTTCGTCTTTGGCATATTTCTGAAGAACATCGGGGCCAACAGGTAATTCCATCCAGTGCGGTTCAAACCGGATCGGTTGGATGCTATCAATCTCCACATCCGATGTCGAGATACGTACCGTTTTTGCACCATACAGTGTTTCATGTTTCAACTGTTTAATATACCAAGGTGTATTCACTAAACTTAAATTCACGACGCGAATATCGCGCCGAATGCCTTCGACATCCTGCAAGTACCAAAGTGGAAATGTGTCGTTGTCGCCATTGGTGATCAGGATTGCATCCTTTTCACAGCTCTGAAGCATGTTGTAGGAATAATCCCATGCGACATAATTTCCGGTGCGGTTTGCCTGATGATAATTGGAAACAAACATCTTCAGAGGCACAAATATGAGTGCAAGCGTAAGTACACCGTATCCGGTTATCTGTGCCGTTTGCTGTGCTGTAATTTTCTGTTTGACGAAATCAATCAGCGCGAGGACACCGTAAGCAATCCAGAGTGAAAAAACAAAAAACGAACCGACGTAAAAATAATCGCGTTCGCGTGGCTGCGGCTCCTGCTGATTCTGGTAGAGTGCAAGAACGACACCCATGATGATAAATGTAGCGATCATGGTGAAACCGATATACGGCTGCTTACGCCATTGGTAGTATGCACCGAGCAAACCCAGCAAAAAGGGAATCATATAGTATTGTTTCCAATTCACGCCGGCATCTTTGAAATCGCCATCCGAGCCGATGTAGTTCCAGCCGAGATATCGAAGGTACATATGCTGGACTTGGTATCGCCACATATAGTCCAAATCGCTGGTGTAATTTTGATGGAAGCGTTTCTTTTCAGGATCTGTGTCCCAGCGTCGATTGATAATCGGCGCGCTTCCGTACTGTTCGCGGTTGAGATATGAAACAAGCCTTCCTAATGTGCTTGGATCGTTCTCATTCATCGGCGGATGAGCATTTGCGCGAATATACACTATCGTGTATGTTGAATAACCGAGGACGATGAATAAAAAGGAAAGAAGTGCAACATTCAACATCCGCTTCTTTTGCCGGATGGAATAGTACACGCCGGAGACCGCCCCAAGGAGAAGAGCGATTGGGATAAAAGTGATGATCTCGCTTTTTGTTCCGCCAACTTCACCGTCGAGGAGAGATGGAAGAACTGTAACAACGCCGGGATAGATAAAAAAAAAGGTGATTAATGCGCCGATGCCAAACTTGACGAAGGATTTCCACTCGAACTTGTTGGACCGGAAATACCACAACAACATCACCGGGAACACGGCAAGCACGGCAAGCAAATGCACGCCGACCGAAAGACCGATGATGTACGCTATCAGAAGAATGTAATGATCGCCACTGTCTTTGTCTGCGCGTTCGTACCAACGAAGTCCGAGAAAAATGATCAGCCCCACAAATGCCATGCTGAGTCCATACACTTCCGCTTCAACCGCATTAAACCAGAAGGTGCTGGTGAATGCCAGCGAAAGCGATCCGATGATCGCTGAACCGTACACTGCAATGCGCTCAAAAAATGTGCTCGGAATTCCTCTCCACATCATCATCAAATCGACGATAATAAGATAGAGCAATCCGCATGTAATAGCGGAGCCTACTGCCGACAGGAAGTGCATTCGGACAGCAATATCGGGGATCAACGGAATCATTGATGAAATGCGCGCGAGGAGTAAAAAGAGCGGTGCGCCGGGCGGATGCGGCACCTGCAATGAAAACGCCGACGCGCAGAACTCGCCTACATCCCAGAACACCACAGTGGGTGAGAGGGTTTTGATGTATACCACCAAAGGTACAAGGAAAACTATTAGTGCGATAAGTCGATTGAGTTTCTTGTGTTCCATTTATTCTCTAATAATTTTACTGTACTAAAATTTATGATCAATGTATAAGGAAAAGGCTTGAACTTCAAGGAATTTTGAGCGGCTCAATGGAATGTCTGACAGATTTCATCGCAGAGCACATATCCCTTTGCAGTGAGCCGGATGCGTCCGCTCTCCATCCTTGCATTTCCTTGCTGAATCAATTCGGAGATGATGGATGCATTCTCTGTCGAGAGATTGCGTGAAAAGCGCCGGTGAAATTGTTCCAGGTCGATTCCTTCGCTTCGCAAGCCGAGAAAGATCGCTTCTTCCATGAATTGAATTTCGCTAAGATGCTCTCCGCCTGCAAGCGGGAGAGTGTGCTCGCCTAATTGCTTGATGTATGCAGTGAGATCGGATATGTTCCACCACCGTTCGTTCTTCCAAAATGAATGTGCCGATGGACCAAAGCCAAGATAATGAGAGTGATTCCAGTAATTGAGATTGTGGCGGCA
>PMDB01000055.1 GCA_003155495.1 Ignavibacteriota bacterium
TTAAGTACCTCTGACTCCTCCTTTGAAAATAAACTACTACCATTAGATTGCGCCTGTGTAAGCTGCGTTCGAATTTCAATCAAGTCGTGTTCCCGGTGTTGAAGTTCTTCCGTTGAACGGCGCTCCTGTAATTCTAAACTCAAAATTCGACTCTGAAGTTCCTTATTTTCTGCTTTTAATCGGAGAAGCACATCGGACACATGACGAGCTTTATCCCAAAGCGCCTGGAGAGCATCCTCAAGGTGTTTCAAGCCCTTTTTGTCCGTCATCTCAGGATCGATAAGCTGTTCAGGCAAACCTCAACTCCTAACAATTTCAGTTGATTTTGGACTGCATATCTACATCAAAGCCTTTTCCAATAAATTTATCTTCAACAAAAAACTTCATCATCGAAAACAAACAGTGTATCGTATGATTTCATATCTACGACACTAGCTCCGTAATACACCATTACATTGCCGCTGAACGGCTTCGATAATTTTCGCAAGCATACGATCAATTTCCTCTTCCGTCAACGTATGGTCCGGCGATTGGAATTCAAGGGCATACGCTACACTTTTTTTATCTTTTCCCGTTTGCTGTCCACTGTACGTATCAAAAAGAACAACATTCGTACATAGCGGCCGTCCAACCTGACGAATTACTTCTTCCACTTTATTCTGTGGAAGCGCTGCATCAATTGTGAAAGCCAAGTCGCGTGTTACACCCGGGAACTTCGGCAAAGGAGAAAACTTTCGATCTCTCACACAGCCGTCACGGAGTGCTCGAATATTCATTTCGCAAACGAACACAGCTTCATCAATATCAAGCTNNACACGGTTCACTTAATACCTCGTGCGTATCATAATAAATAAAACGGTAGTTGTCAAGACAGAACTTTGATAGCAATGCTGAAACTTCCCCTTTCATATCTAACATATCAACACCACGGGAGGCATTTCCATAGCTTATGGGCACTTGATTACCGCTGATCACCAACAAAAGCCGTTCTTCTTCTTGATATGCTTCGAGCGAATTCGATGACTTTCCATCGATAAGTAAATGAATATTGCCTAGTTCGAACAAACGCAGGCCTTTTATACCGTGATTTCGATTGTGTTTCACGATTCCAAGCGCACTTGTTATCAGGCTTGTCCGCAAAGCTGCCATTTCTGCGCTTACAGGATTGAGTGCCTTGACCAAGGGTTTTCCGGCAAGCGACATCGTTGCCTCATCTTGCAGGCCGATAGCTATAATTTCATTGAATCCAGAACCGACAAGGAATTCCCGAACTTCATCCTGAAGTGCATCTGTTCGCACGTTCGAGGAAAAATCGATAGCAGCATGAGTTTTTGTTTCAATATTATTGTAACCGTAAACACGCGCTACTTCTTCTATGACATCAATCTCTTCAAGTATATCAGTACGAAAACTGGGAACCATCACGAGAAGCTCATCTCTGGAACTGGATGATGACTTTACAACAAGATCAATTTTCTTTAAAAGAGAAATGATCTGCCCTTTAGAAAGCGAGATCCCAATAATGGAATTGATTCTTGAAACACGCGCTTTCACGATGATCGGTTTTCGTTTTTTAGGATATGCATCGAGGACGCCATTCAGCAACTCACCACCAGTCAGTTCCTGAATCATTTGTGCGGCACGATTGACTGCCGAGACTGTGATATTAATATCAGCGCCGCGCTCGAATCGGTATGATGCCTCTGTCGAAAGGCCAAGGTACTTTGAAGTTCGCCGAATATTTTGCGGATTGAAATATGCACTCTCGATGAGAATATTTGCCGTTGTGTCGCTGATCTCTGTATTCGCACCACCCATCACTCCGGCTATTGCAATCGGCCGTTCGGCATCACAAATCATGAGCGTTTCGGAAGTGAGCGTACGTTCTTTTCCGTCGAGTGTTACAAACTTCTCGCCTTCTTGAGCAGTTTTGACAACAATCTTGTGCCCGGAAAGTTTATCGTAATCGAATGCATGCAGTGGATGGCCTGTTTCCATCAAAACATAATTCGTTACGTCAACAACATTGTTGATCGGACGAACACCAACCGAACTCAGGATGTCCTGCAGCCATTTCGGCGATGGACCAATTTTGATATTCCGAAGAACACGCGCTGAATATCGCGGGCATTTTTCTTTATCAAGGATTTCTATTTTCGCATATTTTGACGCCGGTGTTTTATTTTCTTTCAGTATAACTTTTGGATTTTTAATTTTTTTATTGACCAGTACACCGATCTCACGTGCCACACCGATGTGACTGAGACAATCTGATCGATTTGGTGTAATACCGATTTCGTAGATAGTATCGGTCTGCCCGAGATACTTGGCAAGCGGTGTTCCGGTTTTTGCTGCCGCATCGAGTACAAGAACGCCGCTCGCATCTTTTCCAAGGCCAAGTTCCTGTTCAGAACAAATCATGCCATTGGATTCGACGCCACGGATCTTTGCACGTTCGAGTATAAATGGTTTTACATCGTCACAATGCTGATTGTGCGGAATAACGGCGCCTACAAGTGCGACTGCAACTTTTTGCCCTGCTGCAACATTTGGGGCACCGCAAACAACTTCCTGCACTATGCTGCCGAGATTTACTTTGCACACCGAAAGACGATCTGCATTAGGATGTTTCACTCGTTCCAACACTTCACCGACCACGAACTTGTCGTACTTCTTGGAAAGGTCTTCATAGCTTTCTACTTCGAGACCGAGCATGGAGAGCTTTTCAGTAAACTGCTCAGGTGTGAACTTGAAACTAATATATTGCTTCAACCAATTTTGGGAGACTTTCATGCCACAAACCTGTTTTCAAAATCGATCCATCAGAATTGTTTCAAGAACCGCACATCGTTTTCATAGAGAATGCGAATGTCATCGATGCCATAGCGCAGCAAGGCAGTACGTTCGATACCCATGCCGAACGCATAACCGGTATACTTCTCTGCATCATATCCGACCGCCTGAAAAACGTGAGGATGCACCATCCCCGAGCCGAGAACTTCCAGCCAACCGGAATGTTTGCAAATACGGCATCCTTTTCCATTGCATAAGTAGCATGTAATATCCATTTCAGCGCTCGGCTCGGTGAACGGGAAAAAGCTTGGACGGAATCGATACTTAATCGAATTTCCATAAAATTGTTTCGCGAATGCAACAAGCGTTCCCTTCAACTCGCTGAATGTCACACCTTCATCCACGTATAATCCTTCAATCTGATGGAAGGCTACGAGACTTCGTGCACTGACAGCTTCATTGCGATATGACCAGCCGGGCATAATGGCACGCACCGGCGGTTTCTGTTTTTCCATTACACGAATCTGCACCGGAGATGTGTGAGTACGCAGCAAAATTTTATCTGCAATAAAAATCGTATCCTGCATATCACGCGCCGGATGATCAGGAGCAAAATTGAGTGCTTCAAAATTATAGTAATCGCTTTCGATTTCCGGTCCGTTCTCTACCGAGAATCCCATGCTAATAAAGATACGTTTGATTTCTTCCATCACTTGTGTGACGGGATGTTTTGTGCCAATGGACTTTGAACGCCCAGGCAATGTGAGATCAAATGGGACTTCTTTCGGTTTGGCAGATTGTTCGAGAAGTAATTTCTTCTCGTCGAACTGCGCTTGGGCGTACTGTCGAAGTTCATTGAGAGTCTTTCCCAACGCAGGTTTCTCAGCAGGAACTGCAGATTTCATCCCCTCGAACAATGCCGCAATCTCTCCACTTCGCGCAAGATACTTGATACGAGTCTGTTCAAGATCTTGAAGTGTTGTTGCCTTCTGAAGTTCTTCCGTGAAGGCTTGTTTCGTGCGTGCAACTTTTTCGAGCATACAAGTGATCTCTATCGAAAAACGAGCAGGACACTTTAACGTCATCCCACTTTCTCAATGTGGACAATGAGATAACAAATAAAAAATCTTCTTACCAATTTTTTTATCCCGCACGAAGCGCTCCGAGCAATCCGTGCGGAACAAAAGAGATAAGAAGATTAAAATTACGCCATCGCAAATTTTACGACTTCAGCAAATGCTGCTTGATGATTCGCAGCAAGATCTGCCAACACCTTTCGGTTGATCCCAACTTGTTTCTTTTCCATGGATGAAATCAATCTCGAATATGTCGTACCATGAATACGTGCTGCAGCATTAATGCGGGCGATCCAGAGAGCTCGGAATTCCCGCTTCTTCGTACGGCGATGTCGATAGGCATGTGTTCCGGCTTTATCAACGTGATGCTTGGCAACGGTCAGAACTTTACTTCGACCGCCCCAATATCCTTTCGCTGAAGCTAAGAGTTTCTTGCGTCGTCTATGCGACGCGACTTTATTTTGTGAACGTGGCATTGCTTCTTTACCTTTCTTTCAAACTTATGCTGATAAAAATCTACGCACTTTGTATGCTTCGGTTTCAGCGACAAAACCGGATTTGCGTAAATGGCGCTTGCGCTTTGTGGACTTGCTGGTCAAGATGTGACTGCGAAACGCTTTCCGACGTTTAACTTTTCCGGTCGCAGTAATCTTAAACGTCTTAGCAGCGCTGCGCCGGGTTTTCATTTTCGGCATATGCTCTTATTCCTCTGTTGTTGGTTTAGTTGCTTCTAAACTTTTCTTCTTTCCTTTTTCCGGCACAAAGTACGATACCATCTGCCGTCCTTCCATCTTTGGTTCTTGTTCCATCTTGGCAATATCGGACATCACTTCGGTAAAACGCTCGAGCAACTCTTTTCCTTGATCCTGATAGGTAATCTCGCGCCCTTTAAAGACCACAGTTGCTTTCACTTTGTTTCCTTCAAGAATAAACTCACGAGCATGCCGCGTTTTAAAATCGAAGTCATGTGTATCCGTATTTGGATGAAATCGAACTTCCTTGACAAGCGTTACATGCTGATGTTTTTTCTGAATCTTTTCTCGCTTTGCTTGCTCGTACCGATATTTTCCAAAATCCATGATCTTGCAAACCGGCGGAGTTGCATTCGGCACAATCTCGATCAAGTCCGACGTTCTTCCTTGCGCCACTCGGAGCGCATCACTTATCGACATAATACCTAGCTGTTCTCCATCATCCGTTATTAAGCGCACCTGAGGTGCTTTGATTTCAGAATTAACGCGTGCTCGATCTTGTTTAATGGTTTCTTCTCCTAAACTGTGAGTGCTCTTGTTTTGATGATATCAAGAATACGAGTCTGGAATTCTTCCCGCTTCACTGTTCCTTGATCACCCTTCTTGTGTTGACGGACGGAAACCAAACCGCCGACTTTTTCCTTCTCGCCAACTACAAGCATAAATGGTACTTTCTTCGTTTCCCAATCGCGAATTTTATATCCCACCTTCTCATTACGGTCGTCTAATTCAACTCGCACGTCAGAATCTTTCAACGTTTCGTACACTTCCCGTGCATACTCTATAAAGACGTCGCTGATAGGCAAAACCGCAACCTGTGTCGGTGCAAGCCACACTGGAAACTCACCTGCAAAATGCTCGATGAGAATTCCGACGAATCGTTCTAACGATCCAAATGGCGCGCGGTGAATAATCACCGGGCGATGCTTTTGTCCATCCTGACCGATGTACTCTAACTCGAACCGTTCCGGCATGACATAATCAACCTGAACCGTGCCAAGCTGCCAAGTACGATTTAACGCATCCTTCACCATAAAGTCGATCTTTGGCCCATAGAAGGATGCTTCACCTAATGCTATAAAGTAATCAAGTTTTATCTCATCCGCCACTTCTCGAATTTCTCGCTGAGCTTGCTCCCAGAATTCTGCTTCACCGCCATACTTTTCAGTATTCTTGTCATCACGGTATGACAAACGGATCTTTACATCCATTCCAAAGGTTTTAAATACCAATTGTGTCAGTTCGATAGTAGCTTTAATTTCCGCCTTTAACTGATCATGTGCACAATAAATATGTGCGTCATCCTGAGTAAAACCGCGAACGCGTGTCAAGCCGTTCATTTCACCGGATTGTTCATAACGATAGACAGTCCCAAACTCTGCTAATCGAACCGGCAAATCACGGTACGAACGAGGTTTGAACGAATAAATCTGATGATGATGCGGACAGTTCATCGGTTTCAACAAGAACGCTTCACCATTTTCCAATTGTATTGGTGGAAACTGCGAGTCTTTATAATATGGATAATGACCCGATGTCTTATACAATTCCAGATTCGCAATATGCGGAGTCACAACGCTTTGATATCCACGTTTTCGCTGTTCATCCCGCAAAAACTCGATGAGCGATTCACGAATGATGGTTCCTTTCGGAAGCCATAGCGGCAAACCACTACCAACTTTCGGCGTCAAAAGAAAAAGCTCTAACTCAGCGCCCAACTTGCGATGGTCGCGGCGTTTCGCTTCTTCTAATCTGAAGAGATACTCGTCAAGTTCCTTTTTAGTCGGGAATGTGACGCCATAAATGCGCTGCATCATTTTATTTTTTTCATTCCCGCGCCAATATGCACCGGCAACACTGAGAAGCTTAATCGCTTTGATTTTTCCGGTCGAAGGCAGATGTGGTCCACGGCAGAGATCGGTGAAATTGCCTTGATGATAGAAGCTGATGATTTGCCCCTTCAACTCATCTAACAATTCAAGTTTGTACTGATCCCCTTTCCCTTTAAAATATTCAACTGCGTCTTCCCATTTTTTTTCTTCACGAACGTACGGGACATCACGATTGGCAAGCTCGTTCATCTTCTCTTCAATCTTTTGGAGATCATCTTTGGTAAGATTATGATCACCGAGATCAAGGTCATAATAAAAACCTGTCTCAATAGAAGGACCAATGCCGAATTTCGCGCCCGGGTACAGAGCCTCGACAGCTTCTGCCATTAAATGAGCAGAGCTATGCCAATAGGCATCTTTACCGCCATCGTCAGACCATTTGAGAATCTTGAAAGATGCATCCTGATGTATCGGTCTGCTGAGATCCCACACCTCTCCGTTCACTTCCACGGCAAGTGCTTCTTTCGCCAGACCTTTGCTGATACCTTCGGCAATTTGCTTACCTGTGATATCCCAATCAAACTCTTTCTGATTCCCATCCGGGAATGTGATCTTTATTTTGCTCATGAAAGTAAAAAAAATCGGACCAATGCCCGATTGAAAGTAAAAGTCCCACATATGAAGGATAAAGCGTTATGCTACTTTTCCTCCTTGCACTTTTTCTTTGTAATCGTGGGCTCAATAGGACTCGAACCTATGACCTCTACCATGTCAAGGTAGCGCTCTAACCAAGCTGAGCTATGAGCCCCCATTGTGTCGTGCATAAAATAATAGCAAAAAAAAGGTTGAAATACAATTCTGATCAATACCGGATACTTCATTATCTTCATCGCATTCTCAATTTTTCTCTATGGATTTTCGAAAACTTATCTTATAATATTAAGAGAACGGCAATAACTCAGATAATGTTTACGAAGCACACCGCATGAACTTTATATTTCTTCTCGAAGGCCTTGTGATAGGTTTCTCCCTTGCGGCACCTGTCGGACCAGTTGGAGTACTCTGCATCCGGCGAACACTTGCCCATGGGAGTAAACGAGGCATCATTGTGGGATTAAGTGCGGCATGTGCGGATATGCTCTACGGTATCGTTGCTGCGTTCGGCGTAACCCTCATCTCCGACTTCATCTCCCATCAGCAACAATGGATTCGCCTTATGGGTGGAATTCTTCTCTTGATACTTGGATATCGGACGTTTCACTCGCACGCATCAACAGATACGCCCATAAGTGGGACAAATGGACAAGTGCGTGCGTTTATCTCTACATTCCTCCTTACGTTGACTAATCCTATGACATTGTTTGCATTCGCTGCTGTCTTTGCAGGTGTCGGACTTGATAAAATTATTGGCAACAACTGGTCCGGAACATTTCTCGTTGCCGGTGTCTTCCTCGGATCATTAAGCTGGTTTGCATTGCTCACTGCTCTTGTTCATTTCTTCAGAGAAAAAATAACCTCTAACGGGCTCACTCTTGTAAATAAAATTGCCGGAAGCCTCTTTATACTTTTCGGTGCATTTGCCCTTTGGAACAGCCTCATCGGATTTTGAAGTATTTTCTTTCTCTTTTTTAATCATAAGTCCATTCCGAAAACGTTGACGTTCCATCTTTTTCCCAAAAATATATGAATATCTTACCCAAGTGGTGCGCAAGAACGCAAAACGATTTATGGAAAAGAAAGCAACGAAACTTATTTTCGGATTCAATTGTTTGGATTTTGAACATGAGAAATTCATTTTGCGAACATAGCCGGAATGAAATAAATGAAAAAACCAGCGTTGCTGTTTACAATGATTCTTCCTTTTCTTTCATGTTGCGCTAAAACTGAATTAAAAGAAATGGAAACTCATATAGTACCTCAAAACGATAAGGGACTCGATACTGCAACGTTTGCCGGAGGTTGTTTTTGGTGTACAGAAGCAGCTTTCAGCGATCTGGATGGTGTCAAGAGTGTTATTTCCGGATATACCGGCGGGAATACAGAAAACCCAACATATGAAGAAGTATGTTCCGGCACAACCGGACATTATGAAGCTGTTCAGATTTCCTTCGATCCTCATATTATAAGTTATTCAGAACTTATAGATATCTATTGGCGGCAAATTGATCCAACAGATGAAGGCGGGTCATTTGTAGACCGAGGATCCCAATACCAGGCGGCAATATTCTATCATAACGACATGCAGAGAATCATTGCAGACTCATCAAAAAAGGAACTCGAGCAATCGGGCATTTTCGATAAGCCTTTTGCATCAAAAATTATTAAAGCTTCGAAATTTTATCCTGCAGAAAGTTATCATCAACAATACTGTAAGAAAAATCCAACTCGATATTACAGTTACAGAAGTGCATCAGGAAGAGACCGATACATTAAGGCAGTCTGGGGAGATGTTGGATTAGATAAATATAAGAAACCGAAAAAAGAAGAATTGAAAAAGAATCTCACCGATATGCAATATCAAGTAACAGAACAATGCGGCACAGAACCACCGTTTAACAATGCGTACTGGAATAACCATCAAAAAGGGATTTATATTGATGTCGTTTCTGGAGAGCCATTGTTTAGTTCCAACGACAAGTTTGACTCAGGAACAGGCTGGCCAAGCTTTACAAAACCCATTGATACGCGATTTATCGTAAAAAGAAAAGATACTTCGGTATCTATGGAACGAATTGAAGTACGTAGCAAGAACGGCGATTCACACTTAGGTCATGTGTTCGATGATGGACCGACCCCGACGCATTTACGCTATTGTATGAACTCAGCTTCACTTCGCTTCATCCCCAAAGAGAATATGGAAAAAGAGGGCTACGGTTATTTACTCTGGATATTTAAGTAATGATGTACTTTTTCTATCAGATTTTCATTGGTGAATAAAAGGGCGCGCATTTAAGAATCAAACTGGCATGAAAAGGAAAATTCAACCATTTACTTAAATTTATTGTTTAAGTATCAAAGTCACTCATTTCATCGGAGGAAGCCATGATAGTCGTAAGAAATGTTTTTCAGCTCAAGTTTGGCAAAGCGAAAGATGCTAAGGCCCTTATCAAAGAGAATCAGGATCTCATGAAAAAATACGGGCATCCGATACCAAAGTTTATGACCGATGTAACAGGAGAATTTTATACTCTCATCATGGAATTATCGTATGAAAACCTTTCGGCCTATGAAAAATCATCGAGTGAAGCTATGGGAGCAAAAGAATTCGACCAATGGTATCAAAAATTTGTTCCTCTTGTTCAATCAGGATATCGTGAGATTTATAATATCTTGAATTAAAAATTTTTACTGCTGGAGTAATAAAACAATTTATAATCACAGATTACACCCAGGAGAATGTCCATATGGATAGATATCTTGTAATATCTCCACATACAGAAAAGGATTGCGCGACCGCCTTAAAACAACTCCTTTATATCGGTTACATCACACATTTCGATTGGGGTTGTATGGTGGTGAGCATACAGGATGGGCAATCATTGAAGCAAAAACCTCGAACGAAGCTCTCCTCGTGGTTCCGCCAACACAACGATCGACAACAAAAGTAGTACGGCTCAATAAGTTTTCTCCATCTGATGTTGAGAAAATGCACTTAAGCCAGAGTTGATCGCAAGCGCGCACCGCGTTCCGAAAATCAATTTTATGAGATAGTCCAGAATGACTACTATTTTTTAATTGTTGCACCCAGATCAAGTAGAGAAATAATGCATGAGACGTGCTAACAACCAATCATGTACAATCTTGACAAATGTTGTGTAGCGGTATCCTATCGCGACAGATCTATCACTTTACTTATATCCCAAAAATACATTCATATATTCGTATCTTCTGAATCCAAAAATCAGACCATCTTAAAATTTTCTTTGCAGATATGAGTGATTTTTTCTATATTNNGGGGTAGCTTCCGCCAAAAGATGAAGCACAGCGGACAGGCAGCTTGTTAGCGCCCCGATGAAAAAACATCGGGATAAATCGGAATCATAATCACTGCCAGAAAACGGCGGATAAACTCCGGTCGTGGATTCGTATGAGATATATTGTTCTTTTATTAACAAAGTATAAATTCGAAATTCAACAATTCGCAATTCGTAATTTTATTGGCGGGGTAGCTCAGCTGGTTAGNNGTTCGAATCCCTCCCCCGCTACAAAAAATAAAAAATCCCCAGCTTGTCTGGGGTTTTTTATTTTTGATAGTACTAGGGTGATCAGAGTTAGAACGGAGTCCCGATGCTTTTGTCGGGACGACGTCCCGCTGCTGCTCAAGCGGGATCCCTTCCCTGCTACAAAAAGAAAAAGCCGGCATGTCTGGTTTTTTTTTGTCAATACCAGGAAATTCAACCGTGTTCGCCTATCCCGCCGAAACGAAGTGTAAGCGGGGACCCCCCGTTACATTGACCAGAACACTTCGTTGCCGTCGGGAGAAAACACGGAAGCGTTGTAAGACTGGTATTCTGTAGAAACGATTCCGCGCGCAAAAACCACCGGAGCATTTCCAGGGGGAGTCTGACCCAAATAATCTCCGTATAAATCGGTGAATTGTTGCCCGGATGATAACTGGGCGAATAGAATCAGCAAGACAATCAGAAATACTTTTTTCATAAACATTCATCCCTTTTACATTGCACAAACCCGATTTTTTATTACTTGCATAGCGCTTATTCACTTTATACATGCACGAACGGCA
>PMDB01000034.1:0-1151 GCA_003155495.1 Ignavibacteriota bacterium
TATGAAGTTATCCTTTCCGATACGCTTGGCAACGAGATTGCCAAATCACAGCGGTCGATTTTTCTCTACAATCCCAATGTCCAATCAGCGCAAGCAACAATTCTTTCAGAAGAAAGCGCTGTGTATGCTGGATTTTCTTTTGATGAGCTTGGTGAGGAGTTTCGAATTACAAAATATGTAACACAATCTGAGGATATCAAAGCATTCGATAAGTTAACGACAGTAGAAGCGCGTCAGGAGTTTTTACAAAAGTTTTGGACCAGAATTGAAAAAGAAGAACTCGGACGTTTAAATCTTACAAGATCAGTCTATCTGCAAAGAGTACAGACGGCTAATCAACGCTATAAGACATACGCTAAGGAAGGGTGGCGTACAGATCAAGGCCGTGTACTTGTCCTCTATGGAGAACCCGATGAGATACAAAGATTTACAAACTCGTCAGATAGCAAACCGTACGAAATCTGGAATTTTCATCAAATAGATGGCGGTGTTGAGTTCGTCTTTATTGATCTTACAGGGTTTAATGAATATTGCCTTGTTCATTCTACGAAACGTGATGAAATAAAGGATGAATCATGGCAGCAATTATTAAATCGTAGCAATTGATAATGTAATTCACGACAACAAATTATTTTGAAGTTGGAAGATTAACTACGGATGTCCTGGTTGATTACCTCTTCGTTTGCTTGCATTAATAATTATACAGCTGGTGAAGAACATAGGAAGTTGAATTATAGTAATCATTGCATTCAACGATTCGATTATTTTCTCAGATATTTTGTAGATTTGTATATGAAAAAAACTTACTTCACTTTGACAACGTTCCTGTTATTCTCTTTTGTTTCATTCCTATCAGCTCAAGGTCTTCCGTATCAAAACTTCGAGTTATCAGTCGATCAACGGGTAACCGATTTGTTGAGTCGAATGACGCTTGATGAAAAGATCGGGCAGATGATGCAAGTCCAATATAATGTGTTCCGAAATTCTCCTTCCATCCTCACGATGTATAATATCGGATCTGTACTCAGCGGAGGCGGTGAGAGTCCAAGCGCGGGGAACAGTGCATGGTATTGGGCAAATATGTATGATACGCTGCAGACCTATGCGTTGAAGACTCGTTTGAAAATTCCAATGATCTATGGAATTGATGC
>PMDB01000034.1:1179-16907 GCA_003155495.1 Ignavibacteriota bacterium
GGATTTGGAGAAACTCCAGAATTAGCTCAACTTCTCGGCTCATCTGAAATACGAGGATTTCAAGGAAATTCATTATCGGATCCAACAAGTATCTTGGCATGCGCAAAACATTATCTCGGAGATGGGGGGACCACCGGAGGAATAGATCGAGGAAATACTCAAGGAGATACCGCAACCATACGAAAACTTTTTTTGCCGGGATATATTTCAGCCGTTGATTCGGGTGTAGGAAGTATGATGGTATCGTTCAGCAGTATCAATGGACGTAAGATGCATGGAAGTAAATATTGGATTACTGATATTCTAAAAAATGAATTGGGATTCAAGGGATTTGTTGTTTCAGACTGGGCCGCAATCGATCAATTGACAAGTAATTACAAAGATTGTGTCGAACAAGCGATCAATGCAGGAATCGATATGGTCATGCTGCCTAATCGATATATTGAATTTAAGAATGACATGGACAGTCTTATCAGCGAACGCAAAATCGATACCTCGCGTGTTGATGACGCTGTGAGAAGGATCCTTACCATCAAGTTTAAGCTTGGATTATTTGAGAGACCGTTTACTGACAGAACATTGATTGACTCCGTTGGCACCACTGGACATCGTGCGGTTGCCAGGCAATGTGTTCGTGAGTCCATTGTGTTATTGAAGAAAAAAGATGGTATTCTACCGCTGAGAAAAACAAACGCAAGGATCTTGGTTGCTGGTTCCAATGCAGATAATCTCGGAAATCAGTGTGGCGGTTGGACGATTACATGGCAGGGAAGCAGCGGCAATACTCTTACCACTGGAACAACAATCTTGCAAGGGATAAGGAGCACAGCCATGAGCGCAACGATAGAATACTCTAGGACTGGTACCTTTACGAATACTTCAGCCGATTATTCTGTTGTTGTGATTGGTGAAACACCGTATGCAGAATATTTTGGAGACAGAACTGATCTGAGCATCTCCCAAACCGACGTGAATTTGGTGAAAAAGATGAAAGGCTATGGTGCGCCTGTTGTCGTTATCCTTGTTTCAGGCAGACCTCTTATTCTCGAAAAAATATTACACTTTTCCGATGTTATCTTTGCTGCCTGGTTGCCCGGAACGGAGGGTGATGGTGTAGCCGAGGTTTTATTTGGCGATTATCAGCCGAAGGGGCGGTTATCACACACGTGGCCAAAGAGTATGTCACAAATCCCAATCAATTTTGGCGATAATAATTATTCTCCCTTATATGAATATGGATTTGGAATTGATACCTTAGCGGATTCTCCGGCAGGATCACCGCCAGTATGTTTGTCAGCTATTATTACACCGGATGCAAAACATTTCGAACTGACATTTAATAAGCGGATGAAAGATCCATCTTCAGCACAGGCATCATTTTCTCTGATACAAAACCAACTCCCTCTTATGGCTGCGACTCATCTATCGTTGAAACAAAACGACAGTACAACAATTATGGTAGAGTTAGATACAACATATTATTCCAGCGGTGATCTTGGTACAATAGCATATACCTCGGGTACTATAAAATCTGCAGATGAAGGATCGCTTCAACCTTTCGCTTCCATGGATGCCTATAACTGGATAGGCTCATCATCAGTGGTCAAAGAAGAGAGAAATCTGATTCCTCTCTTGAGCAAGCTAGATCAAAACTATCCTAATCCTTTCAATCCAACGACCGTTCTTACCTATCAATTATCTACTTATGGCTATGCTACACTCAAAGTGTACGATGTGCTTGGAAGAGAGGTGGCGACCTTAGTGGATGGAGAAAGGTCTGCTGGCGTGCATACTGTATCATGGGATGCATCGCGTCTGTCGAGCGGAGTATTTCTCTATCGACTGAAGGTTGGAGATTTCAGTGATGTCAAAAAAATGATACTCATGAAATAGCTTCAACCGGGCATTTGGATTTTTTAATTCAGGGATTGTCTTATGACATCTCAACTTGAGAGGAGAAATTATTAAACACAATATTTATGAACGACAACGATTTATTGCATACACACGTGCAGGAATATTAAAGAAAATGGAGATGAAAT
This sequence comes from Ignavibacteriota bacterium, assembly GCA_003155495.1. Classification (GTDB taxonomy): domain Bacteria; phylum Bacteroidota; class Ignavibacteria; order UBA10030; family UBA10030; genus Fen-1298. The sequence goes on from PMDB01000034.1 coordinate 3,222, forward strand.
GATGAGCTTTTTTCGTACCATCAAACGATGGTGGTTATTATTTGCAAAAATGCTTGGCAAGGTCAACACGATCTTGTTGCTCTCTCTTGTTTACCTTATCGTCATTGGATTTATGTCTCTTATCGTGAGACTTTTTCGAAAAGATCTTTTACAGAAGAAAATGGATTTTGATCAAACGTCGTACTGGCAAACCAGAAAAACAGGCGAGCAGACTCTCGACCGCCACAAGTTTCAATTCTAATCTGGCAAACTATGAATATTCTCGGCATATCCTGTTTCTATCATGATTCTGCGGCTGCTCTTATTCAAGACGGCCTTCTGGTTGCAGCTGCTCAAGAAGAGCGGTTTACAAGAAAAAAGCATGATCAAGATTTCCCGGCAAACGCAATTCACTATTGCTTGCAAGAAGGAGGCATACAAGCACAGGACTTAGATTATATTGGCTTCTACGATAAGCCGTTGACCAAGTTTGAACGGCTCTTGACGACATATGTTGCTACATTTCCGAAAAGCCTGCCCTCTTTTCTAAAGGCGATGCCGATCTGGCTGAAGGAAAAACTGTGGATTCCACAGAGAATAAGAGAGGAACTTGGTGATGCTGGAAAACTCTTGTTCGTAGAACATCATCTCTCTCATGCCGCGAGTGCTTTTTTTGTCTCCCCTTTTTCTGAAGCGGCAATTCTCACTGCGGATGGTGTCGGTGAGTGGGAAACAACGACAATGGGCATGGGAAATGATAGAACTCTAACTCTGACGAAGAGTATTCATTTTCCCCATTCGCTCGGGCTCTTATATTCAGCATTTACCTATTATCTTGGATTTCGAGTGAATAGTGCTGAATACAAAGTCATGGGACTGGCGCCGTATGGAAAACCGGCGTTTGCTGATCTTATCTTGCGGGAACTTGTTTCCCTCAAGGATGATGGAAGTTTCCATTTGAATATGAAATACTTTGCGTATGATTATGGTCTGACAATGACCAACAAATATTTCCATACCCTTTTCGGTGTTCCGCCACGAACTCCGGAATCCACATTGACTCAATTCCACAAGGATGTTGCTGCCTCTATTCAGTATGTTACAGATGAAATAATGCTGCGAATGACAACGGATCTTCACAAGAAGACCGGGAGTGATAATTTGTGCCTTGCCGGAGGCGTCGCTCTCAATTGTGTCTCCAACAGTAAAGTGCTTGCTTCATCGGGGTTTAAACAAATGTTTATACAACCTGCAGCAGGAGACGCTGGCGGATCTGTTGGAGCCGCGTTTTATATCTATAATATGCTGTTGAAGAATGAGCGCTCCTATACGTGGAGCCATAATTTTCTCGGGCCGGAATATTCAGATGAAGCGATTGAGCAAGTATTACATCAGTTGAACCTTGGAGGTGAACGATTCAGTAACGATAATCTTCTAAAGAAAACAGCCCAATTGATAGCTGATCAACAAGTTGTTGGATGGTTTCAGGGCCGTATGGAGTTTGGGCCGCGTTCGTTAGGCGCACGCAGCATTTTAGCGGATGCGCGGAACCCGGAAAATTATTCACGCGTTAATTTGAAAATAAAGTTTCGAGAGAGTTTTCGTCCGTTTGCGCCGACCGTGATATTGGAACGAATGAAAGATTATTTCGAGTTTGATCAACCTAGCCCATATATGTTGTTTGTTGCACAAGTGAGGGCTGACCGGAGAACAATTCCAGCAGTAACACATGTAGACGGCTCTGCACGCCTCCAGACTATTGTTCGTGAAGATCATGCGTTATTCTATGATTTGATTATCGAATTCGAAAAGCTTACGGGTTGCCCCGTGATCATTAATACTTCCTTTAATGTTCGAGGCGAACCTATAGTCTGTACGCCGTCCGACGCAATCAAGTGTTTTTTAAGAACGGACATGGATTATCTTATCCTCGGTAATTTTATATTAGATAAACGGAAAATCAAAGAATCAGGGTATCAGATGCAAATAAACGAAACGTTTGCACTTGATTAATATCTATTTATGAAAGGAAAAGGAATGTCAAAAATTCTGAAAAGGTTTAAGTCTGTGGTTTCACTCTTGGGAGAGTTCTGGGCGTTTATGCGTATGCAGAAAAAATGGTGGCTTGCCCCCCTCATTGTTATCTTGATTCTCATGGGAATACTCATAATAGTAACAGAAGGTTCTGCACTCGCACCTTTTATTTATGCAATATTTTGATCTCTAAAAAGTGGTCTGTGATATGATAGAGTTATTGTAGGGAAGAACAGTTATTCCTTCATAACCGATCTTACGTTTCTATCATAGACCATTGAAGGAGAATCCTCAAAGAACCATAGAAAGACTCGATAGGCGGTACGCTTTTCAATTGCTTATTATTCTCGAGCTTGATGGTTTTCTGAATTGTTCATAGTAAATAGCTTTCTTCTCTACAACATCTCCTCTTCAAGTGCTTAATCTCCATAAGTAATCTTCTTCATTGTAGCTTATCATGTCTGATAATAGGCCATTATTAACATAATAATCGCCTACGTATTGAATAATGACCTTCAGAGTAAAAGTTTACTTCTTTATATGGTACAGTTGTTGTTTTAAGGACAGTGAGTGTTGGTTATGAATTTACGAAAGTATCACGTTTTTCAATCTAGGTTCATCTCGAAAATAGTCAAATGTTAGCTATTGTTAGAAATCATATATGGTGAAATGAATCAATGTGGTCAATTATTTCTCACAGATTGGAGGGAATGAGAAATATGTCATGAATATAAATACTGAAACAACGACTGCAGGGAATTTTGTTGAGTTAAAGGCTATCAGCCAGATTCACTTCTTAAGTTTTAAAGAATATCATAAAGAAGAATTTTTAGAAAGAGAAGTATTCAAAATATGGACTATCATCCTTCATTGCCTTCTATGCTTATAGATATCCATCCAAAACGCAGATTGAATCACTTCCAATAGAGGATGAAGTGATAAACGCATGATGTATTTTGGAAAGAAAGATAATATAGTACGCATCGAGGTAACGCTTGGCGTTGATATTGGTGGTACTAATACGGTCTTTGGGTATGTGGATCGAAAAGGGAGATGCCTTGCAAGTTCAACCATTCCCACCAATGCACATCAACCGGCTGAATTATTTTTTGAACGGCTCCATGGAGGTGCTAAGGCAATTCTTGATAATATCCATGAGAAGTGCGAACTGGTCGGAATTGGAATAGGTGCTCCTAACGCCAATTATTATACAGGAACAATCGAGTGTCCACCCAATTTAAGCTGGGAGTATGTTGATGTCTTGGCAGAAATGGGCAAGTATTACCACGTACCAGTGGTGACGACGAATGATGCAAATGCTGTAGCACTTGGTGAAATGTTGTTTGGCTCTGCTCAGGGCATGAAGGATTTTATTGTCATAACGTTAGGTACCGGACTTGGTAGTGGAATTGTGGCAAATGGTGAATTGATTTATGGTGCAGATGGATATGCCGGAGAGATAGGCCATACGACAGTCGATCTGAACGGACGAGAATGTGGATGTGGTCGTCGCGGCTGTCTTGAGACATATGTCTCCGCTACTGGCATATGCCGGACAGTACAGGATCTCATTTGTAATACCAACGAACCGAGCGATCTTCGTTTTGTTAGTTTTGAGAACCTGACATCGAAAATGATCTATGATGCAGCTCAACGCGGTGATCGATTGGCACTAGAAGCGTTCGATTATACAGGAAAAATTCTCGGTATAAAACTCGCAGACTCTGTAGCTCATTTAAGTCCTGAGGCTATCATTTTCTTTGGCGGTCTTGCTGCAGCGGGCGATCTCATCTTCAATCCAACAAAACAGTCGATGGAGGAACATCTTTTTGGCATTTTCAAGAACAAGGTGAAATTGCTTCCTTCAGGATTATCCGGGGGTAATACAGCAGTCCTCGGGGCGAGTGCGTTGATTTGGAATGATCTAAAAAAACAAGAAATAAAGTTCGCTGTCAAAAAAAAATATCAGTGAATGATTTCTTAGAATCAATTCCTTCCCCACTTTGTAATTCAATGAGTGTTTTAAATATGGTGTGAAAAGCGCGCGCGCCTATGTCTGTTACTTTCACGCAGCCTCTGGCGTTCGACATAAACTGTAATGAGGAGAACCTATATTATGAGTGTAATACGGTGGAAATCTGTCTCTTTTGGAGTTCTTAAAGAGAGTAGCTTGTTGCCGATGAGTTTTAAGAGTCTATGAAGGACTCTTGTTTAAATTTCAATCGTTTTTAGTGAAAATGTCACGGGCATAGAGGAGTGAAAATCAGAGACAAGGGGGTTCAAGATAGGTATTTGTCTTATTATGCTTTGCAAAGTTTATCAAATTGCATCAATTCTTTGAATACATGGATCTTCTTAAGTCGGACCGGTACTTCTCCATTTTCTGACACCATTTTCCTCAAATTAAAATTAGTCGATGCCGTTGGTACGTTTGAATAGGGAAGGCATAATCCACCTCTCAATATAAATAATTCGTTGGAAAATGAAGGGGCAAGAATAAAACGGGAGCTAACAAACTTGCCAGCAGTTTAAGTTATAAAAACAAAACGAGGGTCTCAAAACCCTCATTTTTAGCGGGGCCGAAGGGACTCGAACCCTCGACCTCCTGCGTGACAGGCAGGCGCTCTAACCAAGCTGAGCTACGACCCCATCGACATAAAACCGTATAAATTTAACGCATAATGTTCAGCGAAGCAAGAATATTCTATTAGTTTGGAAAAAAGATTCTTTGAAAGAATTGCCATTTATTTTGTCTTAAGTAATAATTCTTGGAATTTTCCATCCAATAACGAATTGAAATCGCACTCTATATTAATAAAGTCGAAGGGATTTTCTTGAATAAAATGAGTTCAGAAGGTGAAATGTTGATTCAGATTATTACAGTAAAAGATGCCTGGACTAAAAATTTAGTGTTTTACCTCTGAAAGTGTGTCAAAAGTTGGTTAAGAAAAGAAACATATTGAAAACATTGAGGGAAATGAATATTTATGTTGACATTTGAATGAAAAACCCCAATATTGCGGCAACATTTTAATGATAACGGAAAGGCGAGCATGAGTTCTCCCCTATCGAATCAGCAGATAAAAAATAATTCACGAATAATTCACCATTAATAAAGGGACTTTTATGGGAAAAGCAATGACGAAAAGCCAGATTGCAGCTCATCTTGCAAGCAAGTTTGAGTTGAAGAAGAAAGATGCTGTTGGTATTTTGGAAGAGATTGCGAACTTGGCATACCGAGAAGCAAAAAATTCTTTTACTCTGCCGGGTATCGGTAAATTGGTTTTAGTTGATCGAAAAGCCCGTATTGGACGCAATCCAGCCACTGGAGCACAAATTAATATTCCTGCAAAGACAGTCGTAAAATTCCGTGTTGCGAAGGCCGCAAAAGAAGCAGTTCTGAGCCAGAAGTAAAATACGGTGTAAGTGAGTATTGAAAGGCGTCGAGATAAAAACTCTTGACGCCTTTTTTGTCTGTTTTATTTTTTGAGATCTCATGTGTATGGTCTGCGAAATATATGTCGTGATGAAGCGTGTGATTGAAGAAGGGATCACCATATGAACGATACATATCCCAATACAGGGAAGACTCTTTATCTCAATATCATCTGGCATCAGCACCAACCGTTATATCTCGATCCGGAATCTGATCAATTGCAAGGACCGTGGGTGCGTACGCATGGGACCAAAGACTATTATGATATGGCGGCAATACTTGAGAAGTATCCCAAAATTCATTTCACAGTTAATTTGACCTCTTCATTATTGTTACAGCTGCAGGTGTATTACGTTGAGCGTTTAGCGCCATTTGTAGACGTGAAGAAAAATCGTGTAGATGCGAAGAAGTTCTTCATTCAGTTTGCCGGCAAAACCGATCCGTGGATTGATCTTGCGCTAAAACCGACGGGGCAGTTCAATGAAAGAGATTTAAAATTTCTTTTCACGAATAGTTGGAATGCATTTGGTGTAAGTGAAATTGTCATTACGAGATTTCCCGAATACAAGCTGTTGAAAGAAAAATATGCTCAAGGTGGAGTCAAGGGAATGTCTCAGCAGGATATTCGTGAAGTCAAATATTGGTTTTATCTTGCCTTATTCGATCCTGATTTTCTTGAGCGGCCACAGAAGTTGGCAACAGGTGCAACAATTGATCTCACGGACATCATCCAGAAGAATATGGATGGAACATACACGTTGAAGAAAAAGGTTACAGAGGAAGAATGCAACCGCATCATTGCAGAAACATATAAGGTTCTCTCGGCGATTGTGCCCATTCACAAGAAGCTGATGTATCATCCAGCCAAGTACAAGGGCCAGATTGAGGTTCTCACAACGCCGTATTATCATCCCATCCTTCCGTTGATTTATGACTCAGACCTGGCAATACTGAGCCAACCAAGCCACACAATGCCGGCACGTTACCATTTCCCTAAAGATGCCGAAGCGCAGGTGGCGAAAGCCGTACAAGCCTATAAAAAGACCTTTGGAATGAATCCAACGGGTATGTGGCCCGGCGAAGGCTCATTAGCATTTGATGTAATTCCGGTTTTTGCGCATCAAGGAATCAAATGGATAGCAACAGACCAAAAGATACTAGAACGGTCAAAACCGGGAGCTCAGCCTTGCTTCTATCCTTATGCGGTTTTCCCTGAGCATAGCGTGAAAGCGAAGGATGCAGTGGTAGTTGTATTTCGAGAAACAGAATTATCCGATAAGATTGGATTTGTTTATAAGAACTATCTAGGTGAAGATGCCGCAGAAGATTTTATCCAAGGTGTTTTGAAATATGTTCCCAAGGATGGCGAACCAGATCGGTTGCTTACAGTCATCCTTGACGGGGAAAATGCCTGGGAATGGTATAAGTATGACAATGATGGAAAGAATTTCCAAAATGCACTCTACCGGAAACTTACTGCTTTGTTTGAAACGCGGCAGGTGATCACAACAACCGTTACCGAATACATCAACGGTAATCCCAAACGCATGGTATCGGCACATCCCGTTGAGACACTTCAAAGAATTGAATGGTTGTGGCCCGGTTCGTGGATCAACGCAAATTATGATACATGGATCGGTCAGAATGAAAAGAATAAAGCATGGGAATACCTTTCTCTCGCACGAAATGATTTGGAAGCTTCAGGACTTCCTCAACCTCATCCGAAGAAACGACCCCCCAGGGAAAAGACCAAAGCATGGTATGCATTCCGCGCCTGGGAATCTATGTACGCGGCTGAGGGATCGGATTGGTTCTGGTGGTACGGGACTGACCAGAATACTCCTGCGGGCGAAAAACCATTTGATCTTGCCTATATTACACACCTTCAAAAAATATATAAGTTTGCAGAACTTGCCGGTGGAAAAATGCCAAAGCGTGAATTCAAGCCCATTGTGTCGATGAGTACTTCGAATGATGAACGCCACTCTCAGGGTACAATGGCACAAAGTCAGAGTGATTTGGTTACAGTGGTATTTCAGTGTGATGCGCGTGGAATGTATGTCCGAACGTCTCTTTATCTTGTTGGGAATCATGAGGAATTGGGAAACTGGATTCCGAACAAAGTACGATTGTACGATGATGGTAATTATGGTGATAAAGTTATAGGTGACAACATCTGGACAATTGAGCTTGCACTGCCGGTGGGTATCGAGATAGAATATAAATTCACAAATAGCGGGGCCGAAGGAAACTGGAATCCAGGTGAAGAATTTCCGGGAATCAATCGGAAAATTCGAGTTGAAAGAACGGAAGCAGGAAAGATGCTCTTGCTCGATGTATTTGGAAAGATATAATCGACGCACAGAAAGCATAAATGGTGTACATGAGCACTCAAATTCTGAAAGGCACTGTTGTCAGTGACTTGATGTGTCGTTCCAATGTGTATTCTGGATGTGTGAAAAAGAAATACATAGAATTGGAGGCACGAGTGAGTACCGATCGGGTCAAGGATGCAGTGATGTACAAAGTTTATCTACCTTCGTTCTCAATCTGAAGAGACCGATAGGATCGTCCGGTATGTGGATAGATGAATTTTCCAGTATACGTTTTCAAGCGAAGGAATTATTATTAAACGTCACACTCCACCCATTGGGTTCTGTGGTGCCGGTTTCGGAAAACGAAAGGAACATCTCATGAATTTTTATACAGAACGTCTCTGGTTCAATACAAAAAAGCATCGAGAGTATATCAACATAACCTCGGAGGTGGGGCATATTCTTGCCAAGAGTGGATTCAAAGATGGGATGATTCTTGTTTCTGCAATGCACATCACGGCTGGAGTGTATGTGAACGATGCAGAATCAGGATTGATACAAGATATCGATGACTGGCTGGAAAAGCTTGCACCATTCAATCCAAATTATCGACATCATCGTACAGGTGAGACAAACGGTGATTCGCATCTGAAGAGTCTTCTTATTCATCACGAAGTTATCGTTCCGATAACAGACGGTAAACTCGACTTCGGTCCATGGCAGCAAATTTATTACGCCGAATTCGACGGTCAACGAAAGAAAAGCGTCCTCGTAAAAGTTATGGGCGAGTGAACGAAAAAGTGTAACATCATGCCCTCCAAGGTTAAACATATTGTAGAGTATATTTTCTTTCGAGCGATCGCTTTTATGGTACAGTTTTTACCGTTGAACCTTGTTCATAAATCCGGATTTACACTGGGCCGACTGGCCTATCCTCTATTAAAATCACGGAGGAACGTAGCACTCCAAAATCTTCGATATGCATTTCCGGGGATGGAGGAAACACAGAGGCGGCAAATTGCTTTTCGATCATTCCAAAACGTGAGCGCGACATTTCTTGAACTGCTCTGGTATCCAAATTTTACAAAAGCCGGGATTAAACAGAGAGTGCACATCGAGAACATCGAATTATTACAACAACTCCAAGAGAAAAAGAAAGGGATTATTTTTCTCACTGCCCATTATGGCAGTTGGGAGCTTGCAACTCAGGCGGTCACAGTTTATTCCGATGCCCCGGTGTGTACTATCGCAAAACCTCAATCGAACTTATTGGTCGATCGTATCATTACTCGCTGGCGTGAATTGTTTGGACTAAAAATTGTGGCGATGGGTATCAGTGTTCGGGAAATTCTTAGAACGCTTCAGGAGGGTGGAATTGTTGCACTTGCTGCCGACCAATCAGCTCCGAAGGAAAGTGTGGCAGTAATGTTTTTTGGACGAAACGTGCCAACTTTTCAGGGGCCTGCAATATTTTCCTTAAAGACGGGGGCGCCGATCATTTTAGGATGCACGGTGAGACAAGAGAATGGGAATTACACTATGCGCTTTGTACATGTACCAAGCGATGATTTAGACGATGTTTCAGATGAAAGCATTCTAGAACTGACACGCCGCCAGGTACAGATGACGGAGGCAATAATACGGCAAAACCCCGAGCAATGGATGTGGATGCATAAACGATGGAAGCATGCACAAGATCAAACAGAGATTGCGTAGTGGGTGGAACGTTCAACAATATTCTTGTTCTACAGACGGCGTTCATCGGCGACGCGATTCTTGCGTTGCCGCTTATTCAAGTCCTCAAAAAGAACTATCCGCAATCATCCATCGATGTCATTGTTGTTCCAAGAACTCTCGATATATTTTCTCATCACCCCGCAATTTCCAGTATCATCGCATACGATAAAAGGGGTAAGGATAATGGATTGATAGGCTTTTGGCGAATTCGAAATCAACTTCGCGCAAAAAACTATGATTTGATTATTATTCCGCATCGTTCAATACGAAGCGCACTTCTTGCGTGGCTGCTGAAATCGAATGTTCGCATAGGTTTCGACCGAAGCGCAGGCCGATTGCTATTTACAAGAATTGTGCATTATAATCCGAATGACCATGAAATTGACCGAAATCTATCATTACTCAGTCCGTTATCACTTCGGATAATTAAAAGTGAACTGCCGCATGTTTATCCTTCTGCTGAAGATGCGCAGGTTGTGGATGAAGTGCTGGATAGTTTTGGTTTGAAGGGAGAGAAGCATATCGTGACAGTCGCTCCCGGGACGATCTGGAATACAAAACGCTGGCCCCCGGATAGATTTGCTGCAATGTGTAAACAACTTTCCTCCGAATGTTCTGCCATATTGCTCGTTGGAGGAAAAGAAGATAGCGTCATGTGTGAAGAAATTGCAGTGTTGTCAAAAGCAAAAAATGTCTTCAATGTCGCAGGAAAACTTTCCTTGCTTCAATCTGCAGAGCTCATTAAGCGAAGTCACGTATTAATTTCAAATGACAGCGCGCCGATGCACCTTGCTGTCGCAGTGGCGACGCCGGTTGTCGCAATATTCGGAGCGACTGTTCCGGAATATGGATTCGCGCCGCGTGGGGTACATGATATTGTCATTGAAACCAAAGGACTCAAATGCCGTCCGTGTTCAATCCATGGCGGAAAGACTTGTCCTATAGGAACATTTGAGTGTATGTTGGCGATAACGCCGGAACTTGTTGTGAATAAAGTGAAGCCTTTTTTAGAGAAAATGGTAATGTGAAAGTTTTGTTTTAACGTATTATTTGAATCTTTTCAAAAGATTCTATCTAAATAAGCATCTGTTTACGGTCGGAGAGACACCATGCAAATTAAAAAGGGAAGATTATGAACTCAAGGGGAAGGATATTAAACAACAATGTCCCCACAAATAGTATAGTTTTTATATTGTGTGGTGTGGATATCCTGGGAAGCATGGTATCTCGTCATTTAAAAAAGGATACTTTATAGAGACAGCAGGGGACACAAATGGAATTGCTTATACTTTGGGTATATTGAAAAAAAACTAATGCATTTCTGACAGTTTTATATTAATGGCTACCAGCTTTACCATGAAGGAAAGGTTTTTTATGCGGATACTCATAATTACTTTGTCGGTATTCTTTATGCTTTTTTCTCAATTCACTTATTCACAACATGGAACCAGATCTTCATCTACCCATAGTCAAAAATATCCGGCATTGAAAACCGCAACCGATTGGTTCGAGAGTGCGAATAGGAAGCACGATGTTGAAGATTATCAGGGTGCTATTGCTGCCTTCACAAAAGCAATCAAGCTGAAACCGGATTACGCAGATGCCTACTATGGCCGAGCGAGCACAAAATATCTGATTGCAGACTATAATGGATCTATTGCCGACTACACCGAAGCAATCAAGCTGAAACCGGATGCCGATGCCTATTATGTTAGGGGGCTTGCGAAGTCTGCCATGAAAGACTATCAGGGCGCCATTGCCGATTACACCGAGGCAATCAAGCTGAAAAAGGATTATGCAGATGCCTACTATGGCAGGGGCCTCGCGTTCTTGCAGCTTAACCAGAAGAGCAAAGCCCTGGAGAATTTCAGGAAAGCGATAGCACTTGGTTATCGTGTCCGTCAGGAACTTTTGGATTCGTGTAAGTAGGTATGTATGGCCGTAATAACTAAATTATAGACATAGAAATAGCAAGAACAATAAAGGATTTAATATGTGCGCTGCTTAAAAAGCAACTCCATACGGCTTAAGGGGAAATGAATACAGATTAGCTGAGATTTAATTTTTCTCCAATAGGAATTCGCCAAGACAATCAATAGGATTTACTTACCAATTGAATCTCTTTGAAAACTTCTCTCCTGGAAAGAGCGACAGCCTTTGGAATTCCTTCTTGTTTCACATCATTTACTTTTTTTTCAATCACCCGCGAAATCGATTGTAATGGTTCTTTCTTTTGTCTTGACACAAAAGGAAAGAACCAAAGAAAAAGTCAAGACTGAAAAATATTCGACTAATATTTGTTACACTCTGCTTCGGAAAATAAACTCCACCGCTTTCAGCGGTGTCAGACAGTATTTTCCGTTTCCCGCCTGCTTGGCGGAACGCACTTCGGCGTTCAGGTACGCTCCGTTCCACAAATATTTCTACGTCGAATATTTTTAGGTCACATTTCTGAAGTAACAAATTACTTCAATGAATGTTTTTCTTAACCTGCGAAATCGATTGCAGTGAACTAAGCCCAGCATTGATGAATTCTCATTCCTTGAACGTATTTAATCCGAAGCAAAATATCTATCGAATCCGAAAACTCAGTCCAACCTTGAGCTAACACATTTCGATTTCAGCCGTTTGCGAACCGATGGAGATACCTCGTTTGTCGCAGACCTCGATGGTGTATCGATTTGGGGTACTATCCTCTAGAACATCTTCACCGGCGGAGTTCATAAACACCATATGTTTGCCCCTGTTTGGGCCGATAACAGTTTGTTGAGGATTTTCTCCGTTATAACACTGCGGCAAATATCCTTTCCAGCTTAATAACTGGCGGATAGTGTCTCAATTTAACATAGTTTGTTAGTGATGTCAGTCCCGCCCGCCTGCTGCGGGCAGGCAAAGCGGGATTCCTGAAATTCAACAATATCGTTCAGGACGTCCGCCCAACAAACGGCGGACAAGCAAGTCCTGACCGATACTATATAAAAAAGCCTCTTCATAGTTCTGAAGAGGCTTTTTCTATAGAATCAAAGTGATATAATTTTAACTATTTAAGTAAAACAAGTTTTTTTACTTCGATAAACGAACCTGCATGCAAGCGATACATATAAGTACCGCTTGACAGCCTCGAGGCGTCAAATGTTGCTGAATAATAGCCGGCAGTTTTTTCTTCATTCACCAATGTTGCGGCCTCACGCCCAAGCATATCGTACACTTTCAGGCTTACACTGCCGGCTTTTTGCAATTGATAGTTAATTGTCGTCGTCGGGTTGAACGGATTTGGAAAATTCTGTGCAAGAGAAAATACTGTTGGTGTTTCAGTTAATACTTGCCGTATTCCGGTTAGCGTTCCAGTTACTGTTCCATCGCCGCTCAAAGGTACCTTAAAAGGAGATTCAAGCGAGTTATTGGCAATATACAGTGTATCGATAAAAGAACGTGAAGAGTCTGGAGTGAATCTAATTGTTACTTTTGTTGTGTCTCCTATCCTGATTTGACCGAATGCCGGCATAGGAGTCACATGAAAATATTTCGTATTTGTCCAGAGGGAATCAATTTGCAGAACACTGATCGACGAATTAGCGATTGCAAAGGGCAATTGACTTATAGAATCTTTTGGCACGGTTCCAAACGAGATGCCGGAAGGTTCAGCAGAAATTGAAGCGGCAGGCGTTTCGCCTAATAGAGGTATAGTAAACAATGTAGTATCTGAGTTATTCCGTAAAAATAATGTATCCAAAAAGACGCCGAGCTTGATGGGTTTAAATTGGACCGTAATTGTTGTTGTATCTATATTTGTCACCTGACTGAAGGAGGGTGAAGATGTGAAGATTCCAGAATGAGTATAGATGGAATCGATGGTCAGAATGTTAACTGAGGAATTAGTGACTTTAAGTATCGTTTTGGATAAATCATAGATTCCCACATTACCAAATGCAATAGCACTCAGATTGCACAGAATTGTTGGTTTAGGACTATACCCCATTCCTGTTGTTACGAACACTTGTACTTCACCGTTATATTGAAAACTCCCGTCATTATTTANNTTTCAGTCTGTAGAAGATACTTCCGTTGCCGACATTCTTGAGACTGTCTCTATACACATATTCTCGTGGTACATTGCTTGTACCCGCAGCAGGTATCGTACCGATACTTTCCCATTGTAATTGAGCAGTAGTACGGCGTTCAATT
>PMDB01000039.1 GCA_003155495.1 Ignavibacteriota bacterium
GTTCAAGTCCTGCCCCCGCTACAAACACTAAAAAAGAATCCCAATCGGTGAAAGCTGGTTGGGATTTTTTTTATGCACAATCACATAATACAATGTCTATGATCGACTAGCACTAAAAACCTATTTTCCCTCTCAGATTGCAAATTCTTGATATTGGAAAAGTAAGGGAAGTATATTAATCCAATTCCATATTAAAAACCCCTGTCAGGTCGGTTGTGACTGCAGGAAAGAGCGTGCCCCCCGTTACACGGTGAAATCAGTCCATTTATGACTGGGTATTTATTAGCAATTCGTTTCTGGTTTCTTTTTAAAATCACATACCTTCCTTCAATCAATAGGATCCTTTAAGCGTTCTTCTATAGTCTTCTAATTCAGCACTTACAGCGTCATTTGGAAACTTATTCTTTAACAATGCTAGTGTTGCATCTCCTTTTTCGATTTGGTGCGTATTGTAATAGGCCCGCGTCAAATTGAATAGAACCTGTGCATCGTTAGGCAGTAAAACTCGAGCCTTTTCTAGGATTTCAATCCCTTCTCGAGTGTTACCAAGGACAAGATGAATTTGTCCAATCCATTTATGTATAAATCCTGAGTCATTATATTTCAATGCGGTTTGCATGAAAGATAATGCTCGTTCGTACTGCTTTGTTATTAAGAGAATTCCAAGAGCAGGTTCATAAAATAAATCTAAATTGGGGACGATGTAAGTGAGAGCTTCGTATTCTCGAAACGCTCGTTCATAATCACCCCGTTGCTCATAATAACTTGCCATTTTTGAATGTCCAAGCTCCAATGTGAGGTTGCCTGCTGTCAGAATATCGAGGACAATAGAATCTTCCTGAGTGGAGGGGTGATAATGATTGAGAGCAATATTAGGACCCTCCTTTTTAAAAGGCCATCCACCTTTGAGATGTAGAATTGTCAATGCAGCATAGACGCTGTCCAATGGCGTTATTCCCCAATGATCCCGATAATATGATCCTGTTTTTGTGCTGCGCTTTTGCCAACCATTACTGATGAAGTTTTCATGTTGCATGGTAGTGTAAAAAGCGTCTGCCATCAGAAAGTATCCGTCTATTGTTGGATGCAGATGGTCATTCATCAGGTTATTGCCAATCAGTCCATGAGGAGATGCTGATTCAAAATACGATTTCATGGGAACGACTGGTACTGCAAATTCTTTTGCAAGAGTATGGATGATTTCATTGAACTCTTCAGGAGCGCGGAAGCGCAGAGCGTCTAAATCCTTCGCTTCATAGTATGCTTTTTTTGCCTCGTCATATTTTTTCTCGCTTTCGAGTCGTTGTGCCGTTTCAAACATTTTTTGAGCGGATGCAAATGAATCGCTTTCCATTGAAACAAACGGGGGTTGGTCGCGAACATTACACACTAATTCGCTAAGGATAACAGGTAACCCTGCATCCTTCGATTTTTGAAGGATACATTTTAGATTCTGATGAAATTGATTTTTCCCTAATTCATAAAGATTGTTCCGAAAAGGAATAGTTTTTTCTTTTACGATGCGCGACATCTCAGTCTTCATCGGATCCTTTATGATTTCTTCGTCAGACGTACCTTTGATCGATTTGAATACCTGAACGATCACATCTCGAAGCATAACAAAAGACTTGAACCGCAACAATTTCAAATAGGCTCTTACCACACCGTAGATCTTACCTGACGATTCCATGGAACCCACACCCAGAGCTCCGTAATATTCATTGTGACCTGTATAAATGAGCAATGCATCTGGATGCTGCTTGAGAATTTCATCCATAAAATCTAATAGCGTATAACTGTTGATAGCAGTAAAAGCGGTATTGATGACTTCGATACGTTGATCCGGAAATGTATCTGACAGACGGCGATTTAAAATACGCGTAAACGTTAAATTATTACCGTACGGAAAACCAGCTGTTGTGGATTCACCCAAGACAAAAATACGATAACCGTTTTTTGGTTTCTCTTTGAGAAAAAGATCTTTTCGCGGCGATGGATTGAAGAACGACCAAGTGAAATATCGTTTACAGATATTAAGATTGATACCATAATACGGCGAAGACTCATCGGGTGTTGAGATAAAAAGTTCAGTAGTATCGCCATAGCGGAAGAATTCCAAACTCAATTCTAAACCAACCAGAAAGAGTATGGGAATTAATAATGTTATGAAAAGAAAAAGGCGTTTTTTTGTTGGGGATATTGGATGGGCTGATGTTGAAATTAATTTCTTCAAATAAGTACCTAAAAAAGAAGCATGCCCGAAGCAATATACGCAGTATATTTACTCGCAGGCATGCTTTTTAAATCTAAAAAACTACTTGAGTAACATCAACTTTCGAACTTTAAACTCTGCGCCTGCTTCAATTCTACAGAAATAAATACCGCTTGCAAAGTTTTGTGCGTTGAAAGTGACACGGTACGATCCAGCTTCTTTTTTCTCATCAAGTAATGTTTTCACTTCTCTTCCTAAGATATCATAAACCACCAAACGAACTTGAGAGACTGCTGGGATAGAGAATGAAATTGTTGTCGATGGATTAAAAGGATTCGGGTAATTCTGATCGAGACTGAACACTTTCGGCAAACTACCTTCTATCTTTTCAACACTCAATGGCACATCGGTCCCGTCGTACTTATACGGGTTTGTAACACCGGTCATGTTGTTCCGCGGTATGAAATTTAGTCTGTTTCCCCTTGCGAACTTCACCGTTCCAAGATACTTCGGTGTGTTCCATACACGGTCGTCCATCACCGCTGCCCAAATTATCGATGCCTGGCGTGTCGTGGCATCGTTGTCGTGGTCATTGATCGCAAGGCCAAAGGCACTATCTATCTTGACCGAAACAACCTCACCATTGCTACTCTTGATAGCCGGCCATTTGATCGCCAGTTCCAGCGCATAACCGCCGGGGATTATCCTTCGCGCCCACTGCTTCATCGAATCCGCAACACCGATCAAACTATCAGCTGCGACAGTCGCGCCGCCGCCTGTTCCCGTTGTTCCCATACCCAAAGCAGTTAGAGCTGTAGCAAAAATTGAACTACCTGTTTGGGTGGAGTCTGTTGGTACAGGGTCGAATTTCAGCTCGAGCCCGTCATTTTGATATGCGTTTGCAGCGGTCCCTTTCAATGTGTCATCCATGACCTCTTCATAGAGGTAGAACCATGTGGGATCCCATGCCGTCCAAACCTTTGCCGAAAGATCAGCATCGTTCTTAGGTGCACCGTTTTGATCGTAAGCACTTGATCTGATTTGTAAATACCCGTTGTTAGGACCAGTCAAGGTGTAATAGAACGGATCTATCTGTCCATCGATTCTCATATAGAATGGTGTACCATCATATGGTAACGTGTTCGTCAAACCTGTCATGTTGTTCGTCGGGATAAATTTCAGCTTGTTATCCGCCAGAAACTTCACCGTGCCGAGATATTTCGGCGTATTCCAGATACGATCATCCAATAATGCCGCCCAGGTAATTGTTGCTTGGCGAGTAGTGGCATCGTTATCGTGGTTGTTGATTCCTAGACCGAACACACTGTCTACTGCGACCGAAACGACTTCGCCATTGCTACTCTTGATAGCCGGCCATTTGATCGCCAGTTCCAGCGCATAACCGCCGGGGATTATCCTTCGCGCCCACTGCTTCATCGAATCCGCAACACCGATCAAACTATCAGCTGCGACAGTCGCGCCGCCGCCTGTTCCCGTTGTTCCCATACCCAAAGCAGTTAGAGCTGTAGCAAAAATTGAACTACCTGTTTGGGTGGAGTCTGTTGGTTGAGGGTCGAATTTCAGCTCGAGCCCGTCATTTTGATATGCGTTTGCAGCGGTCCCTTTCAATGTGTCATCCATGACCTCTTCATAGAGGTAGAACCATGTGGAATCCCATGCCGTCCAAACCTTTGCCGAAAGATCAGCATCGCCATGAGGTATCCCGTTGGTCGAGAAGTCGTACGATTTTATCTGCAGGTAGCCATCTTCAGGTCCTATGAGATTCGTGTAAAATGCATCTCTCTGACCATCAATGACGATTCTCGGGTTCTTATAGTCGGACCCGTCATACGGTACCGAGTTATGCAACCCGGTCATGTTGTTCGTCGGGATAAGCTGCAGTTTGTGGTCCGGCAAAAACTTCACCGTGCCGAGATATTTCGGCGTATCATATATATGATCTAGCAGAGCCGCGGCCCATGTAATAGACGCCCTACGGGACCCGTAGTCGTTGTCGTGGTTGTTGATCCCTAGGCCGAATACACTATCTACCGCGACCGAAATAGCCTCACCATTGCTGCTCTTGATGGCACGCCAATCGATGGCCATTTCCAGCACATAACCGCCGGGGACTATCCTTCGCACAAACTGCTTCATCGAATCCGGAACAGGAGTCAAACTATCTGCAGTAACTACTCCCTTATCCCCCTTGCCAAGTGCAGTCAGGTTGACGGG
This sequence comes from Ignavibacteriota bacterium, assembly GCA_003155495.1. Classification (GTDB taxonomy): domain Bacteria; phylum Bacteroidota; class Ignavibacteria; order UBA10030; family UBA10030; genus Fen-1298. Next base: position 4,448 of record PMDB01000039.1, read on the forward strand.
GAAAATCGAACTACCTGTTTGGGTGGAGTCTGTTGGTTGAGGGTCGAATTTCAACTCGATGCAGTCAGATCCCCAGTTGCTTGTACCGTCCCCTCTTACTACGTTGTCTCGAACCTCTTCGTAGAGGTAAAAGTATGTGCTATCCCACGCTGTCCAAACCTTCGCTGACAGATCGGCATCGTTGAGGGGTGCGCCATTGTCGCTAAAGGAATAGGACCTAATCTGGAGGTAGCCGTCGTTCGGACCGGTCAAGGCCCCGTAGAAATCATCCTTCAGTCCATCCACAGTGATAGAAAAATTTTGTGCCTTAAGCGTACCAACGGCAACAAAGAAGAAAACGATGACGAAATACATCATCCTATCCAACAGCATTGTATTAAATAAAAATAGAACTTTCTTCATTTTTTTTATTCCTTTCCGAAATCGGTTATTTGAGTAACTCAATTTCTCTTTCTTTGAAGAAACAAGTATACAAGTTTATAAAAAAAAATTAGTTAGACATATCGAATCATCTCTCTCACCTCCTTTCAATTTTCATGATTTGCCGAATTAGACGTTAAGATATATAACACTGTATTCCACTCATTGTTGAAGAAAAGAAGTCTCGTTTGATCTCAGGTACGATGACACCAATTGATATTGGTGGATTACTCTTTAAACTTTGTGCAATCGGAATTGGATAGTACCGAAATTCCTTTGCTATTTTCTTTATTTGTTCTTTTGTTTCATTCTTGATGTCCGGGTGATCACAGAGCACACGGTACACCGTGGAGGTAGAGGCTCCAAGTCTCTTCGCGATATCGATTATCAAGGTGTTTNNTGTTTTTCTTTTCAATTCTATGGTTGATAAACATCAAACGTCTTGTATAACTACGTTCTATAATTGAAATTCTTCAATTCAAACCATTCTGTGGGTACTTACAAATTTTCGCAGAAGTTTCATTTCCAGAATTGTAATAGTTACCTTAATTCGCAAAGGGCAAGTGAGGACATATAAACCAAGATGTCTTTGAGCCTCAGTCCTTATATTATTGGATAAGGTGCAATGTCATTTCTATGATATAGTACAATGTTGTGCATAGAGAGAATTACATGCCCCCGTTACCACGTCTGTGACAACTGACGGCCACAAGGTAGCCATTCTTTTTTTATTCCCCTCACCATACAAATCCATCACTCCACTTTCAGCGATATGACCTGCCCCAGATTATGTGCCAATGATTCTGTAGAATGGGAATCGCCTAAAAGAATGAAAAAGGGATTAACTCTTTTGGGAGCCCAATATTTGATAATAGACTGGACGAAATCTGCCATGATTCAAATTATGGCAAAAATGGGGATGAAGAGTCAAGGATAGCTCCATAGTTTGCTCTATTCCAAAGCCATTTCAAATACTTTAATGAAAGGAGTTGTGACTGAACGAAATGGCGTGCCCCCGCTACAAACACTAAAAAAGAATCCCAATCGGTGAAAGCTGGTTGGGATTTTTTTTATGCACAATCACATAATACAATGTCTATGATCGACTAGCACTAAAAACCTATTTTCCCTCTCAGATTGCAAATTCTTGATATTGGAAAAGTAAGGGAAGTATATTAATCCAATTCCATATTAAAAACCCCTGTCAGGTCGGTTGTGAGTGCAGGAAATAGTGTGCCCCCGCAATAAAAACGAAGTGCCTCGGTTTGTCCGGGGCATCTTTGTTTTATGGGACGAGAAGGAGTTGACTTTAAAGTCGAGTAAGACCATCGATAGATGGACAAACGAAATCCCGATGTTATTTATCAGGATCTTACCTGCCCGCCAGAGCGTGTCAAAGGTGTAGTCACCACTACTAAGGATTGAAGATTTAAAATGAAGATTGAAGAATTAGAAGGCTGATGCAAAAAACTAGCCTTCCTTTTATTTGTAGATTGAATTTTAAGTGAACGGACGAAAGATGGCGTGGAAATTCCTGATTGTGTGCTCTTCTTGAATTTAGAGTTTGAAATACACAAATTGATATAATAAATAAATTGTTACTGAATTTCCTTACTAGGAATCTTTTATTAGAATTCAGCAGCAAGTGTAACAATTTGCACCACCGAATTAAAAGTGCTGTATTGGGGGACAGATCGAGAAATCGTCTACAACAATGATCAAGATGAATGGAATCCTTCTTATTTTTTTAATATGAATTTTAACATTTATTTTAAATAGACACTATAGAATTAGGTTGTACCTTTTGTATTACTGCAATTTTCTATGATGAAATGTATCGTCCTCCTTTTCATGAGTTTCTTGTATTTGTTTGTCGCACCTGCTCAAACAGCTAGTACCCGGAACAAGTATACTCTCAATGGTTATGTAAAAGATTCTCATACAGGGGAAGCTCTTATTGGCGCCACCATTACGATGAAAGAACTTCCTTCAACCGGAATAGTCTCTAATGCCTATGGGTTTTTTTCGCTTACAGTTGCAGAGGGGACGTATACCGTTACTGTTTTCTTTATCGGCTATAAAGCACAATCCCAGCAAGTGGTTTTAGATACAAACCAAAAAATTGTTTTCAATCTTTCCGAGAAAGCGCTCGAACAAGAAGAAGTTGTTATTACGGGTGAAAAGAAAGATGAGAATATCACTGCCACGCGGATGGGAATCGATAAACTTGATGTGAAAGGAATACAAAGTGTCCCTGTCTTGTTCGGTGAAAAAGACGTTTTAAAAACCGTCCAACTTTTACCCGGCATAAAAGCTGCAGGAGAGGGAAACAGTGGATTTTACGTGCGCGGCGGAGGATCCGATCAAAATTTAATATTGCTTGATGAAGCGGCGGTTTACAACGCATCTCATTTTTTAGGATTCTTCTCTGTTTTTAATTCCGATGCCATAAAAGATATTGCCATGTATAAAGGTGCGATGCCGGCCGAATATGGCGGCAGGCTTTCATCCGTACTTGATATCAAGATGAAGGATGGCAACGCCAAACAGTTTAATGTGAACGGCGGAATTGGATTGATATCTTCACGCTTGACTGTTGAAGGTCCGATTGTGAAAGATAAAAGTTCGTTTTCCATTTCCGGACGTCGTACATATGCAGACCTATTCCTGAAACTATCCAGCGATAGTTCCATCAACCAAGCGCGTGTGTATTTCTATGATCTTAATGCAAAGGCAAATTACCAAATAGGTGACAACGACAGAGTCTATCTCTCCGGTTATTTCGGCAAAGATGTTCTTGGTTTCGGTTCTTCCTTCGGATTCGAATGGGGCAATGCTACCGGAACACTGAGATGGAATCACTTGTTCAGTGAGAAAATATTTTCAAACACTTCCTTGATTTACAGTACATATGATTATAACATCAATGCAGATTTTGGAGGCAATACATTGTTCGTCTCTTCAAAAATTCAAGACTATATTCTCAAACAGGATTTTCATGACTATATCGATGCGCACAACGGGCTAAAATTCGGATTAAACTCTTCATATCATTCTATTACACCTGGAACTGTTTCGCTTGCAAACAGCCCTAATTCCAATCCATTGCACATCAACGATAAATATTCATGGGAGAATGCATTGTATGTTTCTCATGAATTCAAGCCTTCGCCGGTTCTCAGTTTCGAATATGGAATTCGCTTTTCTTCATTTAGCGTGCTAGGGCCGGGAGTTTTTTATACGTATGATGATGTTGAAAATACCATCGATTCACTTTCTGCCGGTTCAGGAACAATTGTAAAAACATATTTTTCGATTGAACCTCGTCTTGCGGTAAACTACATCCTGGATGGAGAAAGTTCTGTGAAGGCTTCCTGCGCGCGAAGCACGCAGAATCTTCACCTTCTCTCCAATTCGACAACGAGCAATCCGACCGACTTATGGATCCCCAGCAGTAATAATGTGCAGCCGGAAATTGCCGATCAATTTTCAATAGGATATTTCCGGAATTTTAGCGACAACACATATGAATTTTCTACTGAAGTGTATTACAAGAATCTTCAGAATCAGATTGATTATAAGAATGGAGCACAATTAAATTTCAACAATAATGTCGAGTCACAACTGCTTTTTGGTTCCGGACGGGCATATGGCATTGAGTTCTTTCTCAAAAAGAAATACGGCCAATTGAATGGATGGGTCGGCTACACACTTTCACGAGCTGAAATGAAATTTGCTGCGGTTAATAATGGAAGCTATTTTCCTGCGAGGCAGGATGAAACACATGATATTTCGGTCGTTGCGATTTATCAGTCATCGGATGCATGGAGTTATTCTGCAACCTGGGTTTATAATACGGGCAACGCGGTTACTTTTCCCAGCGGGAAATATTCGATTGACGGACAAGTGTTTAATTATTATACCGAACGTAATGGATATCGCATGCCTGCCTATCATCGGCTTGATCTTGGAGCCACATGGCAGGGGGAACACTCAGGATGGACTTTTTCTCTTTACAATGCATACGGTCGGGATAATGCGTACTCTATTACATTCCAGCAAGACCCGAATGATAGAACTAAGAGTCAAGCAGTTCAAACATCGTTGTTTAAGTTTGTTCCAGCAATTACCTATAATTTCAGGTTTTGACCATGGAAAGAAATTCCTTAATACAAAATTTAATACACGGAGTCTTTTTGTTGCTGTTCAGTGTGACCGGCTTTGCTTGTAAGAAAGTGATTGACGTGGATTTGAATTCGGCTGCTCCGCAAATTGTCATTGAAGGTAATATTAATGATTCACGAGGGCCATATTATATAACATTATCCAAAACTGTAAACTTTGATCAGACTAATGTTTTTCCACCCGTTACTGGTGCACATATTGTGATGAGTGATAATCTTGGAAATTCTGAACTATTAATCGAGTATTCGGCGGGGATATATCGCACATCGTCTCTCCAAGGAACTCCCGGAAGAACATATACACTTAACGTCATCTCAGAAGGAAAAGAATACATTGCTACATCGACAATGCCTGCGGTTGTGGCTTTCGATTCATTGACATTAGATAAAATTCTCCTTGGCAACAAGCGGCAATGGGTCTTCAACGTGCACTTTAAGGATCCTGCAGGCGTGAAAAATTACTATCGCTTTGTGGAAATGCGCAATAGTATCGTTTCACCGAATATTTTTCTTTATGACGATCGTATACAAGATGGTGAACCTATAACAAGCACACTCACTATCGATACGTTGCACGATAGAGATTTAATTGTAGTGTTCTTCCAATGCATTGATAAAGGCATCTACGACTACTTTAGAACGGCAGCACGAATAAGAGGCGGCAGAGGTTCACAATCAGCATCACCCGCTAATCCATTATCGAATTTTAGCAACGGAGCATTGGGATATTTCAGCGCTTATGCGATGAGATCGAAGTCTATGATTGTCCCATAATCATTTCTCAGATTATCCAATTATTAAAGAGAAGAATCAAGGATAGTTCCATAATATGCCTTATTCCAAGGCCGTTTCGAAGGATTTAAGAAAGGAAGTTGTAACTGAACGAAATGGTGGCCCCACGCTCATCAATAATTAGTATCACGCTTAACGTGATGCAATGTTCTGAACAAGCCGAGCTTGCCTGCCCGCCGTCTTGTTTACCCGCCAAGCTTTGTGGCGGGTTGGGCGGGAGCGCCTGGTTAGGCGGTATTGTCAATCACTCTTCTTGAAACGCAAAATTGACAGCGCTAGCCGCATGGATGCTCGTCGTATCAAAGACAGGAACAGGCGAGTCAGACTGCGACACGAGCATCGAAATCTCAGTACATCCAAAAATCACCCCTTCGGCTCCATTTCGAACGAGCCGATCGATTACTTTTCTATAGCGCACACGAGAAGTGTCAGAAATGAGCCCAAGACAAAGTTCATCATAAATGACTCTATGCACAAATTCTCGATCTTCTTCCTCAGGAATAAGCACTCTGATTCCATGGTCAGTCTGGAATCGTTCGCGATAGAATTCTTGCTCCATCGTAAACCTAGTTCCTAAGAGGCCAACTGTTTGAACGCCTGCGTGCTTAACTTCTAAAGCCGTCGAATCAGCAATGTGAAGTAGTGGAATAGACACTGCACGTTCGATCGACGGTGCAATCTTGTGCATTGTGTTTGTGCAGAGAACAAGAAAATCAGCACCAGCTACCTCCAACGATTTTGCTGCCGATACGAGAATTTCACTTGCTTCCTCCCATCTATCTGAGTGTTGTAGTCTTTCGATGTCATGGAAATCCACACTGTATAAGATAATTCGCGCCGAGTGGAGTCCACCGAGACGGATCTTTACAAGTTCATTAATTCTCTGGTAGTAAGGAACAGTTGATTCCCAACTCATTCCACCGAT
>PMDB01000089.1 GCA_003155495.1 Ignavibacteriota bacterium
CAAGATTTCGAAGAATACGATTCTCTACATCGAGCAGGTCGTCAGCACGGTCACGGGCATACTGATCATTTGACGCCATCATCAGCCGATGATATTTTTCCATCTCGTCTTGAATGAGAAATTCGACATTCTTTCGTTCTTCCTTGAGCCTCTTATAGACAACTTCAAACAGAATTGCATCTTCAAGAAGGAGAAGCTGTGCTTCGAATATCTTGGATTGATCTGCACCTAACTTCTGTTCGGCAAAATCAAAAACCTTGGTGAGTTCTTTCTTAGATCGCGCGAGAGCGTTTTGAAGACGGTTAATCTCTTTCCCGACCTCACCGACGTCAATAGTGCGCGTCTGGATGGTCGGTTCATGTTTCCGAAAAAGATATACAGGTCCAATGGCAATACCAGGAGATGCTGGAATTCCCTTCAGCTTTACCTCTTGTTTGATAGTCTTACTCATTTGATACCTGTTCGGAATAAGAAAAATCCATTTCTTCGCGATTATATCGGTTCACCGAAGCCGCTATCAAACAGCTCAGCCATGGCTCGGTACGCTTCTTCTTCATCAGGACCGTCAAAGCGCACTAAGAGCTTAGAACCCTGTTCTGCTGCCAGCGTCATCACGCCAATGATACTTTTACCGTTGATCTGAAAACTGTCCTTTTCAATAAAAAATTCGGATTGGAATTTCGCCGCAAGTTTGACAATCGCCGCAGCGGGTCGAGTATGTAAACCCGCCCGATTCCGAATCGTTACTTCTCGTTCAATCATTCAAGACACATACCATTAGTAGGTTCTATTCAATAATTTTTCCGCCAGCCAACGAAGTGTTTCGCGCGCCGTGGAAGTCGGCAAGGCGACGAGTTGATTCTTCGCTTCTGTGATGTCGGTTTCAATTCTTTTCTTCGCAGAATCAATGGCACCTGTTTCTTCATAGATTCTTCGAAATAATGGCACCTGTTTACGCGGCACACCGCCATCAGTGAACACATGGTGGAGCATTTTTTTCTCCTTCCCTTTTGCACGGCGCATGGCTTCAAGAAGCAGGAATGTTTTTTTACCTTCCACTAAGTCTCCCCCGATAGCTTTGCCGAATTCCTTCTCATCAGCAACGATATCGAGCAGGTCGTCTTGAAGTTGAAATGCACGTCCAATATACTCACCGTACCGACGCAGTGCTTCCAATTCTGCCGGAGTGGCTTTCCCGATAAGTGCGCCGATCTGCGTCGCAGCAGAGACAAGTTTTCCGGTTTTCTTTTCGATCATCAACAGATATTCATTCACATGAACACGATGGCGTGTTTCGAATTCCTTATCTAACGATTGCCCCTCACACACCGTGATGACGCTTTCAGTGAACAATTTACTGATTTCTTGAATACATGATGATTTTGTTCTGAGCAAAGCACGATGGGCAAGTCCAAGAAGCACATCGCCAGAGAGAATCGCAATGTTTTCATCCCACTTCTTGTGGACGGTAAGACGACCACGTCGTGTTTGTGCATGGTCCATTATGTCATCGTGAACCAGCGTAAAATTGTGCAGGATTTCAATTCCCGCTCCGGCATGTAGCGCATCGCTGGCAACACCACCGACTGCTTCGCATGCAAGCAATGTCAATACCGGACGAATTCGTTTACCACCAGCTGCGAGAACATATTTCGCCGGAGCGTAAAGCGTCTGCGGCTTATGTTCGCTGATGAAACCGCGAAGATACCGTTCTACGACTATTTTATGCCGTTCGTACCTTTGTTCTGGATTCATAATTTTTCTCACACTCTCGGAATCATCTGCTGCTTCTGCAGAGCTGTAATGGATCGTGAACCGGTCAAGAACATTGTACCTATTAATTCACATTCCCACTTATCGAAAAGCCGGAGAACCGATTTCACTCCGCCATTTGCGAGCGCCTTCAGGATAGGTCGCGCAACAGCAGCATAATCAGCGCCAAACGCTAAAGACTTTGCAATGTCGATGCCATTGGAAATGCCGCCGGATGATATCACTTTTACCCAAGATGATTTACTTTTTACTATACACACACCCCTCAGCGCATCTATCGTGGGAATTCCCCAATCCCAAAATTCTTGTGAGTTCAATCTCATTTCTTGCTTCTTCCTTTTTCCATCTTTATTTTTTCCTCTTAAGATTTCAACACCGGCCCAACTGGTTCCTCCTGCACCTGCAACATCGATGATCGTTACCCCGCTGTCAATGAGTCGCTGTGCAACGTTTGGGGAGATACCTGCACCGATTTCTTTCACAATGAGCGGAACAGGAATTGCTTTCACCAGCAATTCAATTCCGGCAAGCACTCCACGGAAGTTTGTATTGCCCTCCGGCTGAAGTAATTCCTGAACAGGATTGAGATGGATGGCAAATCCATCGGCATGAATCAAATCAATCAAACGAAGTATCGGTGATGCATCTCGTAATTTTGCCACTTCTGCCGCGCCAATATTCCCGAATACCGGAATATCGCTTGTTACGTCGCGCACCACAGAAAATGAGCGATGAAATTGATCATCTTCCAACGCCTGACGTTGACTGCCCACGCCCATAGCAATCTTTTTGATTGCACACACTTCCGCAAGCTGCCGGTTGATTTTTATAGCGTCCGCGTAACCACCGGTCATGCTGGAGATAATAAATGGAAACGCCATTTTCTTCCCCAGGAACGATGTTGACGGATCAACATCGGACAGATTCAATTCAGGCAGTGCATTGTGTAAAAAATCCCAGCGTTCAAAACCGGCTGTCTTAACACAAAAAGAGACATCTTTGGCTAAACTAATATCTATATGCTGTTGTTTGCGTGACGATGTCCGCGTGGTTTTCATACATTATTTTCTCGATTGAATAATAAAGAAATCGGTTTCGAGAAGCAAGGTAAGGCATGGAAAGCGTTTCTTGATTTTCCTTCAATTTTTCTGTATCTAATTCAATAGATTGGTTCTATGAAATGAAAACAACGAAATCTTGGATGCGGAAAAAAACAGCGGCAAGACATAAAACATATTTCTTCTCCGACGCTCATCTCGGCCTTGGCTCCCCTGGAGAGGATCGCCAGAAAGAATTACGTCTGATCCGTTTTTTAGATTTTATCCAACACGACGCCGAACAGATATTCATCGTTGGTGATTTGTTCGATTACTGGTTTNNAGCAGGATGCTGCACAAATTTATATTGTAGGTGATTTGTTCGATTACTGGTTTGAATACAAAACGGTTGTTCCTAAAAAATATTTCCGTCTTTTTGCAAAACTTGCTGAGACAACCGAGCGAGGTATTCGCGTTCTTTTTACTGCAGGAAATCACGATTTTTGGGTGAAAGACTACTTCCGCACTGAACTTGGTATGGAAGTGTACCTCGATCCCATTGAAACGGATATTTACGGGAAACGGTTCCTCATCCATCATGGTGATGGATTACTGAAAGGCGATATCGGTTATAAGATCCTCAAGAAAATTCTTCGCAACAGATTGAACATATTCCTCTTTTCCCTCATTCATCCGGATGTAACTGGATGGATTGCAAGGTGGTCATCGCGCACCAGCCGACGCTACACGAGCAACAGAACGTACGAAAGTAGCGGTATGGTGGAATTTGCAACGCAAAAGCTTCAGGATGGATTTGATTTTGTCGTAATGGGACACAACCATATCTCATCTCGTCAAAGAATTGGAAACGGGATGTATATCAATCTTGGTGATTGGATTTTTGAAAACACCTATGCAGTGTATGACGGCAAAAAAATGGAACTCAAAAAGTATACAGATTGATTGAATAGTGAGAATCGAGTGATATATAATGGCTGATCGAAAATTCAGTCCGGAAGAGATGGAACGGTATTTCAATGATCCGGAATACCGGCATACACATATGAAACTTAATAAAAAGTTCTTCGACCGAAATCATTTGATTCTCTACGGTGTCATCTTCATTTTTATCATACTGACAGTATGGTACTCTGTGTATATTGTTCAAGGGTTACCGACCCTTGAACAATTGGAAAATCCAAAACCAGAGCTTGCTACAAAAATCTATTCTATCGACGGTGAAGTGCTGGATCAGTTCGCATATAAGAACCGAACGCGCATTTCACTCGGCGAACTTCCTCCCGGATTGATCAAAGGATTGATTGCGACGGAAGACAAAGATTTTTATAACCATTGGGGCGTTAATGTATCTCGGTTCATCCGGCAAATGATTCTCAATGTCGTCACATTCCGCCAGGCAGGGGCAAGCACCATCACTCAACAGCTCGCTCGCAATTTATACAAGTTCAAAAGTAAACGTGAATCGATGTTTGACAAGATCACAAGGAAGATTCGTGAATTTTTTACTTCAGTACAAATCGAACGCAATTTTACAAAAAATGAAATTCTTGAGCTGTACTTAAATGTCGCTTTCTTTGGGAAAAATGCCTATGGTATCGAGTCCGCCGCACAGACGTACTTTGGAAAACCTGCGACCGAGTTGACACCACCCGAGTACACCTTATTCATCGGTATGCTCAAAGGGCCGAATTATTACGATCCCATTCAACACAGCGATCGGGCCCTGGCACGCCGCGATGTGGTGATCGACCAAATGGTGAAAGAAGGATTCTTCACAGGAGAAATGGCAAAGCAAGTCCGAACCGACTCGCTTGATTTCAAATCTATTGAAACAGAGTTTCGCTCCGGCATTGCACCGCACTTCGTGGAATGGATCCGCCGGCAGCTTCTAAAAAAAGCCGAGACACATGGCTATGATATTTACCGGGATGGTCTGAGTATTTATACTTCGCTCGATAGCCGAATGCAGCGGCATGCGATCTCAGCCATCGAAGCTCATCTGAAGGATTTCCAAATAGCATTCGATACGACGTGGGATTGGAAAGAACATCCCGATATCTTGAAAGATGTCATCAATAAAGCAATTCGAGATGATGAATCGTACCGTAAATCTCATAATGTGGCAATACAGGATAGTATTCGTGCGCTGTTGCTTGGCAGCCGCACATTCATCGACTCAATAAAAAAGGCAGCGCAGACACTTGAAGTAGGTTTTGT